>JAEWLC010000053.1 GCA_023393475.1 Pseudomonadota bacterium
TTCGCCGGTCCCCCTCCCCCGCCCCGCGGGGGAGGACAAGAAGTGCCCAAATCCTACCTGCAGTTCCGGTTCCCCTCGGGCGCCGTGCAGAACGGGTCCGGCACCAGCGCCTTGGCCATATCGATCAACTGCACGAACTCGGCGCGATAACCATTCTCGTCCTCGCCGCGGGCGCCCTGCGCCAGTGCCCGGATCTCGTTCCAGCTCAACTCGCCATAGTTCGAGCCCTTGAGCTTCTGCCCGAAGGCCGCCACCGCCGCTGCGAACCGCGCATCCGCTGAAGCGTCGTCGAGATCGCCAAGAACCAGGTCCTGCCCGATCGGCTGCTCGACCAGCGTCGAAATATCGCCGTCCGGCAGCTTGTAGCGCAGCTTCAGGTACCCGATCTCGTTCGCCGCCACGGCCGGAGCCGCCGACGTGCCGCCCTGCTCGTAGCGCAGCGGATCGTTCAGCGCACCGCCCGAACCCACCGGGGTGATCTCGTAGAGCGCGGTGACGGTCGTCCCCGCCCCGATCTCGCCCGCGTCGACCTTATCGTTGTTGAAATCCTCGCGGTTCAGCGCACGCGTCTCGTAGCCGATCAGCCGGTATTCGCTCACCACCGCCGGGTTGAACTCGACCTGGATCTTCACGTCCTTGGCGATGGTCTCGAGCGTGCCGCCGGCATCCGCCACCAGTACCTTCTGCGCTTCCTTGAAGCTGTCGATGTAGCTGGCATTGCCGTTGCCGTTCTGGGCCAGCGCCTGCATCGTGTCATCGCCGAGATTGCCCGAACCGAAGCCGAGCACCGACAGGAACACCCCGCCGTCGCGCTTCCCCTTGATGAAGGTCTTGAGCGCCTCGGGATCGTCGATCCCGACGTTGAAGTCCCCATCCGTCGCGAGGATGACTCGGTTGATCCCGTCGCTCAACTTGTTCTGCTCGGCCAGCCGGTACGCGAGCTCGATCCCCTCCGCCCCGGCAGTCGAACCGCCGGCGCTGAGATTGTCGAGCGCCCCAAGAATCTTGGCCTTTTCCGTCCCCTTCGTCGGCTCCAGCACCACGCCGGCCGAACCGGCATAGGCGACGATCGAGATCGTATCCTCGGCCCCCATCTGGTCGACCAGGAGGGCAAAGGCCCGCTTCAGCAGCGGCAGCTTGTCCGGCTCATCCATGGACCCCGAGGTGTCGAGCAGGAACACGAGGTTGCTCGGCTTCTTCTCGGTCTCGGCCGGCACATAGCCCTTGATGCCGATCTGGACGATCTGCGTCTTGGGGTTCCACGGCGTCGGATAGACCGAGACGTTGGGCCTGAACGGCGTCGAAGCGTCCGTCGGGGCCGGATAGTCGTAGTCGAAATAGTTGATCAGCTCCTCGATGCGCACCGCATCGGGCTCGGGCACCCAGCCCTCGGTGAGCGTCTTGCGCACATAGGAATACGAGGCCGTGTCGACATCGATCGAGAAGGTCGAAACCGGCTCGTTCTTGACGATCTTCACCGGGCTCTCGGTGAATTTCGTGAACTCATCCCCGCTCGGCTCGGTCCGCGGCGCCATCGCAGCATCGGCCGCAATCATCGGCGCCGGCGCAACCATGGCTTCCATGTCGGCCATGCCACCCGTCTGCGGCTGTGCCGTCATCGCCGGGCTCGTCGCCATCTTGCGCATTTCCATCGGCGGCGCGGATTCCATCGCCATCGATGCCGGCGCCTCCTCACGCAGCATCAGGTCGGCCTCACCGGTTGGCTTTGCCGCCTGCATGGCGCCCTGGCCATTGAAATCCTGGCTGAACGTCGTCACCGGTGCATCGACCGGAGCTTCCGCACCCACGGTGCTGTCGGCATCGGCGCGCCCCATTGCGAGCGGCTCAGGCTGCGGCGCGACCTTGGTCTCGGTCACCGTGGTCGTCGGCAGCACCGCCGGCCCGCCGATCGGCGTGATCGCGGTGGACGTATAGAGCTGGTAGCCGAGCGGCAGCAGGAACAGCGCGAGGGCGGCAGTGCCGAACCCGTAAGCAAGACGGTTGTCCATGGTCCATTTCCCTTTCTGAGAGGCGAAGATGGACCTGAGACGATCGATGATCTGGTTTCCTTGGGGGGCGGCCGCCGTCTTTTCCTGTTCGGCATCGAACGCCAGCATCGCGGCATCCAGCGCACGGCGGCGGGCCGCCTCGCTTGGCGCGGGCGTCGCGGCATTCTTCATCAGGTTGAGCTTGTGGTCGTCGGAATGGTTGCTCATAGGAGCCCCCTCAGGGTCTTCTTGGCCTCGTGGACATGCCACGAAACGGTTGCTTCCTTGCAGCCCATGATCACGCCGGCCTCGGCGTGGCTCATCCCCTCCGAATAGATCAGCAACACGGCATCGCGCTGTTGCTCGGGCAGGCGCCTCACCGCCGCCCACAATTCCTTGGCCGCCGCGGCGTCCTCCTGCTCGGGCAGGTATTCATCCGGCGCCACCTCGGCATAGCGGTCGGTGTTGCGCCCGCGCCGGCTCCGCGCCCGCTGCATGTCGCGCACCGCGTTCAGCGTCACGCGATAGAGCCAGCTGGTGAACGCCGAACGCCCGTCGAACGATTTCAGCACCGAGGCGAGCTTGATGCACACCTCCTGCGCCACGTCCTCGGCATCCGACACCTTGCCGCACCACTTGCACGCCGTGCGGAAGATGAAATCGTAGTGCCGCTGCACCAGCTCGGCGAAGGCACGACGATCGCCACCGACCGCTCGCGCGATCAGCGTCTCATCGGCAACGGGCCCGCTCAGCACCCCGCTATCCATGAACTCGGACGTCAACGATCTCAGCACCCGTTGGAGCTTTCGGTTGGCACACTATCGATGAGACGATGAACGCCAACTGATCCTTGGGGTAGGGATGAAGTTTTTTCGCGATGGAGGCGGCCTCCGGGTGGAGCCGGGCGCGCTTATGTCGCCTTGCCTCCCACCGCCATCAGGCGTAACCCACCGCCATGACCGACGATCCGAACAAGCCGCAAAGCCCCTGGAAACTCAACTCCGGCCGCGTCGTGCTGCTGGTGATGGGCGTGCTGCTGCTTGCCATCGTCGCCTCGACCCTGCTCGGCGGCCTCGGCAACTACCAGCAGCTGAAGGAAGGCGCCAAGTCGGTCGAAGCCTCCGGCCCGGTCCAATCCGAGCCGGCCGCGTCGCCCTAAGCCACCAGCGCCTGCGGCACCGCCTCGGCGATGAAGCCGCCACCGAGCACTTCGGTCGTCTCGCTCTCGTCGGCGTAGAACACGCAAGCCTGGCCCGGCGAAATCCCGTACTCGCCCGCGAACAGCGTCACGAACACCTCGCCGCCATCCATGTGCACGGCTCCCGCCTGCGGCGGCCGCGTCGAGCGCACCTTCACCTCGATCGGCATGCCGTTGCCCGCCGCGAGTGAGGCCAGCGCCCGCTCGCCCAGCCAGTTCACGTCGCGCAGCCGCACCGTCTTGGTCATCAGCGCCTCGCGCGGCCCGACGATCACCCGGCTCGTCCTGTGGTCGAGCTTGATCACGTAGAGCGGCTCGGCCGCGGCAACGCCGAGCCCCTTACGCTGGCCGATCGTGTAGTTGATGATCCCCTCGTGCCGCCCCAGCACGCGCCCGTCGAGATGGACGATCTCGCCACCCTCGAGCGCCTCGGGATGCATCTTCTTGATCACATCGGTGTACTTGCCCTGCGGCACGAAGCAGATGTCCTGGCTGTCGTGCTTTTCAGCGACCTCCAGCCCGAACTCGCGCGCCAGCTCGCGCACCGCAGGCTTGGTCATGCCGCCGAGCGGGAAGCGCAGGAAATCGAGCTGCTCCTGCGTCGTCGCGAACAGGAAATAGCTTTGGTCGCGGCTGTCGTCCACCGGCCGGAACAGCCGGCGCCGGCCATCGACCAGCTTGCTCTGCACGTAGTGCCCGGTCGCCAGCACGTCGGCGCCGAGGTCCTTGGCCACTTCCATCAGGTCGACGAACTTCACGCTCTGGTTGCACGCGATGCACGGCACCGGCGTCTCACCCTGCCGGTAGGCATTTGCGAACGGCTCCATCACCGAGTTCTTGAAGCGCTCCTCGTAGTCGAGCACGTAGTGCGGAATCCCGAGCGCCTGCGCCACGCGCCGCGCATCATGGATATCCTGCCCCGCGCAGCACGCGCCCTTGCGGTGCGTCGCTTCGCCATGGTCATAAAGCTGCAGTGTAACGCCGACGACATCGTAGCCCTGGCGGGCAAGCAGCCCGGCCACGACCGAGCTATCCACGCCCCCCGACATCGCGACAACAACGCGCGTGTCCTCGGGACGCTTGGGCAAATCAAGCGAATTCAGGTCCATATCTCTCATCCGGATGGGTTCAAGGGCCACTTTGGATCGCGGCGATATAGGCCCGAACCGCGAGCACGGCAAGCGGCGCCGTACCCGGCACAATTTGCCGCCCGACGCAGACTTTGCCGCTACCCGAAGCCTGCCATTGAAGCCAAGCCACTGATTTCGTTCTCCTATCGCTCCGGCACGGCCCTTGCATTGCTCTTCCCGGAGCATTGTGTCTCGTGAGGCGTACGTGACGGTATCGGTCGGATTTGCACCTGCGACGACTCCCGGTGTGGTAACCGGGGGGACGACGGCTGCCCCTGAGACGGATGCGCCCGAGGGCCTGTTCGCGGCGCTGCTGGCCATCGTGGCGCCTGCCGCCGATGCCGAAATCGCGGAACTCCCGGACACCATCACTTCGGCCGAGTTCGCTGCCCTGGTGCAGAAGGTCGCGCCCAACGTGGCCGGCATTTCCGACGGCGGCGAAGCGGAGGACGCATCCACCGCCGATCCGGTCGCCGATGCCAGCCCGATCGCCGAACTTCCCAGGACCGAGCAGGGTAAGTCGCTGCTCAAGGACCTCGGTGCCGCGCTTATCGCCATCAACGATGCGCTCGAAGCGGGCAAGCCCGTCGATCCGGCGCTCGAGAAAAAGCTCGGCGATGCCGTCGATGCCGTGGCCGCCTATCTTGGCGTCGCCATCGCGCCACCCGCCCCGACGGTCCATCCGCGGATCAGCGCCCTCGCCAGCGGCGACGGCATACTGCCTGCGGCCACTCCCGCTGAACTGCCCCCGGCAGCGCCGGTTCCCGCCGACGCGCCCGCCGTTGATCCCGTGCAGCCCACGCTCGAGGCGCCCGTTGCCCCGGTCGCGCTGCCCGTAGCCGCGCCGGCCGGCGAGCCGGTGGAGAGCGACGATCTCGCCGCCGATCCATCCACCCTCCTCGCCCCGATCACCGAAGCGCCGGAAGCCACGACGCTCGAGGAAGCGCCCCCTGCCCTGCGCGAACTGGGCGTCCTCATCGGCAAGCTGTCGACGCGGCTCGAGCCAACCGACCCTGTCCTCGCGAAAAAGCTCGCCGCTCTCGCCGAGGGCCTTCAGTCCGGCACGGCCTCGGACGAGCTCTTGGCCGCCCTCGGCATCGACGATGCCGCTGGCGATCCCGATCTGGATCGCATCATCGCGGCCCTGTCTGCCCCGAAGCCCGCTGCCAAGCCGGCCGCCGCCGAAGCCCAGCCGTTCATCGCACCCACCCTCGTTCTCCCGGAAACCAAGGCCAAGGCTACCGAGGCCACCCCGCCCCCCGCGCCGGCTCCGGCTAAGCTCGAAGCGGCTCCGGTCGAAGTCGCGAAGCCCGCGCCGGTCCCCGTGGTCGAGCGCGACAGCAAGCCTGCCGACAACGCTCCCCCACCCGCAGCCAGCACCGCTGCATCGTCTGACGCTTCGGCCCAGCCCGATGCCGTCACCGCCGCAACGCAGCAGCCGGCCACCGCTCCCGTCGCCCGCACCATCCACGCCGCCTACCAGGCACCCATGCAGCAGGTGAACCTGCCGCAGGTCGCCTTCGAGATCGTGCGGCAATTCGATGCCGGCAATTCCCGCTTCCAGATCCGGCTCGACCCACCGGAGCTTGGCCGCATCGACGTGAGGCTCGATGTCGACAAGTCGGGTACCGTCAACGCCCGCATGGTCGTCGAGCGTCCCGAAACGCTCGATCTCATGCAGCGCGACCAGCGCGCCCTGCAGCAGGCGCTGCAGCAGGCCGGGCTCGATGCCTCGCGCACCAACCTCGAATTCTCGCTGCGCCAGAACCCTTTCGCCGCCCAGGGCGGCATGGGTGACGGGCGCGGCCAGCAGCCTGCCTTCGGCACCGGCGACACCCTCGGCAGCGAGGAAACCGGCACCGAGGCGGCCACCCCCCTTTATCGCGGCACGGCCACGGCCGGCGGCGTCAACCTGTTCGTCTAGGAGGCCCATCATGGCCGTAAACGGCGTCGGCACCACTGGCACCAGCACAACGGCGACGAGTCGCCAGTCGATCGCGCAGAACTTCGACACTTTCCTGCAGCTGCTCACCACGCAGCTGAGGAACCAGAACCCGCTCGATCCGCTCGATACCAACCAGTTCACCCAGCAGCTGGTGCAGTTCACCGGCGTCGAGCAGCAGCTGAAGACCAACGATTTCCTCGAGGCCATGATGACCTCGTCGATAACCGCCAACAACTCGCAGGCGGTGAGCTATGTCGGCAAGGTCGTCACCGCCTCCGGCGCCAAGTCCGAACTGGTCGACGGGAATGCCACCTGGCATTTCGCCGTCGACAGCAAGGCCGACATCATCGCCACTGTGCGCGATGCCAACGGCAGCATCGTCTACACCAAGGCCGGCACGGTGAACAAAGGCGAGAGCGTCTTCACCTGGGACGGCATCGGCAACGACGGCAAGAAGCGCCCCGACGGCAGCTACAGCGTCACCATCGAGGCGCGCGACAGCGCCACCGGCAAGCTGATCAGCGTCGCTACGGAAATGACCGGCGAAGTCACCGGCGTCGATTTCACCGGCTCCGAACCCGTGCTCATCGTTGGCGGCGCCCGCGTGAACATGTCGGCCATCCTCTCGGTCCGCGCCAAGACCGCGGCAGAGGAAGCCGCCGGGAACTCGGTGTAGTCCGCCCTACTCCCCGAACCCCGTCGGCAAGCCGTCCATGCTGACCATGTTCTTTTCGGCCCAGTAGTCGACGATCCCCTGCGGGCCCTTGGCCTCGGCCCAGCGGTCCATCGTGTCGCGCTCGCCCACATAGTCCATCAGCGGCACGCCATAGCCGCATGAGGTCTTCACCAGGTCGAAATCGAGCCAGGTGATCTGCCGCGCGCCCAGGGGCTCGGTATTGGCAAACTCCTGCTCGAGCAGCTGCGCGTACTCGTCGCCGCCGCGCGGGATGATCTTGCCGCGCCCATAGAGCCTCAGGATCAGCGGCGGCCCGTCCACAGCGCAGAACATGATCGTCATCCGCCCGTCGGCCTTGAGATGCGCAGCCGTCTCGTTGCCGCTGCCGGTGCGGTCGAGATAGCAGGCCGAATTGTCTCCCATAATGCGAAACATGTCCGTCGAGCGCGGCGAGATGTTGATGCGCGTCCCCGTCGCCGCCGTTGCGGTGAAGAAGAAGTGCTGCTTGCCGATGAACTGGCGCTGGTGGGCGTTCAGCGCCGGATAGTCCTTGGCCATTCGGTATCCCTTCACCTGCCGCGCCGGAGCGTCTCGCGTCGCATTCGATACAACTTGTGGCCAAGTCTTGAGCGCATCGACCAGCGGCCCTACCTGCAACTTGTTAACGACTGCGAAGCCATTTCGCCATGGCTCTTAACGCATTCTAAGTAATGCCTTAGGCGAATTTTAAGCGCGATCCGGTAGCGTTTGCGACGTGGTCAGGTTGAGTAAGTGAGTACAATGACCGTCCAAATGCGTCCCCGCGTAAAGTACGTGATCGGCCCGGATGGAAGTCCGTTGACGATCGCGGACCTACCCCCCAAGGACACCCGCCGCTGGGTTATCCGCCGCAAGGCTGAAGTCGTCGCCGCCGTTCGCGGTGGCCTTCTCAGTCTCGAGGAGGCTTGCCAGCGCTATACCCTATCCGTTGACGAGTTCCTCAACTGGCAGGCCGCCATCGACAAGCATGGCCTTGCTGGCCTCCGCACGACCTGGATCCAGCACTACCGCGAAGGCTGAGCCTCGCCCGAAGAATCCAGCCCGCCCGGACCCGTCCGCGGCGGGCTTTTCGTCGTTGCGCGGGCTTTGCTGATCAGTGGGTAGGCACTGTCGCTCACCCATACTCGATGTCATCCCAGCGAAAGCTGGGATCCATGTCGCAGCCAGCGCGGGAGGCGAGTGGATCCCGGCTTTCGCCGGGATGACAGCCGACGGGCAGGCCCCCCATCCTGCGCCAACCGCTCCTCCGCCCCTACGGCGTCTCTGCGCCTAGATACTTGGCGCCCTCAGGCGTCGCCTTCAGCTGCTCGTAGTGCTCGCGGATCGCCGGAAACTCGTGGCGTTCGAACGGCGTCGAGTACCAGCGGTGCGATGACACCGCGATCGCAAGGTCGGCGATGCTCAGCCGCCCGTTGGCCATGAAGCCGCCGCCCTTGATCAGCTGGTTCTCGAGAATCTGCATCCGTCCCGTCCAGTTCCTGATCGAGTCCGCGATCCGTCCCTCGTCGGTGAACGCCGGGTTCTTCCGCAGCAGCGCATAGACGGCATAGCTCCACTGGGCGTTGAGTTCCGACACCTGCCAGGTCAGCCACTGGTCGACCAGCGCCCGCTCCTTCGGCGCCACCGGCCACAACCCGCTTCGCCGCGTGTCGGCGAGATAGCGCATGATGGCGTTGCTCTCCCACAACACGAACCCGTCCTCGATGATGACTGGCACCAGAGCGTTCGGGTTGAGCGCCAGGTACTCGGGCGATTTCGGGTCGCGATGCGGCGTGCCCCACAGCTCGGTCACGTACTCGGTACCGATCAGGTCGGCCGTCCACAGCACCTTGCGCATGTTGATCGAGGTGACCCGACCCAGGATTCTCAACTCCGGCATACTCACTCCTCCTTCACCACCACTGGGCAAACCCTGCCGCTTTTCGCATTTTGCGACATCGAGTTAACCCCTTGTTTACCATCCACTGGGTAATTTTTGCCTATGGGCTCGGTGCGTTTACGCGCACCCAATGTACTAGGGGTGGTCCCGCGTGGACGGCTTGCTGCAGTTTTTCAACCGCCTCGGCTTGGCGCGCGTCGCCGCCATGGCCGTAATCGCCGTGCTGATGCTGGGCTTTTTTGCCTTTCTCATCATGCGCGCCTCCGCGCCGTCGCTCGCCCCGCTCTATTCGGGTCTATCGCTCGAAGATTCCTCGGCCATCGTCACCGAGCTGCAGTCGCAGAACGTGACCTACGAACTGCGCGGCGACGGCGACACCATACTTGTCCCGCGCGACCAGATCACCGCGATTCGCATGTCGCTGGCGACCAACGGCCTGCCCACCCGCGGCCAGGTCGGCTACGAGATCTTCGACCAGCAGTCGACGCTCGGCGCCACGAGCTTCGTGCAGAACATCAACAATGTCCGCGCGCTCGAGGGCGAACTCGCTCGCACCATTGGCTCGCTCGCCCGCATCAAGAGCGCTCGCGTCCACCTCGTCCTGCCCGAGCGCGCCCTGTTCAGCCGCGAGCAGAAGGACCCCACCGCCTCGATCGTGCTGTCGGTCCGCGGCGAACTCTCCGCCAGCGAAATCCGGGCCATCCAGCATCTCGCCGCCTCGGCCATCGAGGGGCTGACCCCGAGCCGCGTCTCGGTCGTCGACGACACCGGCCGGCTGCTCGCCTCCGGCGCCGGCAACGGCGCGCAGGACGTCCTTGCGTCCGAAGGCGAGGAACGCACCCTCAGCGTCGAGAACCGGATGCGCGGCCGCGTCGAGGACCTCCTGGCCAATATCGTCGGTTCCGGCCGCGCCCGCGTGCAGGTCTCGGCCGAGCTCGATCTCAACCAGCTCAGCAAGACCTCCGAGACCTTCGATCCCAACGGCCAGGTCGTCCGTTCGACCCAGACCCGCGACCTCGCCAATACTGCCAAGGGCGGCGACTCGGGCCAGGTCAGCGTCTCTACCGAACTGCCGGGCGCGACGCCCAGCGCCGGCACCGGCACGACGACCTCCGAGGAAGCCTCGACCACCGAGGAGACGACCAACTACGAGATCTCCAAGATCACCCAGACCGAGCTGACCCAGGCCGGCGGCATCAAGCGCCTGTCCATCGCCGTGGTCGTCGATGGAACCTATGTCGCCGACAATGCCGGCAACGCCACCTATACCCCGCGCACCCCCGCCGAGATCGAGCAGATCACCTCGCTGGTGAAGTCCGCCATCGGCTTCAACGAGGCCCGCGGCGACCAGGTCCAGGTCGCCAACCTCCAGTTCGCCGATCGTCCTGAGCTGACCGCTGGCGGCACCGCCGAAGCCGGTCTCTTCGACTTCACCCGCGACGACCTGATGAACGGCGCCGAAATGGCGGTCACCCTGCTGATCGCGCTGGCGCTGGTGTTCTTCGTCCTCCGTCCGCTGCTGAAGCGGGTCCTCGCTCCCGAGAACAAGACCCTCGCCCTGCCTGTCAGCGCCGAACTCGCCCCGGGCGCGGCCGCCGTCGGACAGGTTGGACCAGACGGGATCGTTTCCTCGCTCCCGAACCTCAATGGCGAATACACGCTGGAGGACGAACAGCCGAGCAGGCCCAAGGGCGATCCGGCATGGATGAAGAACGCCAAGTCGATGGGCGAGGCCCAGGCCAACACCCTGCGCACCGTCGGCAGTCTCGTCGAGGAACACCCCAAGCAGGCCGCGCTGATCGTTCGCGATTGGCTCGGTAGCGCGGCATAGGACCGACAGACATGGTCGCCGCCCTCGCCAAGGAAGATACCCAGCAGGCCCTCAATACCCAGCTCGTCGTTGGGGCAAACGCCATGCAGCGCGCGTTGCGTGGCGACGAGAAGGCCGCCGTGCTGTTGCTGGCGCTCGGCCCTGATTATGGCCGCCCCATCCTCGAGGAACTCGACGAGATGGAAATCCGGCAGCTGTCGCGCGCCATGGTCAAGCTCGGCCCGATCACCCAGGAGATGCTCGACACCCTGTTCATCGAGTTCGTCACCACGATCTCGTCGAACGGCTCGCTCGCCGGCAATACCGACACCACCGAACGCCTGCTGCTGAGCTTCCTGCCCTCCGACCGTGTCGACTCCATCATGGAGGAAATCCGCGGGCCGGCCGGTCGCAACATGTGGGAGAAGCTCTCCAACGTGCAGGAAGACGTGCTGGCGAGCTATCTCAAGAACGAGTACCCGCAGACCATCGCCGTCGTCCTCTCCAAGCTCAACACCGATCACGCCGCCAAGGTCCTCGCCAACCTCCCCGAGGAACTGGCGATGGAAGTGGTGCAGCGCATGCTGTCGCTCGATCCGGTGCAGAAGGAGATCCTCGAAAAGATCGAGACGACGCTCCGCACCGAGTTCATGTCGACGCTCTCGACCACCAAGCGCCGCGACAGCCACGAGCAGATGGCCGAGATCTTCAACGCCTTCGACCGCCAGACCGAAGCCCGCTTCCTCACCACCCTCGAGGAACGCGACCGGGATGGTTCGGAGCGTATCAAGGCGCTGATGTTCACCTTCGAGGACCTGGCCCGCCTCGAGCCGAGCGCCATCCAGACCCTCGTCACCAAGCTCGACAAGAAGGAGCTCGGCCTCGCGCTCAAGGGCGCCAACGAGACCGTCAAGGACGTGTTCTTCGCCAACATGTCCGGCCGCGCCGGCAAGATGCTCAAGGAAGACATGCAGGCCATGGGCCCGGTCCGCCTGAAGGACGTGGACGAGGCCCAGGGCCGCATGGTCGCCACCGCCAAGGACCTCGCCGCCAAGGGCGAGATCGTCATCACCAAGGGCAAGGCCGATGAGGAGATGATCGGCTGATGACCGCCGCCCCCTCCAAGTTCACCTTCGACCTCGATCTTGGCCACCGCCAGGAGCGGAACTCGCTCGTGACCGAGACCGCCATGGCCGATCTCCTCGCCGCAGCCCGAGCCGAAGGCGTCGCCGCCGGTCGTGCCGAGGGCGAGCGCAGCGCCACCGCCAATGCCCAGAAGGCCCAGACCGCCGCCGCCGAAGCGCTCGGCGCCCGCGTCGCCGCCATGGCCGCCGGCATGGACGATGCGAGGAAGCAGACCATCGCCGAAGCCGTCGGCCTGTCGCTGTCGATTGCCCGCAAGCTCGCCGGCGGCCTAATCGCCCGCCAGCCGACCGGCGAGATCGAGCAGCTGATCGGTGAATGCATGGCGACGCTCGACGGCGTGCCGCATCTCGTCATCCGTTGCGAGCCGCAACTCGCCGATGCCGTGCGCGATATCGCCACCGGCAAGATGACCACGTCCGGCTTCACCGGCCGCCTCGTCGTCCTCGGCGATCCCGACATCGCCATCGGCGATGCCCGGATCGAGTGGGCCGATGGCGGCGTCGTCCGCGACATCCGCGCCCTCAGCGCCGAGATCGACTTGAAGATCGCCGAATACTTTTCCGCCCGCGGCATCCGCCAAGGGACAGATCAGGAGTCCGAACAATGAGCACCGGAGGGATGAGCCCCGGCGTCGAGTTCGAGGAAATGACCGCGCCCGGTCGCGACGGTCAGCTGCCGCCCGGCGAAAAGACCGCCGCCGACCTCGAGGCCGTATTCGACGTCCCCGTCCGCATCTCGGTCGTCCTCGGCCGCGCCAAGGTGCCGGTCGCGAACCTACTGAAGATGGACGTTGGCAGCGTCGTCGAACTCGACCGCCAGGTCGGCGAGGCCGTCGAAATCTACGTCAACGACCGGCTCGTGGCGCGCGGCGAAATCGTCCTCGTCGAGAACCGTCTCGGCGTCACCATGACCGAAATCATCAAGGCAGCATAAGGAGCGCGACATGCGACTACTGATCGTCGGGCCGCTCGAAGGCCAGCTCACCACCGCCACCAAGCTCGCCATGGATGGCGGCGCCAAGGTCGCCCACGCCCCCTCGATCGAGATCGCGCTCGCCAGCCTCCGCGCCGGTCGTGGCGCCGACCTGTTGCTGGTCGATGTGATGATGGATATCTCCGGCCTCATCGCCGGCCTCGAAGGCGAACGCTTCGTCATCCCGGTCGTCGCCTGCGGCACTGAGAGTAACGCCGCCGCCGCTGTCAGCGCCATCCGCGCCGGTGCCAAGGAATACATTCCCCTGCCCCCCGACGCCGAGCTGATCGCGGCCGTGATCGCCGCCGTCGCCCGCGAGTCGACCGATTTCCTTTATCGCGATCCGGCCATGGCCCGTGTGGTCAAGCTCGCCGAGCAGATCGCCCCGTCGGAAGCCTCGGTGCTCATCACCGGCGAAAGCGGCACCGGCAAGGAAGTGATGGCCAAGTACGTCCACTCGCGTTCGAAGCGCGCCGGCCGTCCCTTCATCTCGATCAACTGCGCCGCCATCCCCGAAGCCCTGCTCGAGAGCGAGCTCTTCGGCCACGAGAAGGGCGCCTTCACCGGCGCCGTCGCCCGCCGCATCGGCAAGTTCGAGGAAGCCTCGGGCGGCACGCTGCTGCTCGACGAAATCAGCGAGATGGACGTGCGCCTCCAGGCCAAGCTCCTCCGCGCCATCCAGGAGCGCCTGATCGACCGTATCGGCGGCGGCAAGCCCGTGCCGGTCGATATCCGCATCATCGCCACCTCGAACCGCAACCTCGCCGATGCGGTCAAGGAAGGCACCTTCCGCGAAGACCTGCTGTTCCGTCTGAACGTCGTCAACCTCAAGCTCCCGCCCCTGCGCGAGCGCCCGGCCGACGTCTCCGCCCTCTCCGACCATTTCGTCGACAAATACGCCAAGGCCAACGGCCTCGGCCGTCGCGCCCTGTCCGAGGAAGCCCGCACCGCCCTGCTCAAGGCCCCGTGGCCCGGCAACGTCCGCGAACTCGAGAACACCCTGCATCGCGCCGTGTTGCTGGCCGGCGGCGAAGAGATCGGTCCCGAAGCCATCGCCATGCCCGACGGCACCGGCCTCACGGAACTCGTCGCCAACACCTCGCTGGCCTCGCAGGCGGCCCAGGCCGCGGAGTCGATCTCGCGCACCATGGTCGGCCGCACCGTCGCCGACGTCGAGCGCGACCTGATCCTCGACACACTCGATCATGTGCTGGGCAACCGCACCCACGCCGCCAACATCCTCGGCATCTCGATCCGCACCCTGCGCAACAAGCTCAACCAGTACATGGACGAAGGCGTCCACGTGGTTGGCCCCGGCGAACAGCGGAACGTGGCGTGACGCATTCAACCGACAGCGTGAATCGTCCCTTCCTGGAGCCCTCACGTGGCTGATCTTTCCGCCCCCGGCCCCGGCTCCGGCCTGAAGGTCCCGACATTCTCGCTGCAGGGGCTGATGAAGTCGCTCGGGTCGTCCGAGATCGGCCTCGCCGTGGGCATCATGGGGATCATCATGGTCCTCATCGTGCCGCTGCCGCCGCTGCTGCTCGATCTGCTGCTGGCCATCTCGATCGTCTTCTCGGTCCTGATCCTGATGACGGCGCTGTTCATCCAGACGCCGCTCGAATTCTCATCCTTCCCCACCGTGCTGCTGATCGCCGCCATGCTGCGGCTCGCGCTCAACCTCGCCACCACCCGCTTGATCCTCGCCGAAGGCCACAACGGCACCGACGCGGCCGGCCACGTCATCGAGGCCTTCGGCGAGTTCATCACGAGGGGCAACTTCGTCATCGGCGTCGTGGTCTTCGCCATCCTCGTGATCGTGAACTTCATCGTCATCACCAAGGGCTCGGGCCGCATCGCCGAAGTCGCGGCGCGCTTCAACCTCGACGCCATGCCCGGCAAGCAGATGGCCATCGACGCCGATCTCTCCGCCGGCCTTATCGACGAAGCCACTGCCCGCAAGCGCCGCGAAACGCTCGAGGGCGAAAGCGCCTTCTTCGGCAACATGGACGGTGCGTCGAAGTTCGTGCGCGGCGACGCCATCGCCGGCCTCCTCATCACCTTCATCAACATCATCGCCGGCCTCATCATCGGCGTGATGCAGGAAGGCCTCAGCCTCGCAGAAGCCGGGCACAACTACACCCTGCTCACCATCGGCGACGGCCTCGTCTCGCAGATCCCGGCCCTGATCGTCTCGACCGCCGCGGGCCTGCTCGTCTCCAAGGCCGGCGTGATCGGCTCCGCCGACCGGGCGCTGGTCTCCCAGTTCACCAGCTATCCCAAGGCGCTCGGCATGTCCGCCGCCGTGATCGGCGGCCTCGCGCTGCTGCCGGGCATGCCGATCGTCCCGTTCCTCGCTCTCGCCGGTGGCGTTGGCTGGCTGGCCTTCAAGTCGGGCAAGAAGAAGTCGCTCGCCGACGACAAGGCGATCATCGAAGGCGCCATGGCCGATGCGCAGCAGCTGCGTCCCGCCGAGGAAGCCCCGATCACCGACAGCCTCAAGATCGACGAGCTGAAGCTCGAGCTCGGCTACGGCCTGCTGTCACTGGTGAAGGAAGACGACACCGGCACCGATCGGCTCACGGAGCAGATCAAGGCGCTCCGCCGCCAGCTCGCGAGCGAACTCGGCTTCATCATGCCGCCGGTCCGCATCCTCGACAACATGCAGCTCGAGCCGAACGACTACAAGGTCAAGATCAAGGAGGTCGATTCCGGCCGCGGCCAGATCTTCGCGCACCAGCTCATGGTCATGGATCCCATGGGCCGGGAGATCAACCTGCCGGGCGTCCACACCACCGAGCCGACCTTCGGCCTGCCCGCCACCTGGATCGAGCCGGCACTGCGCGATGAAGCGGAACTCCGCGGCTACTCGATCATCGATCCCTCGACGGTCATCTCGACCCACCTCACCGAGGTGCTCAAGGCCAACGTCTCGGACCTGCTCAGCTACGCCAACGTGCAGTCGCTGCTGTCGGGCCTGCCCAAGGAGCAGCAGAAGCTGGTCGAGGACATCGTGCCGAGCCAGATCTCGGTCTCGGGCGTGCAGCGCGTGCTCCAGACCCTCCTCACCGAGCGCATCTCGATCCGCGACCTGCCCACCATCCTCGAGGGCATCGCCGAAATCGCCGGGCCCGGCCGCACCGCCCAGTCGATCGCCGAGCACGTGCGCTCCCGCCTCGCCCGCCAGCTCTGCGCTGCCAATCTCGGTCCGGACGGCAACCTGCCGCTCCTCACCCTCTCGCCCCAGTGGGAACGCGACTTCGCCGAGGCGATGGTGGGAGACGGCAACGATCGCCACCTCGCCATGGCCCCCTCGCGCCTGCAGCAGTTCATCGTCGGCGTCCAGCAGGGTTTCGAGAACGCCGCCCAGCAGGGCGAAATCCCGGTGCTCATCACCTCGCCCGGCATTCGCCCGCACGTCCGCGCCATCATCGAACGCTTCCGCCCGCAGACCGTGGTGATGAGCCAGAACGAAGTCCACCCGCGCGTGCGGCTGAAGACGATCGGCAGTATCTAGATTGTCCAGTGGAGGACGCGGACCCCTCACCGGCGGGGTAACTCAGCTCTCGCCCGGATACCGCGCCAAGAGCCACGCAACCAGCGCCGCCCGCTCCTGCGGCAGTTCGGCGGCGACGATCCGCACCGGCTCGTAGCCGCGCCGCGTCAGGCTCTCGTTCAGCGTCAGCACGCGGTTGGACGGATTGACGATCTTCAGCGTCCGCTCCGCCAGTTCCGCTGCGAGGGTCTTCGACATGCGCTTGCTCACGGCTGCTCCCTTCGCCAGGTCTCGATGAGAACAGCGTATAGCGCCCACCCTACCCCCAGCATCAAGACCGGTGTGAACACTGCTCCCCAGTAATAGTTGAAGGGTTTCCCTACCGCTGCGAACAGCGCGAGGTACGCGACCACCGCCGCGAGCGCGATAGTGCCGCCGCGCCAGGCCCAGAGCCCGAGCAGCCCGACCGGCAGGAACACCGCCGCCAGCCACTGCGGCGTGAGGCTCCACAGCCCGTTGAAACTCACCACCGAGACGAGGAACCGCAGCCCGCCGAACTGCAGCCAGCCGTCGGGATAGGCCCGATCCTCGGGCCCCAGCTGCTGCATCACCGAGAACCAGTGCCAACCGAAATAGCCGGCATAGGCGAGCCCGCCTGCGACCCACGCCCCGACTTCCGTCCACCGGCGCTCACGAAAGGCCAGTACCGCCGCGACCACGACATACGGCGCCGCCAGTTCGCGCAGGAACAATGCCACGAGCCCGGCGGCCAGCCCGGCCCAGCGCCAGCCCATCCCGTAGGCCGCGACCGAGAACAGGATCACCGTTCCCGCCGCCACCTCGGCGAACACCACGCTCGACGGCGAAGCCAGCCCGCCAAGGCTGCCGCCCACCGCGACGAGGGTCAGTGCCGCGGGAACGATCCCGCCATCCCGCCGCGCCACCAGATAGCTCAGCATCACCCCGAAGAGCGCCACGACGCCGAGCAGCCCCTGCGCCCAGCCGGTAGGCAGCGTTGCCAATATTGCGGGCCACAACGGCGTGCGCCAGTTGAACACCGAGCGTGTGCCGTAGCCATCGGCCACCAGCACCTCATGCGCCGCATCGTAGTAGCCTTCGCCGCCCCGCATCCGCTCGACGATGCGCTGGTAGCTGACGAGATCGCCCTCGCTCGGCCCCGTGCCCGTCTCGGCCGGCACGGTCACCGGCTGCAAAGCCACCCAGACCAGCACCAGCACCGCGGCCAGCGTGATGCCGAGCACCAGCCAGCGATGTGGTCGCGACAGGCTCGCAAATCGTGTCGGCATCGCGCCCCCCATTTCCCCGAAACATGCCGGTTTCGCCTTAATTTTCGGTCCACGGCGATGGAACCGCCGATCCTTCGCCGGCATTGTCATGCAGCGTCACCAGAGCACCATCCATGAAGCTCTTCCGCTGCGACCATTGCGGCAACCTGCTCTACTTCGAGAACACCCGCTGCGAGCGCTGCGGCCGCCGGCTGGGCTATGCTCCCCTGCTCAACCGCATGCTGTCGCTCGAGGGCGGCCCCGAGGTGTGGACGGCACCGCATATCGACAACATGCAGTTCGTCTTCTGCGCCAACGCCGCGCACGCTGCCTGCAACTGGCTGATCCTCCATACGCCCGGCGGCGACAGCTTCTGCCGCGCCTGCCGCCACAACGAGCTCGTGCCCGATTTCGACCAGCCCCTCGACCTCGGCCGCTGGCAGTCGATCGAGCGCGCCAAGAAGCGGCTGATCTATTCGCTGCTTCGCCTGCACCTGCCGCTCGCCACGCGCAGCGAGGACCCGGTCCACGGCCTCAGTTTCCGTTTCCCCAACGAGGAACTGTCGCCCGCGCCGGTACTGACCGGCCACGACAGCGGCATCATCACCATCGCGCTCAAGGAAGCCGACGACGCGGCGCGCGAATATCGCCGCACCCAGTTCAACGAGCCCTACCGCACGCTGCTGGGCCACTTCCGCCACGAGATCGGCCACTATTACTGGAGCATCCTCGTCGCGAACCGGCCGGCCTACGAGGAATTCCGCCAGCTGTTCGGCGACGAGACCGAGGATTACGGCGCGGCCCTTGCCACCCACTACGCGAACGGCGCCCCGCCCGAGTGGCAACAGCGCTTTATCTCGGCCTATGCCACCTCGCACGCGTGGGAGGATTTTGCCGAAACCTTCGCCCACTACCTCCACCTCGTCGACACCACCGAGATGGCCGCCGCCTTCGGCGTGCACCTGAACCCCAAGGTCGACAAGTCGGGCGAACTCGCCACCAAGCTCGACTACCAGCCCTATGAAGTTGCCGATATCGACGACCTGATCGACAACTGGGTCCCCCTCTCGTCGCTGATCAACAACCTCAACCGTGCCGTCGGCCAGCACGACGCCTACCCCTTCGTCCTCACCCCAGCCGTCATCGAAAAGCTCGGCTTTGTCCTCCGCCTCGTCCAGGAGGCAGGGTCCTCGCTGTGGACCGTTCCGGGCCCCTCCGGCCCAATCCCCATCAACGTACCGGTGACCCAGTAGCGAGGCGGCCGGCGGTGTGATTGTCTGTCGCCATGTCCGACATCACCCTCCTCGCCGTCCCGGTCTTTTCCACCCTCTGCAACGCCGCCTTCGCGCTCCGCCGCGAAGTCTTCGTCATCGAGCAGCAGATCCCGGAAGCCGAGGAGTTCGACGCCGACGACCTCACAGCCACCCATGCCGTCGCCATTGCCGAGGGAAACGTCGTCGGCGCACTTCGCATCATCGCGACCCCCGAGCACGCCAAGCTTGGCCGCGTCGTCGTCGCCAAGTCCTGGCGCGGCCGGGGCATCTCGACGAAACTGCTGACCCGCGCCATGGAGATCGCCCGCGCCGGCGGCCAGCCGCGCTTCTTTCTCACGGCCCAGCACGACAAGCTCGGCGTCTACGAAAAGCTGGGCTTCGTCGCCTTCGGCGAACTGTTCGACGACGGCTCCGGCATCCTGCATCGAGCCATGAAGACCTACTGAGGCCCGCCGCCGTTAACTCCCGCTTAACCCGTTAACCCGGCGCCACGCGCCCTGCCGACAATTTTCCGCTAAGTTTAGCGATGTGGGGGCGCCTCGACCGCTCCTCCGAAACGCTGGGAGGCGTGGAAGGCCGGACCTCGAACACGGGGCCGGCCTTTTGTCTGCCGAGCCGGCGCCTGGCTCTAGGCCAGCTTCTTCACCCACGCCGAAACCTCGTCGCCGCTGCTCATGTCGGACTGGAAGATCCCGTCGATCATGAAGCTCGGCGACACGTGGATGCCGTTCTGGCGCGCATAGCGGGCGTCCCAGCGGGTCGATTTGTCGAGCAGTGGCTCGTCGAACGCGGCCATCAGCTTGAGGCCGGTATAGCCCTCGATCCGCCGGATCAGGTCGTTCGGCGTCGCATCGCGGTTCGGCCCCGTGGCGTGCCGCTCGAACTCGAATTCGTCGAGATGGTCGTAGACCGCCCGCATCACCTTCTTCGCCACTTCCTTGCCCTCCGGCAGGCTCGCGGCGGCGTAGATCGCGCGCACGATCACCGGCGAGAACATGTGCCACGGCTGCGAATGGAGCCGGATCTTCACCGTCACCTTGTCCTCGCCCGCCTCGGAAAGAACCTGGTCTATCTTGCCAAAAGCCCTGGACGAATAAGGACAGGTCGGCTCGAGGAACATCTCGAACTCCCGCGGCCCATGCCCCCACACCAGCGGCTCCACCCGGAACTCGGCCATCGCACTCTCCTCGATCTGTCGGAGCGCCAAGCTACCCCACAGGCCGGCGGGGCCTATCGGACATTGGTTGAACCCTGCTCCGGCATTTCGGGCCCGGCGGAACAGATCACGGCCGATCACGTTGCGTATTCATCGGGCCGTGCGGCATTCCACAGCCAAGCGATTTGCCGCACGGCCCTGTTCATGACAGGCACGAACGAGAGGACGATACAATGTTCCGCACATTGCTGACCACCACTGCCATTGCGACCCTGCTGACCGCCGGCGCAATTGCCCAGGACACGACGACCACTCCGGCGACTGAGGCCCCGGCAACCGAAGCCCCTGCCACCGACACCCCGGCGATGGATGCGCCCGCTGCCGAAACGGCGGCTCCCCTCGATACTTCGATCCTTGCCACGGGCTACACCGTCACCGACAAGGACAACCTCGCCACCGAGATCATCGGCAAGCAGGTCTACTCGTCGAGCGCCGCCGATGCCGAGCACATCGGTGACGTGAACAACCTCGTCATCGGCGAGAACGGCGAGATCGCGGCCGTCGTCATCGGTGTCGGCGGCTTCCTCGGCATTGGCGAGAAGAATGTCGCCGTGAACTATTCCGAACTCGAGTGGGTGACCGCCGAGGACAACAGCGAGCGCTTCGTCCTTGCGACCACCAAGGATGCCCTGCAGCAGGCGCCGGACTTCGAGACCACCGATGAGGCCGCGAACGCGCCGCCGGCCGCCGATGGCGCCACCACCGTCCCCGCTGACGCCACGGCTCCGGCCGATAGCAACGCCATGGCGCCCGCGGACAACGCTGCCCCGGCCGACCAGAGCGCCACTGACGCAGCAGCGCCTGCGGCCACTGGCGTCGCGGCCGCCCCGATCGCCCGCGACCAGTTGACCGACGCCCCGCTCACCGCCGAGGAGCTCATCGGAACCAATGCCTATGGCCCGGGCGACGAGCATCTCGGCGCCATCGGTGACGTGGTCCTCGGCGCCGACGGCACCACCGTCGAAGCCCTGATCATCGATTTCGGCGGCTTCCTCGGCATCGGCACCAAGCCGGTCGCCGTCGGCATCGAGAACGTCCGCTACGCCACCGACGCGGATGGCGGCGAATACCTGTTCCTCAACGTGACCCGTGACCAGCTCGACAAGGCCGTGGCCTACAACAAGGACACCTTCACGGCCGAGCGCGACACGCAGCTGCTGAAGACCGATCCGCTCAGCTGATCGCAGCCACAAGCAGACAAAAGGCCCGCTCCGGCGGGCCTTTTCGCATCTGAGCCGCCGGCGCCACGCTGGATCGGCTCAAGCCCTCGCTCATCCGGACGCTACTGCGTGAGGAAGGCCGTGGCGACCGCGATGAGAAGCGGAGAGTCGATCAGGCTGTAATGCGTCGTGCCGGGCAGGACGGCGAGCTGGCTTTCGGGCCGTTGCGAGCCGTCGAGCCCGGCATCGCGCTGGCCGCCGCCGAGCAGCTTCCAGAACGCGACCATGTGCTCGGGCCGGATGGAATCGGCATCCGCAAACACCAGCAGCGTCGGCGCCTTTATCGCCTTGATCGCCTCGCTCCAGTCACGCTCGGGCAGGTTCATCTCGCCGCTCTTGCGCATCATCGTCTCCCAGTTCACGTCCGGGTAGAGCTCGGCGAAGGGCGAGGCGGCGAGTTGCTGGCCGATGGCGGCGGCGTTGCCGGGCATCTGCTCGAATGCCTGCCGTACCTCGGGATATTCGCCGGCCGTGCTGTAGGCGACCGACACGGACACCAGCTTTTCGACCAGCTCCGGATGCCGGATCGCCACCTGCAGCGCCACGGCGGCACCCAGTGAATAGCCCATGAAGCGCGCCCTGCCGATGCCGAGCCGGCCAAGCACGGCCGCGACGTCATCGGCCATCGCCTCGCTGGTCCAGGGCGCATCCGTGTCCGTGCTGAAGCCGTGGCCACGGAGGTGAATGGCGATGACCCTATGCGTTTTCGCCATCGCGGCGAGCGGCGCGCCAAACGTCTGGGACGGCAGGACGCCGCCATGGAGGAGCACCAGCGGCGGACCGTCGCCATGGATCTCGTAGTAGATCTGGACGCCCCCGACCGGGACCTTCCCGCTGCTGCTGGCTATGCTCATCGGACTGTCTCCTGCGGTTTGGGCTATGGCGGGTGCGGCCACGAGGGCCGCAGCGAGAACGGCAAGAACGGCGAAAGTGCGCCTCAGCATGGTCGTACTCCTGAAACTCAGGGCGTTGCGAGGAACCGCTCGAGCTTGTCGAGGGCCTGGTTGGTGCCGGCTGCCCATCCGCCCTCAATGGCAACGGCAAGGTTCGCGGCGCTCTCGAACTCGGCCCGCATGGTGAAGATCGTCTCCTCGCCGAGCGCTTCGAACGTCAGGGTCGCGAGATAGGTCGGCGGCCGGTTGCCGCCCACGGCTGACCCCGGCGAACGCAGTGGCCGGTAGACGATGCGTTCGGGCGCAAGGATCTCGACGAACTCGTAGCGCACGGGATGCGGGGTGCCATCGGGCCTGTGCATCGTGACACGCCACTCGCCGCCGGCACGGAAGTCGAGCGTCGTGATATCGGAGGTGAAGTTCTCCGGACCCCACCACTGGGCGAGCAGGTACGGATCCTCGAACGTGCGCCACACAAGGCTGCGGGGTGCCCTGAGGCGACGGGTGATGACGAGTTCGCGCTGCTCCAGCGGATCGGTGGCCATGGCGCCTCAGTTCTTCTTGCCCGAGGCATCGGCCGACTGCAGCCGCTCGAGCAGCCCGTCGAGGCGGTTGAGGCTGCCGTCCCAGAACTTCGAGAACTCCTCGATCCAGCCGACCGCCTCGCGCAAGGGCTGTACCTCGAGCCGGCATGGCCGGAACTGGGCGTTGCGGCCGCGGCTGATGAGCCCCGCGCCTTCCAGCACCTTCAGGTGCTTGCAGATCGCCGGGATGCTCATCTCGAACGGCGCCGCGAGGTCCTTCACCGCCGCCTCGCCGTCCATCAGCCGCATCAGGATGGCCCGGCGGGTGGGATCGGCGATCGCCGCGAGGGTGAGGCTGAGCTGGTCGGGCTGCATGCTGTTACTAACCTATCGGTTATCTAACTGATCGGTTAGTTACAGGGAATGGCGATACCTGTCAACGCAACCCCGCCGTGCCGCCTTGGCTGCTCCGGAGTGTCATGCAGGCGTCACCCGAAGCGCCTAAAGCGAGCGGCGCTGCGCGGAACGTATCTTTCGCCCAGCTGTCACAATGGAATTTTCGTTCCATTTTTTGCTTGCCAGCCGCCTACGCCGGAATAATCTCAATCCCGGAAGGCCGGCGCAGATCGGCCTGCCGCAGGTGGTCCCTGCAAGGCGAACATGGGAGAAAAAGCGATGAAACGTCGTGCGTTTATGCTGTCCGTCGGCGGTGCCGCAGCGGGCATGGTGCTGCTGCCCCGCCTGGCCTTCGCCGAGGCGGGCCGGATCGACTGGTACACTTCGTCGGACCAGAACATCCTCGATTTCTGGACCAATATCGTGAAGCCGAAGTTCGAAGCCGCCAACCCTGGCGTGACGCTGAACCTCGTCGACGCCGGCGATGGTCCGGGCAATATTGCCATTGGCGAGCGCGCCCTCGCAGCCCTTTCGGCCAAGGCCGACCCGCAGGCAGATTACTTCGAGAGCTACGATCCGCGCCTGCCGTCGGGCGCCATCGAGGCTGGCCTCTTCGTCAACATGAAGGAAGCCGGGCTCTCGAACTGGTCCAAGATCAACCCGCTCGGCATCGACAACGACTACTCGATGCCCTACCGCGGCAGCCAGGTGCTGCTGGCCTATGACACCACCAAGCTCGATCCGGCCAATGTGCCCAAGACCTGGGCCGACCTGATCGCCTGGATCAAGGCCAACCCGGGCCAGTTCATCTACAACCGCCCCAACAAGGGCGGCTCCGGCGGCAACTTCGTACGCCGCGCCATCTACGAGGTGAACGGCAAGGACCCGTCGCTCTTCACGACGACCAACTTCGCCGAGTTCGGCGAGAAAGCCCTGCCGCCGGCCTGGGAAGTGCTCAAGGACATCGCCCCGTCGCTGTTTGACGGCGGCGCCTACACGTCCGGCAACACCCAGTCGATCCAGCTGCTCGGCCAGAGTGCCGTGACCATGATCCCGGCCTGGTCCGACCAGGCGCTGTCGGCCATCAGCCAGGGCGTACTGCCCGAGACCACCGGTCTCGTGCAGCTGCAGGACCTCGGCCTCCCCGGCGGCTTCTCCCGCTCGGTCGTGCTGTCGAACGGGGTCAACAAGGACGCTTCGCTCAAGCTCGCCGACTTCATCCTCTCCGAGGAAATCCAGTCGGCCGTGCTAACCGAACTCGGCGGCTTCCCGGGCGTGTCGTGGGACTACGTGTCGGCCGACCTGCGCGAGAAGTTCAAGGACGTGATCCCCGAAACCATCCCGAACTTCCCGGGCGGCGACTGGGAGAAGGCGATCAACGAGGGCTGGTATCGCAACGTCGCCCCGAACGTGGATCCCAATTCGTGACGACTACGACTACGGTCGCGAACGACATCGTCGGCACGAAGAAGAGCGGGTGGCCGGTTGGCCTCCTGCTCGTCGCCGCCCCGGTGTTCCTGGTGGGCTGGATGATCATCTGGCCCATCATTTCCGCCATCAGCCGCACCCTGTGGCTGCCCAATGAGGGCTCCGGGCGCAGCTTCTCGCTCGAGACCTACAGCTTCTTCTTCACCGACCAGTACAGCCTAAACAACCTTTGGCTCACGCTGTGGACCACGGGCGTCTGCGCGATCCTGCTGGTGCTGATCTGCGTGCCGATCGCGCTCTACCTGCGCTTCGCCAAGGGCCGGCTGGCCGCCTATGTGCAGGGCCTCGCCATCTTTCCGATGTTCGTGCCCTCGATCATCCTGAGCTACGCGATCATCCGCGTGCTCGGTCCGAACGGCACCGTCGACCTGCTGCTCAATTCCGTGGGGCTGCCCAAGATCCGCTCGCCCTACCTCACGCCTTGGGGGCCGGTGATCGGCCTCGTGTGGGACAATATCCCGCTGACGGTGCTGATCCTCCTCGCGGGACTCGGGAACGTCTCCAACCAGGCGATCGAAGCGGCGCGCGACGTGGGCGCGAGGCCGATCGCCGTGCTGTGGCACATCATCCTGCCGCGCATCTCCAACTCCATCCTCGTGGCGGTCAGCTTCACCGTGCTCGGCATCTTCTCCTCCTTCACCCTGCCCTATGTGCTGGGTCCGGCCGCGCCGGAGATGATGGGCCCGTTCATGCAGCGCACCTTCCGCGACGTGAACGATCCGACCATGGCCCTCACGCAGGCGGTAATCACCTTCGCCTTCTGCATCGTGTTCGGGCTGTTCTACGTCCGCTCCGTCGCCAAGAACCGGGCGGTCTGACATGCCAGGGGTCCTGAAGGAAAGACGCATCGACTGGCCGGGCATCGGCCTCGCCGTGGTGTTGACGCTGGTAATCGTGTTCCCGCTCGTCGTGGTGGGGACCTGGGCCTTCACCAATGTCTGGCGCTACCCCTCGGTGATCCCGCAGGAGTTCGGGCTCAAGTTCTGGAACCAGACGCTGGCCCGTGCCGACGTCTGGAGCTCGATCACCATGAGCCTCAGCCTCGCCACCATGGTGACGTTCCTCTCGGCGCTGATCTGCCTCCCGGCCGCCTATGCCTTCGCGCGGCTCGATTTTCCCGGGCGCAACATCCTCTTCTTCTCGTTCCTCGCCGGGCACGCCTTCCCCAAGTTCGGCCTCCTCGTCGCCATCGCCGGCATCTTCCTGCAACTGAACCTCATCGGCACGTTCTGGGGCGTTGTGCTGATCCAGCTCGTGGGCACGCTCCTGTTCATGATCTGGATTCCGGTGGCCGCCTTCCAGGCGGTGGACCGGCGGATGGAAGAGGCAGCACGCGACGTGGGCGCCTCGCCGCTCCGCGTCTTCTGGTCCATCACCCTGCCCCAGGCCGGGCCGACCATCGCGGCAGCGATCCTTTTGAGCTTCGTCGGCACCTTCTACGAAACCGAAGGCGCATGGCTGATCGGTGCGCCGCAGATCCGCACGCTACCCGTCCTGATGATCAGCTTCATCAACAACCAGCCGGTGATCCAGTACGGCGCGGTGCTTTCCGTGCTGCTCTGGATCCCCTCCTTCATCGCCCTGCTGTTTGCACGCCGGGTCATCAACTCGGGCAGCTTTGCCCGCGGCTTCGGCGCCTGAGGAGCACCCATGTCGGTTCTCGAAATCAAGAACGTCACCAAGGCTTTCGGGGAGGTCCGGGCGGTCGACGACTTCAATCTCACCGTGGGCGACGGCGAACTCGTCTGCCTCCTCGGCCCGTCGGGCTCGGGCAAATCCACCCTGCTCCGCATGGTCGGCGGCTTCGAAACGCCGACCTCCGGCGTCGTCGCCATCGACGGCGAGGACGTGACGCGAGTGCCGCCCGAGAAGCGGCCGACCGGCATGGTGTTCCAGAGCCACGCGCTCTGGAGCCACATGAACGTGTTCAAGAACCTCGCCTTCGGCCTGAAGCTCCGGCGGCTCCCCGCCGACGAGATCCAGCAGAAGGTCGAGGCGGTGCTCGAACTGGTCGGCCTCGCCGGCTATGGCGAGCGGCATGTCACCCAGCTCTCCGGCGGCCAGCAGCAGCGCGTCGCCCTCGCCCGTTCGCTGGTGCTGGAGCCCAAGATCCTGCTGCTCGACGAACCCTTTGCTTCCCTCGACCAGCACCTGCGCGAACGCCTTCGCGAAGAAGTTCGCGACATCCAGCAGCGGCTGAAGATCACCACCCTGTTCGTCACCCACGGGCAGGACGAGGCGCTCTCCATGGCCGACCGCATCGTGGTGATGCGTGACGGCAAGATGGAGCAGGTCGCCGCCCCCGATGCGCTCTATCGCGAGCCGGAGACGCCGTTCGTCGCCGGCTTCATCGGCACCATGAACCTGATCGAGGGCCAGGTGTCGGGCGGCCAGTTCTCGCGCCCCGGCTTCACCCACCCGCTGCCGATCGGCGACGGGCCGGCGACCTTCGCCGTGCGGCCCGAGGCGCTTGCCATCACGCCGTCGCAGGCGCTCGACGGGCCGCGCATCCACCGTGTCACCGATTACGGCGCGCACGCCATCGTCGATCTCGAACTGCCCGACGGGCTCCGCCTCAAGGCCACCGTCCCCGATGCCCGCGAGTGGCACGACGTAACTGCCGCAACGCTTGCACCGAAGGCCTTCTCCGCCTATCGCGACAACGCGGTTGCCTACCGGAGCTGACCTTTCCATGGCCGACGCGATTGCCGTGACCCGCGACGGGCACAGGACCTTTTTCAAGTGGCACCGCGGGCGCCGCCAGGCGACCGATCCGGTCTTCACCGGCCGCCGCATCCTCGAGGGCATGCGCCTCGGGGCCAGCGTCGAAGTTGATCTGGTGATCCATGCCGAGGATGGCATGGCCGTGCTCCACAACCTTTCGCTCGAGCGCGAAACAACGGGCACCGGTCTCGTTCGCGAAACCCCGGCCGCCATGCTGCGCCAGCTCAACCTGCGCGACAATGGCGGCGAGCCGATCGCCGACAAGGTGATGCTGCTCGAAGACCTCTGCGCGCTCATCGCCCGCGATGGCGCGCATCCCGACGGCCTGCTGCAGCTCGACTACAAGGAGGACGCGGCGGCCCTCACGCCCGCCGTCGTCCAGCGCTTCGCCACTGCGCTCGCACCGGTGGCACGCTACTTCATCCTGTCGTCCGGCGATGCCGAGGCGGTGCGGGTGCTGACCGACGCGGTGCCGGGCCTCCGCATCGGCTACGACCCCTGCCACGATGGTGCGCTCGAACAGCTGATGGAGACGCGCGACTATGCCGGCTTCGTCGCCGATGCCGTTGCTGCATCGCCGCGTGCGGAGATGATCTACCTCGAATACCGGCTGGTTCTGGCCGCCGACCGCGATGGCTTCGACATCATTGCCGCCTTCCACGCCGCCGGGCGGCGCATCGACGCCTACACGATCAAGCTGGCCGACGCCGATGGCATGTCCGCGATCACCCGCCTGCTCGAGCTCAAGGTGGACCAGATCACCACCGACGACCCCGAAGGCGTCGCCGCACGGCTGAACTAGGCGCGCGCCGGGTCTTTCCTCGGAACGTCCTTCAGCTGTTCCAGCAGGAAAGCATGCGTCGCGGCATTGGCGACGATCATCGCACCGGTGCGCTCGTAGTACTCGGGGCCGCGCCCCCACCAGTCGGTCACCACGCCACCAGCCTCCTGTACCAGGAGGATGCCCGAGGCCGTGTCGACGAAGCCCGTCTCCTCGAAATACCCGGTGAGCCGGCCCATCGCCACGTAGGCGCAGGAGTTCGCGGCGCTGCCCACGATGCGCACGGCGCCGATCGGCGCGCGGATCGCATCGAGCCGCGCGTAGGCGCCCGGGTAGAGCGAAAGGCCCGGGGTCGGGAGCCCCGTTCCGACGATCATCAGCCCGGTATCGGTCTGCTCTGATACCCTGAGCCGAGCGCCGTTCAGGTAGGCGCCCTGCCCCGGCAGGGCCGTGAACATCTCGTCGGCATCGGGATTGTAGAGTACGCCGGCCACCGTCTCGTTGCCGCGCCGGAGCGCGATCGAGATCGTGTAGTCCATGCCGTTGATGAAGTTGGTCGTCCCGTCGATCGGGTCGACCAGCCAGCGATATTCCTGGTCCGCCTTGTCCACCGGCGGAAACTCCTCGCCGGTAAAGCTCCAGTCCGGATAGCGCGCGAACAGCTCCTTGCGGATCAGCAGCTCCGATTGCCGGTCGGCCTCGGACACGAAATCGGCCGGTCCCTTGATGCCGATCTCGATGTCGCGGAACTGCTTGAAATGCCCCTGCGTGATGGCGCCGGCGGCACGCGCGACCTCCACCATATGGTCAAGAATCTTGTCGTGGGAAACGGACATCGATCAGCTCGCCGGTTGTCGGCGCCACCCTGCCAAACCCGCATGACAGGCACAAAACAGCTCGCCGAAATAAAGACTTAGGACGTCATCATGGCAGCGGCAAGCCGTTGCTGCGCCGGAGCACCCCTAGTGCCATGCCGGTGTGTCGCTTGAACGCTGCCGAGAAGGCCGTCTCCGACCCATAGCCCACCCTCTCGGCTATCCGGCCAAGCGCCTAGATCGGCGCCGCGGGCTCTGGACCCTCAGCGACGAACTCGTCCGCCCGTATCTGCCCGACGGCGCAAGAGCGCAGTTCAGCCAGCGTTCAGGGCTCCCGGCTTAGGCACGCCGGGAGCCCAAATTCCCGTGGAGAGCATTATGCTCGACGCAGATCTGCACGGCGTCCCGGCCATCGAGGTCGAGCTCGTCAGCGAAACCCTGAACAGTTTCGATTTCGAACAGCAGAAGACCTTTGGCGACCTGATCGCCGCCGCCATCGTCCGCAACTTCAAGGCGGCGCGGCTCAAGGACCGGCCGGTTTCCGTTCGCGGCCTTGCCCGCGTCATCGGCGTGCAGCCGTCGACGCTGCGACGGCGGATCGAGCAACTGGTCGCGGCCGGTTGGCTGGAGCGGCTCACGGACGGCTCGGTGCGATATTCGCAGCAGGGCCTCGACTATGGCGCACCCGCCTCGCGCGAGGCGCTGACCGTCATGGCGAAGGCGTTGCGGCGCGCCGGGTGGGTCGATTTTCGCCCGCCTGCCGGCTGAAGCAGGACCGTTCGGCTGGTAGGTGTGCTCCATCGCCGGGGGGCGACACCCAGGGAGCCGATCATGCTCAGAACCAGTGTTACCGAGGCGTTTGGCCTCCGCCACCCGATCATCAATGCCGGCATGGCCTTCGTTGCCGGCCCCGAACTCGCCGCCGCCGTCGCCAACGCCGGCGGCCTTGGCATGCTCGGCACCGGCATGACCCCGCCCGAGGGGCTTCGCGCCATGATCGCCGCCACGCGCAACCTGACGCACCGGCCGTTCGGCGTCGACATCATCGGCACGTTCCTCGAGGACGGGCACATCGACGTCCTCGTTGCCGAGAACATCCCGCTGGCCGTGTTCTTCTGGGCGCCCCCTTCGCCGGAGCAGGTCGCCCGCCTCAAGGCCGGCAGGGTGCAGTTCTGGATGCAGGTCGGCACCGTCGAGGAAGCGCGCGAAGCGCGAGCCCTCGGCGTCGATGGGCTGATCGTCCAGGGCGCGGAGGCGGGCGGCCATAACCGCTCCGAAGCGCCGCTGGCCCGGTTGCTCCCGCTCGTCGCAAGGAGCGTCCGCGACGTCCCTCTGGTTGCCGCCGGAGGCATCATGGACGGCCCCTCCATGGCCGCCGCGCTGGCGCTCGGCGCCGAGGCCGTGTGGTGCGGAACGCGCTTCCTCGCCTCCGACGAAGCCGCCGCCCATCCGCACTACAAGCGCGCCGTGTCGAAGCCCGGCCGGGCGATACCGAGATCACGACCGTCTTCGGGCCGGAATGGCCGGGCCAGGCGATGCGGGTCATCGCCAACAAGGCAGTTATCGCGGCGCGAGGACGCGAAGCTACGGCCCTCGATGAGTCGGCAGGCCAGATCATCGGCTCCGTGACGCTTGGCGGCCAGAAGATGCCGGTTCCGCGCTACAGCGCCATCCTGCCGACGCCCGAGTTCGACGCAGACCTCGACTGGTCGTGCCTGACCGCCGGTGAATGCGCCGGTCGGATCGATGCGGTGCTGCCGGCGGGAGAGATCGTCGCCTCGATGAGTGCCGAGGCCGAGGCGATCCTCGCCCGTCTCGCCAGCAACGCTGCGTGAGGTCCGGATGTTCAGGTTCCGCAATCTGTTCCGTCGCATCCGGGACGAGACCGAGCTCAGCTCCTTCGACGACCAGCGACTGCGCGAGATGGGCATCGACCCCGACAGCCTCCGCCGCCGGTCGCGCTACCCCTCGCTCCTGTTCTACCCGGTCTGGCCGCCACGCAACGAATAGGCCGGCTGAAGCTGCGCGCTGGACGGACGACGCCCCGCTCCAGCGCGCTCCCCTCCCTCACCCCGCCTTGTCGAAGACCGGCAGGCGATTGCCCTCTGCGTCGAAATAGTGGGCGTTGTCACGGCTCATCGACAGGCTCAGCGTGTCGCCGATCCGGTACGGCGCCTTCGCGTCGGCCTGCACCAGCAACGTCTGCCCGGACCCCATGCGCACATAGACGAAGATTTCGCTGCCCAGGTACTCGACCAGCGTCACCTTGCCTTCGGCCGTCAGGTCCCCGCCTCCACCGACGTTGAACTGCTCGGGCCGTACGCCGATGCTCACGGCGCCATCAGCGACACCGGGCAGCTCGAGCCCGCCGAAATCCGGCATCTCCGCCCTCCCCCCGCTGACCGTGGCCGCGATCATGTTCATCTTGGGCGAGCCGATGAAGCTCGCGACGAACCGGTTGCGCGGGAAGTTGTAGAGCTCGTAGGGCGTGCCGACCTGCTCGACATTGCCCTGTGACAGCACCACGATCCGCGTCGCCATCGTCATCGCCTCGACCTGGTCGTGGGTGACGTAGATCATCGTCGTGCCCAGCCGGTTGTAGAGGCTCGCGAGTTCCACCCGCATCTGCACGCGAAGCTCTGCGTCGAGGTTCGACAGCGGCTCGTCGAAGAGGAACAGCTGCGGCTCGCGCACGATGGCGCGGCCGATTGCGACGCGCTGCTTCTGCCCGCCCGAGAGCTGGCGCGGCTTACGCTCCATCAGCTCGCCGATCTGCAGGATCTTCGCCGCCTCGGCCACCCGTCGTTCGATGTCGGGCCGCGGCATCCTGAGGTTGGAGAGCCCGAATGCGAGGTTCTTCCGCACCGTCATGTGTGGATAGAGCGCATAGGACTGGAACACCATCGAGAGGTTCCGCTGGCTCGCCGGCAGGTCGTTGACCACCTTGTCGCCGATCGAGATCACGCCGTCGGTGATCTCCTCGAGCCCGGCGATCATGCGCAGCAGCGTGGACTTGCCGCAGCCCGAAGGCCCGACCAGCACCACGAATTCCCCCGACCTGATGTCGAGATTGACCCCGTGGACGACTTCGAGGCTGCCATAGGACTTGCGCACGTCGTGCAGTTGGACGCCGGCCATTGCTACTCCTACTTGAGCCCGCTCATCGCGATACCGCGGATGATGAGGCGCTGGAAAATGATGAAGAACAGGACGATCGGCACGATCGACAGCACCGACATGGCGAAGAGCTGCCCATAGGCCGAGACCGAGTCCTGCGCGATGAAGCTGCGCAGCGCCAGCGGCACCGTGTAGTCCTGCATGTCGTTGAGATAGACGAGCGGCCCGAGGAAATCCTCCCAGGTCCAGATGAACGAGAAGATCGCCGCCGTGGCCATGGCCGGCACCGAGAGCGGCAGGATGATGGCCCAGTAGATCTTGAACGGGTTGCACCCGTCGATCATCGCCGCTTCGTCCAGCTCGCGCGGCAGCTGCCGGAAGAACTGCACCATCAGGAAGATGAAGAACGCATCGCCGGCGAGGAAGCGCGGCACGATCAGCGGCAGGTAGGTGTCCACCCAGCCCGCCCTCAGGAACAGGATGTACTGGGGGATGAGGACGACGTGATAGGGGATCATCAGCGTCATCATCATCAGCGCGAACCACAGGTTCTTGCCGGTGAACTCGAGCCGCGCGAAGGCATAGGCCGCAAACGAGCACGAGAGCACGTTGCCGATGACGCTCAGCACCGTGACGAAGGTCGAGTTGAGGAAGAACCGGGTGAAGCTCACCGCCATGGCGTTCCAGCCCTCGGTGTAGTTGTCCCAGCGGAACTCCGACGGCCACAGCCCCAGATTGCCGAAGATCTGGTTGTCGGGCTTGAGCGACGACGAGACCATCCAGAGCAGCGGGTAGATCATCACCAGCGAGGTGATGATGAGGAAGATGTGCTTGAAGAAAGCGGCGCGCTTGCCGCGTTTCAGCCTCTCCTCACGGATGGCGGCGGCGATCTGCGCCGTGGTCGGGTGCGCGGCAACGCCGGGCAGCGTCACGTCTGCCATCGGTCAGTTCCTGCCATTTTCGTAGTGGACCCAGTATTTGCTGGTCCAGAAGGCGATGGCGGTGAACACCGCGATGATGATCAGCAGCACCCAGGCCAGCGCCGAGGCGTAGCCCATGCGGAAATAGCTGAAGGCCTCGTTGTAGAGATAGACGGTGAAGAACAGCAGGCTGTCGAGCGGCGCGCCCTTGCCCCCCGAGATGACGAAGGCCCCCGAGAAGCTCTTGAACGCCTCGATCATCTGCAGCACGAGGTTGAAGAAGATCACCGGCGCCAGCAGCGGCAGCGTGATGGCGAAGAACCGCCTCACCTTGCCCGCCGCATCGATCTCGGCCGCCTCGTAGAGTTCCTGCGGAATGGCGCGGAGACCGGCAAGGAAGATCAGCATCGGCGAGCCGAACTGCCACACCGCCAGCACCACCAGCGTGGTGAGCGAATAGCGCGGGTCGGACAGCCAGTTTGGACCATCGAGCCCGACGACGCCCAGCAGCGTGTTGACGAGGCCGTCGTTCTCGAACAGCTGCCGCCACAGCACCGCCACGGCGATCGAGCCGCCGAGGATGGAAGGCAGGTAGAAGAGCGCCCGGTACCACCCGATGGCGCGCACCCCTCTGTCGAGCACCATCGCCACCGCAAGCGCGAAGATCAGCTTGGCCGGAACCGAGAGCACGACGAAGCTGAAGGTGACCGACAGCGCCTTCCAGAAGCGCCGGTCCTTCATCATGTATTCGTAGTTCTCGAACCCAATCCAGGCGGGCACCTGCACCGCGTCGTAGTCGGTGAAGCTGAGATACAGCGACGAAACGATCGGCCCGACGGCGAGCGCGAAGAACCCGATCAGCCAGGGCAGCAGGAACGTGTAGCCCGCGAGGTTGCGGCGAAAGAACTTGTTCATCGTGCCCCTACCTGCACGGGAAAAGTCCCGCCGGAGGATGCCTCCGGCGGGCGCGACATTCAACGGTTGGCACGCGCGAGGATATCGGCGGCTTCTTCCATGTACTGGGCCGCCGCGTCCTCGATCGACGCCTGGCCGAGCAGCACGGAAACGGCGGCGCGGGTCTCGAAGGCTTCCTCCAGCTCACGCACGCCGGCGGGTGGCGGCGGCGCCAGCGGCGCCACATGCGGCTGGATCGCATCGAAATACGCGACCGTCACCGCCTCGGCCTCCGTCAGGTTCGCCTGCAGCGCGGCGCGCACATCCGATTGCTGCGGGATGCCGCGTTCGAGCCCGAGCACTGCCGTCATGTCCAGGTCGTTGACGAACGCGTTCATGTAGGCGAGCGCGGCGTCATCATCCCTCGAATCCCGGCTGAGGCAGATGAACTGGCTCGGCTGGATCGATTGGCCGGGCTGGCCGCCCTTGAGGTGCGGGCGCATGCCGGCCGAGAGCTTGTCCTGCATCAGCGCCTGCGTGCCGACGATCTGGTTCGAGAAGGCATAGGAAATGGCCGACTTGCCGCTGACCACGCCCTGCTTGTCGAGATCGGCAATGCCGGCGACCGACGCCGTATCCTCGGCGGACGGCGTGCCGCCGGCGTCGCGGATATCCTTCCACAGCTTCCAGTAGTCGATCACGATCTCGGGGCCGAAGGCGAACTTGGCATCCTCCGTGAACTGGGTGGCGAAGCCGCGCTGCCCGCAATAGACGCTGAACGCGCCCCAGTCGGCCGTGAGGTCGTCGGTGCCCTTCGGCCCGCCCTTCTCGGAGATTTTCACCGCCGCGGCCTTGAGGTCGTCATAGGTCCAGGTGATGGGGTCGACGTCGATCCCCGCTTCCTGCCAGAGACGCGAGTTGATCAGCGTCGCCATCGAGTTGGCGCCTATGGTGAGGCCGTAGAGCTTGCCGTTGAACGTGCCGGCCGAAATGCCCGCCGGGTCGATCTTGGAGATATCGATCTTGCCCACCGCAACCGCCTCGTCGAGCGGCTTGGTGGTGCCCTTGTCGACATACTCGACCATGTTGCCATAGCCGTTCTGGAACACGTCAGGCATGGCGCCGCCGGCGATCTGCGTCGTGAGCTTGGTGAAGTAGTCGTTGAAGCCCAGCGTCTCGCCCTCGACGACGATGCCCGGGTTCTTCCCGTTGAAGATCTCGATGACGGCGAAGGTGCGCTTGTCGCGCTCCGGATTGCCCCACCAGAAGTGGCGGATACGCCGGTCCTGGGCAAAGGCGTGGCCGCCCATGGCCGAGGCGACGGCGAGCGAGCCCGCCGCGGTGGCGGTGCCCGTCAGAAATCTGCGACGCGTCAGAAAGCTCATGTTTTCCTCCCGAAGTGAGCTTGTTGGTCGTAGTCCCTCTCAGTAGTTCGGCGGCACGAGGCCGGGTTTGCGCACGCTCACCAGCTCGCCATTCTCCCTCAGGTCGAGCTGTTCGTTGGCGGCGATGCGGAACGGAATGTCGCCGGCCGGCCGGCGGAAAGTACCCTCGATATCGGCGGCGCTGAGCCCCACCAGCGCGCCGGCCTCGCCGGCCCGGTCGGTGACGACGCGCACGCCGCGCGGCAATGAGAACAGCAGTTCGCCGTCGCGCCACGCCGTCGTCTCGGCGGCCGTGTTGCAGAGCTCGAACACGGCGCCATCGACCGTCCGCGCATAGGCGGTCTCGTGCCTGATGTCGCGGTGCCCGATCTGCGCCGGCGTGAGCCCGCCGAACCAGAGCGTTCCGTCCGGCCTCGGCTGGATGCCGCAGAGGCGCTCGACGAAATCGAGGAGGCAGAGGATCGCCGGCGAATAGGCCTCGGTGAAGCCGTTGCGGCCGGTAAAGGGGTTGAGCGTCTGCGCGAAGCGCTCGACCTTGAACAGCGCCGACAGCGTCGGCTGCAGCACCCAGCTCAGTTCCACGTGCCGACCATGCGCCTCGAAGGCATGCGGCGCCCGGATCAGCGACAGAAAGTTCGTCGGCCCCGCCCAGCTGTTGTAGTCAAAGGCCGGGTCATAGCGCGGATCGTCGAGCGCGATCGAGGTGAACGGATACTTCGCGAAGAACTTTCGCGTGTTGAGCAGGTAGCGCTCCAGCGCTTTGGAAAAGAACGCATCGTCCCCTATCTCGCAGGCGAGGACGCGCAGCAGCACGTCGGACTGCACCCGCACATGCCGGCCGTGCCGGTCGAGATCGTAGAAGAACCCGTCCTCCGCATCGAAGCAGTTCGCGAACAGCGCCTCGATGCTGCGCACCCCCTTGTCCCGCCACTCGGCCCCGTCCTCTCCCAGCTCTTCGGCGATGCGCGCGAGATAGAGCCGCTGGCAGGCGACATTGGCGGTCAGGTCCGGCGCGACGAACGGCAGCAGCGGATTGCCGGGATCATACGCCTTCGGATCGTTCCCCCACGGGCTGTCCGGCACATGCCAGAAGCGTGGCGAGAGGTCGTGCCCGGTGTCGTAGCAGCAGAACGCCTCGACCCCGCCGGTGCCGCGGGTATCGCGCCACTCGGCTAGCCAGGCGTCGTTGCGCGCCATCGCCTCGTACATCCGCCTGAGCCAGGCGCGGCTCTCGCCGTTGAGCCGGTAATGCGTCCACACCGAGCGGGCGAGCGGCGTCACCGTCTGGATCTGCGCGAAGGCCGGACCATTGGCCGTCAGCTTGTACGGGAACAGCCCATCCTCGCGCTGCTGCTCGGCAAACGACATGAAGGTTCGCCCCGCCACCGACGGGATGAAGCGGCTCAGCAGTTCAGCATTGATCGTGCCGGTACTCTCGAGCCAGCAGCCCAGGTAGATCCCGCCCTCGTGGAGAATCGGCGCCTCGCCGCCGGCCGGCTTGATGCAGGAAAGGAGTTCCCGCACCGCGCGGTAGTATTGCGCCTCCATCTCGGGGCTCGTGGCTGCGAACTTCACGCCCGAGCCCTGCCATTCGGCCACGAGCGCAGCCGCATCGACGCCGCCGATCCGCTCGGCGACATCGATCGAACGCAGCTGTGCCAACAGATCCGAAGACCGGCTCAACACTGAAGTACGTACCTCCTCACTGAATGTAGGGGCGCTCTAGCCGCGCCCTTTCGGCTAAGCGGCGCGACCGGGCGGCAGCACCACATCCCCATGCGGATAGACCAGCCCGCGACGCCGCGGCGTCAGCCGCTCCAGCAGCTCAGGGCTCGGCCGATAAGGCAGCCGGAACGAGCCCCAGCTCGGCCCGTAGCGATAGACGGCGATGCGGCGGTTGCCCGGGTTGGTGCGCCGCGCCGAGCCATGCGCGATGGCATCGACGAAGAGCAGCACGTCGCCCTTCTCGAGATGGCACTCGATGGCGCCGACCACGCCATCGACCGAGGTCTCCTCCGAGCGCTTCTCGATCGCTACCGTCTGCGGGTGGCGGATGTTCGACTTGTGCGAACCGGGGATCACCATCGTCGCACCGTCGCCCGGCCCGATATCGGTGAAGGCCATCAGGATGTTGACCTGCCCGCAGTGGAACTTGCCGGCGTGGTAGCGGAACTGCGTGCGGATGGTGCCGACATGGCCGCCCGAATGCAGCCGCTGCGCCCCGCCCTGCGGCCGGATGGTGCCGAAGCATTCGTCGATGAAGGCCGGCCCGTGCGCGTTGTCGAAATTCTCGGGATCGTCCGAGCCGATGAAGTGGATGGCCTTGTCGTACCAAGCCGGGTGGTCGAGCAGCTCTTCCCAGACCGGACCGGCCTCGTAGAGCTGCTGCAGCACTATGCCTTCCTGCTGCCCGGAATTGTTGACCGGCACGTTCCCCCACCAGCCCTTGCCGGAGATCGACTTCGCCGCTTCCTCGATCTCGTCATAGGTGGCGTTGCAGGCGGCGAGCTGCGCTGGCGTCAGTGCGCCCTTGAGGATCAGGTACCCGTTGAGATCGAAGAGATATTCCTCCATCTCGGTCGTCGGCGCTTTCGCCGTAACGTGCTCGTTCATCGCGTCCTTCCGACAGCTTTCACGCCCACTGAAGGGCTGTTGGGCGGTGTCGGATGGTGGAGGGCAACTCGGAGCCTTGGCCATCAACCGGGACCGCACGGTTGAAATCTGCAACGGGTCTCTCAGAAGGTCGCAGCAAGCAGTGGCCGTTTTGTCTACGGTCCGACCACAGATGCTGCGCGTAGCGCACGCTTTACCGCTTACCCCGGCTGGGCCGCCCGGTTCCTGAGAACCCTGGGCCCATTACGTGTCTCCGGCCGATCCTGGGGGATTGTTCCCACTCAGATGCCGGCATGTTTCAATCTCGGCCGGCGCTTGTCAATCGGCAAAAGCCGGCCGGCCCCACCGCCCCGCCTCAGGCAAAGGCGATGGATTTGCCCAGCGGCAGCTCGCGGATGCGCTGGCCGGTGAGCGCAAAGATGGCATTCGCGAGGGCCGGGGCGGCAGGCGGCACGCCCGGCTCGCCAATACCCTTGATGCGGTCGGAATTCTCCAGAACCTTCACCTCGACGCCCGGCCACTGGTCGAGGCGCAGCGGCTCGTAGTCCCAGAAATTGCTCTGCTCGACCTTGCCCTCCGCAATGGTGATCGCGCCGCGGATGGCCGCCGAAAGGCCGAACACCATCGCCCCCTCGACCTGCCCCGCGATGTTGCGCGGATCGAGCGCGATGCCGACATCGACCGCCGCCCAGGCGCCGGTGATGCGGATGCCCGCCTCCGTCTGCTCGACCTCGATAACCTCCGCCGCCGGCACGCCGAACGCGAAGCAGAAGGCGACGCCCCGCGCCCTGCCGGCGGGCGCAGTGCCCCAGCCGGACATCTGACCGACTGCTTCCAGCACTTTGCGCGAGGTCTCGTCATTGATGTGCCTGAGACGAAACTCCAGCGGATCGGCGCCCGCGAGATGCGCCAGTTCGTCAATGGCGCTTTCGTGCATGAACCCATTGAGCGAAGCGCCGACCGAGCGCCACGAACTCACCGGCACCATGTCCGGCGCGCGGTAGCCGGTGACCCGGTGGTTGGCAAAGCTGTACGGCTGGTCCCACGCGCCCTGCGTAATCAGGGCATCCGGCCCCGGAATGTCGAAGCCGAGCCGGCCCATCTGCCCGGCCGTGACCGATGAGGAGGCGACGCCGTAGTCGAAGGCAGCGATGCTGCCGTTCTCGATCTTTCCACGTACCCGGCCGAGCGCTGCGGGCCGATAGAAGTCATGCGTCATGTCCTCCTCCCGGCTCCAGGTGAGGAGGATCGGCGTGCCCGCATTCGCCTTGGCGATGGTGACCGCCTGCTCGATCGTATCCATCTCGAGCCGGCGCCCGAAGCTGCCGCCCATCATCAGCGGGTGGAGCGTGACATTGACCGGCTCGATCCCGGCTGCCTTGGCCGCGGCGTTGACCGCGAGGTTGGGGATCTGGTTGCCGACCCAGACTTCGAGCTTGCCGTCCCTGAACAGGGCCGCCGCGCTCTGCGGCTCCATCGGCGCGTGCGCGAGATAGGGCACGGAGTATTCCGCCTCGAACACCTCGCCGGTCTTCAGCGCCTCCTCGACATTGCCGTCGTTGCGCTTGACGCTGTCGCGCCCTTCGTCGCTGAACGAGGCCGCGAGCGCGGCGCTGATCTCGGCGCTCGATTGCGGATAGCTCGCCGGCGCCCACTCGAAACTGATGGCCTCCGCCGCCTGCATGGCCTGCCAGGTCGTCGTCGCCACCACCGCTACACCGTTGGGCAGCGGCACCACCTTCTCGACCCCCGGCATCGCCGCCGCGGCGGTCGTATCGGCGCTGACCATGGCCGAGCCGAGATGCGGGTTGGACTTTACCGTCGCAAAGCGCATGCCCGGCAGCCGGAAATCGACCGCGAAGGTCGCCGTGCCCGTCACCTTCGGCACCATGTCGACGCGCGGCAGCGAGGTGCCGAGCAGCTTCCATTCGCTGCGCGGCTTGAGCTTCGGCTCAGCCGAAAGCCTGATCCCCGCCGCCTCGACCGCGAGTTCGGTATAGGAGATGCGCGTGCCGTCGGGTGCGATCACCGCGCCCAGTTCCGTCTTCAGCCGCTCGGCCCGGACGCCGAACCGCTTCGCCGCCGCCTCGACCAGCGTAGCGCGCGCCGCGGCTCCGGCGAGCCGCATGCGGTTGAACCCGTCGGCGGCCGAAGACGAGCCACCGGTCATCTGCATGCCGGCGAACTTGCCCGGCACGTCCATGGCGCCGCGCGCCGTCTCGGCCAGCCAACCCTTGTCGTTCGGCAGGAACGGCAGCGCTTCGGCGAGGACCGCCGAGTTGTAGTAGGTGCTCGACGGAGGCCCGTGCGTCACCCGCACTTCGCTCCACTCGAGGTCCATCTCCTCGGCGACCAGCGCGGCGAGGGTCGAATGCACCCCCTGCCCCATCTCGGCCCGCGGCGTCACCACTGTGACGCCCTCGGCATTGATCAGCACGAACGGGTTCAACGTCACCTCGCCATCGGCAAGGCCCGGCTCAAGCGGATTGTCACCCGGCGTGACGTAGCGCCACCAGCCAAAGGCGACGCCGCCGGCCAGCGCCAGCGCGCCGAAGAGGAAGGTACGGCGGGTGATCGTCGCGAGCTTGCCCATGCTCAGAGCTCCTGCTGCTGCAGCCGCAGCGCGGCGTCATGCACGGCGGTGCGGATGCGCGAATAGGTGCCGCAACGGCAGAGATTGCCGTTCATGGCCTCATCGATCTCGGCGTCGGTCGGGTTAGGATTGCTGGCGAGCAGCGCCGCAGCCTGCATGATCTGGCCGGATTGGCAGTAGCCGCACTGCGCCACCTGTGCATCGGCCCACGCCGCCTGCACCGCATGCATGGCATCGGGCGTACCCAGGCCCTCGATGGTGGTGACCTCGGCGCCCGCCACATCGGCGAGCGGCGTCTGGCAGCCGCGAACCGCCTCGCCATCGAGGTGGATGGTGCACGCCCCGCAGGCCGCCACGCCGCAGCCGAACTTGGTGCCGGTGAGGTTGAGCCCGTCGCGCAGCACCCACAGGATCGGCATCTCATCGGGCAGATCGACGGTGACCGGCTTGCCGTTTAGGATGAAACTCGTCGACACGTCCCGCACCTCCCCGAACGTTGGTGCTGACAAAATGGATGAATTGTGTCAGGACGTCAACGCGGCGCTTGGGATGCTCGTGACCGGCAGTGGCAACTATGACTGAAACCACCATCAGCAGCGCTTCGGCGTCGGGGGCCCGCGAGGAACAGATCCTCTCGGCCGCTTTCGAGGCCTTTGCGACCTACGGCTTCCGCAAGACCTCGATGGACGACATCGCCCGCATCGCCGGCATGTCGCGCTCGGCGCTGTACCTGAGCTACGCCAACAAGGAAGACATCCTCCAGACCCTCGCCCGCACCACGCTCGCCCAGACACTGGCCGCGGCCAAGGACGTGCTCGAGGCCAACGACGGCACGCCCGAGCAGGTGTTGCTGGCCGCCTTCATCGCCAAGGACGGCACCTTCATGGAATCGGTGCTGAGCACCCCGCATGCCCGCGAAGTGGTCGAGACCGGCTTCACCGCCACCAGCCAGATCGTCGCCGAAGCCGAAGCGACGATGCGCGGCCTTTTGGCGGAATGGCTGTCCCGCCACGGCGTCCCCAAGAGCCTGGGCACGCCCGAGGACGTCGCGGCCTCGATCGTCAGCGCCCTCCACGGCCTCAAGGCCACGAGCCCCGACTTCGCCAGCTACCAGAAGGGCCAGCAGCGCCTCGCACGCATCTTCGCGCTGGCGCTGGGCTGAACAATACGGGCGGGCCGTTGCCAGCCCGCCCTCACAACTCCATTGCGCCTCGCACTCGCCTACTGTGTCGCCCACCAGCGCAGGTAGTCCGACTGGAACCGCGCCAGCAAATCCTCGCTGACGCTGGGCATGACGATGGCATGCGCCTCGCCGGCATTGCAGGCCAGCTGGTAGCGCGTGACGATCGCCTCGTCCGGCTGCGGGAACACCACGGTCAGCGACCAGGGGTTGAGCAGCACCGGCACCCCGGCATCGGTGAGGCTCGCCGCCAGCGCCCTTGCCCTTTCGACGCACCGTGCCGCGTCCCGCCGGAACCCGTCATGGCCGTGGCCATGAAGCCGGGCCCAGAGCGCCAGCACCGCATGGCCGTTGCGCGATCCCATCAGCGTCGTGTCGTTGGAGCGCAGGTACGCGACTGCCGACGCCACGCGTTCCACATGCCGGCGTTCCGCGATCAGCACGCCGCAGGGCATGGTGGTGCCGATCATCTTGTGACCCGAGGTCGAGATCGAGCTGATCGCGTGCCGGAAACTCGGCTGCAGCCGATCCGGCACATCGTCGAGGAACGGCAGCACCATGGCGTTGAGTGCGCCGTCCACGTGCACGTAGCGCCGCTCCTCCGGGAAACCCGCATCGTCGAGCACCTCAAGCACCCCGGCGATGTCGTCATGCGCGCCCTTGACCGTCGTCCCGCAGGTCAGCGCGACGATGACGAAGGCGCTCCTCAGCCGCAGCAGCACCCGGCGCAAGTCGGCGAGCGAGATCTCGCCGCCCGGCGTACACTCGACCACCTGCGTGCTCATCCTCAGGATGCGGGCCGCCTTCGGGATCGAGTAGTGTGCCTCGCGGGGATAGACGACGATCGCGTCGGGAAAGGCCTCCCGCGCCAGGTAGAGGGCCCAGAGATTGCCCTCCGTGCCGCTCGCCCCGACCGACCCCCAATAGGCCTCTCGGTCATCGCAACCCCAGAGGTCCATCAGCCAGTCGACCGCCTCGCGTTCGAGGTCGCAGACCTCCGAGCCATAGTGCGAGCCCGCATAGGGATCGCCGAGGTTGTTGATGAGATAGTCGCCGAAGCGGGTCGGCACGGCAGCCGCACCGGCGAGGTTATAGGGATAGCCGAGGTGGTTCGCGCGTGCCGTCCGCAACCGGTGCTCGATCCCTTCGAGCGCGTCTTGCGGCATCATCGCGATGGTCGGCGGCAACTTCGCTTCGATGGTCCTGACGTCGGTGATCATGTTCTGCTCCTGATGCTGAAGACGAAGGCTGGATCGTCGGATCGTCGGCGGCCGGCGCCTGCTGCGCGTCGGCCGCTGTGGTCATGGCCCCGATCGGATGGGGGAGCGGCTCGGCGACGAACGCGCCGCGCTCCCGGTCGTAGCCGAGCCGCGTCAGGCGGCCCGCATGTTCGCTGTAGCCACGCATGGTCCCACCTCACCGGGCCACAGTGGTTGCTGCCGGGCGCCGGCGTCCGAAGCCGAGCAGCAGCAGGTCGGCCTTGCCCCAGAGCAGCAGGCAGACGATGAGGGCGACCGGCTGGACCAGCGCGATCGGCGGCGAGCCGAGCGTCAGCTGGTTCACGAGGTCGAGCCCCGGGGCGATGAGCGCCGGAACCCGCGACACGAGCACGAGCAGCCGGAACGGATTGGGCCAGCGCGCCGGCCAGAACGACAGCTCGGTTCCCTCGCCGAACATGGCGCTGCCCAGCTTGCCGGAGATGAGCAGCATGCCCGCCGCCAGCGCCAGCACCGCCTGGCCGAGAAAGATGAGGCTGAGGGTGATCGCCACGGCCCCGAGCCCGGAGAGAAAGTCCGCGATCCGCGTCAGCTGGCGGTCCGGCGTGCCGCTCCGGAAGGCACGATGATACATCTCGCCGCTGCCGATGAAGATGGCCGAGGCGATGGTGAAGGTCACTGCCGCCGGACTGCCGGCGACGAAGCCGACGAGGATGTCGAGCCCGCTCTGCCCCGAGCCGACGCCATAGGCAACCTGCAGGCCGAGTCCGGTGACCAGCGCCAGCACGTTGCCGATATTGTAGTAGCCCCCCGGGCCGCTCAGCCGCAGCATCAGTCCGTCAAGCGGACGGCCTGCCGGCCGCACGGCCGCTGCATTCCCGGTAATCGTCATGATTTCCTCCTCGCTCAAGATCGAGCAGGAGGAGGCTAAGTCACTGTGGCAGACGACAAATCGGTGGAGCCGCCTAGACCATGCGGGAAGAGCGCCCACTATTTGCCGGCCCGTCCCCCATGTTTCGCGCGTCGGGCATGGGTGAGCCTACCCATCCGTCGTCGGCCGGGGTCAGCAGCCAGGGCTCGGTCCGCAGCCGGAGCATCACCTCGATGCGGTTGGCGGCGCTGAACTTGCCGAGCACCGCCGAGACCTGGTGCTCGATGGTGCGCGGCGAACGCGACAGGTGGCGGGCGATATCCTTGTTGCTCCGGCCCTCGGCGATCAGCCGCAGCACCTGCTGCTCGCTGGCGGTAAGGCCCATCGGGTGCTGCCGCGAGCTCGCATAGGGGCCGCGCCTGACCCGCGGCATCTCCTGCGTCACGCCCAAGAGCTGCGCCCGGTTGCGCGCCAGCAGCATCGCCTGCCGCGCCTCGATTCCGTCGAAGATCGACATCGCCTGCGGCAGCGCCGCCGCCGCGCCATCCGCTATCTGCAGCAGCGCGATCCCCGCCTCGTAGGGCAGACCCAGCCGCGTCCACTCCTCGGCGGCTTGTGCCGGCTGCCCCGCGAGTTCGAGCCCCCAGGCCGGCGGTACGTTACGGGCCCGAACCGGCAGCGGCTCCGTCATCTCGCAGCGTTGCCACCAGGCCGCGAGTTCACCGAGGTCCCACTGCCGCAACCCGCTCAGCTCGATCTCGGTCAGAGCCTGCAGCTGGGCACGCGCCGCCTCGAGATCCTGCTTCAGCCAGGCGGCCTCGACCAGTGCGATGCGCACCGGGAATATGCGCTGCGGCTCGCCCGTCGGCAGGCCCTCCTCCAGCGCCCGTTCGAGCGCCTGCTGCCCCTCCGGCTCGTTCATCCGCATCTGCACCCGGCCGAGCACCGTCAGCGCCGGTAGGTGCATCACCACCGGCAGCCGCTCCATGCCGATCACCCCCTGCGCGATGGTCTCCGCCTCGCGCAACCGCCCCTGCTCCATCCTCAGCTGCGCCTGCCGCCCGAGCAGGTACTGCGTCGAGGAATCGAGGTCGTGCCGCGCCGCGAACGCGATGCCTTCGGCCAGCAGCCGCTCCGCGAGCTCGAAGTCCTTGTAGACCACGGCATACTCGGCAAAGTTCGTGTAGGCGCGGGCCGCGTGGTCGTGGAAGCCGTGCTGCAGCGCCAGCGTCAGCCCCTCCTCCATCACTTCGCGCCCGCCCGGCTGCCCATCGAACAGCATCGCCGTGCCGACATTGTTGAGCGCGTGGACCCGCGTCTCGACTACCCCCAGTTCGTCGGCGAGGCGGATCGCCCGCCAGCCCCAGTCGATGGCATCGGCGAACCGGTAGTGCAGCATGTTGAGCTGCGAGCGCGTGCTGTAGGCCATGGCCAGCTCTTCGCCCGGGCCGGTGCCCTCCACTTCCTCCACCGCGAGGTCGGCAAAGTTCCGCGCCTCGTCGCCCTCGCCCCGCCGCCAGTGCAGCCGCGACAGCAGCCGGTAGTTGAGGCTGACCTTGGCGCTGTTGCCCAGCTCGCGCCAGATGGCGATCGCCCGGTGATGGCTCTTGATGATGTCGTTGTAGTCGTAGAGCCCGAGGCTCGCCTCATAGGCCCAGCTCTCGTGCAGCTGCGCCGCCAGCTCCGGCTCCGCCTCGTCGACATACTCGAGCGCCGTGGCGAGGAACGAAGCAGCTTGCTGGTGGGCTCCAAGCCGCGAGGCGCGGCTGGCCGCGCGTGGCGCCAGCTCCAGCACCTTGCCGCCATCCTCGGCTCCAGCGGCATGGTGAACGCGCCGCGCCAGGTGCAGCATGCTGTCCTGCCCGGGCAACGTAGCGAGCGCTGCCTCGACCTTGCTGTGGAACGAGCGCTGCAGGCTGGACGACAGGCGGTCGAGCGTTGCCTGCCGCGCCAGTTCGTGACGGAACGAGATGTCGCCGCGCTCGTCGCGCCGCAGCAGCCCTCGGCTGACCGCCATGTCGACCGGCGCCTCGGCCCCCTCGCCCAGCAGTGCCTTGATCAGCCCCAGTTCCACCGTGCCGGGGACGATGCTGATCATCTCGAGCACGTCGCGTTCCCCCGGCGTCAATCGCGACAGCCGCGACCACACCGCGTCGCGGATCGAGTCCGGCACTTCGCCCGCATCCTCCGATCCGGCCGCGAGGAGCTCCGTCACGAAGAACGGATTTCCGGCCGTCACGCGGTAGAGGCTGTCGCTGGCCCGCCCCGCTTCGAGCGCCAGTTCCTGTACCGCCGCCGGCGACAGCGGCCCGAGCTTGATGCGGTGCACTGCCGCCGAGGGCAGGTCGCCGAGCACGTAGGACAGCGGATGGTTGGTGGCGATCTCGTCGCTTCGCGCCGTCAGCACCACCATCACCGGCAACAGCCCGATCCGGCGGCCGAGATACTTGACGAGATCGAGCGTCGCGTTGTCGGCCCAGTGCAGGTCCTCGAGGATCAGGAGCTGCGGCCGGCCGTCGTCCTGCAGCTGGTTGAGCACGGCCGGAAACAGCCGGTCGGGCGATACCGATTGCTCCAGCAGCGCCTCGACCTCCGGACCGAGCGAACGCGCGATGTCATGCAACGGCCCCAGCGGCCGCGGCGTGAACAGCGCCTCGCACCACCCCCATGAGACATGGAAATCGCCGGCATGCCCTTCGGCGAACGCCTGCAGCAGCGTAGTCTTGCCGATCCCGGCCTCGCCCTCGATCAGCACCGTGCCGCCATGGCCCGCCAGCGTACGCTCGCTTGCTTCTCGCAAGACATCGAGCGCCGTCGAACGTTCGAGTAGCTTCCGCATTGCTTGCCGCCAGCAGTCCGTTACAGGCAAAATGCAGTCACAACTATGTTTTCAATGCGGCGCTGCAAATGCTGGTGTGATGTTACCTGCACAACAGGATTGCTGCCCGGCAAGGCTCTCACCGCAAGCAGCTGGCCTGCACGCGAGCACCGGTCCGCACTAGATTACAGCACCGGCCTCGACGAGCCGCTCCAGAAGATCCTCCGTAATGCGGCCGGTGATCTCGTAGTTATGGTAGACCTCGAAGCTACGAATGGCCTTTTCCGTTGCTTTGCCCGCGACGCCGTCAATCGCACCGTGAAGAAAACCGAGGCTACCCAGCCCGCGCTGGATCTTGGCAACCAGCACCGGGTCGGAAGGGTCGAACTCATCGCGACGGGCATCCTCCGTTGTAGCTTGGGCACTCTGAGGGTCCGTGACGGCAATCTCTCCCGGATTGTCAGGATTTGATGGCGACCCTTCGCTCGAGGGGAGATAAAGGATCGGGTCCACAGGCGTCGCGCCCTTGCGTAGTTCAAAGTGGAGCTGGGGGTGACTGACATTGCCGGTGTGGCCGACGGTGGCGATCGTGTCGCCCCGCATGACGTTGCTGCCCCTGTCGACCTCGATCTCCTGAAGGTGCGCGTAGGCGGATACGTAGTCGTTCGGGTGGCGAAGCAGTATGAGATTGCCATACCCCTCGACGCCATCGCCGACATAGATGACCACGCCATTCGCGACGGCATGAACCGGTGCACCCTCCGGTGCGTCGATGTTGATCCCGGTTCCCTCGTTGGACGTGAAGTCTGCAATGACCATGCCAGCGGCGGGCCAGTAGAGGGGAGGGTCGGATTGTCCCTTGGCCTGATGCAGACCGCCCAGGGCCGAGGATATGGTCACCAGGGCGAACAACAGTCTCCGCAAGTCGCTCATTGCGGCACACTCGCTGGGACACCTATGACCGCGATGGCGTTCGCGAGCGGAATATCGCTGAAGCCGAAGACCCTCTCACCCACCGCCATGCCGGCTGTTGTGTGACCACTCAGTCGCATGGCCCGGTCGCAATGGACCTGATTGGCCAGAAAGTCCGCAAAGACCGAGAGTTCCAGCGGCGTCGAAACGCCCAGTACAAACTGACCATTCCCGTCGACGCAGACGAACGCCTGTTCCTGGACGGACCGGACCAGGTTGAGTTCGCCCGCAGATATCGCATCGAGGTCGTCATACCTGCTTCGGCCGCTCTCGACGATCATCGGTCCGGATTGGAGGCAGCTCTCGTATTGGGAGGTGTCGAAGTCCTCCGAGGAAACCAGCACCGCACCGGCATCGGATTCGCAGAGCACGACCGTCGTCAGCCAGCTGGCATGGTTTTTCGCGAAGCGATGCCCATCGACGACCACCAGCCCCAGGGCAACCGGCGGCGAAAAGGATTTCAGATAGCCCCCTGAGAGCACGGCAAGTGCACCAGTCTTGCCTAGAAACTCCGTCAGGAGAAATGCCGGGTCACTCTGCGGCGAGCCCTGAAGATATATGTCACGCAGGCAAGCCTCGCGTCCGTCGGCGCTCTGGTCGGTGCCGGTCGTTTCGCAGAGCCGCGTGGTGCTTGGTTCCGGGAATAGCCAGGGGCTGCCGGCCGCAACGATTTGAATCCTTGCCGAGGCGCCATCGACCCTGACGAGGTCGAGGCCGCCATCCTCGCCGACATCGTGATGCTCCACCGCTATTCCAGGCGGCGTTGCTTGATCCTGCGCCGCGGAAGGGATCGCCTGAAGCCCCCCCAGCATCAGCAGCATCAGAACGCGAAGCTCCAGCCTCACCTTACGTCCCCGGCAGATTGAGAGCGGGCGTAACGAAGGCGACATACTGGATTTCGGTGTTTGCATCAGGACCGGCCTCGTTGATCGCAAGCTGGATACGGAGCGAGTAGAGGTACTCAAACACCCCGTCGTTTGGCTCAAGCGGGATGATCTCGCTGATGGCGGCGTCATTTGACTCGCTACGCAAAAGCTCCGTTACGTCTCTGTCGAAGAAGCCCTCTTCTCTGAGGGACAAAGGTACGCCGCTCCGGGGCACCACTCGAACCGAGTCCCCAGTTTCGAGGTTCGCCACCTTGATGAGGAGCCTTACGCGATGCCCTTCGGGCACGAACAGGTAGATGGTCTCCGCAGGGGCGGCCTGGGTAAGCGCGAAGCGCCCGGCTGAGAGGGTGCCGACCTTGTTCTCGAATGAAGAGCCAATGGCAGCCGTCACGAGGCTGTCGACGGCCGTCTCAAACCGACCGTCCTCCTCCGTCAGCCGCCCGACCAGGTAGCTTTCGAGATCCTTGTACAGCGCCGAGTCCTTGTCCTCGAGCTGGCGGCTGATGCCGCTTGCAAGGCGGTCATCAACGATCTCGTTTACATACGTCCATGAGAGGGCCCACCACCCGGATATGCTGATGAGGACCGCGCCGGCGACAATACCTATCCAACGCTTGTTCATCTCAACCAAGATACTGGTCATCCAGTTCTTGGGTGCTTCATCTGTCCTTGGTGCCGGATTCTGTTTCGGAGCAACTTTGCGTTTTGGCGGTGTAGTCATTTACTCCACCCGACGATCAACGGCGCCAGAACAAAATCATAAACTCCTGCCTTAATAAATGTACAGACAATAGAGACCCTATCCCCTGTCTATACCGAACATCATCTCCATCCGTAAGCTGACTATGCTTAAGTGCAGGAAGTATAATAGGTTTCCGCCTCGGGGACGTCGGTTGGAAATTGGCGTGACAGGGCAGTCGAAGACAGCAGTCTCTACCTGAGCCAGAGCCCCCCCTCTCCGGTGGTCCCATCCCCCGTCCTGTGGCATAAGCCTCATCGGCTTGGGGGGATGGTCGTGGCCGATCGGGGCGGGTTCAGAGCGCTTCTGCAGCATCCCGGCTTTGTGCCGCTCTGGATCGCCGACGGGCTCTCCAACCTTGGCATCTTCACCTTCACGCTGGCCCTGCAGTTCCTGATGATCGAAGTCATCGGCGCCAACCAGCTTGAGATCGGCCTCGTGCGCTCCGCGCAGTGGCTGCCCTTTCTGCTCTTCGGCCTGATCTCCGGTGTGGTTGTCGATCGGGTGCGCCGCAAGCACCTGCTGGTCGCAACCGATGTGGCCAGTTCAGCGATCCTCTTCTCCATCGCGGGCCTCGCCATCCTGGGCGTGCTGACCATGCCGGTGCTGACCATCCTGGTCTTCGCCCTCGGCTCGGTGGCCGTCCTCAATGGCGGCACGCACCAATCCTTCGTCGCCGACCTGCTGCCCCCGCGCCTGCTCACCAAAGGCAACGTGGCGCTGAGCCAGACCTACACGGCGGCGCAGACCCTCGGGCCCATCATCGGCGGTTTGCTCGTGCGCCTCGTCGGGGCACCGCTGGCCATGGTGGCCAACGGCTTTACCTACGCAGTCTCCGCGCTTCTCCTCTGGCGGGTGCCCGACATGGACCGCGAGCGCCCGGCGGCCCGCCGTTCCGTCATCGGCGATCTCAGGCAGGGCGTGGCCTATGTCTATCGCCACCCGCACCTCTCGCCCTATGCGCTGACGCTCCACACCTGGTTCATCGGCAATAGCATCGCCGGCACCATCTACGTCTTTCATGCCGCCTCGATCGGCCTCGACAGCACCATGATCGGCCTGACCCTCGCCTGCGTCGGAATAGCCGGCATCGTCGGAGCGGCGCTGGCGGAGCGAGCGTCGAACCGGTTCGGACTTGGCGTCGTCGTCGCCGCATCCGACCTCCTCACCGGCGCCGGCTGGCTGCTCATCGCCATCGTGCCGGCGGGCGAAACGGCACTATGGGCCATCTGCGCGGCACAGCTTCTCTATGGCTTCGGGCTGGGCATCCGCGGCCCGCTCGAGGGCAGCTATCGCAACGCCGTGACCCCGTCCGAGCTTCGCGGGCGCATGAACACGACCATCCGCTCGATCAACTGGGGCCTGATTGCGGTGGCGGCGCCGCTAGGCGGATGGCTGGCCTATTCGTTCGGCGATCGCGTTGCCCTCGCCATCGGTGGCAGCATCATCATCGCCGCCGGCCTCGTCCTCGGCGCGAGCCGCTTCCGCCTCGCGGTAATGCCGAAGGACGACGAGGCCACCTGACGCGGCGGCCGCGCATCTCGCCGGTGATGTCAGGAACTGCTAGAGTGCCCCGGCTTCGGGGGGATCGGCGTGGGCGACATCCTTGACGTGGTGGTCATCGGCGCCGGCTGGGCCGGGCTCAGTATCAGCCATGGCCTCCGCACCGCGGGCATCCCCCATCTCGTCCTCGAGCGCGGACGCATAGGCGAAACGTGGCGCTCGCAGCGCTGGGACTCCTTTCACTTCAACATCCCTCGCGTCCTGACCGTGCTGCCCGGCGACCGCTACGACGGCAGCGATCCGGAAGGCGCGATGACGCGTGACGAGTTCGTCGCCATGCTGGAGGACTACACCGCCCGCCACCAGTTGCCCGTCCATGCCGGCGAGCCGGTGATCGAGGTGACGCCCGCCCCGGCGGATCGCTTCCTCGTGCGGACGCCCGGGCGCAGCCTCGTAGCCCGGAACGTCGTCGTCGCCAGCGGCAGCCTCAACCGGCCGAAGCGCCCGGCCGTCTCGCGGCAGGTGCCTCCGCACCTCTCCCAGCTCGATGCCTCGGACTATCGTTCCGCTGCGTCGCTCGAACCGGGCGCGGTGCTGGTCGTGGGCAGCGGCCAGTCGGGCGGCCAGGTTGCGAAAGACCTCGCCGACGCCGGCCGCAACGTCTTCCTCGCAACAACGAGGATCGGCCGCATACCGCGCCGCTATCGCGGTCGGGACGTGGCTCTGTGGCTCGTCGACGGCAACATGCTGGAGCAGCGGCGCGAGGAGTTCGTCCTGCCCTCGGGTGCGTTCCCGGCCCGACCGCTGCAGGGCGCAACGGAAACGCTCAGCCTCCAGGCCCTGAGCGCCCAAGGCGTCGTGCTGCTCGGACGGCTGGAAAGCGCCGACGGCACGCTGCTGTCCTTTTCCGACGATGTCGCCGAGAACGTCCGCTTCGCCGACGAGGCATCCGAAGCCTTGCGCCGCCGGATCGACGACAACCTCGCTCTCCGCGGCATAGACGCCCCCGCCGCCACGGACGACCCGGCCGAAGTGACCCCGGCGAAAATTCCGTTGCCGCCGATAACCGCGCTCGACCTCACGGCCAGCGGCATCCGGACCATTGTCTGGTGTACCGGCTTCGACGGCGATTTCAGCTGGCTCAAGGTTCCCGGCGCCACCGGCCCCGATCAGCAGCCCTCCCAGGTGGACGGCATCGGCACGGCAGGCGGCCTCTATTTTCCCGGGCTCGATTTCGCCTCGACCCGCAAGTCCGGCACAATCCTCGCCGCCGCCGAGGAATCGCGCACCATCGTGGCGCATATCCTCGGCCGCCTCGGCCGCGCCTGAGCCTCTAGGGCGGCGACTATGCCAGGATGTCGATTGCGGACTTCGTCATCTCGTCGGCCCGGCGCGCAACCTTGGCCAGCGCCTCGAACTGGTTCTGGTTGATCATCATGTCGACCATCTCCGCCCCGACATCCACGCCCTCGCCCGCCGGAGTCCCCGCCGTGGCGCGCGTGATGTTGGAGGCGTTGCGTTCAAACCGGGCCGAGGCGGCACTCATTCCGGCAGTAGCAATCGACAGAGCGGACATGGCAACCATCTCCTGATGATGGCCCCTTTTTGCCACGAGCCCTCACTGCAACCGGTAAACGCCGAACCCGAAGTTTGATCGAGTTCACGGCTCGCCACTGCCACGCGCAACAGTCTTCGGATGACGGAAGGGTGGATTTCTGCAGGACCCGTTCCTATCTTCAGCACCATCCCGAAAGAACCAGCACGGCATTGGCCGTGACAGGCTTTCATTCTTGCGACCAGGGTGGCCAAGATGAACAAGCCTTTTGTTTCGTTGCGTCCGGAAATCACCCGGACCCACGCACTGATGCTGATGGATTGGCTGGAGGACGAACGCGTCACCCGCTACCTGAGCGATTCAAGCAGCGTCTCGCGGTTCATCGCCGACGCCATAGACCGGACTCCGATGCCGATCCTGACCCACCTGTTCAACCAGGGCGGGCGCTTCTTCATGGCCCACGATCGTAACGACAGGCCCGTCGGTTTCGTCCGCCTGGTCAAGACCGGTCCCGACTGCGAAATCGTCCTCGTCATCGGCGATCATGACACCTGGGGTAAAAGGCTCGGCGCGAGCACCATCCGCGAAGGCCTGAAGCTCGCCTTCCTCGACATGCGGGCGAAGAACGTCATCGCGAAGATCCACCCCGACAACACGCGCTCGCTGAAGGCCTTTGAGCGCAGCGGCTTCCTCGTCGAGCGCGAAACGCCGATGCTCAAGTCGCTGTCCATGACCTCCGCGCGCTATCTCCAGCTCCTGCGCCAGGGTGCCATGGCGGATACCGCCGACATCTACATCACTGAGATGGACAAGGACCGCCTCCAGAGCCTGATCTACTTCGAACAGGGGCCGGCAATCGTCGAACTCGAACACGAGATCGAGCGCGCCATCGTGGTCGAGCCTCAGGCTGTCGCCCCGGATGTCGTGACCATGAATTCGCGGGTCGTGCTGAAGGTGGACGACGAGGAAAAGGAAGTGGCCCTCGTCTATCCGGAGGACGCCGACGAACGTTCCGGCAAGCTATCGGTCCTCTCCGACGTCGGCGCCGCGATCCTCGGCTACCAGGAGGGCGACGCCATCGACTGGATGGTCTCCGACCGCACCCGCCGCATCCTGATCGAGCGGGTCGTCTACCAACCCGAATCCGCCGGCCACTTCCACCTCTAGCCGCGGCGTCGGGCGGGGTGGGCGTACTCCCTCGCCCCACCCCCCAGACCAACTCACCAGGGCGAGAAGCAATCGTAGGTGTGGTGGCGACTGATCCTGCCGTCCCGCATCTCGAAGAACATGGCAAAATTCGCCAGCATCGCCTCCCCCTTGGGCAAGCCGGCTACATCCATCTTGAACGTGGCGCGGAAGATCGCCTCGACAGCGACCTTGTTTCCGATCGCCACGACATTCGTCACCTCGTAGCGCTGGCTTTCGACGATCGCCCGCCCCCGCTTGCCCGCTTGCCGCAATTGATCGATGTCGCGCGTGGCACCCGCCGGCACGAGCTTGTTGGGCCACTCCACCTGAACGGCGTCCTCCGTATACCAGTCGGTCTCCCGGCCGATCACCTCGTCGTTCTCGATCGCCTTCAGAAACGACAGCACAAACATTTCGGCGTCTTCCAATTGACCCTCCTTTTCAGCGGGCAGCCACGGCACCGACCGGCTGCGGGAGCAGGACTAACCCTTCTGCAACGCGCGCTGGAGGAGCGCGGTTGAATAGAACTCGTACGAGGCCGCCTTGTCCGGGAAATCGATCAGATGGACTGTGAAGCGGCAGGGCACGCCATTTTCCGGAAGGTTATCTGCGAAGAAGGACGAGTACGCCTCGGCATAGGCCTTCCGAAGGCGATCCTGCTCAGCGGCATATCCGGCGGGGTCGGCGAGGATGTTCGGCGTCTTCGGTTGGGCACCGAACGCGTGCATCTCGATGAAATCGACATCCCGCAGGGACGAGCAGATTCCCGCGTCGACCAGCCACTTCTCCCAGCACCTGAAGACCAGTGCGACTTCCTGATGGGGATCCATCGACACCAGTTTGTCGAGCCCCAATACACCCTTCGCCGAGTAGCCGCCTGTCAGGCCGGCGAAATGGATCTTGAGGTCGCCATCCGCCTGTTCCTCGGTGACCAGCGCCGAGAGAACCGGTCGATCGCCGTCATAGTAATAGGTGAGTTTGCCGCGCTTCCGGACGTTGAATGCCATCGATGACTTCCCTCGAAATTTGATTAGCTGGTCAGAACCTGTCGCAACCGAGCGGCAACGACATCGGCCTCTTCGCGCGTCAGCGTCTGCGGATTGAGGGCTATGGCGTTCGGTTCCAGTGCAGCTACCTCGATCCAGACATCGCCATTCCTGAGCTCGTCGACGACCTGGTCGCGCGTCTTCCTGAACCCGCCATCGAGACGAACGATGGCGCGGGCGTGAGGTTGGCCAGCTTCACTCGGAAAGCCGCGTTCCGTCGTAACTCCGGCAATCCCGGCGAGGTCTCCGATCCACTTCTGGACGACCGCCTCGTAACCTTCGAGGATCGCCTCCTCGTCCTGATCCAGCGTGTACTGGACGGCGGCGAGCATGCCGGCGAGTTCTTCCTTTCCGACCTTCAAAGGTCGGCCGATGCCCTGCGTTGGCGGTGAAAGCCGGCGGCAACCTGCGATCAGCTCCCTGCTCCCAAGGACCAGGCCGGCAGCTTGCGGGCCCCGGATACCTTTGCCGCCACTGAAGACGACCCCCTCGCAGCCGAGGACCTTCGTGTAGTGCCAGAAACTCGAAACCGGTGGAATCTGGGCTGCGGCGTCGACCAGAACAGGCACGCGGTGCTTCTTCGCGATCGCGATGACATCCTCGATCGGCGGGGACTTCGCCGCCAGCGCCCCGGCAAACCAGACGAGGCACGCCGTCCGCCCGGTTATGGCAGCTTCGAACGATTCGAGGCTGTCGTCGCACTCGACGATGGAGGCGCCGGTCTGGAGAATGGCGAAGTCGTAGCCGTTGCGCTGTGAAGTGAAGACGATGGCTTCGTTTTTGGTGATGCCCTTGAGCATCGGATACGCCATCGGATCGGGTTCGTTCGGCGCTGCCATAAAGGTTGCGACCGCGAACACGATCCCACCTGCTGCGCCTGAGGAAACGAATGCCGCGTCATTCCGGGTGAGCTCGGCGATACGGTCGCCGACCCGTGCCTGAAAGAGTGGCAGATCGACAAACGAGCCGGCAGCCGCCTTCATTGCCTCGAGGACCTCCCCGGGCATGCGCGATCCACCAAGCTTGGTGAGTGTTGCCGACGCATTGATGATGGGCTTGATGCCCAGGTCTTCGTAGATGCCCACCCGCAGAACCCCCTCGCGAAACTGGCGAATCCATTCGTTGGGCGTCAGCCTACCCAATCCGGACGGCGGCTGCATTCAGCACAAAGGCGATTGGCCGGCGAAAGCCGGGTCAGTGTTGTGGCCACCCGAGGCCATGTCTTCGTGCATAGCACCCAACAACGGCGAGGCTTGCGTGTGCCAACGGTCACCATCGCGACGAGCTTGATGGCCGGTCGGCTTCAGGACATCCTCACGCCGGTACTGGCGATGTGGGTTCGATGTCGCGGCGGGCGTAGGGTCGCTGGAGCGGAGAGGTCCTGGTGGTTGCAGATGCCGTAGGAAGCCTGCTGTCGCTTTCCATGGCGATTGCGTCCAGTCCGCTACCGATCATCGCTGCGGTGCTGGTGGTCGGTTCCGGCCGCGCGGCGGGACTTGCGTTCGCACTCGGCTGGCTGATCGGGTTGACTGCACTGGCAGTGCTCTCGGCCCTGCTCGTGCGGGGGATAGGGGAGATCGGCCCCACGGGCCAGTTGCTGCTCGACCTGCTGCGTGTCGCGCTTGGTGTGCTGCTGCTGTGGGCGGCGCTCCGCAAGTGGCAGAAACGGCCGCGAGAGGGCGAGGAACCAGCGGTTCCGAAGTGGCTGGAAGCGTTCCGCACGATGGATGTGCCGGGAGCGCTGCGCTGGGGCGCGGTGATAGCGGCAGCCAACCCCAAGCATTTCGGCCTCGTCTTGGCAGCGATGGCCTATGTGGCCGAAGCCGCGAGCATCGGCGAGGCGCTGATCGCTGTGGCGGTCGTTGTCCTGCTCAGTTCCATCTCCGTCGTAGGAATCGTGCTGGCCCGGGCGCTTGGCGGCAAGGGTGCCGAGGCCGGGTTGCAGGCGATCCAGCGCTTCATGGTTCACAACAACAACGTCATCGTGATGATCGTGTTCATCATCCTCGGCGTGATGCTGCTGGGTTCCGGTTTGTACGGGCTCCTCGGCTGACGGCTACGCCGACGCGCTCTCCCCACCCCCCGGTGTCATCCCTGCACAGGCAGGGATCCATCTCTCGACCGGCACCGGCGGGTAACTGGATCCCCGGGATGACAGCCGGTGCCCACATCCCCTTCTCTCAGTCGTCATCCGCGGACTTGATCCGCGACCCAACGGAGTTCGCGGCATGGGTCCCCGGGTCAAGCCCGGGGCTGACAAGGTGGGGGCGCGTTCGCGCACTCTCGGATGGCGCGGACGGCCGTCAAAGTGTCGCCGTAGCCCCCACGCCCAATCAGTATCTGAGGGGAACCGTTTTGCGCTCCAGAGCGGCTGACAATTTCCATAAAGCCGTTCAAGTCGTGCCTGGTGAAAACCACTACGCCGGGTTCTTTGGCCTGAACCCGGGCATATTCGCCACTGCACGAACCCAATCTGTGAGCACCTTGTCCGCCCCGAGCGCATCCGCCGCATCTATCCAGTCGGTCTCCAAGGCACAGTCGGAAGTGCGCGGGACCTGAGTTGAGTCGACCAGAGCGTCGAGGGCTTCGTTCACCACCTCTGCCGAGCCGGTTTTGACGGCTTGGCGCATCAGGTGACCCGCAGCATAGTTCAGAAGAACCTGCTCACTCATGGCCTGAGCAAGTGCTGCCTTGGCATGCGCAACTCCCTCCGAGGGTTTTCCGACATGCATCAGGGTCTGAGAAAGATGCATGAGAGAGAAGATGTCGTGAGCCTCCTCATGGGCGACGCGCGCGATGCGCTCCGCTGCATCCCGGTAGCCCCGCAGCAGACACTCTGTGACAGCTCCCCCGTAGAGGCTCGACCGCGACGTGCGGTCGTTGGTCTGAGCGAGCGCGTCCATCAGAAGTGACGCGCTCTCTGGCGCATCCGCACCGAAGACCGAAACGACCTTCTCTCGAAACTTGGCGACATGTCGCATCAGCCTCGTGACTTCGGCCATGGCCAAGCGCATCTCCTCGATATCCTGGGCGCTTGGGGGGCTTACAACCATCGATGTCCTCGTCCTTCCACGTTGGTAGGGCGACAGACCCTAACATACAGAAGGCATCAGCCACTTTCTGCCGTCTTGGGTTAAGGACCTCGAGTCATTTCGATCGGCGAGGCTCCCACTTCACTGAGTGTTCGTCTTTGGGCAACCGCAGTAACCCCACGCCCTAACCACATTTGTTCGGGCTGGCACATTTCTGATATTTGCCCCACGGCCTGTTGAGTGCAGTGGAACTTATTCTTTCCGTGGGGAGCTCATGGGCTCGCAAGCAATAACGACAATGATCCTGTTCAATATTTCGCCGTTCATTTACGGCATAGGCATTCCAGCACTGATTTTTGTGCTCATCGCAATCAAGCGCGCTAAGCCAATGAGCAGCCTGCGCAATCGAGTTTGGACTGCTCTTTTGTACATGGTAGCACTTGCACTGTCGCTCATCGTTTTTGGGACGGCGTTCTCGATGCTCTCCACGTGGTTCGTGCATCGCTCCTAGGCCGTAGCCAAGTACAGGCTGGGCTCTGGTGCACCCACGCCCCCTCTACATCTGTGAGGGTGTCAGATGATGCGAGGCACGCCCGGCTGCCTATCTGAGCGGCGTTCTCCTGCAATTAGGCGATCGAGCATCATGTCGAAATCGTTTGCTCGGTGAAGCTGCTGTTTCAAAGTTGGCAGATCTTCAGCTCGAGTTCTTATCGCGCTAGCAGCTGATCGAAGGCTCGCTAGTATTTGTTTTGAGATCGCGAATTCGCTTTGAAGTCCCTCCGCCTTATCCCAAAGGTGATCTTCGAGGGCATCAAACGCCGATGCGTCATAAATTTCCGCATTCAGAAGCTTGCCTACCGCCTGATCGGTCAACTCCTGCAGAAGAGAGTCGAAGTGATTTTCGGACATGTGGTCTTCCCGCGCTCACAGCAATTGCTGCGCAATGTGTCTTAAAGGGCAAAGACACTCTGTTGGAACAATGTACGCTCTGGCTACCCCCACTACCCTAGTCACGGGCGTGGGGTCGGAGTCCGCTTTGGGCCAAACCGGTCCCGCGCGCTCAAACACAAAAGGGCCCGCGCGCGGACCCTCTTGTCACCCTGCCCTGCCGACAGCTTACCGACGCGTGTGCCGCAGGCGGCCGATCTCGTCGTATTCCGACTGCTCGGCCTTGGCCTCGGCCGCTGCCTCGCGGCCATGCTCGCGCTGGTCCAGCAGTTCGACCTTCTTGAGGTCCTCCACCGCTTCGGCCAGGGCGTCCTGCGCTGCCTCGAGATTGCCCTTCATGTCGTTGGCCGAGGCCAGCAGGTTGTCCCTGCGGGCAATCGCGGCCTTGGCGAACGTGGAATAGGCAAAATGGGCGACGTCGGAAATTCCGGTCTTCTGCTGTTCGATTTCGATCTGCTGGTCGAGTTCGGCGGCCATGCGCTCGAAATCGGCGATCATCATCTCGATCTGCGTCAGTTGCCGGCGCTTCTCGTCCACCTGAAACTTCTTGAGCCGGATCAGGCTTTCGCTGCGCGACTTCATGACTTGTACTCCTTACACCTCAAGTCATTCACTTCACTGGCGCGGAGTGTTCGCCCACCTTGTCCAAAATCGCCTCCAGCATCACATAGCCGTCGGCAATCGAGGTGCGTTCTTCCCGCTGCTGGCTCAGAAACGCCTCCAGCGCCGGGTTGATCGCGATGGCACGGTCCACGCCTGGATCCGATCCCTTCCGGTAAGCCCCCAGCCGGATCAGTTCCTCCATGTCGGAAAACGTCGACATGAGCTCCCGCGCCTTCTGCAGGACTGGCCGGAAACTCACCGGCACGCATCCTGGCATCGTTCGCGAGATAGACCGGAGCACGTTGACCGCCGGATAGCGACCGCGTTCGGCGATCGAGCGCTCCATCACGATGTGTCCATCGAGGATGCCGCGTACGGCGTCCGCAATGGGCTCATTGTGGTCATCACCTTCCACCAAAACGGTAAATAGACCGGTAATGGAGCCACTATCCTTTAACCCAGGCCCTGCTCTTTCCAGCAGCCTCGGCAGCTCGGTGAACACCGTCGGGGGATAGCCCTTGGCCGTCGGCGGCTCGCCGATCGCGAGCCCGATCTCGCGCTGCGCCTGCGCGAAGCGCGTCAGGCTGTCCATCATGCAGAGCACGCGCTTGCCCTGGTCGCGGAAATACTCGCTCAGCGTCAGCGTCAGGTAGGCCGCCTGCCGCCGCATCAGCGCTGCCTCGTCCGAGGTCGCCACCACCACTACCGCCTGCTGGATGCCGACTTCGCCGAGATAGTCGGTGACGAACTCCTGCACCTCGCGGCCGCGCTCGCCGATCAGCCCGATCACCGCCACGTCGACCTGTGCGTTGCGCGCCAGCATGCTCATCAGCACCGACTTGCCGACGCCCGAGCCCGCGAAGATGCCCATGCGCTGGCCCTCGCACATGGTGGTGAAGGTGTTGAGCGTGCGCACGCCCATGTCGAGCGGGTCGCCTACGCGCACGCGTTCATGTGCCGGCAGCGGCACCTGGCGCAGCGGATAGGCGGTCGCCCCCGGCATCAGCGGCCCCTTGCCGTCGATCGGCACCCCGTCGGCGTTGATCACGCGCCCCAGCCAGTGCTCCGACGGCTGCACCGATCCGTCATGGCTCTTGAACAGCGCCCGGCAGCCGAGCCTGACGCCCGTCAGCGCCCCGAACGGCAGGCAGAGCGCATGTCCCTCGCGAAAACCGATGATCTCGGCGCCGAGCACGCCGCCATTGGTGGTCTCGATCTCCACCCGCCCGCCGACCCGCAATTCCCGCACCGGCCCGACGATTTCGACGAGCAGCCCCTGCACGGTCTTCACCCGGCCGAAGACTTCTACGTCCTCGATGGCGTCGATGGCGGCTTTGAGGGACTGCATAAGCCTCTTTCGGAGGGTCGAATCGCTTGCCTCACAAGGTAACCGAACGTTAAGCAAAAAGCGTTAACCATAGGGTTCGGGCCACGTGTCCGCCGCGCTGGCATCGCGGCTCCAAAACCCTCCCAAATACCCCGAAAACCTTGAGTCGACAGAGTCGATTGTAAGGCCTTCTTAACCTAAAATATTAAGTCCGTTGATGCCAAATTATTCAACTATTTCAACGACTTAACATATCGTTAGCGGGAGGTCGTTTGCACCTTGCGGATCGGAATTAAACTTTGTTAACTAATTGCGCTTAGGTTTGGGTCATATCCAGTAGGGTTCGGTTAAGGGTGAACGCGCAAATGCGGTCACTCGTAGTTCCAGCAGGGAACGGGTTTAAGGGGATTGGCGGCATGCGTGTGCTCTTGATCGAAGACGATAGCGCGACAGCGCAGAGCATCGAACTGATGCTCAAGTCTGAGAGCTTCAACGTCTACACGACAGACTTGGGCGAAGAGGGCGTCGATCTCGGCAAACTCTACGATTACGACATCATCCTTCTCGACCTGAACCTGCCCGACATGTCGGGCTACGAAGTGCTGCGCACCCTGCGCGTGGCCAAGGTTCAGACCCCGATCCTGATCCTCTCCGGCCTCGCCGGCATCGAGGACAAGGTGCGCGGCCTCGGCTTCGGCGCCGACGACTACATGACCAAGCCGTTCCACAAGGACGAGCTGGTCGCCCGCATCCACGCCATTGTCCGCCGTTCGAAGGGCCACGCCCAGTCGGTCATCTCGACCGGCGACCTGACCGTGAACCTCGACACCAAGACTGTCGAAGTCCAGTCGGCCCGCGTGCACCTCACCGGCAAGGAATACCAGATGCTGGAGCTGCTTTCGCTCCGCAAGGGTACCACCCTCACCAAGGAAATGTTCCTCAACCACCTCTATGGCGGCATGGACGAGCCCGAGCTGAAGATCATCGACGTCTTCATCTGCAAGCTCCGCAAGAAGCTCTCGGTGGCCACCGGTGGCAAGAACTACATCGAAACCGTCTGGGGCCGCGGCTACGTGCTGCGCGAGCCAGACGAGCACGAGACCTTCGCGGAATCGAGCGTCGCCTAGCGCGCCCTCCTGGCGTCGCCTGACGCGCCCTCTTGGTGGCGTCGCCTGAGCGCTCCACCCCACTGAAATGCTTGAAAACCCCGCGCCACCGGCGCGGGGTTTCGTTTTCGGGGCTTCAGGCGGGGTCCGCGAACGGTTCGTCGGGTGCACAGACGAAGAAGATGACCATACGCGCCGGCAGCACGCCTCGATTGTGGCCGGTCATCGCCACCCCGGCCGGCTCGACGACCACCCCTCCTGCCCGGGTGCGAACTGATGGCAGGCCGTCGTAGTCGAGCGTGAACTCGCCCTCGGTAACATAGACGGTCACCGGGTGGCGGTGGCTGTGGCGCGGCGTCCGGTCCCCCGGCTGCAGCGTGGCGAACAGCACCCGCACCTCCTGCTTTTCGAGCCTGGGCAGTCCAGCGACCACCTCCCGATGCAGCGGCGTCAGCTGCGCCATGCCGCTCGCCGTGGCGCTGGTGGTCACTCCGATATCGAGGCCGGCAATCGCCGCGCCCACGGGCCTGGTCTCGAGCATCGCGTCCTCCTCGGGCCTGATCGATGACGGTCAGGCTAGGCCCGGGGAACTTCAGGCGGGAGCAGCAAGCTTGCCGCCGGCCGATGCAAAAGCGCATAACTGCTGCATGTTCGACTGGAACGACCTCAGGTACTTCCTCGCGGTCGCCCGCCATGGCAGCACTCTGGCGGCCTCGCGCGCGCTCGGGGTCAACCAGTCGACGGTGCACCGGCGCCTGGCCGAGCTGGAACGACGGCTTGGCACGCCGCTCGCCACCCGCCACCCGACCGGCTACCGCTTGACCGAGTTCGGTACGGCCCTCCTCCCCCACGCCCGATCGGTGGAGGACACGTCATTGCGCTCGAGCGCGGCGTCGAGGGATTTGGCGACGTCATCACCGGCACCATTCGGCTGACATGCCCGGAGCCCATCGTCGGACGGCTGACCGAGAGTGGCATCATTGCCCGCTTCCACGAGCGACATCCGGGCGCGACGGTGGAGCTCGTGACCAGCGATCGCTACCTCGACCTGTCGCGCGGCGAAGCCGACATCGCCCTGCGCTCCGGAGAGCCGGAAGATCCCAACCTCGTCGGCCGCAAGGTTGCGGACTCGATCTGGGCCGTGTTCGCCAGCCCCGCCTACGTGGAGAAGTACGGTCGGCCCACGAGCCCGGCAGACCTTTCCCGGCATCGGCTGGTCGCATTCGAGGGGGCGATGCAGCGCCATCGGGCCAATGCCTGGCTCGCCGCCGTGGCGCCCGATGCCGAAATCGTCGCCCGCAACGCCTCCGTCCTCGGCGTGCTGCTGTCGGTGAAGGCCGGCGTCGGCATCGCCGCCCTGCCCGCCACCATTGCCGAGGCCGAAGGGCTGGTCGAAGTCCTGCCGCCGATCGCGGAGCTTGCCCGGGGCTGGTACCTGCTCACCCATCCCGATCTCAGGCGCCAATCCCGCATCGCCGCCTTCTTCGACCACATCGTCAGCGAACTGCCAGCTTTGCGGACGGCCCTGGGCGGCTAGTTTCGTCGATCTACCACCCTCGCGCAGAACACCCACGCAAGTATTGCCTTGTTCGGGTTGCTTGCAGCGACAGTCGGCCGGCCTTCGACATGCAGCCCGATTAATGTACAACTCGTCGCATGGACGGGACACACTACACGTTTGGGCCGTTTGTCTTGCTGCCGGGGCGCGAGCTCAGGCGCGGCGGCGAGCCCGTCGCCCTCGGCCAGCGCGCCCTCACCATGCTCGAGACCATGGCCACCGCCCGCGGCGAGATCGTCACCAAGGAAGAGATCCTCGCCCGCGTCTGGCCCGGCCTCACCGTCGAGGAAGGCAACATCACCGTGCAGGTCGCCGCGCTCAGGAAGGAACTGGGCCGGCGCCCCGGCGGCGAGGAGTGGATCGTCACCGTGCCGCGCGTCGGCTATCGCCTCCTGCACGATCCCCCCGAGCCGTCGAGTTCGCCCCAGGAGAGCGGCCGCCCCAGCATTGCCGTCCTACCCTTCGCCAATCTCAGCGGCGACCCCTCGCGCGACTACTTCGCCGATGGCATCGTCGAGGACCTGATCACCGCCCTCAGCCGCTTCAAGTCCTTCGCCGTCGTCTCCCGCTACTCCTCCTTCGCCTATCGCAACCGCTCCACCGACATCCGCGAGGTCGCGCGCGAACTCGGCGTCCGCTACCTGCTCGAAGGCAGCGTCCGCCTTGCCGGCGAGCGCGTCCGCGTCACCGTGCAACTGGTCGATGCGGCGAGCGGCACCCACCTCTGGGCCTCGCATTTCGATGGCGAGCTGGTGCAGCTGTTCGATTTCCAGGATCGCATCACCGAATCCGTCGTCGGCCTCGTCGAACCGCAGCTGCGCCGTGCCGAGATCGAGCGCGCCCGCAACCGCTGGCCGCAGAACCCGCAGGCCTACGATCACTTCCTCCGCGCCCTGCCCCTCTTCGTCTCGCGCGAACCGGCCGACTACCTCACCGCCCTCGGCCATCTCGAGCGCGCCATCGCGCTGCAGCCCGACTATGCCCCCGCGCTGGCCTATGCCTCGTGGTCGCTCGCCCGCTACGGCACCGTGGCGATGCTCAGCCTCGACGCGGAACAGGCGGCGCGTTGCGTCGAGCTGGCGCGCGCAGCTATCCGCCATGGCGATGACGATCCGGTGGTCCTCGCCATCTGCAGCCACTCCCTTCTCGCCATCGGCCACCTGCCGACGGAAGGCCTGGCCCTCGCCGATCGCGCCATCGCGGCCAATCCCCACAACGTCGTCGTCCAGGTGCTGGGCGGCATCTCCAACGTGCTGGGCGGCGATCTCGACAAGGCCGAAGCCTGCTACCGCCGCGCCTACAATCTCAGCCCCGGCGCCCCCGAAGCATCGGAGAGCCTCGCCGGCATCGGCTTCGCCCGCTTCTTCATGCGCGATTTCGAGAGCGCGGTCGGCTGGCTCGAGCGCTCCCTCGCAACGCTGGTGGATTGGCCCCCGGCCTACTGGATGCTCACCGCCTGCTATGCCCACCTCGGCCGCCTCGACGAGGCGCGCGCCACCCTCGACAAGCTTCGGGCCTTCGCGCCCCAGGTCAGCCTTGCCGGCATCGACAATGTCGGGCGGCGCTTCGACAGCCGCTTCGACCTCGTGCGCGAGGGCCTCAGGCGGACAGGATTGACCTGAGCCCAGCACGCACCCTGCCAAAGGACGTTTTGCAACTGATTAGGAACTGCCTAAGGACCCAAAGCACCCCCATCCGTCAGTCTCCTCCCCATCGCGCCACCGTCCGGCGCCCAGGAGGAACAAATGGACCTGTACCTTGCAGCCATCCGCTACTCGAAGCCCGACAGCACCGAGAACCATCGCACACCGCCAACGGCCGCCGAGGAAGACGCCTACTACGCCCAGTTCGGCCAGCCGATCTTCGACCCATGGGTGGGCCGCGTGGTGACGTTCATCGGAGCCTTGCTGACACAGCCCAGGCAGCCTGTCGTCGAAGCCCCGCGCCGCTCCGTGCGTCACGCCTGAAGACACGAGGAGGAACAAGCCAATGGCACTCGAAATCATCGGACCCGGCTTCGGTCGCACCGGCACCGCGTCGCTCAAGGTCGCGCTCGAACATCTCGGCTTCGGCCCCGCCCATCACATGTTCGAGGTGCGCGATCACGCCGAACTGTTGCCTGCCTGGGACGCCGTGTCGCGTGGCGAGCGTCCCGACTGGGACGCGATCTTCCGGGGTTATCGCGCCCAGGTCGATTGGCCGGGCGCCCGCTACTGGCGCGAGCTCGCCGACTATTACCCCGAAGCCAAGGTCATCCTCACGGTCCGCGATCCCGACGAGTGGTTCAGCAGCGTCGAGGCCACCATCCTGCCCTTCATAGCTGGACGCGGGACGCACGATTCCGACCACGCCAACGGCGTTGCCGAGATGGCCAACCGGCTGATCGTTGAGGGTGTATTCAACGGGCGGATGACGGACCGTGCCTATGCCAAGTCCGTGTTCAACGCCAATATCGAGGCTGTCCAGAAGGCCATCCCGGCCTCACGGCTGCTGACCTTCGACGTTGCCGAGGGCTGGGAGCCGCTCTGTGCGTTCCTCGGCTGCGAGGTGCCGCAGATCTCTTTCCCGCGCCTCAACTCGACGCGGCAGTTCGGCAAGGAAGAGTGGCGGCTCGAAGCCTGACCCGGCCCTCGGGGCTCAGGCGACGCTCGCCTGCCCCGACGGCAGGGCAATGAACTTTGCCTCGAGGTGGTCGCGCTCGAACGGCTTCATCATGTAGTCGTTGACGCCGGCGCGGAGCGCCATGGCGATCTGCCCGATGTCGTTCTCGGTCACCATGTAGACCACATGCGGGGTGTGCCCGCCGACATAGCCGCGCAGCAGTTTCAGGAACTCGATGCCGCTCATGATCGGCATCTGCCAGTCGAGCAGGATGGCGTCCGGCATCTCCTGGCGGCACTTGTCGAAGGCTTCCTGGCCGTCCTCGGCCTCATCGACGATGTAGTCGAGATCCTCGAGGATCCGGCGCGCGACTTTACGCACGACACTGGAATCGTCGACCACGAGGCAGGATTTCATGACGCACTTCTCCTCGAGCCGCGCCGGCAAAGCCGAACTCCGCTCGATTCCAATGTGCCGACGAATGGTTATTGAACCCTGAAGTTGGCGGCGGGATTCGCCGCTGCGTTCTCTATATCTGCCGCCCCCATGCGTCTGTGCGGCAGACTCCGGCGCAGCTACGTACGTCAAACTGAGTATGACAGCCTCCGACTTCGTGTTACTGAGTGCGAAGGGGGAGTTTTGCACTGACGTAAGCAACAATCACGGAACCATAAGCTGAACATTTTCTGCTCAGCCCGAGTGTGATCGCCTGGGGGACTTCTATTGAATACGCCTGATGGTCTCGTCGACCAGATATACGAGGCTGCCGCCATTCCGGAGCAATGGCCGTCGGTTCTCGAACGACTGGCACACATGGCGAATGCTGATGCCGTTACCATACTCTCGGTCGATAAGGACGGCTATGGCCGCTACGCCGCCACCGGTGCCTATAAGGATGCCTACGGCGACTACGTCGTGAATGGCCGTGACTACGAGAACATCCGTTTCGAGCGCTCGCTGCAGCGCTTCCCGTCCGCCTTCTCGTCCGATCTCGAGCTTTGCACGACCGACGAGCTGGACGCCGACCCGATCTATCGGGATTTCGTGCGCCCCCACGGCTTCTCGTGGACGGCTGGCACTGTTGTCCCGACCCCAACCAGCGACATCATCGTCTTCGATTTTGCCCGCAAGATGGGCGCGGCGCCCTTCGAACGCGAGGCGATGCATCGGCTCGACAGGTTCCGGCCCGAACTGGCGAGGGCGGCCCTGCTCTCCCACCGTCTCGGGCTGCGTTCGGCCACCAACCAGGCCACGGCCCTGCAACTGGTCGGCCTGCCCGCCGCCGTGCTTGGGCGCATGGGCAAGGTGCTGGCCGTCAACGCGATGTTCGAGGAGTTGGCGCCGCGCATCGGTTCAGCCGCCTTTGGCGGCGTTATCTTCGAGGATCCCGAGACGGACGCGCTCGTTTCGGCGGCGATCGCCGAGTTGCGTTACGAGGCCGGCCCAGTCCTCCGCTCGATCCCGGTAAAGGCCACCGCCGAGATGCCGGCGCTGGTGGTGCATCTGGTGCCGGTCCGCCGTTCCGCCGGCGATGTCTTCACCCGTGCCGAAGGCCTGCTCATCGTCACCCCGGTCACAATGCCCGAGGCGCCGCTCACCCATATCCTCACGGGGCTCTTCGACCTGACGCCGGCCGAAGCCAAGGTCGCCCGCGGCATCGCCTCGGGCCTCAATGTCGAAAGCCTCGCCGGCACGCTCAATCTCTCGCCGGCCACGGTCCGCAACCAGCTCAACGCCGTGCTGTCCAAGACCGGCACGAGACGGCAAGCCGAACTGACCCTGCTCCTCAGCGGCACAAGGCCAATCCCCGAGGACGCTTCCTAGAGCGTTCACGACTCCATGGAGCGACGGGGCACATAGCGGCCCCCACACCGGCTGACATCCCTGCGAAGGCAGGGATCCATTTCGCAGCCCAAGCCTGCTGACGCTTGGGTACCCGCTTTCGCAGGGCGCGCCTCTCATCGTGATGAAGCGCTCGCCAGCGTCCTGCTATCGAAACTTGAGCCCTCAGGCCGCCGCGGCAACCGCCTTCGGCGTGGCCGAGAACTCGAACACGTCGTTCTCGATGCCGATCTTGATTTCCATGTCGGTCATCCGCGCCAGCACACCCGTGTAGAAGGGCTGGATGCCCCGCGCATCGACGCCGCCTTCGGGATTGCCGAACAGCAGCCCCTCGGCGCCCTGCGGCATCAGGGTCTTCTGCCGCTTCTCCGGGTCCGACTTCGAGGTCAGCACGAACTTTTCCTGCCCCGCCGGACCATCGACCTTCACCGTCACCACGCCACCGCGCGGCACCGACATCGCCGCGATCAGCAGCATGTTCATCAGGAGCTTCGCCTTGTGCTTGGGCAGGAGGATCAGGGGCACCTGCCAGTCAAGGTCGGCCTTCTCGATCTCGAAGTAGAGCCGCGCCACGCGCTCGCACTCGCGTGTGTCGAAATCGGTGCCGGCGGTCGAGGAGGCGCCGAAGGCCAGCCGGGCGAATTCCAGCTTGGCGCGCGCCTGCTTGGCCGAATTGGCAATCAGTTCCTGCGCGCCCTCGGCCATTGCGCCCTGCGTCGGGTCGGCCAGCACTTCGAGCCCGTTGCCGATCGCACCGACCGGATTGATCAGGTCATGGCAGACCCGCGAACACAGCATCGCCGCGAGGTCGGTCGCCTTGAGCTCGATGATTTCCGCCATTCTTTCGTGACCCCTGCACTTCGAATCAATTCGGCCGAGATTACCCGCAAACCTGCCGCCAACCCTAGAACTTCCCTTGAAACCCTAGTGAGCCGGGCTTCCTGCCGCCGGCTCCAGCGCCTCGACGACATCGCCGCCCGCTCCTGCCAGCCCGCCCTTGAGCGTGCTCCAGTGCCCGTCCGCCGACGCGACGACGCCATCCCCGCTGGCAAAGAACGCCTCGCGATTGGCCACCGAATAGAACAGGTAGAGCTTCATCTCCTTGATGGCATAGAGCCGGGGCTTGCCGTCGGACAGGAACCCGCGGCTGAGCCCGACAAGGCAGTGTCCCCCATATTGCGGGGCGTAGATCTCGGGGTTGCGCATGAACACGTCGCGATTGGCGGGCGAGGCGAAATACCAGGGCACCCCGCCCCACTTGTAGACGAATTCCGATGATCCCAGCACCGGGTCCGGGCCGAGGAAATAGCTCACCGGGTCATAGCCTTCGAGCGCCACGCCGGTGAGCGGATCGGTGACGATCGATTCGACGAGCCCCGCCGCCTGCGCCGGCACCGCCGTGGCGAGGCCGATAGCCATCGCCAGGGCTGCGATCAGCCGCGTTATGGTTAAGATTTGTTTACGCTTTTGCCGCATGATCGCCGCCATGAAGGCCTAGCTTGAGGGCCCCTCAGGCAGACCGGATGCGCCGCAACTTAGTCCCTCGTGGTAAGTACGGCGTAAATGGTGTGCCGCTTGATATAAGCCCCGCCGGGAGTTCCACATGCTCGATCGCATGGTCTACCTGATCCTCGCTGCCTTTGTCGCCCTTACCGCGGCAACGCTGGTGCTCACCCCCACCATGTCCTACGCCCAGCAGCAGGGCTCGCTCTCCGATACCTATTCCGGCGACGAACTCGTCGACACCGGCCACCAGTTCTTCGGCTCGGTGGCCCAGGGCCTCGCCTCGGTGGTCGAGCGTGCCGTCAGCCAGTTCGGCCTGCCCAACGCCTACATCCTCGGCGAGGAAGCCGGCGGCGCCATCTTTGCCGGCGCCCGCTACGGCGAAGGCACCATGTACACCCGCAACCAGGGCGAGCACCCCGTCTTCTGGCAGGGCCCCACCGTCGGCTTCGATTTCGGCGGCGACGGCTCAAAGGTCATGATGCTGGTCTATAACCTCAGCCAGATCTCCGACGTCTTCGGCCGCTATCCCGGCGTCGATGGCTCCGCCTATGTCATCGGCGGCCTCGGCATGACCGTGGTCAAGTACGGCGATGTCGTCATGGTCCCGATCCGCTCCGGCGTCGGCGCCCGCCTCGGCATCAATGTCGGCTACCTGAAGTTCACCCAGGAACCGACCTGGAATCCCTTCTGAGCGATCCGCAGGGAAAATCGCTTCGAAAGACCGTTCATCGGCCGTCAATGAGCCGTTCATCTCGCGCACGTGGATGTGTCAGGTAAACTGACGCATCCGCGTCGTGACCGGCGCTTCAACTTCCGCTAATCTGGTTCACGCAGGGCCGCCCGGGCGCGCTGGCGGAGTTGAGTTATGGCCATTGAGAATGTGATGTATTTCGTGCTGGGCTTCCTGGTCGCCGGGTTGCTCGCACTGATTATCCTCCCCGCAGTCTGGCGCCGCGCCGTCCGCCTCACCAAGAAGCGGATCGAAGCCGCCACACCCATGACCATGGCCGAGTTCCGCGCCGACAAGGATCAGCTGCGCGCCGAATTTGCATTGTCCACCAGGCGCTTGGAGATGAACGTCGAGGCCCTGCGCCGCCGCCTCGCCGACCAGTTGCGCGACATCAACCGCAAGAAATCCGAACTCGGCGGCATCAAGGGCGAGCGCGACAGCCACCTGCAGGTGGTGCGCGAACTCGAGGAGCGCGAAGCCGAAGGCCGCCGCCGCATCCTCGAACTCGAGAAGGAAGCCGCCGACCTCGCCCAGAAATTGCGCATGCGCGACAGGGAGTTGACCGACAAGTCGAGCCAGCTCGAAGCCGCCCGCGAGAGCCTGCGCGGCTCCTCGCCCAAGTCCGTCACCATCGAAGGCAAGCCCCTCACCGGCGACTACAACGCCGATATCGACGAATTGCTCGGCTATCTCGAAGTCGAAAAGAAGCGCGCCGAGTTCCTCGAGACCCAGAACCGCACCCTGCTCGCCGACCTCGAAAAGGCCAACGTCAGCGTCGCCACGGCCTATAGCGAGGCCGCCGAAGCCCGCGAAGCCGCGGCCAGCCGCGACGATGCCGAAGCCAGCAAGGACAGCGAACTCGCCGACGCCGAGGCCCGCATCGCCGATGCCGAGAGCCGCGTCTCGACCCTCCTCGCCGAAACCACCAAGCTCATCGACGACGGCGACAACAAGCGCGACATGCTGCTCGCCGAAAAGCTCAGCCTCGAGGAGGAGATGGAAAAGCTCCGCCTAAAGGTCGCCAGCGTCGAAGAGAGCGTGATGGCCGACTGGGACACCGACCGCATCGAGCAGTCCCACCTGCGCGAACGCCTCAACGACATCGCCTCGGACGTCAGCAAGCTCGTCTACGCCCTCGAAGGCAACGGCCCGATCGACGCCGAGGAGGAAAGCCTCGCGGCCCGCATGCAGAAATACGTCGATGCCGCCGAAGCCGAAGCCAACACGCCCGTCCGCGGCCCCAACGCCCGCAACGGCGTCGCCCCCGAACGCAGCGCCGTCTCCGATCGCCTGAAGGCCCTGCGCGAACTGCACGACGGCAACTGAAGATCCCACATGGCCGTCAAGCGCATGGACAACATGGGCATCGCCGTCGAGGACCTCGATGCCGCCGTCGCCTTCTTCCTCGAACTCGGCCTTGAGCTCGAAGGTCGCGCCAGCGTCGAGGGCGAGTGGGCCGGGCGCGTCACCGGGCTTGGCGACCAGCATGTCGAGATCGCCATGATGCGCACGCCGGACGGGCACGGCCGCCTGGAGGTCTCCCGCTTCGTCCGCCCGTCCGTCATTGCCGACAACCGCCGGGCTCCGGTCAACGCCCTCGGCTACCTGCGGGTCATGTTCGCGGTCGATGACCTCGGCGACACGCTGCAACGGCTGGGACCACTCGGGGCCGAACTCGTCGGCGCCGTGGTCGACTACGAAGGCATCTACCGGCTCTGCTACATCCGCGGCCCCGAGGGCCTGCTCATCGGCCTCGCGCAGGAATTGGGCGGACAGACTGGCGAAAGGGTCGACCCTATTCGCTGACCACCGGGATCTCGCGGATCATCTCGCCCGACTTGCCGTCGAAGATGCGCACGCTGGTCAGCGCGCCAAGCCGGTAGGTCACCGTCACCTGGCCGCCTGCAGCCACCGCCGACACCACCTCGCCGCCGCTCGGAATCTTCAGCGCCGCGATCACGTAGTCGCCGCCGACCTTGGCCTCGCTCTGCGATGCCCGGTAGACAAGGGCGCCGCCTACGGCGATAAGGCCCAGCACCAGCAGACCCATCGACACGATGAAGCTTTTCCGCGCCCGGTTGAGCACGGCCTTGGCTTCCGGCGTCAGCTCCGGTCCGGTTTTGCTATTGTCTTGAGGATCGCTCATGCAGGATTTTTCCGGCGAGGAACAGGAGTGGCAGGTCACGGTCGAAGCGACCGATGCCGGCAGCCGCCTTGATGTCGCGCTGGCCCGGGCCGTGCCGGTCTTCTCGCGCAACCGGCTGAAGGACCTGATACTGGCAGGCGGCGTTTCGATCAATGGGCGAGCCGTTACCGAGCCCAAATACAAGCTGCGCGAAGGCGAGGAGATCCTGCTCGTCGCGCCCGAGCCGGTCGAAGCCGAGCCGACGCCCGAGAACATCCCGCTCGATATCCTCTACGAGGACGACGACCTCATCGTCATCAACAAGCCCGTCGGCATGGTCGTCCACCCCGCCCCCGGCAACTATACCGGCACGCTGGTCAACGCCCTGCTCTACCACTGCGGCGACAGCCTCAAGGGCATCGGCGGCGTCAAGCGCCCCGGCATCGTCCATCGGCTCGACAAGGACACCTCTGGCGTCATGGTCGCCGCCAAGACCGAGGCCGCCCACAACCATCTCGCCGCCCAGTTCGCCGATCACGGCCGCACCGGCCCGTTGCATCGCGCCTACAACGCCTTCGCATGGGGCCGCACCCAGCAGGCCTCCGGCACCGTCGAGGCTTCGCTCGGCCGCGATCCCGCCAACCGACTGAAGCAGGCCGTCCGCAAGGATGGGCGCGAGGCCATCACGCACTATGCCGTCGAGGCCCGCTACGGCGACGAAGGCTGGGACATCACCCGCATCCGCTGCGAACTCGAAACTGGCCGCACCCACCAGATCCGTGTCCACATGGCCCATATCGGCCACCCCCTGGTCGCCGACCAGCTCTATGCGCCGGGCTTCATCACCAAGGTCAACCGCCTGCCCGAGGCCGCAAAAGCTGCCGTCAACGGGCTAGGTCGCCAGGCCCTCCACGCCGCCGAGCTCGGTTTCGAACACCCTTCGACCGGCGAGGAAATGCAGTTCGAAGCCCCCTTGCCCCCCGACCTCCAGGCCCTCGCCGACGCCATCGAGCCCTTCAACCGCGCCTACGCGCGGTAGGCGAAGGCTGCCGACCGCCGCGCTTGCGAAGTGCGGCGGCGCACCGGCCGCTCCGCTTCGCTCCCACCTCACCAAATCGTAAGCACCACGTCATGCAACCGTAATGCGTCCGGGTGCATTCCAATGGCGACGTAGTGGGTCTTATCAAGCCTCGATTTCGACCTATATATTCATGACGTCGGCCCGCCTGCCTTAAGGAAGCGGGCCGCAATTCTGCCCGTGACGACGGGGGAAAGACGAGGGTGCAAAATGGCCCAGACTAATCTGCCTATCCTTTCGGCTGAGGGGGGTCTCAGCCGCTATCTCCAGGAAATCCGCAAGTTTCCGATGCTCGAGCCTGACGAGGAATACATGCTCGCCAAGCGCTACAAGGAGCATGAGGATCCCGGTGCGGCCCAGAAACTCATTACCTCGCACCTGCGCCTCGTGGCCAAGATCGCCATGGGATATCGGGGCTACGGCCTGCCCATTTCCGAAGTCATTTCGGAGGGCAATGTCGGCCTGATGCACGCGGTGAAGCGGTTCGAACCCGAAAAGGGCTTCCGCCTCGCGACCTACGCGATGTGGTGGATCCGTGCAGCCATCCAGGAGTACGTCCTGCGTTCGTGGAGCCTCGTGAAGATCGGCACCACGGCCGCGCAGAAGCGCCTGTTCTTCAACCTGCGCAAGATCAAGGGGCAGATCGCCGCGCTCGACGACGGCAACCTGCACCCCGACCAGATCAAGCAGATCGCGACGACCCTGCACGTGTCCGAAGCCGATGTCGTGTCGATGAACCAGCGCCTCTCCGGCGACGCCTCGCTCAACGCGCCCATGCGCGCCGACGAGGGCGCCTCCGAGTGGCAGGACTGGCTCGCCGACGACACCCCTTCGGCGGAGACCACCCTCGGCGAAACCGAGGAGTTCTCCGAGCGCATGGGTCTGCTCAACAACGCGATGCAGGATCTCAACGATCGCGAAAAGGCCATCTTCCAGGCCCGCCGCCTCCGCGATGACCCGGCAACGCTCGAAGAGCTGGCCCAGGAATACAACGTCAGCCGCGAGCGCATCCGCCAGATCGAGGTTCGCGCCTTCGAGAAGGTACAGGAAGCGGTCCAGAAGGCCGCCCAGGCGAGGCAACCCGCCGCGTAAGGCGAGCCCAACGATAACGAAAGGCCGCCCTCGGGCGGCCTTTTTGTTTGGTGCGAAGCCCGGATGAGGGTGGGGCGCCAAACGCGAGCCCCTACTCCACCAGCCCCGCCCACCGCTCCAGCAGGTCGTCGCGCGTCCGCAGGCCCAGCGCACTGCCGCCGGCTTTGCTGTTCTTCTGCAGGTAGGCGAACGCAAGCACCCTGTCGCCCTTGCTGGCCCAGCCGACGAACCAGCCGAACTGCCGCTTGCCACGCTTGCCGTCCGCCTCCTTGATATAGCCCGTGCCGGTCTTTCCCTGCACGTCCCAGTCACTCGCCGCAAAATGCGGCATGGCGGTAACCGTCTGCTCGAGCGCCGACCGGCCGACCGGCAATTCGCCCGTAAGGAACCGCCGCACGAACCCGAGTTGCTCGTTCGGCGTGATCTGCAGCGACGAGTTCAGCCACGAATGGGTCATGCCATTGCCGGCGCCGGGATCACCAGACACATCGGCATTGCCGTAGCCGAAGCCGCGCACATATTGGGCAAAGCGCTCCGCCCCCAGCTCGGCGACCAGCACGCGCGAGAACCACAGCACCGATTCCCGCAGCCACCGCCGCGGCGTGGTGGTCTCCTTGTCGATGGCGCGCACGGCTTCGTACCTGGCCTTGTACGGCCAGGCCGGCTCGTCGGGCGAGGCAAGGAGGCCCGCGTCATAGCCCATCACGGCCAGCGGAAACTTGAACGACGAGGCCGGCCCGATGCCGTCGTCGCAGCCGTCCCCTTCGCGATGCACCACCGCCCCGCTCGACGCATCGGCGATCACGAGACACGCAACCTCCGCCCTCGCCAGCCCCGTCGTCGCGAGGAGCAGCATCACAACCAGCAACAGGCGCATCAGCGTTTCTCGAGCAACAGCTTGGCGATCAGCGGCGCCAGATAGGTCCGCGGCAGGATCAGCAGATAGGGCGCATGCACCCCCTCCTCCGGCACGATCGTGAATGCTCCCGTCATCGCCTCGTTCGACGTCCCGGTCCGCACGCCCGGCGCGAGCTTCACCGCGTCGAGCGGATATTTGAGCCCTTCCGAGCGCCAGAACGTCACCGGCTGTAGCGGATGGATCGATACCCGCTCGCCCGGCTCCACCTTGAACGAGAACGAGGTCGTCAGCCCGAGCGCGACATCTTCCTCGTCGACCAGCACGATCCGCCGCCGATGCGCGTATTTCGCCACCGCATCGAGCGCCGCGAGCGTGTGGTCGAAGCGCTTGCCGGTCATCCCCAGCGCCACCGTAACCGGCGCACGGGTCGAATAGAGCGCCTTCTCGAAATCGGTCGTTTCCTGCTCGGCGATCTGCATCAGCCGGGTCTTGCCCAGCCACGAATGCGGATTTTTGAGCGAATCGAAATCACCGACGATCAGCTCGGGCTTGAGCCCGGCCGCTACTATCGCGTCGGCTCCGGCGTCGGCTCCGATCACGTGGCCGCCGGACGCATAAAGCTCCTGCATAAGGTCGGTATCGACTGTTCCGCCGCCCACGATGACGAGCAGATCGTCAAAGACTGCGACGGAAGTCTCTTTGGGGCGTGCTTGCACGGAGGGAAAACTCTGTCTATCTGTCAGGTGTCTCGCTGGGGTGTTCCGGAGTTTCCGGAGCTGAGAGTTACCCATTGAACCTGAACCAGGTCATGCTGGCGGAGGAAGTTCGAGATGGCAAGGGCGCCTCTGCGTCCCGACCCATGCACGTCCCCTTCAATCCACATGGCCGCAAACCGAAGGGAACGAAATGTCGTTCAATCGCTTCGCGTTGGCGGCAGTTAGCTGCGCCATCGCCTTTCCAGTCGTCGCACAGGACAAGCCCGTCCTCGATGTCTATGCCTATGACAGCTTCGCCGCCGAATGGGGCCCCGGCCCGGCACTGAAGGCCGGCTTCGAGAAGACCTGCGGCTGCACCGTCAACTTCACCACGGCCGAGGACGCCATCTCGACGCTCCGCAAGGTGCAGCTCGAGGGCACGGCTACCAGGGCCGATGTCGTCGTCGGCCTCGACACTGCCACCCTCGGCGAGGGTCGCGCCACCGGGCTCTTCGCCCCCCACGGCCAGACCCTACCTAAGTTCGCGTTCGACTGGAACGACGCCGACTTCGTCCCCTTCGACTACGGCTACTTCGCCTATGTTTACAACAAGGAGAAGACGCCCAACCCGCCGACGTCGTTCGAGGAGCTGATCGCCCTGCCGGATAGCTTCAAGATCGTCATAGAGGACCCGCGTTCCTCGACCCCCGGCCTAGGCAACGTCTTCTGGGTCGCCGCTGCCTATGGCGACAAGGCGCCGGAGATCTGGAAGGGGTTGAAGCCCCATGTCCTCACCATGACCCGCGGCTGGTCCGAGGCCTATGGCCTCTTCCTCGACGGCCAGGCCGACATGGTGCTGAGCTACACCACCTCGCCCGCCTACCACGCCGTGGCCGAGGACGACGACAAGTATGCCTATGCCCCCTTCTCCGAGGGCTATGTGGCGCAGGTCGAAGTTGCAGGCCTGCTGAAAAGCTCCGACCAGCCCGAACTCGGCAAGCAGTTCCTCGCCTATCTCGTGACGCCGGAAGCCCAGAAGATCATCCCCGTGACCAACTGGATGTACCCGGTGATCGACATCGGCGCCGACCTCCCCGCCGCCTTCGGCACGCCGCCCGAAAAGGTTCTCGCGGTCGACGAAGCCACCATCGCCGCCAACAGCCGAGCCTGGGTCGACGCGGCCCTCGCCGCGCTGCAGTAAGGCGCCTGAGTGGTCAGCCTGCGCATCATGCCCGATCGGCCGCTCCGGGTTCTCACCGGAGCGGCCATCGCGCTTGCCATTGCCATGCTCGTGGCCCTGGTCCTGTGGGCAATCTTCACCACCGCTTCCGACAGCGCGGCGCAGCCGCCCCGCGTCGATATCTGGCACCTCGTCTCAATGACGACCATCCAGGCCGGGCTCAGCACCGTCCTCTCGCTGCTCGTCGGCACCGCCCTCGCCTGGGCCCTCAACCGCTTGCGCTTTCCCGGCCGCGACCTGATCGTCGGTCTCTTCGCCTCCGCCATCGTCACCCCCGGCCTGATCGTCGCCTTCGGGCTCCTGGCCGTCTGGGGCCGCGCCGGCTGGGTTAACCAGACCGCCCTGGCCCTCACCGGCCAGCCGCTGGAAGTCCCCCTGTTTGGGCTCGGCGGCATTGTCGCCGCCCATGTCATTCTCGACGCCTCGTTCGCCGCGCGCATCCTCCTCGCCCGCCTCGACGCCGTCCCGCAGCCGCGGCTGAAGATGGGCCAGAGCCTCGCCCTCTCGCCCTGGCAACGCTTCGCCGTGATCGACTGGCCGATGCTGCGAGGGTCGATCCCCGGCCTCGCGGCCATCATCTTCCTCCTCGCCTTCACCAGCTTCCCCATCGTCCTGCTGCTGGGTGGCGGCCCGGCCAACCAGACGCTCGAAGTCGCCATCTATGCTGCCGTCCGGCTCGACTTCGATCTCAAGGGCGCCGTGCAACTGGCGCTGGTGCAGATCGCCATCTGCTCCGCCATCATCATTGCCGCTGCGGCTTTCGCTCCGATTTCGGCCTCGACCGGCACATCCACCGAAGCGCGCTGGCGCGAGCGCGGCGGCGCACGCCTGTTGCAGTGGGGCATCCTCGCGTTCTCGATCCTCGGCTTCGGCCTCCCCCTCCTCGCCATCCTCATCAATGGGCTGGGCCCTGGCGTAATCGACGTTATGGGCCGCGCCAGCTTCTGGTCGGCCCTGAGTTCCAGCCTCTTGATCGGCACGGGCTCGGCCCTGCTGACCCTGCTCCTCGCCCTCGGCATCGGGCTCGGCCGCTCGGCAACTGCGCCGCCGATCCTTCGCACCGGCATCGGCGCCCCGGCATACGCCTATCTCGCCGTGCCGGCCGTCGTGCTGTCGCTGGGCGCCTTCCTGCTCGTCCGCAATGCCGGCATGCTGCCCGAGACAGCCGCACCCGCTGTCGTGCTTCTCGCCAATGCCCTTTTGGCGCTCCCTTTCGCCCTCGCGACGCTTGCCCCACCGCTCGACGCCATCGTCCGCCAACGCGGACGGCTGATCCGCTCGCTCGGCCTCGCCGGCTGGGACCAGTTCCGTTCCGTCGAGTGGCCGCTGATCGGTCGCGATATCGGCGTCGTGCTGGCGCTGAGCTTCTGCTTCTCGCTCGGCGACCTCGGCGTCATCGCTCTGTTCGGCACGCAAGACTTCGTCACGCTGCCGCTGCTGATGTACCGGGCCCTTGGCGCCTACCGCACCAACGATGCCGCGACCATTGCGGCGCTCATGCTGATCATAACCATTGCCGCTTTCGTGCTGCTGCCGAAGCTGGTCGGAAGGCTCACCGATGCTCGAAGCTAGACACCTGATCTTTCAGTACGCGGACGCCACCAGGCGGTTCGACCTGAGCTTTGTCGCCCATCCCGGCGAGATCACAGCCATCAGCGGGCAGAGCGGCTCGGGCAAATCGACCCTGCTCGATCTGGTCGCCGGATTCCTCCAGCCGATATCGGGAGAGCTGGTGCTGTCGGGCCGCGAGCTTCTGGCCCTGCCGCCCGAAGAGCGGCCGGTCTCCATCCTGTTCCAGTCCGAAACCCTGTTCGACCACCTGACCGCGGCAAGAAACGTTGAGCTGGGTCTCCCGCGCGACACTCCTGCTCCGGAGCGCGCACGCCGGATTGCCGCCGCGCTGGATGAAGTCGGCCTGCCCAGCGTGCTCAACCAGCGCGCCGCGACGCTCTCGGGCGGCGAGAAGCAGCGCGTCGCGCTGGCGCGCACCCTGCTGCGTGATCGGCCGGTGCTGCTCCTCGACGAGCCCTTCTCGGCCCTCGACGATGCGACGCGCACCGTCATCCGCACGCTGGTCAAAACCCTGACCGAGCGGCATGGCTGGATCACGCTGCTGGTAAGCCACCACGCCGACGACGTCGACGCACTCGCCGCGCGTCGCTATCGGCTGGAAGATGGAGCGCTGGTCGCCGCCTAGGTCAGGCCGGCGGTGTCGCCGCTGCGGCCGCCGACCCGGTCCAGGCGCCGACCACCTCGGTGAACAGCTTCTCGGCGTTGGCGTCCTTCTCGAGCGTGATGATCGCACGCTTGCCGGTCGCATAGATGAGCGCAAGGTCCATCCACTTGCGCGAGGTCAGCAGCGCCGAGTTGGCCGTGATATCGGCCGGCGTCGCGCTCAGTGCGAACAGGAACGAGTTGCCGACGACGCGAGCCGAGGCGCCCACCAGCGGCGTGCCCTGCACGAGTTCCTCGTTCTTCAGCAGAACGCCCGGAAGGCCCGCGATCGAGCCGCCGATGAAGCTGTCGGTGACACGGAAGTTCACTTCCATCAGGTGGCTGGCCGGCAGACCGGGGTCCGAGTTCTTCCGGATCAGCACGTCAACCGCGAGGTTGCGCGCCGGGATGTTCGCTTTGCCGATGAGCGTGGGCAGGCCCATCTCGTCGGTGCCCTTGGTCCATTCGACCGTGCCCGAATAGGGCACGGCGCCGGTGGTGCCGTTGTCCGACGCTTCGAGCAGCAGCGACTGGCTGCCGGCGAGGTTGGTCGGATCCACTGCGGCAACCGCGGTCGCATCATTTGCGGCGCCGGCAGCGGGAGTGGGCTCGGAACCAAGCCGCGCCTCGGCTGCAGGTTCGACCAGCGGGATCGCCAGCGTGCTCGCCGCCGGCTCCTCGCCAAGGCGGTCGTCGGTCCCGAGTTCCGCCGTCGGAGCGACGTCCTCGGCCGGGGCACTGGTGTTGCCGGGGCCGGTGGCGGGAGCCTCGGCTACCGCGTCGGCGGGCGCCGGAGTCGGAGTGGTCGTTGCCGCCTGCTCGGTGACCGGACCACGGCCAAACAGGGTGTCGAGATTGATGAACCCCTCGCGCCACGCCCAGAAACCGGCGCCACCGGCGCCAAGCAACAGCACGGCGAATACGATGAGGAAAATGGTCACGGCGCCAAGGCCGCGACCCTCGCCTTCCTGGCGGGCGCGCGGCATGCGCGGCTCGGCATCACGCTGGCGGGGCGCACGGGCGTCGTGGGCGAAGGCACTGGCCTTGGCCGCCTTGCCTTCGCGCGGCTGCGGCCGCATCGACGCATCGGCCTTCAGCGCCGGCGTGGCAAAGACCGGCTCGCTCGCCGGTTCCTCGTCGCCGTCGTCGAAGCCGTTATAGTGGTTGCCGTTGGCTTCTTCTTCGTACTCGTTCTCGCCGCGGGCTTCGCGATCGAGCGTGGCAATGGCGCGATCGATGGCGCCCTGCGGGTCGACCGGCTGCTGCTCGACCTCGACCTCGCGCACAGCCGACATGGCGGCGGCTACTGGCTCGTCGAACAGGGCTACCGGATCGGACTCGACTTGCCGTGCGGTAGCCTGGCCATTACGGGCCGCGATCTCGCGACGCGGCTCGAGCACCGGACCACGGGCCGCACCGCCGATCGGCGCACCGAAGGCGGCGCTTCCGGTACGGCTCTTCGCAGCTTCTGCCCGGGCGACGATGGACGGCAGGGCACGGTTGCCCCCCGGCACCGGCTTGACCGGGATCGGCGTGCGCGCCGGCACGGCCTGCGGCTGGTCGTCGTCGTAATTCTCGTCGTTCTGCTGCACCGGCGCGGCAATCTGCGGCCGGCCGGAGGACGGCACGAGCTTCGGCACCGGCTTGCCCATCGGCTTGGCGTCCGGGCGCACGATCTGGCGCGACGCGTCGGCCTGTGCCTGTGTCTGCTCGGCATTGGCGGCGGCGATGATCTCTTCGATCGTCCCACCCGGCGGCAGCGGCCGCGGCGGCTCCTTGGCTGCAGCCGGCAGGGCCTTGGCAACCGGGCGCGCGGTGGGAGTGGCCTTCTTCGGCGGCTCGAAATAGACCGGCGGCGGGGGCGGATTGTCGTCTTTGCCCGAACCGAGGCCGGCAATCACGGCCTCGCTGGCCTCCTGCTCGACCTGACGGATGCAATCCTCGAGCTGCAGGCGGTGAGCGGTGATGTCGCGAGCCGCGAGAGGCGGGTTGATGGCGCGCAGCTGTCCGACGAGGGCAGCACGTGCCTTCTCGTAGACCGCGCGGCGCGCGGCGCCGTTGTTCTCGGGCAAGGCATCTACGGCCCTGCGCAACAGCTCTTTGTAGTCCGCCATTCGCTAAACGACATCCATATTTGCGGGGCCTGTTCTAACGAAAAACTCTCAGTCTTGGAACGGGTCCTGCACGAGGATCGTATCGAGTCGTTCTGGGCTCGTGGAGAGCATGGCGACCGGGGCCCCGATCAGCTCTTCGATATACCGAACGTACTTGACCGCCTGCGCAGGGAGTTCAGACCAGCTTCTCGCCCCAGCCGTTGTTTCCGACCATCCCTCAAGGGTTTCGTAGATGGGCTTAACAGCAGCTTGTGCCCCCATTGAGGCGGGCAAGTAGTCAATTTTTTGACCGTCAAGCTCGTAGCCCACGCATACTTTGATCTCTTTGAGGCCGTCGAGAACATCCAGTTTCGTCAACGCGATGCCGTTTATCCCCGAAGTTCTGACAGTCTGGCGTACCAGCACCGCATCAAACCAGCCGCAACGACGCGGCCGACCGGTATTCACACCGACTTCGCGACCAACAGTCGACAGGTGCCGCCCGATTTCGTCGTCCAGCTCGCACGGGAACGGACCCTCGCCGACACGGGTGGTGTAGGCCTTGGTGATCCCCAGCACGTAGCCGATCGCGGTCGGGCCAAGGCCCGAGCCGGCAGCGGCCTGGCCGGCCACCGTGTTGGACGACGTGACGAACGGATAGGTGCCGTGGTCGTTGTCGAGCAGCGCACCCTGCGCGCCCTCGAACAGGATGCGGGCACCAGCACGGCGCTTCTCGTCGAGAAGGCGCCAGACCTGGTCGACATAGGGGAGGATCTTGTCGGCGACTTCGATCAACTCGTTGTAGAGCGACTCAGCCGAGAGCTCGGCGAGGCCCATGCCGCGACGCAGCGCATTGTGGTGCGCGAGCAGCCGCTCGATCTTGGGCATCAGCGTCTCGGGCTCGGCGAGGTCGCACACGCGGATGGCGCGGCGGCCGACCTTGTCCTCGTAGGCCGGGCCGATGCCGCGACGGGTTGTGCCGATCTTTAGGCCCGAATTGCCGCTCTCGCGCACCGCATCGAGTTCGCGATGGAGGCTGAGGATCAGCGGCGCGTTGTCGGCGATCTTCAGCACTTCCGGGGTCACTTCGATCCCCTGGGCGCCTATCTTCTCGACCTCGGTGACGAAGTGGTGCGGATCGACCACCACGCCGTTGCCGATCACCGAGAGCTTGCCGCGGACGACGCCGGAGGGCAGCAGCGCCAGCTTGTAGCTGGTCCCGTCGATCACCAGCGTATGGCCGGCATTGTGTCCGCCCTGGTAGCGCACGACCACGTCGGCCCGCTCGCTGAGCCAGTCGACGATCTTGCCCTTGCCCTCGTCACCCCACTGGCTGCCGACGACGATCACATTTGCCATGCGCTTGATGCCCTTCAGGAATCGGCGGCCCGCCGGCTTCGTGCCGGGAGCTGCCAAGGTTCTGCTCCGATGTCGCTGCAAGCCGCCGGCGAAAACGACGCAAGGGCCGTCCGCAGCAGTTGCGGACGTGCTTTAGAGCAACGGGGCCCGAATGACAAACGCCTATGCGTCGCAGGCAGCGATAGTTGTTGGCGGAGGCAGGGCCGGGAGGAGCGCCTGCATGGGCACGTGTCCACCGCCGTCATTCCCGCGAACGCGGGGATGACCGCAAGGCGACTGGCCTCAGAACACCAGCGACGCGTGGATCCCCACCCCCGCGCTCACCCCGTCGCCAAGGGCGGCGGTGACGTTGTGCATGGCGCGGGTGATGTCTCCGGCGGCATAGACGCCCGGCACCGTGGTTTGCTTCATGCCGTCGGTCTTGATGACTTCACCCATCGGGCCCTCGTCCGTTTCGCAGCCGAGCTGGTGGGCGATCTGGCTGTTCAGCCGTGTCGGGCAGCCGAGATAGAGCGCCGCGATCGGCCGCGTGCTGCCATCCTCGAGTTCGATGGTGTGGAGGCTCTTGCCCGGGCCGTGCAGCGCTTTCACCGGCGTCGTCTCGATGGTGACGTTGCGGCGCGCGAGCTCCGCGAGTGTCTCGTCATCGAGGCCAGCGCCGTTGAGGTAGAACGTCGTCGGCCCCCACTCCGAGATCAGCATCGCCTGGTGCGACGACTTGGGATGCATGTTGAGCACGCCCAGTTGCTGGTCGCTGAACTCGTAGCCATGGCAATAAGGGCAGTGGATCACCGAATTGCCCCACCGTTCGGCCACACCCGGAAGGTCCGGCAGGACGTCGGAAATGCCGAAGGCCAGCACCAGCCGGCGCCCCTCCAGCCGGTCGCCATTGCCGAGCGTGATGGCAAAACCCTCGTCGGTCTTTTCGGCGGCAGCCGCCGCTCCCGCCACGAACTGCAGCGTCGGGTAGGCCTCGACCTGACTCCGCGCCGTGGCCAGCATGTCGAGCGGCGAGTCCCCATCGCGGGTCAACAGCCCATGCGAGTGCTCCGCGAAGCGGTTGCGCGGCTGTCCCGCGTCGACGATGACAGCGGTGCGGCGGGCGCGGCCGATATAGGTGGCCGCGGCGAGGCCGGCGAAGCTGCCGCCGACGATGATGGCATCATGAAGCATGGTGGTGATCCAGGTGGTTGTGGTTGCCGCGGATATCGGCCGCCAGCTGCTTGAGGGTGACATCGCCGAAGCGCGCGAGGAGCAGCGCCTCTGCTTCGTCGAAAGTTTCGCCGAGCGCCCGGTTCACTGCCTTCTCGACGAGGCAGCCGGGCGATTCCGTGCGATTGCCGATTGCCAGCAGGGTCGGCGAACCCAGCGCATCGTAGATGTCGCGCAGGGTGACCTTGTCGAGGTCCCGCGCGATCACCCAGCCGCCGCCGTGGCCCTTCTCGGACTTGACGATGCCGGCATCGCGCAGCCCCGCCATCGTGCGGCGGACCACCACCGGATTGGTGTTCATCGCCCGCCCCATGACATCCGAGGTCACGGGGCCGGTGGGATCGGCCATGTGGAGCAGGACGTGGAGCACGCCCGAAAGTCTGCTGTCGCGTTTCATGCAACTTCATATGTTACGTGACTTGGCGATCGTCAACCCCTCGTCCGCGTCTGTGACTTGAATCACGCGCAAGTCACACCCATGTTACCGCAGCCCAGCGCGACACCCCGAGACAAGGACAGGCCGATGCCTCTCACCTCGACTGCCGCGACCACTACCAGACTGCCCGCCGGCATCGCCGGCACGGTGATCACCCCCGATCACCCGGACTACGAACAGGCCCGCATCGTCACCTATGGCGATATGTTCAAGCGCCCCGGATTGATCGTCCGGGTTGCCGGCCCGGCCGACATTGCCACAGCCATCGCCTATGCCCGCGACAACGGGCTGGAACTTGCCGTTCGCAGCGGCGGCCACAGCGGCGCCGGCCTATCCAGCACGGATGGCGGCCTCGTCATCGACGTGCGCGACCTCAAGGGAATCGACATCGACCCCGATGCCAGCACCGTCTGGGCCAGCTCCGGCGTCACCGCCGCCGAGCTGACCGAGGCACTCGCCCCGCACAACCTGATCGTCGGTTTCGGCGATGCTGGGACGGTCGGGGTCAGCGGCATCACCCTGGGGGGTGGCGTCGGCTATCTCTCCCGCAAGCACGGCCTGACCATCGACTCGTTGCTCGCTGCCGAAATCGTCACTGCCGACGGCAAGGTGCTGATCGCCGATGCCGAGAACCACCCGGACCTCTTCTGGGGCCTGCGTGGCGGCGGCGGCAATTTCGGCGTCGTCACGCGGCTGAAGTATCGGTTGCATCCCCTGCCCGCCTTCACCGGCGGTATGCTGCTGCTGCCGGCCACGGCCGAAACCATCGCCGGCTTCGTCAAGGCGGCCCGCGAGGCGCCCGAGGAACTGTCCTCGATCGCCAACATCATGCCGGCGCCGCCGATGCCGTTCCTGCCGGCCGAAGCGCATGGCAAGATGGTAATCATCGGCATGATGGCCTTCGCCGGGGACGACAAGGCTGCCGAAGCCGCGCTTGCGCCGTTCCGCGCCCTCGCCGAGCCCCTGGCCGATTTCGTCAAGCCGGGTCCCTATGCGAGCATGTATCCGCCGGAAGACGACAGCTACCACCCGACGGCCGTTTCGATGAACCAGATGCTCGGCAGCATCGGTATTGACGAGGCGGAGACCATCCTCGGGTACCTCTCGGAGTCGGACGCCGCGTTGCGTGTCTGCCAGATCCGCGTGCTCGGCGGCGCCGTCGCCCGCGTCCCTGTCGACGCCACGGCCTATCCGCACCGGCAAAGCCCGATCATGGTCAACTATGCCGCCTTCTACGACGGCGCCGCTGACCGGCCGACCAAGCTCAGCTGGCTCAAGGACTTCGCCGCCGCCATGCATCAGGGCGACGACGGCGCCTATGTGAACTTCGTCAACGACGAGGGTCCCGAGCGGGTAAAGGCCGCCTACGCCTACCCCGGCGCGACATGGGACCGGCTCCGGCAGGTCAAGCGCCGCTACGACCCCGATAACCTGTTCCGGCTGAACCAGAACATCCCGCCGGCATAAGCCATGTGAACGGCCGGCCGCCAAGATCTCGGCGACCGGCCAGTCTGCTATCGCCAGCAGGACAGCGGATAGCGATTGCCCATCCACGTCGTCCAGCCGCTCGTCTTGCTGTTGACGGGCTTCTTGAGGAACCACCGATTGCCGTCGGCATGGCGGAAGTAGAGACCGCCGCTCGAACTGCGCTGCGGATCGGTCAACGGCACCCATGCCGCCCCGTGGTCGGAGAAGCGCCCTCTCCAGGCGGCGCCATAGCTGCTTGTGCAATAGTCGGGGCCGCAAACGGTCTGCGTGTCATTGACGACTTTCCACCGCATCCGCGCCGGCCGGCCATCGATGTTGCAGCTCCAGTTGCCATCCCACCATCCGGACGCAACCTGTCCCGCCGATACTGGAGCGGCACCGCCTATTGCTGATGCAAGAACCAAGGACACCACGCCGAGAGCGCGGAAGATAACGTTCTTCATGTCAGTCTCCCTGTCTGTTCATGCCCCGACCGCTTGCATTATCCTGATGTAGATAACGTAAGATACCGCGTTGCTTGCTGCATGGCTGCGGAAACGTCTTTTACTTTACCATACTTTTCGCCATCAACAAAATCCGTGGCATCGACTGCAGGACACGCGATCCGCCATTTCGAATGGCCGGCTGGCGCAAGCGCCAACGCCTGACTATGGTCGCGCCTTCCATCGGCCGCCGCCCCCGCGTGGCGGCCGGACTCATTACAGTCGACGGCCAATGACCACCTCCCAAGCTCCGGCCAATCCGCTCAGCGCGCTGATGAACCGGCCCTACCTGATCCTCGTCCTCACCAACATCTTCTGGGGCGGCAATGTCGTCGCCGGCAAGCTCGCCGTCGGCCACATCGATCCGCACTCGCTGATGATCCTGCGCTGGACCGGCGCACTACTGCTGGTGCTGCCCTTCGCCATCCGGCCGCTGAAGCGCGACTGGCCGGTGATCAAGGCCAGGTGGTGGCTCTATCTCTTCTATGGCGCCGTCGGCTACGCGACCTTCAACGTCTTCGTCTATGTCGCGGCCTACTACACCTCAGGAGTCAACATTGCGCTCGAGCAGGCGAGCATCAACATCATGGTCATCCTGCTAAATTTCGTCCTGTTCCGCACCCGGGTGACGGCCCTTCAGTTGCTGGGCGTGGTCATTACCGTCGTCGGCGTTGCCACCATCGCGACGCATGGTGACCTCGGGCGCATCCTGCAGCTCGACGTAAACCTCGGCGACATGTTCGTGATGCTCGCCTGCCTCGCCTACGCGGTCTATTCGATCACGCTGCGCTGGCGCCCGCAGACGCACTGGCTGAGCTTCTTGAGCGCCACTTTTGTCGGCGCCATCATCGCCTCCTTCGCCTATCAGGCCGGGCTGGGCAACGGTCCCGCCTCGCTTGCCGCCAACTTCGCCTCCATCGATACGCAGGGCTGGCTGATCGCCGCCTACGCGGCCTTCTTCCCCTCAGTCCTGTCGCAGATGCTCTATGTGCGGGGCGTCGAGCTGATCGGCTCGAACCGGGCCAGCCTCTTCATCAACTTGATCCCGCTGTTCGGCACGCTCGGATCCGTCATCCTTCTCGGCGAGAGCCTTTCGCTCTTCCATATCTACGCGGCGGCCCTGATCGCGGCCGGCCTGGTGCTCGCCGAATGGAGCGCCCGTCGCGTCGAGATCAGCGGCCAACCGGGCTGACGCCAGAGCACCAGAGCCGAACGACAACGGCCTCGCGATCCCATCGCGGGGCCGTTCGTTTTGCTCCTGACAGGCTCTGTCAGCACCGTCGGCTAGGGTCCTTTGCAGCAGCAGGTGCTGCCAGGGAGACCCCCGAAAATGAACCGTCGAACCTTCCTCACAACCGCTGGAGCGCTCGTTCTCGCCACCCAGACACACGCATCCGGAGCAACCGCAATGACCGACATCGCCGACTTCAAGATCGCCATCCCCGAAGCCGATACCGCCGATCTCAAGGCGCGACTGGCCGCCGCTCGCTGGCCTGTCGAGGTCGAACCCGAAAGCTGGGAGCGCGGCATCCCCGGAGGCTACCTGAGGCAATTGGCCGAGACCTGGAGCCGGCTCGATTGGCGCGCCGTTGAGGCACGGCTCAACGCCTACGAGCAGGTCACCGTCGAGCATGACGGCGCTCAGGTGCATGCCTTCCACATCCGCTCTCCACACCAGGATGCCCTGCCCCTCGTCGTCTGCCACGGCTGGCCAAGCTCGGGCATCGAGTACCTGAAGCTGTTCGAGCCCCTGACCAACCCGACGGCCTTTGGGGGCAGCGCTGAAGACGCCTTCCACCTGATTGTGCCGACCTCGCCCGGTTTCGGCCTCTCGCCGTCCCCGACCGTTCCCGGCTGGACCACCGGAAAGACCGCCGAAGCCGTGGTGAAGCTGCTCGACCACCTGGGCTACGAGCGCTTCGCCATCCACGGCACGGACATGGGTTCGGACACGGCCGCGAAGCTCGATGTCATGACCGCCGGCCGCGCCGTGGGCATCCACGTCGGCACCGACCTCGACAGCGTCATCGCCGTCGCCTCCTTCATTGGCAGCGAGCAGGTCCTGCAGAATCCGCGGCTGAGCGACGAGCAGCGCGAGCGGGTGAAGGAGCTGCTGGCTGGGGTGCCGGCCCGCTCCGGCTACATTTCCATCCAGTCCACCCGCCCCAAGACCATCGGGTACGCGCTCAACGACTCCCCGATCGGCCAGCTCGCCTGGATCGGCGAGAAGTTCGCCGCCTGGACCGACGCGCGCAAGGATCGTATCGAGGACGCCGTCGACCTCGAGCAATTCCTCATTCACGCGAGCTTCTGCTGGTACGGTGGTGCCGGGGCCGGCTCGGCGACAGCGCTATACGAGGCCTTCCGGTCGATGGACTGGGCCCCGCCGAGCGGCACGCCCAACGGGGTCGCGGTGTTCGGCGCTGATCCGCTGGTCAGGCTGCTCTTCGATCCCGAAGAAAAGATCGCCCACTGGAGCGAGTTCGAGGCCGGCGGGCATTTCCCCGCAATGGAAGTGCCGGATCTCCTCGCAGCGGATCTCCGAAGCTTCTTCCGTCCTCTGCGCTAAACAAAAAAAGGCCGGGCAATGCCCGGCCTTTCCGTATCCTGTCGATCCAGCGATCAGTTGAAGGCGACGGCCTTGGCCTGCTTCACACCCGGCAGGGCCGCGATCTCCTTGAGCTGGTCGGCGGTCACCGAACCGTCGATCGAGAGCAGCGCGATCGCGTCGCCACCCACCTCGGCACGGCCGAGGTTGAAGTTGGCGATGTTGATGCCGAGGCTGCCGAGCAGCGTGCCGAGGCGACCGATGTGGCCCGGCTTGTCCTCGTTGGTGACATAGAGCATCGACGGCGTCAGCTCGGCATCCATGTTGATGTTCTTCACCTGGATGATGCGCGACTTGCCGTTGGCGAACACGGTGCCCGCCACGCCCCGCTCCTGCCGCTCGGTGATCACCGTCAGGCGGATATAGCCTTCATAGGCGCCCTGCTGGTCGCGGGTGATGATCTCGACATTGATACCGCGATCCTTGGCGATCTGCGGAGCCGAAACCATGTTCACCTCGGCCACCTGCGGCTTCAGCACGCCGTTGATCGCGGCCGCCGTCATCGGCTTGGTGTTGAGCGCGGCGACATTGCCCTCATACTCGATGCGGATGCCCTTGATCGAGGTTTCGGTCAGCTGGCCGGCGAACGAGCCGAGCGCCTCGGCGAGCTTCACCCACGGGGTCAGGCGCGGGGCTTCCTCGGCCGAGATCGAGGGGAAGTTCAGCGCGTTGGTGATCTCGCCGGTGTTGAGATAGGCCGAGATCTGCTCGGCCACCTGCAGCGCCACGTTTTCCTGCGCTTCGGTGGTCGACGCGCCGAGGTGCGGCGTGGCGATGAAGTTGGGCAGCTCGAACAGCGGGTTGTTCTGCGCCGGCTCCTCGACGAACACGTCGAAGGCAGCGCCAGCGACCTTGCCCAACTTCAGCGCGTCGTAGAGCGCAGCTTCATCGACGAGGCCGCCACGGGCGCAGTTGATGATGCGGACGCCGTCCTTCATCTTCGCGATCGCGTCGGCGTTGATGATGTTGCGGGTCGCGTCGATCAGCGGCGTGTGCAGCGTGATGAAGTCGGCGCGCTTCAGCAGCTCGTCGAGTTCCACCTTCTCGACGCCGATCGCCTGGGCGCGCTCGGGCGTCAGGAACGGGTCGAACGCCACGACCTTCATCTTCAGGCCCTGTGCACGGTCGGCGACGATCGAGCCGATATTGCCGGCACCGATGAGACCGAGGGTCTTGTTGGTGACTTCGACGCCCATGAAGCGGTTCTTTTCCCACTTCGATGCCTTGGTCGAGGCGTCGGCCTCGGGCAACTGGCGCGCCAGCGCGAACATCATGGCGATGGCATGCTCGGCGGTGGTGATCGAGTTGCCGAACGGGGTGTTCATCACGATGATGCCGGTCTTGGTCGCGGCCGGGATGTCGACATTGTCGACCCCGATACCGGCGCGACCGATAACCTTCAAGTTCTTGGCAGCGCTGAGGATTTTCTCAGTGACCTTGGTCGCCGAACGGATCGCGAGACCGTCATACTGACCGATGACTTCGAACAGCTTGTCCTTGTCCTTGCCCAGATCCGGCAGGTAGTCGACGTCGATATTGTTGTCCTTGAAGATCTGGACAGCGGTCTTCGACAGCTTGTCCGAAACGAGAACCTTGGGCATGTCGCCCTCCTTTGGCCGCGGGAATGCCACGCGGATGAATGGAAAATAACGGGAGATGAGCCCTCGCTGTACGCGAGGGCCGAAACCTTAGGCGGCAGCCTGCGCCAGCGCGGCCTTCTCGGCGGCGAAGGCATAGTCGAGCCACGGCAGCAGCGCTTCGACATTGGCCGTATCGACGGTCGAGCCGGTCCAGATGCGGAGGCCGGTCGGCGCATCGCGATAGCCGCCGATGTCGTAGGCGACGCCGGCCTTGTCGAGGCGGCTGACGATCGCCTTGGCGAAGGCCGCCTGCGCGTCGTCGGCGAGCGCGGTGATCGCCGGGTCCTTGATGACGAGGCACATCGAGGTGTTCGAGCGCTCGGCTTCGTTCTTCGCAAGGAACGCAGCCCAGTCGGACTTGGCGACCCAGTCGGCCAGCGCCTTGGCGTTGGCGTCGGCGCGCGCCTGCATCGCCTTGAGACCGCCGATCGACTTGCCCCACTCCATCGCATCCACCGCGTCCTCGATGCAGAGCATCGAGACGGTGTTGATGGTGGCGCCCTCGAAGATGTCGGCCATGAGCTTGCCGCCCTTGGTCATGCGGAAGATCTTCGGCAGCGGGCGGTCCGGCTTGAACGTCTCGAGACGCTCCACGGCGCGCGGGCTGAGGATCAGGATGCCATGCGCGGCTTCACCGCCGAGCGCCTTCTGCCAGGAGAAGGTGACGACATCGAGCTTTGCGAAATCGAGGTTCTGCGCGAAGGCGGCCGAGGTCGCGTCGCAGATGATGAGGCCCTTGCGGTCGTCCGGGATCCAGTCGGCGTTCGGTACGCGGACGCCCGAGGTGGTGCCGTTCCAGGTGAAGACGACGTCGTTGTCGAAGTTCACTTCAGTGAGATTCGGCAGCTCGCCGTAGGGCGCCTTGAGGATGCGGACGTTCTCGAGCTTCAGCTGCTTGGTCACATCGGTGACCCAGCCCTCGCCGAACGATTCCCAGGCCAGCATGTCGACGCCACGGGCGCCGAGCATCGACCAAAGCGCCATCTCGACGGCGCCGGTATCGGAAGCGGGCACGATGCCGATCAGGTAGTCGGCCGGCACTTCCAGCACTTCGCGGGTAAGCGCGATGGCCTTCTCGATGCGCTGCTTTGCGGGCTTGGCGCGGTGCGAGCGGCCAACGAGCGCGTTGGCGAGCACGTCCACCGTCCAGCCAGGACGCTTGGCACAGGGGCCCGACGAAAAATTGGGGTTAGCCGGTTTCACTGCCGGCGCAGTCAGGGGCATATCAGCCATGGCGACCCTCCCAGGTCGAAAGCCTCACGTTAGGGTGAGGTGTCCTGAGGCGGGCTGATACTCCTGTCGCCGCCGCGGCGTCAATGGGGGATCGGATGAACCTTTGGTGGCAGTGACATGCCCGCGCCAGACTGCGTACCAAAGGAGCGAGGACCAGAGGACGAGGGAGAAGTCCATGCTGAGCGATGCGGAACGGTTGCGCCTGCTCACACCGCGGAGCGGCCGGCTGCGGGTCGTGCTCGATACCGACACCTACAACGAAATCGACGACCAGTTCGCGCTGGTCCAGCTCGTGCTCTCGCCCGAACGCGTCGCGCTGGAAGCCATCTACGCGGCCCCGTTTCACAACGATCGCTCGACCGGTCCCGGGCACGGGATGGAGCTGAGCTACGGCGAGATCCTCGCCCTCCTCAAACGGCTGGACGTGCCGGCCGCCGGACTGGTCCACCGTGGCGTCACCGACTATGTCGGCCCGGCCAAGCGCGCACTTCAGGCGGATGCCGTCGATGACCTGATCACGCGGGCCCGCGCCGGCACGCCCGACAATCCGCTGTATGTCATCGCCATCGGCGCCATCAGCAACGTCGCCTCCGCCCTGCTCAAGGCGCCCGACATCATCGATCGCACCGTCGTCGTCTGGCTCGGCGGCCATGCACTCGAATGGCCGCACCAGCGCGAGTTCAACCTCAAGCAGGATGTTGGTGGCGCCCAGGTCGTATTCGATTCCGGCGTGCCGCTCGTGCTCGTCCCCTGCATGGGGGTCACCTCGCACCTCCACAGCACCGTGCCCGAGATCGAGCGCTATGTGGAGCCGCATGGTGAGATCGGCCGGTTCCTCGCAATGCGGTTCAAGGAATACGCCGACGATCATGTCGGCTGGGCCAAGGAAATCTGGGACATGGCCGCCGTCGCCTACGTGCTCGACGACAGCTGGACGCCAAGCGTCCTGATGCCCACCCCGATCCTCACCGACAACGTGACCTACAGCGTCGACAACTCACGCCACCCGATGCGCTACGTCACCCACGTCCGGCGCAACCCGATCATCCGCGACTTCGTGGCAAAGCTGGCGGCTGGACAGCCGGCCACATAACGCCGCCGTCACGACGCCCCATCTATTGCGTAAAATTGCATGGGAAATTCGGGTCCTGTGTTTCTCGACTGCTCCCTCCCTGCAACGGAGGGAGCAGTCGAAAATTTGCTTGCCAGACGAACCCCGTAAGGCAGCAAGACCGTCCGCGGCGGGAGCCGCGCGAACAGTCAGATCATTCAGGCAACGACCTTGGCGCGGCCGCGCGGAGACGGGGTCTTGGGCTTGCGGCCCAGGCCAATAGTCTTGGCGAGGCGCGAACGCGCTTCGGAATAAGTCGGCGCTACCATCGGATAATCCGGAGGCAGGCCCCATTTCGCACGATATTCCTCGGGCGACATGTCGTATTCCGTGCGCAGGTGGCGCTTCAGAGACTTGAATTTCTTGCCGTCTTCGAGGCAGATCAAGTATTCGGGAGTAATCGATTTCTTTACCGGTACCGCCGGCTTCAGTTCGACGACTTCCTCGGGCTCGATTACACCCGAAAGACCAACCAGCGTTGCGTGGACGCTGGAAATCAACTTGCCCAGATCGCTCGCGCTCAGGGCATTGTGACTCACGTATGCACTAACAATGTCCGCACTGAGTTCCACGAGGTGTGAACTCCGCGCTTCCGACGCCGACGCTGTTGCCGCATTCGACGATCCTGATTCCATAATTCCCTCGTTATTCCTGCCTAGGTTTCGGGTCCCAAGTGCGCGAAACTGCAGCCCACCAACCGCCGTCACGCGCATTTATTTCGCCAGACGCCCGCATTGGCCAAACTTACTTCAATGCGTTATCTAGCCGTTATGGGGCTACGCTTTGCCCTTTACTTCGTCAAGTAAACTTCCACCAAATCCTCGGAACAACTGAGAATTGCCGATCATTTTGATGTCCGGAACGGTTTCGCTGCAACTTTTGGGCAGCCCGGTGCTGCGACTGCCGGATGGCTCCGCAGTCAAGCTGCGCCAGAAGGCTTATGCCCTGGCGGCTGTGCTCTATCTGGAGTTCTCGAACCGCACCCGGCGCTCGACCCTGGCCGAGAAGATTTGGGAAGACAGTTCGGCCGAGCAGGCGATGACTAACCTGCGCCAGACCTTGCTGCATACGCGCGACCTCGAATCAAAGCATGGCTTCACCCTGTTCGAAGCCGACGCGACCGAGATCGAGCTCAACCGCGACGTCGTGATCGACCTGCGGGAAATCGGCCGCATCCGGGCGGCCAGCGACCAGGAAGAACTCGAGCGCCTGATCGACCTCTACCGCGGCGACCTGCTGACCGGCGTCGAGGGCATGGGCAGCGAACTCGAGCAATGGGTGTCGCTGGAGCGCAGCCGGCTCGAGAATCAGTTCGCCATCCAGGCGACCGAGAGCGCCCTGCGGCTGGGCGGCAAGGCCGGGCACTCGGCGCTGCACCGGTTGGCCGAACGCCTGCCCTATTCCGACGTGGTGTGCCGCGCGACCATCGAGCTCTTCCGCGCCGACGGCAACGAGGGCGGCGCGCGCGCAGCCTTCGCCGCCTTCCGCAACCGGCTGCGCCACGGACTTGGACTTGAGCCCGCGGCCGAGACCGCCGACCTGATCGGCCAGGAAACCGAGGCGCCCGTTCCCGCCGCCGTGCCGCAGCGCCGCCGGACCGATCACCCGGATGCGGAAGAGAACGTCCGCCCCAACTTCGTGCCGCGCGTCGTGCTGCTGCCTCCGCTGCAGGATTTCAAGCAGTCCAGCATCCCCAAGCACCTGGCGCCTGCTCTCGTCGAAGACGTGACCATCGGCCTGTCGCGCCTGAAGACCGTCTCGGTGATCGCCCCCCACACGGCCTGGCAGATCGACCCCTTCACCGCCCTCGACGAAGTGCGCTCGCATCAGATCGACTATGCCGTCGAGAGCCGCATCGCGCCGAGCTTTTCCAACGACGGGCTGTCGCTGGCCATTCGCCTCGTGCGCGCCGCTGGCCGCGAGATCGTCTGGGCCGACAAGTTCGCCTTCTCGACGCTCAACGCGCCCGAGGCCTATTGGAACTTCACCAATGGCGTCGCCCGGGCCCTAGCCGACTCGATCGAGACGGCCGAGCTGCAGCGTGAGCGGACCCAGCGCGACGCCAACGCTTACACACACTACCTCGCCGGCCGGCACAACCTGCGCTCGTTCGACCTGCCCAAGATCCGGCGCGGCCGCAAGTCGCTGCGCATCGCCCGCGACATCGAGCCCGGTCAGGCCTCCATCGAGAGCGCGCTGGCGCGTTCCTACGTGGTCGAGTGGGTGCTGCGCGCCGGCTCGGACCGGACCTTGCTCGACAAGGCCAAACTCCACGCCGAGCGCGCCGTCTCGATCGATCCCAACGACGGCACCGCCTATCGCGAACTCGGCCGCGTCGCGCTGTTCGACCGTGACCTCGACCAGAGCCTTGTCCACATGGCGATGGCCGCCGACCTCGCGCCCAACCATGCCGACGTTCTCGCCGACTTTGCCGACACACTTGTCCACAACTCGGACTTCCCCGCGGCACAGGAAAAGATCGAGGCTGCGGTTCGCCTGAACCCCATGCCGCCGGACGAGTATCTGTGGACCCTGGGCGGGATCAATTTCTTCCGGGGACGCTGGGAGGAGGCCCTGCGCCAGCTCAACCAGATGCGGAACCCCGAGCCGGCTTTCCGGCTGATGGCAGCGGCCGCGGCAATGGCCGACCAGCCCGAGCTCGCGCGCCGATATCGGTTGCAAGCGCTTAAATTGCAGCCGGATTTTACAACCTCCCGTTGGGTATCCCGTATGCCCCAACGCGATCCTGCGGATGTTGATCTGTATATAGAGGCGTTGCGGAAGGCCGGTTTCAAGTAGGCCTTAATGGAGAAACGCTTATGCGCTACGTGATTATCGGACAGAAAGACTCGTCTCAGCTGCTCGTGGTCGATACCCAGCTGATGACTGTTACTCCGGTGGACCAGGAAACTGTGGTCCCCTCGAACGTCCGTTCGGCTCTCGCCGAAGGCAACACCATCGTTGACGGCATCGACATTGCCGTGGCCGCTGGCCAGCGCGATGACGGCAGCGCCGTCTGGCACTTCCACGCCAAATAACCCCGGGCACGACTTGCTCGGGGACCCGACTTCCCGCCTGGCGGTTCCGGCTGCCGGCGGCTCTTCAAATCCCGCAGCCCTGCTGCGGGATTTATCGTCTCATTTCGCCGAACTCGGCATCACCCGGCTGGCCCGCCAGACCGGGCTCGATCGCATCGGCATCCCCTGCTACGCCGCCATCCGCCCGAATTCGGCGACCATCGCCAGCCACCAGGGCAAGGGCCTCGACGACGTCTCCGCGCAGATCTCGGCCGTGATGGAAGCGGCCGAGTACGCCTTCGCCGAAGCGCCCAAGGGCGCCGAACGGACGATGAGTCTCGCCGAGGCCGAGGCCGCAGGGCTCGCCACCATGGACGTGACCAATCTCCTGCCCCGCGGCACCTTGCTCGATCCCCGCCAGCCGCTGCGCTGGATCGAGGGCTTCGTGCTCGAAACCGGCGCACCGGTTCTGGTCCCCTATGATGCCGTGGTGCTCGGGCCGCCGCCGGCCGACCTGCCCGGCATCGCCCAATCGACCAACGGCATCGCCGCCGGCACCAGCCTCAACGGCGCGCTGATACACGCCCTCTGCGAAGTCATCGAGCGCGACGCCGTCTGCCTCTGGGGCTTCAAGTCCGACGCCGCCGCTGCCGCAACGGCCGTCGCCCCCGCGGCCTTCGAGGATGCCGACGTCGAAGCCCTCGAGTTCCGCATCAGCGAAGCCGGCTTCCAGCTGCGCCTCTACGACCAGACCGGCAATACCGGCCTGCCGACCATCTACGCGGTGCTGTCACCCGAGGACGGCGCCGACCGCCACTTCGATGCCGCGACCGGAGCCAACTGCCACCCGATTGCTGCCGTGGCCGCCCGCCGGGCCATCGTCGAGGCGGCGCAGACCCGCATCACCAATATCGCCGGCGCCCGCGACGACATCGTCGAGAACGAGTACGAGCAGGAACTGAGCCGCTCGATCTCGATACTGACCGATATCGGCGCGACGCAGCGCCCCGCCCCCCTCGGTCTCACGGCTCCCGCTTCGGAAGAAGGCCTGCTGCTCGCGCTCCGCGCCGGGCTGGCCCGCGCCAACCTCAACCGCACCATCGTGATCCCGATCGGCGGCGAGGCCATGGGCATCCATGTGGTCAAGGTGTTCGTGCCCGGCCTCGAGGATCGACTCACCAACCGCAACTGGCGTCCGGGCAGCCGGGCGACCGCCGCCATGCTGGGGTTCATGTGAAAGTCCTGTTCGCCGGCCCCTCGCTCTGGGGCGTCAGCTACGACCGCACCGGGCTCGATGTCCGTCCGCCGGCCCGGCAGGGCGACCTCCATCGCGCTGTCGTCGAGGGCGCGGATGCGATCGGCCTCATCGACGGCGTCTTCGGCTTCGTGCCCTCGGTCTGGCACAAGGAAATCCTGTTCGCGCTGAAATCCGGTGTCCGCGTCATGGGCGCCGCGTCGCTGGGCGCGCTGCGCGCCGCCGAATGCGCCTCCTTCGGCATGGAAGTGGTCGGCAGCATCGCCTCGAGCTATGCCGACGGCTCGCGGATCGAGGACGCCGATGTCTGCCTCGTCCACGCCCCCGCCGAGCTCGACTTCATGCCGCTCACCGAACCGCTGGTCGATGTCGAGGCGACGGTCGCGGCCATGCTGCAGGCGGGGCTCGCCAGCGCCGGCGAGGCCGAGGCCTTGCTCGCTGCCGCCCGCACCCTCTACTTCGCCGATCGCACCATCGAGGCCCTGACCTCGACCGCCGGCCTGCCCGCTCTCGGCCCGGCTTACCGCAAGGCGCGCGTGGGTGCGAAATCCGCCGATGCGCTGCTGCTGGTCGAGCGGTTGAAAGCGGCCCCTTCGGGACGGCTCCCGGCCCCCGAATGGGAGCTCGTCTTGTCCGACCCCTGGCGGCACTACCTTGCGGGCCAAGCCGTCGCCTGACGTCGACGGCGGAGCCACCGCGTGGCACACTGCGTTCAGCAACATCTGCAACAGCCACGAGGAGGCGGCTATGGCAACGATGGTGCGGCTGTCGCGCGAACAGATCGACCAGATGTTCGTGGCGATGGACGAGATGGAAAAGAACCTCAAGTCCATCCATGCCGAGCTGATCGAGCTCGGCGTGCCCAAGGATACGCTCAACCGCTTCGCCAGGATGCACGACCGCTACACGGCCGACGTGGCGTTCCTCATGAAGCAGCGCGACCTCGGCAAGGACGAGGACTGAGGTCAGCCCGCGCCCTCACCGCACCTTGAGCAGGATGATGACGAGGAACCACAGGCTGGCGAGGTGGATCAGCAGGAAGCGCAGCAGCACCTGCGAGTTCGACCAGTTGAGGTTCTTGCGCGCATGATCGTGGAACGGGAAGCGCACTGAGCTCAGGATGCGCAGCCCGAACACCCGGATCAGCGCGACCTTGGCCAGCCCCGTGGCGCCGTTGAACAGCAGCAGCGGCGCAACGAAGAAGATCATCGCCGGATTGCCGGTGACGACGATGCAGATGCCGACGAAGAGCCCGATGGGGCGCGACCCGGCGTCGCCCATCAGCGCCGCGCTCGGCGGCGCGTTGTGCCAGAGATAGCCGACGATGACCCCGCAGAAGATGGCGGCGACGATGGCCCAGCTTGCCGCGTCTTCGCGGAACGGGATCAGCAGGTACTTGGCGTTCGCCGCATCGCCCACCACCATGTAGAGGATGAAGCCGAGGGCGCAGATGGTCACCGCCGAGAGCGAACCCGAGACGCCATCGACGCCGTCGTTGCAGTTGACCGCGTTGATGCAGAGCCAGACCACCGGGGTGTAGATCAGTAGTCCCACCCAGAACGGGATATCCAGCGCCATCGGCGTGAACGGCAGCCAGAGCTTGCTGTCCTGGCCCCAGAGCAGCACCACGCAGACGAACAGCGCAACGACAAGGTCGGTGAGCCCGAGGGTCAGCTCGCTGAGCCCGCCGGTGCGGTCGTCGACATAGCCGACGAACGAGGCGACCACGATGGCGCCCATGCAGAAATAGATACGGGGGTCAGGCGGGGCGAACAGGGCAACGATCGCGACGAGGATCCCGATCATGAGGATCCCCACGCCCACCGGCTTGCCGACGCTGTCCGCGGCGCCGACAGCGTGGGCCCGGCCCCTGTCGCGCGGCAGGCGATCCCAGAGCTTCGGCAGCAGCAGCCAGGTCGCGAGCGCCGAGATCAGCGAGCCGACGGTGGCAAGGATGACGAAGGACGACAGCAGTCGGGCCGGTCCCCAGATCGGGGTCAGGAGGTCGGCGACATAAGTCAGCATGCGTAAAGATCATCCCCGCGTCGATGCCCGAGCCCTAGCCCAACTCCGGCACGAAATCGAAGCACGTTTTGCCCCAATTGGCGCTGCTGGTGCAATGGCGCCAGCACCACCGGCGCCTTCCTACGTGTCCGTGCTGCCGCGATCATGTCCGAACAGCAGTGCATATACGGCCCAGCAGATCAGCGCCCAGGCGGCTCCGAGCGACCATCCCGCAAGAACGTCGGTCGGATAGTGGACCCCGATATAAATGCGGGAGATCCCGACGCAAAGCGTCACGAATACCCCGAGCACGACGAAATAGACCTTGAGCCGCCGATCGGTCACCGCCTCGGCGAGCAGCAGCCCGAGCGTCAGGTACACCACCGCCGAAACCGTGGCGTGCCCGCTGGGGAAGCTGGCGGTAAAGACCCGCGTCGCCGCCTCCACATCGGGCCTCGGCCGGTCGAACAGCATCTTGAACCCGGTCGATGCGATCGTCCCGCCGATGACCGAAGCGGTGACGAACAGCGCCGTCCGCCCCTTGCCCGACAAAGCCAGGAACAGCACGGTCACGATGAGGATGAAGCCCAGAATGGTGAAGCTGCCCATCGCCGTCACGTCGCGCATCGCCTCTTCGAGCCAGGTCGGCCCCCACGGGTCATCGAGCGAGCCGGGCTCGCGGAACACCGATGTCACTGCCTGGTCGAAGGCCACCGTGTCGCCTTCGAGCACTTCATCGGCGACGAAGCCGAAGCCCCAGAGCAGCAACGCGGCCATGCCGGCGAAAATGTAGGGCACGCGACGGGGGTGGGCGGCAGACGCGGTCGCCATGAACAACTCTCTCCGTATCGAATGCAGCACAACGCCCGACGGCGATCCGGGTTCTCTCGCGGCGAACCAAACGGCCCCCTGCCCGTTAACCCGCATCCAGGGGGCCACCCGATGCTGCAAGCATCCCACCATATTGTCTTCAATTCCAGTTCCGGCACCGCCGCGAGCGCAAGCCTTCGGCCCGAGCAACTGGTCGAGCGCTTCGCCGCGCTGGGTCACACCGTCAGCATCGATGCCGATAAGTCCCGGCCCTTCGCCGAGCGCATGCAGACGGCGCGCGCCAGCGCTGCCCCCATCCTCGTCGCGGCCGGCGGCGATGGCACCGTCACCGCCCTTGCCGAAACCGCGATCCAGTCCGGCAAGGCCCTCGCCGTGATCCCGCTCGGCACCGCCAACCTCCTCGCCCGCGACCTCGCCATCCCGCTCGATCTCGATGCCTGGTTCGAGGCCTACCCCGCCATGGCCGCCCGCCGCATCGATGTCGGCGAGGTCAATGGCCGGGTGTTCCTCCACAAGGTGGTCATCGGCGCCGTACCCGGTATCGCCGCGGCACGAGAGCAACTGCGCGGTCGAAGAGACCTCGGCGCCCTGCTCGGCTTCCTCAACCACTTCGTCAACCGCCTGTCGCGGGTCAGGCGCTTTGCCGTCGAGATCACGCCCGGCCGGGGCGAGCCCCATATCGAGCGCGTGCAGTCGATCGCCATCGCCAACAACGACTATGCCGAAGGCCCCGGCAAGGTCTTCTCGCGCGCCCGCCTCGACGAGGGAACGCTGAGCCTCTACCTGCTCCGCCACCTGGGACCGATCGATGCCGTGCGGCTCGGCCTCCGCATGCTGATCGGCTCGTGGCGCAACGATCAGGTGCTCGAAATCGAGAATGTCCGCTCGGTGGTGATCCGCACCCGCAGGCGCAGCGTGCGCGTGATGCTCGACGGCGAGATCGAGTTGCTGCAGGGGCCGCTGTCGTTCCGCTCGCTTCCGCTCGCACTGCGGGTCATGGCACCGCCGGCCACCGAGACGCCGGTGGCTGCGGTCGAAGCCGCCGGTGAGGCCTGACATGCGGATCTGCCACCTCTCTGACCTTCACTTCGGCCGCCACGACGAACAGCTCGCCGGCGGGCTGATGGCCGACCTCACCTCGCAATCGCCCGATCTGGTCATTGTCAGCGGCGACTTCACCCAGCTCGGCACGAGGGCCGAGTTTCAGGCCGCCCGGGCCTTTCTCGACACGCTCGAGACGCCGTTCTTCGCCGTTCCGGGCAACCACGACGTGCCGGCGCGCAACATGCTGCGGCGCTTCCTCGATCCTTACGGTCTCTACCGGCAGTACATTTCGCCCGACCTGGAGCCCACCCTCGACCTCGGCGACATCGTCGTCGCCGGCCTCAGGACGTCGCGACGACTGCGCGCCGAGTTGAACTGGGCCCACGGCTCCCTGAGCCGCGGCCAGCTGGCCAGGCTCGAACAGCGCTTCGCTGATACGGCCCCAAGCGCCCTGCGCATCGTCGTCGCCCACCACCCGCTGATGCAGCCGGAGGGCGAGGTGCAAAAGCCGATGCGACTGGTCCGCCGCGCCGACCTCGCGCTCGAAACCTTCGCCCGGCTCGGCGTGCGGCTTGTCCTCTCCGGTCATTTCCACCTCTCCTATGTCCGCCAGCATGGCGGCGCCGGCGCGGTGAAGGAGGATGCGCCGCAGGGGCTGCGCGAGGCCGCCCATGCGCCCATCCTCGTGGCGCAGGCCTCCTCCACCATCTCGACCCGCCTCCGCGGCGACACCAACGCCTACAACCTCGTCGATATCGAGAACGGCCGCATCGCCGTCACCGTCCGCGAGTGGCGTGAGGGCACATGGAGAACCAAGGAGAAGGCCTCCGCCGTGTCCGAGCCGGTACTTTCCCCGGGCGGCAGCGAGGTCCGGCAGTCGCCCGTTCCGTGAGCGTGAATTGCGAACAAACCGCGAATAGTGCTTCCTGATCCGAACTTCGTTCCGGATCGATTCGCGTGCAGCCTGCCCTAGCCCCCTCCTACCTCGACAAGCTCAACCCCGAGCAGCGGATGGCCGTGGAGCATGTGGGCGGGCCGCTGCTGGTGATCGCCGGCGCCGGTTCGGGCAAGACCAACACGCTGGCGCATCGCGTCGCGCACCTCGTCGTCAACGGCGCCGATCCGCGCCGCATCCTGCTGATGACCTTCTCACGCCGCGCCTCGGGCGAAATGCAGCGCCGCGTCGAGCGGCTGGTGGCGCAGGTGATGGGCGCCAAGGGCGGCGTAGTCACCGATGCGCTGAGCTGGGCCGGTACCTTCCACGGCATCGGCGCCCGGCTGCTGCGCGAGCATGCCGAGCAGATCGGCCTCGTGCCCGGCTTCTCGATCCATGACCGCGAGGACTCGGGCGACCTCATCAACATCATCCGCCACGAGATGGGGTTCTCGGAGGCCAAGAAGCGCTTCCCCACCAAGGGGACCTGCCTCGCCATCTACTCGCGCGTCGTCAACGCGCAGGACGACCTCGAGCCGGTGCTGAAGACCCACTTCCCCTGGGTCGCCATGTGGGCCAACGAGCTGCGCGACCTGTTCGCCGCCTATGTCGAGCAGAAGCAGCGCCAGCAGGTGCTCGATTATGACGACCTGCTGCTCTACTGGGCCGCCATGATGCGCGAGCCTTCGATCGCCGAGGACATCGGCGGGCGCTTCGACCACGTGCTGGTCGACGAATACCAGGACACCAACCGCCTGCAGGCCTCGATCCTCCTCGCCATGAAGCCCGCCGGCGACGGCCTCACGGTGGTCGGCGACGACGCCCAGTCGATCTACTCGTTCCGCGCCGCCACCGTGCGCAACATCCTCGATTTCCCCGGCTCGTTCACCCCAGCCGCGCGGATGGTGACGCTCGACCGGAACTACCGCTCGACCCAGCCGATCCTCGAAGCGGCCAACGCGGTGATCTCGGAAAGCTCGGAGCGCTTCACCAAGAACCTCTGGACCGAGCGCGTGGCCACCGAGAAGCCGTGCCTCGTCACCGTGAAGGACGAGGCGAGCCAGGCCCGCTACGTGGTCGAGAGCATCCTCGCCTGCCGCGAGGGCGGCACTGTGCTGAAGCAGCAGGCCGTGCTCTTCCGCACCTCGTCGCACTCGGCCGAGCTCGAGATCGAACTCACCCGCCGCAACATCCCGTTCGTGAAGTTCGGCGGGCTGAAGTTCCTCGACAGCGCGCACATCAAGGACATGCTGTCGCTGCTGCGCTTCGTCGATAACCCGCGCGACCGTGTCGCCGGCTTCCGCGTGCTTCAGCTTCTTCCCGGCATCGGCCCCGGCGCCGCCGGCAAGACGCTCGACCGCATGGCCGAGAGCGCCGACCCGCTTGCCGAGCTCATCAATGCCCCGCCGCCTCCGCGCGGCTCGGAGGGCTGGCCGAACTTCATCGAGGCCGTACGCCACCTCGGCGAAGGCGGTGGTGGCTGGCCCGCCGAACTGCTGCGCGCCCGCATGTGGTACGAGCCGCTGATGGAGGCCGTGTACGAGGATGCGGAGGTCAGGAAGGAAGACCTCTACCAGCTCGAGCAGATCGCCTCGGGCTATCCGAGCCGCGAGCGCTTCCTCACCGAGTTGACGCTCGATCCGCCCGACGCCACCTCCGACCAGGCCGGCGTGCCGCTGCTCGACGAGGACTACCTGATCCTTTCGACCATCCACTCGGCCAAGGGCCAGGAGTGGAAGAACGTGCACGTGCTGAACGTCGTCGATGGCGCCATCCCGTCAGACCTCGGCACCGGCTCGACACATGAGCTCGAAGAGGAGCGCCGGCTGCTCTATGTCGCGATGACCCGCGCCAAGGACGAACTGCATCTGGTGATCCCGCAGCGCTTCTACGTCCATCAGCAGACGCCCTATGGTGACAAGCACGTCTACGCCCAGCGCACCCGCTTCATCACCAAGGCCATGCTGCCGCTGTTCGACGACCTGTTCTGGCCGGCAGTGAAGCCCGCCGAAATCCGCGGCATCGCTCCCGCCGCACCTCGTGTCGACATCGGCGCGGGCCTCCTCGCCATGTGGAAGAAATGACAAAGCCTGACACGCCCTGGCAGGGTCGTGCGCTAGGCTTGTCAGCATGAAAAAGCCCATCGCCCTTCCCATCGAGCAAGCCCGTCGCATCTGGATGCGTGCCCAGCGGCTCGACGAGCGCGAGCCGTTCGGTACAGGACCGGCGGCGACGCAGGCCGCTATTGAGCATCTGGGCTACGTGCAGATCGATACGATCAACGTCATTGAGCGCGCCCACCACCACATCCTGTTCAGTCGTATCCCCACCTACCGGCGCAGCGACCTCGCGCATGTGCAGACGGTCGACAAGTCGGTATTCGAATACTGGACGCACGCCCTCGCCTACGTGCCGGTGCGCGACCTGCCCTTCTATCTAGACGAGATGCGACAGCACCGCTCGGTGCCGATGCGCTGGTATGCCGATGCCGATCCGAACGACCTGAAGAAACTGCTGCGCCAAATCCGAAAGGATGGCGCGATGTCCATCCGCGACGTCGAGGATGACGAACTGGTGGAGAAGGACCACCCGTGGGCAAGCCGCAAGCCCTCGAAGCGCGTGCTGCAATACGGCTTCTACTCCGGCGAACTGGTGATCTCCGAGCGCAACGGCATGGTAAAGACCTACGAGCTGACCGATCGCCATTTCGGCTGGCCGCCCCGCCCGCGAGCTGCGACCGCCAGGCAGATCGACGAGCACCTGATCGAACGTGCCCTGACCTCGCAGGGCCTCATCAGCGGCCCTTCGGTCATGCACCCGAAACTCCGCTTCACGCCGGGCATGACGAAGCTCATCGAAACGCGGGTGCGGACGAAGAAGCTTGTACCGGTGACGATCGGAGACGATCCGACCGTTCACTATGTCCGCCCCGAAGCGCTGGAAGCGCCGGCCACGAGCAGCCCGCCCCTCGTCCACATCCTCTCGCCCTTCGATCCGCTGATCATCCAGCGGCGGCGGCTGAAACTGTTCTTCGGCTACGACCACGTCTTCGAGGCCTATGTGCCCAAGGCCAAGCGCAGATACGGCTACTTCACCCTGCCCGTGCTGGTGGGCGACGAGGTCGTCGCGGCCATGGATCTCAAGACCGACCGCGCCGCCGGCAAGATGCTGATCCAGTCATGGCACTGGATCGGCAAGGGCAACGCCGCCGAGCACAAGGCAGCGATCGAGGAGGAGATGGGCCGGTTCGAGCGTTTCCAGCTGGGGGACTAGCGGCCCGCTGCGACTAGCGGGCCCGGACCTTTATCCCGGTGGCAGCCAGCACGATCTCCGCCTGCGCGGCCGAAATCACCGCGCCACGGAAGCGGCCGGACTTGCCGAGGATGTCGATCCCGCCGAGATCCGCACCCCGCAGGTCGGCATTCTCGAACCGCGCGCCCTCGATATTGGCTTCGCGCAGGCTGCACTGCTCGAAGACCGCGTCGCGGAAATCGCTGTCGGCGAGGTCGGCCGAACTGAGGTCGACCGCCACCAGCTTCTCCTTGCGGAAGTCGAAGCCGCGCAACTGGGCGGACACCAGCAGGGTGCGCTCGAAACGAACGCTGAGCGCCCGCGCATCGGTGAAATCCGCCCCCGTCAGCTTGCAGTCCGTAAAGCTCGCCGCCGAGAGGACGGCGCTGCGGAAGCTGGCATTGTTGAAATCGCAGGATTGGAAGCGCGCGTCCTCGAGCACGGCCCCCTTGAACCCCGCCCGCGTTCCCCGGCACTGCAGCCAATAGGTAAGCTCGAGGACGGTTCCGGCGAAATTGGCCTCGCCCATGCGGCACCGCTCGAACACCCAGCCCGTCAGATCGAGCTTGCCGACCGTCACCGCCTCGAGGTCGCACTCCAGCAGCCGCACCGGCTCATCGCCAGCAAGGGCGGCGATGTCGGCCGAGGTGAGGGTCTGGCCTTCGATGGTCCGGCTGGGCGCGTTCATGCCGGAGCTTTAGCTGAGTCCCGGCCACGCGTCCTCCGGCTCGCAGACGCAAAAACGGCGCCCGTTCTGGGCGCCGTTTCAGGCAAACTGGTCGTGCTGCAGGAGATCAGTCGAACCGGTAGCGGACGGTGCCGCGCAGTTCGTGGATCCAGTTGTTGTCGATCTCGTAGTAGCCTTCGCTTTCCGGATCGGTGGGGGCGTTGTTGATCTGGTTGATGTAGAGGCCGCGATAGCCCACATCCGCCACCCAGGTGCCCATGTCGTAGCCGACGCCAGCCATGATGGCGGCTGCAGCGCTGACATTGGTACCGGTCGGAACCGGCACGGGAACTTCCCAGGGAGAGTTGATCTCGGCGTGGTTCCACGCAGCACCGACACCGGCGCCAACGTAACCGAAAGCGCCACCGGCGCCCGACGAGTAGCCCCAGTCACCGCCGAAGCCGAAATCGTAATAGACGTTGGCAAGTGCGACGGTGGAACGCAGCATCAGCGTGTAGTCGCCGTTGTCGCCATCGGGCGGATCGAGGTCATCCGTCTTGGTGATCTTGAGGCCGGTGGTCTCGACCGAGTCGATGGTGCCGTCGAAGCGGAGCCCGGTGCCCGTCTCGTAACCGAAGCCGGCGCCCCAGCTGTAGCCGTAGCCATGCTCGACCACTTCATGTGTCTCGTCGATCCACGGGTGCACCACTTCGGGCGCCCAGTGCCAGTTCAGCGCGGCGCTGCCGCGCAGGTAGAACGAGCCGCCGATGTCGTAGTCGACCTGCGGGATATCGGGATACTCCGGCATGTCGGCCGCGGCGACCGGGCCGGCAATCAGCAGCACGGCTCCTGCCGCCAACGCTGAAGCAAAAGTCTTGCGCATTGTATGAGTCCTTGTTGCCACCACGACGACCAGTCGAGTGACGTCACTATGCGCACGACTTCTTAAAAGCCGCTTAACCCTAACGGGTAACCCTAATATCCGCTGAAGAGCCACAGTTAACGAAGTCTTTCTCGACTTCACCGGGCTCTGGTGGTGTTCTGAAGAGAGGGGCGGGGAGAACCCCGACTGTGGTCGCGACGGCCGGGGCCCCCATTGCCTCCGTGCCCGACTCAATAGGACACGCCCTACAATGACAGGGCAACCCGTTAGGACGGCGTGACGCGATCGTTCGCGCCCTTACGCAACCTTGCGTATGGTGGCCGCGATCTCGTTGACGATGGCGCTGACGAGGCCTTCGTCGTCGCTTTCGACCATCACGCGGATCACCGGCTCGGTGCCAGACGGGCGGATCACCAGCCGACCGCCCTGCCCCAGCCGGGCCTCGCTTTCCTTGATCGCCTGCTGCACCAGCTTGTGCTCCAAGGGCTTGCCGTCCTTGTAGCGCACTGACTGCAGGAGCTGCGGGACCTTCTCGAAGCGCCGGCAGATGTCCGACACGGGCTTGCCCGCCTGCTTGGCCACCGCCAGCAGTTGCAGGGCTGCAATCAGCCCGTCGCCGGTCGTTGTGAAATCGGTGAGGATGATGTGGCCGCTCTGCTCGCCGCCGACATTGAAGCCCTTGGCCCGCATCGCTTCCAGCACGTAGCGGTCACCCACCTGGGTGCGCTCGAGGCCGAGCCCGATGCCGCCGAGATAGCGCTCGAGGCCGAGATTGCTCATCACCGTCGCCACCAGCCCGCCGCCGCGCAGCTCGCCGCGTGCGTGCCAGGACTGGGCAATCACTGCCATGAACTGGTCGCCGTCGACGATCTCGCCCTTCTCGTCGACGATGATGACGCGGTCGGCGTCGCCATCGAGCGCGATGCCGATGTCGGCGCGCAGTTCCTTCACCTTGCCGATCAGCGCCTCGGGAGCGGTCGAGCCGACCTTGTCGTTGATGTTGAAGCCGTCCGGCTCGTTGCCGATGGTGAACACCTCGGCGCCCAGTTCCCACAGCGCCGTCGGCGCCACTTTGTAGGCCGCGCCATTGGCGCAATCGAGCACTACACGCAGGCCGGAAAGGTCGATCCCCTTGGGCAGCGTGCGCTTGGCATATTCGATGTAGCGGGTCTGCGCCGCCTCGTCGCGATGGGCGCGGCCGATTTCGCGGCCCTGCGACAGCCGGGAGTTAAGGTCCTCGTCCATCAGCGCCTCGATCTCGCTCTCGAGCTGGTCGGAGAGCTTGAAGCCATCGTGGCGGAAGAGCTTGATGCCGTTATCCTCGAACGGATTGTGCGAGGCCGAGATCATCACGCCCAGGTCTGCGCGCAGCGACCGCGTCAGCATGGCGACGGCCGGTGTCGGCATCGGGCCGAGCAGGTACACGTCCATGCCCACGGCGGTGAAGCCGGCCGTCAGCGCGCTTTCGAGCATATAGCCAGAGCGCCGCGTATCCTTGCCGATCACCACGCGGTTGCGATGGTCGCCGTTAACGAACTTGAGGCCCGCGGCCATACCCACGCGCATCGCGAGGCCCGGCGTCAGCTTCTCGCCATTGGCGAGGCCGCGAATGCCGTCCGTGCCGAAATACTTGCGCGCCATGTGAGAAGCCCTCGGATGGGTATCGCGCCGTTCTAGCGCCGAGTCCCCATGATACGAAATAGATTGGTGCCGTTTCGTTAACCGGCAAATCGGGGCAGTTGTGGGGCTGCGATGCGGGTGACGCCGCGAGTGTTGCGCCACCACCACTGCCCCGCCGGTCGCTACGCCTCGAACACGGCCCCGATGCTCTCCATCCAGCCGAGCAGGTTCGCGTCCTCCCCGAACCGCGGAATGAACTGCAGCCCCAGCGGCAAGCCGTTGGGCGCTTGCCCCGCCGGCAGCACGAAACTAGCGAGCCCGCCATAGGACCAGGTTCCGGTGAGATCGACCGACCCGGTCACGTGATACCCCTCCGGCGCCGGCCCCTTGGTGCCCGGCAAGGCCCAGAGGTCGATCCCATGCCGGTCCATCAGATCGGCGACCCGGTCGCGATACTCCGGGATGAAGGCCCTCGCCGCCTCGTACTCGGCCCGATCGACCCCCTGCCCGCCACGGATCGCCTGTGCGGTGCGGCTGCGGTAGAGCTCGGCATGCGCCGCGAACCAGTCGCGATGCACTTCTGCCATCTCGTAGTGCAGCACCGCCATGCTGCGCATGGTGACGCCCCGCAGCCACTCATCCTCGAACAGCTGCACCCGGCGCACGTCGAAGCCGGCGGCCTCGAGCCGGGCGACCTGCTCGACATAGGCCGCCTCGGCGACCTCCTCGAGGCTCGCCCGCATGATCCCCTCGATCATCCCCAGCACCGGCCGCCGCGACGATGGCTGCGGCGCGATTCCGGTGAGCAGTTCCGCCGCCAGCACCGCGCTCGCGACGTCCTGCGTGAGCAGCCCGATCGTATCGATCGAGGGCGACATCTGGATCAGGCCGTCGGCCGGAATGGTGCCCCACGAGGGCTTGTAGCCGACGACGCCGCAGAACGAGGCCGGACCGACGATCGACCGCAGCGTCTGGGTGCCGAGCGCCAGCGGCGTCAGCCCCAGCGCCACCGCCGCCGCCGACCCGCCGCTGCTGCCGCCCGGCGTATGCTTCAAGTTGCGCGGGTTCCGCGTCACCGGTGGTTCGCTATAGGCGAACTCATCGGTCTCGGTCTTGCCAAGGATCAGCCCGCCCAGCGCACGCACCCGCGTGACGATCGATGCCTCACCCCCCTCGAACAGCTCGTGCGGCAGGAACGATCCGGCGTGGGTAGGAAAGCCGTCGGCCCGCAGCAGGTCCTTGACGCCGACGGGAATGCCGAACAGGGGCGGCCGCGTTCCCGGCTCCGGATAGGGCGCGACCAGCGCCGCTGCCTCTTGCGCCAGTCGTTCGTGCCGATGCGGCTCCGGCACCAGGGCATGGACGAGCGGCTCGCACGCATCGACGCGACGCATAGTGTCGGCGATGTAGTCGTGCACCCGGACATTGCCGCTCCGCAATGCTGCAACGTCCTGCCCGAGCGAGGCGCGCCTGAACTCCATCGATCCCCCCAATAGAAAAGGGCCGCCCCATCGGGACGGCCCTTTGATTGCTTAGCTGCCGGGCTGCGGCTCGGGCGCAGCGCCCGGATCGGCGTCGGGGCGCTTCTTGCCGGATTTGCCGGCAGTCGGCACGCCCGTCGACTTGATCGCCGGCGCGTCGTCGTCCGGACGGGACGGCGTCTTGCCTTCGAGCAGGCCGCGGATCTCGTCGCCGGTCAGCGTCTCGTATTCGAGCAGCGCCTGCGCGATCGAGTGGAGGTCATCGATATTGTCGCGGATGACCTTCTGGGCGGTGACATAGCCGTCATCGACGAAGCGCTTGATCTCGGCGTCGATGACCTGCTGGGTCTCGTCCGACATGTGCACGCCGCGCTGGCCCATCGAACGGCCGAGGAACACTTCCTCCTGCGCGTCGCCGTAGAGCAGCGGCCCCAGCTTGTCGGACATGCCCCATTCGGTCGCCATGGCGCGAGCGAGGCTCGTCGCCATCTTGATGTCGGCCGAGGCACCCGAGGTCACCTTGTCGTAGCCGAAGATTTCCTCTTCGGCGACGCGGCCACCCATGGCCACCGCCATGTCGGCGAAGGCCTTGCGGCGGGTGAGCGACACCTGGTCGCGCTCCGGCAGGCGCATCACCATGCCCAGCGCACGGCCGCGCGGGATGATCGTCGCCTTGTGGATCGGATCGGAGGCTTCCATCTTGATCGCGAGCAGCGCGTGGCCGGCTTCGTGATAGGCGGTGAGCTTCTTGTCCTCGTCGGTCATGCTGAGGGTGCGGCGCTCGGCGCCCATCATCAGCTTGTCCTTGGCATCCTCGAATTCGCTCATCGTGACGAAGCGCTTGTTGCGGCGGGCCGCAAGGAGAGCTCCCTCGTTGACGAGGTTCATCAGGTCGGCGCCGGAGAAACCGGGCGTACCGCGAGCCAGCACCTTGAGGTCCACATCGGGAGCCAGCGGCACCTTGCGGACATGGACCTTGAGGATCTTCTCGCGACCCTGCACGTCCGGGTTCGGCACCACGACCTGGCGGTCGAAGCGGCCGGGACGCAGCAGCGCCGGGTCGAGCACGTCGGGGCGGTTGGTCGCGGCGATGAGGATGATGCCCTCGTTCGCCTCGAAGCCGTCCATCTCGACGAGCAGCTGGTTCAGCGTCTGCTCGCGCTCGTCATTGCCACCGCCGAGGCCAGCGCCACGGTGACGGCCGACGGCGTCGATTTCGTCGATGAAGATGATGCACGGGGCGTGCTTCTTGGCCTGCTCGAACATGTCGCGGACGCGCGATGCGCCCACGCCGACGAACATCTCCACGAAGTCCGAACCGGAAATGGTGAAGAACGGCACATTGGCTTCGCCGGCGACGGCGCGCGCGATGAGCGTCTTACCGGTACCCGGCGGGCCGACCAGCAGCACGCCGCGCGGGATCTTGCCGCCCAGCCGCTGGAACTTGCCGGGATCGCGGAGGAACTCGACGATTTCCTCGAGGTCCTGCTTGGCCTCGTCGACGCCGGCGACGTCCTCGAAGGTGATCTTGCCCTGCGTCTCGGTGAGGAGCTTGGCGCGCGACTTGCCGAAGCCCATCGCGCCACCGCGTCCGCCACCCTGCATCTGCCGGATGAAGAAGAACCACACGCCGATGATGACGAGGAACGGCAGCCACGACGTCAGCAGCATGCCCCAGAACGGGCTCGACTCCGGCTGGTGCGCCGCAGTCGGCACGCCACGGTCCTGCAGGCGCTGGACAACGCTCGCAACCACCTCGCCACCGGGCGGCAGGATGGTCTCGAACTTGGTCCCGTTGTTGAGCTCGCCGGAAACGACATTCTCGGTGATGGTCACCGATTTGACGCTGCCCGCATCGACGTCGGAAATGAACTGGCTGTACGTCTTGTCCGACACCGCGATGGCGCGGGTCGACGACTGGAAGACCTGGAACAGGCCCATCAGCATAAACAAGATCACCAGCCAGATGGCGAAGTTCCGGAAATTGACGTTCATCATCCTGTCCTGAAGCCGGCCGCAGGGGGGCCGAAAGTTAGGGCGAATGTAGGCCTCGCCCTCAGGCCTTACAAGGCTGCGGAGGGCCGAAACTGGTGCGGCCCTTTGGTCCAAGAGTCGAGAGAGCTTCCGCTCTTCCGGTTAATTCCGCGTCACGGGGTCGCTGCTCTTGATGCACGGCCAGCCTTGGCCGAACGGCCAGGCTCGGGAGCGACGGCCACGGTCGTGCCATCGCTGGAAACGAGGCAACCATGCAAACTTGTCCGCTTCAGGGCCGGATCGGCCCGCAGGCGATCAACGAGCACCTCGACCGGCGCGAGGTCGTGTGGCTTGCCGCCGCCCCCGGTCGCCTGCAGCAGGTTGCGGAAAGCGCGGATGGCAACGGCGCGCGGCGCCTTCTGCAGCGCCTCGCGAGAAAGTGTCCGGACGCCGGTTGCTTCGTCGAGCTCGGGAACGATGGTCGCGGCCATTTCGTCGAGCGCCGTGTCGGCGTCGCGCATGCGGTCGGCGAACCGCGCCAGCCGACGCGCATCGAGCCCCATCGCCGCCAACTGCGGCATCATCTGGCGCCAGCGCACGCGCTCATAGGTGCTGTCGTTGTTGGAAGGATCGGCCGCCGGCGCCAACCCAGCGGCCGCAATGACCCGCTGCAGCTGCGCCTTCTCGATACCGAGCAGCGGCCGCACCAGCATGATCCCGCCGACCTCGGCGAAATAGTCCATGCCGCGCAGGCCCTCGACCCCGCTGCCATGCGCAAGCCGCATCAGCACCGTCTCGGCCTGGTCCCCGAGGTGGTGCGCGGTGACGAGGATCTCCGCCCCGTCCTCCTTCATCGCCGCGCCGATCAGCGCATAGCGGGCCGCCCGCGCCGCCTGCTGGATACCCGTAATGGGCTTGTCGCCCTCCCACTTCAGCCCGCGCGCCATCAGCCCGTACTGTGCCGCCATGGCAAGGACGAACGAGACTTCGTCGGCGGCCTCGGTCCGCAACCCGTGATCCACCGAATAGACGATGAAGCGCTCCTGCTGCTGGTGCCGGCGCGCATAGTCGGCGGCGAGCAGCAGCAGCGAAAGGCTGTCGGGCCCGCCCGACACGGCGAGCCCGATGCGCTTGAAGGCACCGAGGGGCGAAAAGATCGCTTCGCTGTCGATCAGTTCGTGACCGGGCATTGCGCCTTCTGCTGTTCTTCCAAGATGAGCTTGCGCGATGCGGGCATGAGATCGGGATACTCCGTCAACGCCTGTGCCAGCGCCCCGCAAGCGGCTTCGCGCTCACGGATGACGAGGTCGTCGTCGGGGCCCGTTTCCTTGGCCTTCTGGTCGGCGTCGCGCAGCAGCGCGATGGACAGCCGGCGCAGGATCTCCGGCGCTCGGGGGCTTTCGCGGTACTTCGGAAATCCCTCGGCCAGTGCCCTGGCGGCCTCCTCGTACTTGGCCTGCTGGATCAGCGCCTCGCCGAGATTGTTCAGAGCGTCCGGGGCCCTGGGGTCCTCGGGAAAATACTGGAGGAACTGGGCCAGTTGATCGGCGGCAAAGTCGTACTCGCCTCGTGACACCGCATTAAAGCCCGCCTTGAACTGGGCCTCAGCATCGCCTTCCGAGAGCGGTCCGCCGCTGTTCAGCGACAGATCGAGCGGCCGACCGGAGTCGAGGTCGAACGCACCACCCTCCGGCATCGTGCCGAGCTGGTCGATCCCACCCCGCAGCAGCGGGTCGGCGGAATCGCCGATATCGTCCAGCGGCTCGGCATCGGCGGGCATTCCGTCCATTGCGGGTGCGTCCATGGCCGGTGCATCCAACGCGGGTGCATCGAGAGCGGGGGCATCCGGCGCCGGTGCGGGAGCAGCGGCGTCATCCTGGGGGGCCGGGGTCTGCGGCAGCGTATCGGACGGCGTCACGCCGTCAGTTGGCGCTGCCGCCTGGGGTTTTCCCACGGCACCGCCTTCCAGCTGCTGGAAGCGGAACTCGTTGTCCTCCGCCTGCTTTGCCAGCTGCTCGAGCAGTTGCTTGACCTGGAATTCGAGGCCCTCGATGCGCCCCGTGAGCTCCCGGTTGACTTGCTCCAGTTCCTGGAGACGCACAAGCAGCTGCGCGCTGCCCTGGTTGTTCTGCGCCACGAGGATGCGTTCCTGCGGCACGTCGGTGGGGGGAACTGGGCCGATGGCGCCGGCCGCCAGCGCAGGCACCGAAACGCTGGCTGCCAGCAGCGCACCAAGGATCGCGGGGTGCAGGGCCGATCCGCGAGAGTGGGGTCGAGTCACGTTTGCATGCTCCGGGTCACTGCGGGGAGGTCACATCACACTGGAATAACGCATGATTTCGACAAAAAGAAAGCGCCGGGCCCCAAATACGCGGTGCCCGGCGCTCTTGCCTCCAGTCGAACAAGCTTCGGGGATTACGCACGGGGATGCGCTGCTGAAATGAGCAGCGCCCCGCCCCGAAGCCCGCTCGAGCCTATTGTACGACCGTCACAGCACGGCGGTTTTGTGACCAGCACGAAATATCGTTGCAGATGGCCACAGGACGTTCCTTGCCGAACGACTTGGTGGTCAGGCGGCGGCTGTCGACGCCCTTCGACACGAGGTAATTCAGCACAATCGATCCACGGCGGGCGCCGAGCGCGATGTTGTACTCGCGGGTGCCGCGCTCGTCGGCGTGGCCTTCGATCAGGATGCGGTAGTTGCGGTACTGGTTGAGCCAGGCGGCCTGCTTGTCGAGGGTAGCCATGGCGGTCGGGGTCAGGTTCGACGAGTCGGTCTCGAAGAACACGCGGTCGCCGACGCTCACGAGGAATTCCTGCTGGCTGCCGGGGGCGCCGCCACCGGGCCCGAGGTTGCCGACGCCGGTCCCACCAGCACCATTGCGCGAACAGGCCGCCACAGCGACCACGAGAACCACCAGCGCGGCAGCACGCAGCACGGCGATGAGGGGCGTTACTGAACGCATCCGGGTTGAACTCCTGAACGGAAGGATTTGAGTGATCAGGTTTTACCGCCGGTAATCTTAAGGGCGGGTTGTCGTGCTTGGTTAATTAGTGGTGTTTGGGGCGCGAATGTGGCTGGAAACCGGGCTTTTCCGTGGTGTTGCGGCGATGACACGCCATGCAACGCCACGGAAAGATGGTTACCCGCGCAGCGGCGACCAGCTCGGATCGGACGCAAAGGACTCCGTGCCGAGGCTCTGCTCGTTGCGACCCCAGATGTCGACCGACCACAGGCCCGGACCGGCATCGCCGCCCGGCTCGCGGAAGAAGCCGATGACCCGGCTGTTGGGCGCCCAGGTCGGGCCTTCCTGCACCTGCCCCGACGACGACAGGATGCGCTCGCCCGATCCGTCCGGCTTCATGATGCCGATATTGAACTGCCCGCCCGACTGGCGGGTATAGGCGATCAGCGAGCCGTCCGGCGACCAGACCGGGGTCGAATAGCTTCCCTCGCCATAGGAGATGCGCTGCGCGCCGCCGCCGCCTGCACCCATGACGTAGAGCTGCGGACTGCCGCCGCGGTCGCTCTCGAACACAATGCGCGAGCCATCCGGCGAGTAGCAGGGCGAGGTATCGATCGCCTGCCCCTCGGTCAGCTGCTGGTAGCCGCCGCCGGTGCCGGCCGAGTAGATATTGGTCGCGCCGCCATTCGAAACCGAGAACACCACGCTTGCCCCATCGGGCGCAAAGCGCGGCGCGAACGACATCGGCGCATTGTCGATCAGCTTCTTCGATGCCCCCCCGAGGCCCGAGAGATAGACCTGCGGACTGCCGTCCTCGTAGGAGGTATAGACGACGCTATTGCCGTTCGGCGACAGCCGCGGGCTGAGTGTCAGCGCCTTGCCCGAGCTCAGGTACTGCACGTTGGCGCCGTCCTGGTCCATGATGGCGAGGCGCTTCACGCGGTTGGCCTTGGGGCCGGATTCCGCGACATAGAGGATGCGGGTGTCGAAGTAGCCCGTACCGCCGGACAGCGACGCATAGATCGCGTCCGAGACGATGTGGGCGATGCGGCGATAGTTCTGCGCATCGGTCTTGTAGGATTTGCCCACCACCTGCGCCGAGGCCTGGGTATCCCAGACACGCACCTGCGACGATACCTCGGCGCCGCGCTCCACCGAGCCCATCACCAGCGCATCGACCGTTGCCCCGCGCCAGGTCGCGAAATCGGGCTCGTTCTGCACGTCTCCGACGCGGACCGGCAGCGAAGCCGGGTCCATCGGCACGAACAGGCCGGACCGGCGCAGGTTGTTGCGGACGATCTCGGCGATCTCGGCGCCGAAGGCGGGATCGGACGATGCGAAATCGGGGATGGCGATCGGCAGCGGCGTGAAGTTGCCGCCGGTGACGACGATCTCGACCAGTGCCTGCGAAGGCGTGGCAAGCGCAAAGGCACCACCGGCGAGGCCGAGTTTCAGCGCGTTGCGCCGGGTGATCAGGGGCATGTTACGTCTCCATTCAATCCTGTTGCCGCGTCGCATCAGTAATCGCGCGCCGCGAATTGGGCCCTAACGTCCTGGCCGGCTGCCATCATGTAGGGGCCGCACCGCATCACTGCACGCGACACCGCGCGCGCATAGGCTTCTTCGATCTGTGTCGCCGGCGACGAACGCATCTGCGGGGCGCCGGCCACGCTGCCATCGGCTCCGATGGTGAAGGTGAACTCGGCGCGCGCGTCGGCATCCTCGGCGCCCGCCGGCGGGCTGATGCACGAGCGGATCTGCGCCACCAGCGCGCCGATCTCGGTCTGGCTCAGTGTCGCCGCTCGGCCCGTTTCCTTGCCGAGCGTGGGCTCTCCGCCCTGCCCGGTGGTCGCGCCGCGCGAGTCCTCGTTGTTGATGATGTTGGCGACCTCGTCGGCCAGCTTCTTGGCTTCCTCTGCCTTGGCCTGCTCGATGCGCTTCTGTTCCTCGGCCGCCTTCTTCTTCTTTTCCTCGTCGGCCTTCTTCTTGGCGTCGGCCGCGGCCTTCTCCTCGGCCTGCTTCTGCTTCTGCGCTTCCTGCTGCTTCTTGAACTCGGCGCGCTTCTGCTCGAGCGAAGCTGTATGGGTGCGCGGCTTCGGCGCCGCCTCGGCCGGGTCGGGCGTTTCGACCGGAGTCGCCACGGGCGTCGGCTCCGGCGCCGGCTTGGGCTCGGGCGCGGGTTCCGGCTCAGGCTGCGGTTCGACGACAGGACGCGCCGCCGGCTCGGGCGGCGTTTCCACCGGCTCGGGCTCGGGGGCCGGCTCCGGCGCCGCTTCGGGCGCTGGCGCGGTATTTTCGGTCGGGGCCGGCGTGACCTTCTCGTTGTCGGCCGGCGTCGGCTGGTCTTCCTGCGTATTGCCGGTCGGCTGGGCGATCTCGGCCGGCACTTCCGACTGGGTCACCGACGGCGTTTCGGTCTCGACGATCTCGCTGTCGAGCGAGCCCATCCGGATATTGGTGAACTCCGTGATCGGAACGAGGTCCACGGCGATCGACTCGACGGGCGTTGCATCGATTGGCCGGCCCATGCCGATGCCCACGATCGCGAGGGCGATCAGTGCGACATGTGCAGTGGCGGAAACCGTGAACCCCGTGCGCATCAGCTCACTGGTCCTGCAGCGCCTGTTCGGTAATCAGCCCGATCTTGGAATAGCCGGCGCCCGAAAGCGCCCCCATGACCTGCATCACCGAGCCATAGTTGGCGGCGAGATCGCCGCGCACATAGATGCGATCCTCGGTGCCGTTCACGGCCTGCGCCGCGACCTGGGTCACGAGATCACCGAGTGCGACCGGCGTGTCGCCGAGGAAGATGGCGCCTTCATTGGTCACCGAGACGGTGATCGGCTTCTGCTCGGTGTTGAGTTGCTTGGCCTGTGTCTGCGGCAGCTCGATCGGCACACCTACCGTCATCAGCGGCGCCGCGACCATGAAGATGATCAAGAGCACCAGCATCACGTCGACCATCGGCGTGACGTTGATCTCGCTCATCGGCTTGTTGGCACTGCCGCCGCGACGCCGTCCACGCCGCCGGCCACCGCCGCCGCCGCCGCCGCTCGAAACTGCCATTGCCATCAGCGGGCACCCCGGGCTTCGAGCTGGCGGCTGAGGATGGTCGAGAACTCGTCGGCAAAGCCTTCGAGCCGGCCGATCAGCTTGTTCGCGTCACCGCTGAGCTTGTTGTAGGCGATAACCGCCGGAATAGCGGCGAGCAGGCCCAGCGCCGTGGCGAACAGCGCTTCGGCAATCGGGCCGGCAACCACGGACAGGTTGGTGCTCGAAGCGGCCGAAATGGCCGTGAATGCGTTCATGATCCCCCATACCGTGCCAAAGAGGCCAATGAAGGGCGAGGCCGAGCCGACTGTGGCGAGAAAGCCGAGGCGCTTTTCAAGGCTCTCGCTCTCGCGGGCGATGGCGACATCCAGCACCTTGTCGAGGCGGCCCTGCATGCCGATGAACGAGGAGGCGTTCTGCTCGTGGCTGCGCTTCCATTCCTTCATCGCGGCGACGAACACCGCGCCGAGGCCCGGCGTCGGGCGCTCGCTCATCTGCTGGTAGAGTTCCTCCAGCGACTGGCCCGACCAGAACACCCGCTCGAAGCGGTTCATCTCGTTCTTCACGCGGCCGTAGAGCATCGTCTTGTCGACGATGATGGCCCAGCACCAGACCGAGGCTGCGAGCAGCCCGATCATCACGGTCTTCACGACGAGGTCGGCCTGCCAGAACAGCGCCCAGATCGATAGGTCGGCATGCGGAGCTACCGTGCCAACAGCATCCATGGCTTCCATGTATGGGTCCTTCTCAGTCCGGCCACTACGACCGAATCCTGATGTCGGGTCGATGCGGTCCAAATTTGTCAAATTTAAGAGAAAAGCCCGGAATTCCGGACCTTTGGCAGCGCAGGGCTGCCCTGCCTTACTTATGGTCAAGAAGGAGTTAACAAAGCGATTCCGTACCAGGGCATGATCGCGTCAGATGAGCGCACGGCAACCATGCTGGCCAATCATCGTTTTGTTATGCCCGCAGTATGGGGCTCGCTGGCGGGCGATCGAACCCTGGAGGAGTCTCCTCATGCGATACCTGACCACTACACTGCTCGCTGCCACGGCAGCGCTGGCGTTCTCGATTGCGCCGGCATTCGCCGAGACGGTGAACTTTACCGCCGATCTCACCGGTGCCTCGGAGGTGCCCGCCACCGACAGCGCGGGAACCGGAAAGGTCGAGGCAACCCTCGACACCGAGACCAAGGTCTTTACCTGGACCATCAACTACGAAGGCCTGAGCGGCGAACCCACCGCGGCGCACTTCCACGGTCCGGCGGCCGAAGGCGCCAATGCCGGCCCGGTCGTGCCGATCCCTGATCCGCTGGCCAGCCCGATCAACGGCAATGCCACGCTTACCGACGAGCAGGTCACCCAGCTGCAGGGCGGCCAGTGGTACTTCAACGTCCACACTGAGAAGTTCCCTGACGGCGAGATCCGCGGCCAGGTGAAGCCGGCGGCCATGTAGCCACCGCGACAACGACAAAAGGCCGCCGTCCTGGCGGCCTTTCCTATTTCAGCAGCGCCATCAGCTCGCGCGGCATGCGGGCGACGCCGCCACTGGTCCTGATCGCCACCACCTGCACTTCGGCGCGAGTGATTTCCACCCCGTCCCGGGTGATCGACTGCACGAGGTTGAGCCGCGCAGCCGTCATCGACGCGACCTCGGTCGTCACCTCCAGCAGGTCGTCGATATGCGCGGCCGCCTTGAAGTCGATATTCATCGAACGCACCGCAAAGGCGATGCCATCCTTCACCAGCTCGGAATGATGCACGCCGCGCTCGCGCAGGAACTCGGTCCGCGCCCGCTCGAAGAAGTGCAGGTAGGCCGCGTGATAGACGTTCCCCGAAAAATCGGTGTCCTCGTAATAGACCCGGGCGGTGAAGTGGCTCTGTGTCATCGGTCGCGATCGTCGAGAATGTGCACCAGCGCATCCGGCAGCGCCCCCTCCAACCGGTCGCGTAGCGGATAGGGGACGAAGTTGTGCGCCGCCAGTTCCTCCGGGGTCGCCCGCACCCAGCGATACTCCATCTCCACCGTTCCCTCGTAGGCGCGGTGGCAGATGCCGCTGTCGCGGTACGGCAGCACGTCGGTGGTCAGTATCGGATAATAATGCCCGATCTCGTGAAAGCGCGTGCCGCTGTCGGTGAAGAAGGTCTCGAGCAGGTAGGCCATCGGGCCAAGCCCGACAGTGACGCCGAACTCCTCCTCCATCTCGCGCACCACCGTTTCGGCGCTCGCCTCCCCCTGCTCCATCCGTCCGCCCGGCAGGAAAGTGGTCGTGTCTCCGGCGATGTTCTGGATCAGCACCCGGTCGTTCTTCAGCGCAATCCCCGCAGCCCGCATCTGGAAGCGATCTGCTCCATCGTCGAAGCAGACCATCCTGTCGTGGCGCAGCACCGGGCGGCGTTCCACCATCACTCAGCCTCTGGCTCTTCGAACAGGCTGCCCTGCATGCCGACAAAACCCTGCGGCACGGCGAAGCCGAGATGCTGGAAAGCCAGCGCCGTCAGCATGCGGCCGCGCGGCGTGCGCTGGATGAAGCCCTGCTGGATCAGGTAGGGCTCGACGATCTCCTCGAGCGCATCGCGCGGTTCCGAAAGCGCCGCGGCGATGGTTTCGATGCCCACCGGCCCGCCATTGTAGAACTCGGCGATCACCTTGAGATAGCGCCGGTCGAGCTGGTCGAGCCCACGCGCATCGACATCGAGCCGCAGCAGCGCCTTGTCGGCGATCGACCGTGTGATCTCCTTGGCGCCGTCGACCAGTGCGAAGTCGGTGACCCGGCGCAGCAATCGTCCCGCGATACGCGGCGTGCCGCGCGACCGGCGCGCCACTTCCATCGCCCCATCGGGCGCCATCGGCGTGCCGAGCAGGCGCGCCCCGCGTTCGACGATCTTCACCAGTTCCTCGGGCGTGTAGAAGTTGAGCCGGATCGGGATGCCGAAGCGGTCGCGCAGCGGCGTCGTCAGCAGCCCGGCGCGCGTCGTCGCCCCGATCAGCGTGAACTTGGCGAGATCGATCCGCACCGAACGGGCCGCCGGCCCTTCGCCGATGATCAGGTCGAGCTGGTAGTCCTCCATCGCCGGATAGAGCACTTCCTCGATCGCCGGGTTGAGTCGGTGGATCTCGTCGATGAACAGCACGTCGCGCTCTTCGAGATTGGTGAGCAACGCCGCGAGGTCGCCCGCCTTGGCGATCACCGGACCTGAGGTGGCGCGGAACCCGACCCCGAGCTCACGCGCGACGATCTGGGCCAGCGTCGTCTTGCCGAGCCCCGGTGGCCCGACGAACAGCACATGGTCGAGCGCCGTGCCGCGGTGCTTGGCCGCCTTGATGAACACCTCGAGATTGGCCCGCGCCTCGGCCTGCCCGATGAACTCGGAAAAGCCCGATGGCCGCAGCGACACATCCAGCGGATCGTCGCGCCCTGCAGTCGCGGAGGTGAGCTCAGCCATTGCTCAACTCCCGCAGTCCGAGCCGGATCAGCTTGTCCGTCGCGACATCCTCGCCTTCCTTGCCGACCACCCGGGCGATCGCTGCGGAGGCCTGGGCGCTCGAATAGCCGAGGTTGACCAGCGCCGACACCGCATCGGCGACATTGCCCGACGCAACGCCCTCGCCCAGTGCCGCCTGGAGGCCAAGTGTACCGGCATCGACGCTCCCGCCGACCGGCGCCTTGCCCTTGAGCTCGGTGACGACGCGCACCGCCAGCTTGGGCCCCACGCCATTGGCACGGCCCACCATCGCCTTGTCCTGCAGCGCGATGGCGCTCGAAAGCTCGGACGGCGTGATGGCCGAAAGGATCGACAGCGCCACGCGCGCGCCCACTCCCTGCACCGTCATCAGCACGTTGAACCAGGCCTTCTCGGCTTCGGTGAAGAAGCCGTAGAGCCGGATCATGTCCTCGCGCACGATGGTCTCGATATGCACCACCGCGGCATGCCCCACCTGCGGCAGCGCGGCGATGGTCTTGGTCGAGCAGTGCACCTCGTAGACCACGCCGTTCACATCGACATGGACGAAATCGTCGCCGAACCCGTCGATCAGCCCCTTGAGCTTGCCGATCATGCGATGGCCCTGATCTGGCGGATGGTGCGGTGATGCGCGTGGCAGATCGCGATGGCCAGCGCATCCGCCGCGTCGGCGCCCTTGAAGCTCGCCGTCGGCAGGAGGATCTTGATCATCATCTGGATCTGGCCCTTCTCGGCATGCCCCGCCCCCACCACGGATTTCTTGATGAGGTTGGCGGCATATTCCCCGACCGGCAGCCCGCGCAGCGCCGGCGTCATCAGCACCACGCCCCGCGCCTGGCCCAGTTGCAGCGCCGAGCGCGCCCCGGCCGACACGAACGTCTCCTCTACCGCCGCCTCGTCGGGCGCGAACTCGTCGAGCACCGCCGAGATGCCGCGATGCAGTTCCACCAGCCGGTCGGCCAGCAGCCCGTCGGTCGGCGGCGTGATGGTGCCGCAGGCCACGTAGCCCAGCCGGTTGCCGGTGCTTTCGATGACCCCCCAGCCGCAGCGCCTGAGCCCGGGATCGATGCCGATGATTCGCACGGTTTCTGCCATGGCCCATGGATATGTGAGAGCACCGACCCTACCAAGCGGATTGTGAACGAAACAGAAACGATGCACCGCAATAGGTGGCATCTACCAGCCGGAATTAATCCGCGTTCAAGCATTGCCCCCTAAGTCGTACTTATTCGCTCCGGGGACGCAGGGAATGAACGACGTGCAGTTGCCGAGATCGGAGTGGGCCATCGTCTGGCGCCGCACGATCCTCATCCTCTTGGCTGCTACCATCATATCCTGGATCGTTTCCTGGATCGTCACGTCGTCCGTGAACCAGTCCATGGACGCGATCGGCACCATCCTCGCGCTGATCATGCCCACGGCGCTCGGGGGTCCTATCCTGCTCTTCCTGCAGATCCGGTCGGCCCAGTTGCGGGTCGCCAACCGCCGGCTCGAGGCACTGGCCTCCACCGACTGGCTGACCGATTGCCTCAACCGCCGCGCCTTCACCTCGCTGGTCGCCACCAGCCTCGGCAAGTCGGGCGGCAACGGCACGCTGCTGGTGATCGACGCCGACCACTTCAAGACCGTCAACGACCGCTTCGGCCATGAGCGCGGGGACGAAGTGCTGCAGATGATCGCGGCCGCCATCCGTGACGGGGTCCGGGACCACGATTTCGTCGGCCGCCTCGGCGGCGAGGAATTCGCTGTCTTCCTCGATGGCGCCGGCTTTGAGGCTGCTGGCCGCGCTGCCGAGCGCATCCGCGCCTCGGTGAATGCCCTGTTCGTGACCTCCGACGGCGTGACGCAACGCCTCTCCATCAGCATCGGCGGAGCCGTCTGTGCCGGCGATAGCAGCTTTGCCGAACTGTTCCGCGTCGCCGACCGCCGCCTCTATGCGGCCAAGCACGCCGGACGCAACCGCGTGGAGCTCGGCGGGAGCATCGACGACGACGCTGTTGACGCCATGCTGGCCGCCATCGGCTGACCGTTGCATAAAATCCGAGCTAACCGCTTGAGCTGATCTAAACCTCAACGGCCTAGCGTCCGCCGCTCATCTTGAGACCGGCGGAGTATACGCCTTGGACTTCTCTCCCACCGGCTGGGGTCGCGTGATCCTGTGGACGGCGCTCGGTACGATCGCCTGCATAGCCGTCGCCTTGTTCGTCGACTCCTTCAATTTCCCGAGCCTCGACCCCGACCAGCTGGCGCGCGCGATCGCGACGGACATCATCGTGCCGACGCTGCTCGCCGTCCCGATCATCTTCTTCCTCTTGAGCAAGCTGCGCGAGCTTGCCATAGCGCATGAGCAGCTGCGCCATCTCGCCGCCACCGACCAGCTGACTAACCTGCTTAATCGCGGCGCCTTCACCCGCGAGGTCGAGGAAAGGCTGGCCGACGCCCGATTTGCCTCCGGCGGCGCCCGCGGTTCGCTGCTCGTCATCGACGCCGACAACTTCAAGCACATCAACGATACCTACGGGCACGACCATGGCGACGCGGCCCTGCAGACCATCGCCCGCGCGATCCGCGGCGTGCTGCGTTCGGCCGATCGCGTCGGGCGCATCGGCGGCGAGGAATTCGCCGTGTTCCTGCCCGGCACGAGCCTAGTGGTCGCCCAGACCGTGGCCGAGCGGCTTCGCCTCGCCGTGCACGAGGCCGAGTTCCTCCCCCAGGGCCGCCGGCATCAGCTGACCGTCAGCGTCGGCGGCGCCGCCTACGATCGCTACCTGCCCTTCGCTGAGCTCTTCCGCCTCGCCGACCAGCAGCTCTATGCGGCAAAGCAAAATGGACGCAACTGCGTCGCAGTCACGTCCATCGCACACTATGAGACCCTGCCGGCCGCCGCTGCCTGAGCCGGCACCGGCGACGTCGAACCGCCCTTAGGCGGCTTCGATCTTCGCCATGTCTTCGTCGGAAATGTCGAAGTTCGAGTAGACGTTCTGCACGTCGTCGTCTTCCTCGAGGATGCTGATCAGCTTGAGCAGCGTGGCGCCCTTCTCGGCATCGACCGGCACTTCGTTCTGCGGCTTGAAGATGAACTTCGTCGACTCAGCCTCGCCCAGCACCTTCTCGAGCGCCCCCGCGACATCGTTCAGCGTCTCGAACGAGGTGTAGATCCAGTGGCCTTCCTCATCGCTCTCGACGTCGTCGGCGCCGGCTTCGATCGCCGCTTCCATGACCTTGTCTTCGGAGCCGGCCGAGACCGGGTAGAAGATCTCGCCGACGCGATCGAACATGAAGCCGACCGAATTGGTTTCGCCCAGGGCGCCGCCATTCTTCGAGAAGGTCGAACGGACGTTGGACGCCGTGCGGTTGCGGTTGTCGGTCAGCGCCTCGACGATCACTGCAACACCGCCCGGACCATAGCCCTCGTAGCGGATTTCTTCGTAGTTCTCGGTGTCGGCGCCCGAGGCCTTCTTGATGGCGCGGTCGATATTGTCCTTCGGCATCGACTGCGCGCGAGCGTTGATCACCGCGAGGCGAAGCCGCGCGTTGAATGCCGGGTCGGGCATGCCGAGCTTGGCCGCGACCGTGATTTCACGCGCGAGTTTCGAGAAAACCTTGGAGCGCGCCGCGTCGGACTTGCCTTTGCGGTGCATGATATTCTTGGCATGCGAATGGCCGGCCATGCGGTCACCCCTCGTGTCGGAGCCTGAATTGAATGGGCGGGCTTATAATGAAAGCCACAAGCGATGTGAAGCTTGTCAGAAAGCTGGCTCCACCTGCGCCAGCGTGCCCCCGACCCGGAGCGGCGAGACATAGGTCGTCAGGCCCGTCCTCGGATCGATCTCGATCGCCACGCCCGAGAGCGTGGCCTCGCCCTCGGCAGGCGTGAAGCGACCATTGGCGATGCCGGTGAGGAACCGGTTCAGCGGCTCCTCCATGTCGACCCCGATCACCGAGTCATAGTCGCCGCACATCCCGGCATCGGCCATCAGTGCCGTGCCGCCGCGCAGGATGCGGTGGTCGGAGGTCGGGATATGGGTATGGGTGCCGACGACGAGGCTCACCTTGCCATCGAGAAAATGGCCCATGGCCTGGATTTCCGACGTCGCCTCGGTGTGGAAATCCACCACGATCGCATCGGCCTGCTCGCCGAGCGGGCACGCGGCCACGGCCGCTTCCACCGCCCTGAACGGGTCGTCCACCGGATTCATGAACACCCGGCCCTGCGCCTGGACGACGAGCACCCGATGCCCACCCCGGCTCTCGTAGAGGTTCGCGCCCCGCCCCGGCGTTCCCGGCGCGAAATTGACCGGCCGGATCAGCGTCGGCTCGCGCACGATGTAGCTCTGAGTGTCGCGCTGGTCGAAGGCATGGTCGCCGAGCGTGACGACATCGGCCCCGCCGGCGCGGATCTCGTTGAAGTGCTGCTCGGTCAGCCCCCGGCCATGGCTGGCATTCTCGCCGTTGACCACGACGAAGTCGAAGCGGTGCTTTTCGACGAGCCCGGGCAGCCGGTCGGTGATGGCGTCGCGGCCGGATTTTCCGACCACATCGCCGAGGAACAGCAGTCTCACTTTACCGGCGCCTTCTCGAAATGATGGACCCCGTCTTCGGTGACGATCGCATCGAGCGGAATGTCATGCGCATCGCGGGGGATGTGGTCGATCTCCTGCAGCGCGAAGGCGAAGCCGATGAGGCGCGGCCGGTGGCTCAGGGAAGCGAGCGTGCGGTCGTAATAGCCGCCGCCATAGCCGAGCCGCGTGCCATGCTTGTCATAGCCGAGCAGCGGCATGAGGATCACGTGGGGCACTGCCCGCGGCGCCTCTTCGGGAGGAGCCAGCGTGCCGAAGCCGGCCTCGTAGAGGGGCGCGCCATCCTGCCACAACCGCAGTTCGAGCGGCTGTTCGTCGCCGAGGACGACCGGCAGGCAGACCGGCTGGCCGGCATCCATCAGGCGCGCGATGACCGGCTTGATGTCCATCTCGTCGCGGATCGGCCAGTAGCCGGCGACGACGGTCGATTTATCGAGCTGGACGGTCCCGAAGAAATGAGCCGCGGCGGCCTGTGCGGCTTCGCTCCGCAGCGAAGGATGGAACGCAGCGCGCTTCTTGTGTGCCGCAGCCCTGAGCGCCGCTTTCGCCTCTTCGATGACTGCGTCGCTCATGGAAGCTTTCTAGTGAATCAGGTGCCGCCCTGGCCGTGGGATCGTGATCCTGGGAACCTACTTACGTAGGTGGGCGCCGTATGTCCGAACCCACGGGTCCGGTCAGGTACAGCTCCCTTAAGGATCAGTACGGCCCCAGGGAAAAATGATCCAACACGCGCCGGGCAGCCCCTGTAATATAGGGTTGCCCACGGCTCGACGCCAAGCGCTACTTTCCTTTTCCCCGCTCCTGCCCATATGACCAGACGGATGAGTGCCGGGGGGGCGCCGATGGTTTCGCAGATTCTGATCGTGATGATCGCCGCAATCGCGGTGGCGATCTGGGCCGAAAACCGCAATATCCAGGCGCCGCTGCTGCTCGCGCTCGTCGGTCTCGCCGCCTCCTACCTGCCCTTCCTGCCGCGGCTGGAACTCGAGCCCGAAATCATCCTGACGGTCGTGCTGCCGCCGCTGCTCTATTCCGCGGCAAGCGAGCTCTCCTTCACGAGCTTCCTCCGCCGCCTCGGCTCGATCGTGAATCTCGGAGTGGTGCTCGTTCTCGTCACCACCACAGTGGTGGGCGCCGTCGCCGCCGCCGTGATCCCGGGACTGCCGATCGCCGCCGCCACCGTCCTCGCCGCTGTGGTCTCCCCACCGGATGCCGTCACCGCCACGGCCGTCGGCCGCAAGCTCGGCCTGCCGGGCCGGATGATGACGGTGCTGAAGGGCGAGAGCCTCATCAACGACGCGGCGGCGCTGACGCTCTTCGCCTTCGCCACGGCCACGATCACCGGCACCCACCTGCTGATCGAGAACCGCATCCTCTTCTTCCTCTATTCCGCCGTGGTCGGCATCCTCGTCGGTGTTGCCATCGGCGCGCTGGTCCACCGGGTGCGTGTCAGCGTGGTCAATCCCTCGCTGAGCACTGTCGTCTCGGTGCTGGTGCCGTTTGCGGCCTACATGATCGCCGAGGAACTCGGAGCCTCCGGCGTGCTGGCCGTCGTTGCTGCCGGTTTCGCCAACGGCCACGTTGCGTCCGAGGCCAACTACGAGGCCCGCATCCAGGAGCGGCAGTTCTGGCGCACCGCGGACTCGCTGCTCGAGGCCTTCGTCTTCGCCTATATCGGCCTGCAGCTGCGCTTCGTCATCCAGGATGCCCAGGAGGCAGGCTTCGATATCGTCCAGCTCGGCCTGCTCTCGAGCGTCGTGCTGGTCGCGGTGATCCTTGTCCGCATCGCGTGGGTCTTCGGGACGGCCCTGGTGTCGCGCTGGCGCGGCCGTGCTGCCGCCCGCCGGCTCGCGGAAATGAAGAAGGACCCCAAATGGCTGGAGCGGCTCGCCCAGCGGGGCCGACGACGCGATCGACGTCCACCGCGGCCGGAGGACTTCGAGGTCCCCGAACCCTTCACCTGGAAGGAGAACCTGGTCATCGGCTGGACTGGCATGCGCGGCGTGGTCACCCTCGCCGCCGCCGCCGGTATCCCGCTGACGACGCTGGCCGGCGACGCCTTCCCGGGTCGCGAGGCCATCCAGGTCGTTGCCTTCACCGTGACGATCGGGACGCTGCTGATCCAGGGACTGACCCTCCCCTGGCTGATCCGGGTTCTCGGCATCAGCGACCCCAGGGAGGCCGAGTATCGCGAGCAGCAGCACCGGTTGGCCGAGCAGATCGCCGACCAGGCGGGACGCGAAGCGATCGCGCGCTACCGCGATGCCCAGACCGACCCGCAGGCGAGGGCTGCCGCCGAGCAGATGCTGCGCCGGTCCGACTTCAGGGACGAAGCCCAGCGTCAATCGAGCGCGGAACACGACCGGCTGGTGCTGGAACTGGGGCGGACCTTCCTCGATGCCCGCCGCGCCGCCCTGATCAAGGCCCGCGACGAGCGCCGCATCGACGACGAGGTGCTGCGCGAGATCATGGAGGATCTCGACCTCCAGCAGGCGGTGCTCGCCAACTGGCAACCGGGCCGGCTCGGCGGCTGAGCCGGGTTGCGCCCCGGCCGGCGGGCACCTACCCTCGCCGCATGCGCCTCGGCCTTTGCGGTATGCTGATCGGCTTGATGCTGGCCGCGTCCTCCACGGCCGGCCACGCCGCGCCCGAAGCCGAGGCAGACGAGGCCGCCTCGCGATCCTGCTACGCCATTGCCAGCGCCGCGCCCGACTGGGCCGCCATCTGCATCCGGCAGGACCACTATTTCCGCGACACCTGCAGCGCCATCCAGTTGTTCGCCTGGCGCCACCACCTGCCGGCCGGCTACTTCGCCCGCCTGATCTGGCAGGAGAGCCGTTTCGACCCCCATGCCCTCAGCGTCGCCGGCGCGCAGGGCATCGCACAGTTCATTCCATCGACCGCCCGCCTCCGCGCCCTCCGCAACCCGTTCGATCCGGCGGAGGCCCTCGCCAAGTCTGCCGAGTACCTGCGCTTTCTCGCCGACAAGTTCGGCAATCTCGGGCTTGCCGCGGTCGCCTATAACGGCGGCGAGGGGCGCGCCGCCCGCTATGTTTCCGTCGCCGGATACCTGCCGGCGGAAACCCGCTACTATGTCGAGACGATCACCGGACAAACGCCGGATTACTGGCTGTCGAACACCCTGACTTCCAGCCTCGCGCTGAGCCCCACCGACAGCTTCCTCGACGCCTGCGTGAAGCTGGCGAAAGGCGAGATCGTCCCCCGCCTCGACCGCCCGCCCGGCGAGTGGATGCCTTGGGGCGTCATGCTCGCGCAGAACTTCTCGCAGGCCATCGCCATCCGCCGCTTCGAGCGCATGCAGGCCGCCTATCCCACTGTTCTGGCAAGCGAAAAACTCATGCTGCTCATGGCGCGCAACCCGAGCTTCGGCCCTCGCCTACGGCACTACGCCATGATCGGCCGGAACAGCCGCGAGGCCGCCGATGCCCTCTGCACCAGGCTCCAGTCCGCCGGCGGAGCCTGCGTGGTCCGCAAGAACTAGTTCGCCGGCGCCGCCCCGGTCTCGTCGATCGCCGCCGAGATCGACTCGATCTTGCGCGCCGCATCGTTGAGGCGCTTGGCGAACTTGCGCTCGAGCTCCTCGGCCTCGTGCGACAGGGCCTCGCCGGCGCTCGTCAGGTTGGCCACGTCCTGCTTGAGTTCGGCAATGCGCCGCTCGGCCTCGGCAAGCTCGTCCAGCACCGCGATGCCGGCCATCACCGTTAGCCGGTTGTCGCCGATCTCGCCGAACGTGCCCTTGAACTGGTCGATATGCTGGTTGAAGCGGTCGGCGAGCCCGAGCAGGTGCTGCTCCTGGCCCTCTTCGCAGGCCATCCGGTACTTCCGGCCATTGATGTCGACATTGACCTCGGGCATCAGGCGTCTCCCTTGGCCAGCACTTCGCGCACGGATTCCATGGCGACCACCAGCCGCCGGGCCACTTCGGCCGAACTGTCGTCGAGCCGCTTGGCCTTGGCGCTGACCTTGTCGAGCTCCTGAGCCAGCCGCTGGCGCTCGCCCATCAGCTTCTGCGTGTCGGCTTCGATGCGGCTATGCGCCCGCACCCGGCCGTTGAGGCTGCGAACGCTGGCCTCGAGCCGGGCGAACGCCTTGTCGAGGCGGCTCGCTGCTGCCTGATATCCTTCATCCGAAACTGGCTCTGCCACGGCGACCCCCGCACGTGAAAAACGGCGATTCCACTTGTCACTATAGCGCAAAGCTGGAGCGCCGTGGCAATTGTCCCCCTCCGGGCGGCGAGATTGACAGGTCGACCGAACCTGCTAAGCGTCAACCCGCCTCGCTGACCGGGTGCGTGGCGCCCGGTTTCCGGGCTTTTTCAGCGCTAGCCGAAAGTAGGTCCCATGCCCAATTCCAAGCAAGCCAATGAAATGGCCAACGCGATCCGCTCCCTCGCCATGGATGCGGTTGAGAAAGCCAATTCGGGTCACCCCGGCTTGCCGATGGGCGTGGCGGATATCGCCACCGTGCTGTTCACCAAGGTGATGAAGTTCGATCCGGCCAATCCCTGGTGGGCGGACCGCGACCGCTTCATTCTCTCCGCCGGCCACGGCTCGATGCTGCTTTACGCCTCGCTCTACCTCCTCGGCTACGAGGACATGACGATCGACCAGATCAAGCAGTTCCGCCAGCTCGGTTCCAAGACCGCCGGCCATCCGGAATACCATTTCGCCCCCGGCATCGAGACGACCACCGGCCCCCTCGGTCAGGGCATCGCCAACTCTGTCGGCTTCGCTGTCGCCGAGGCCAAGCTCGCCGCCGAGTTCGGCTCCGACCTCGTCGACCACTATACCTGGGTCATCGCCGGTGACGGCTGCCTGATGGAAGGCGTGAGCCAGGAGGCGATCTCGCTTGCCGGCCACCTGAAGCTCAACAAGCTCGTGGTCATCTGGGACAACAACAACATCACCATCGACGGCCGCGTCTCGAACGCCGACTCGACCGACCAGATCGCCCGCTTCAAGGCCTGCGGCTGGAACACGATCGAGGTCGACGGCCTCGACCAGGAAGCGGTCGAGAAGGCCCTGCTCGACGCCAAGAAGTCGACCGACAAGCCGACCCTGATCGCCGCCAAGACCATCATCGGCTTCGGCGCACCCAAGAAGGCAGACTCGCACGCCGTCCACGGCTCGCCCCTCGGCGCCGAGGAACTGGCCGGCGCCAAGCAGAAGCTCGGCATCGACTATCCGGCCTTCGAGATCCCCGCCCATGTCCTGAACGCCTGGCGCGCTGCCGGCACCCGCTCGGCCAATGCCCGCGGTGACTGGGAAGGCCGCCTCGCCGCCACCAAGGCGGATCTGCGCTCCGAGTTCGAACGCCGCCTCAAGGGCGAACTGCCAGCCAACTGGAACGAGACCATCGAGGCCTACAAGGCCAAGCTGATCGCCGACAAGCCCAAGGTCGCGACCCGCAAGTCGAGCCAGATGGCGCTCGAGGTTATCAACAAGGTCCTGCCCGAAACCATCGGCGGCTCCGCCGACCTCACCGGCTCGAACCTCACCAATACGCCCGAGACCCTGCCCTTCACCGCCGAGGACCATACCGGCCGCTACATGCGCTATGGCATCCGTGAGCACGAGATGGCTGCCGCGATGAACGGCATCGCGCTGCACAAGGGCCTCATCCCCTATGGCGGCACGTTCCTCGTCTTCACCGACTATGCCCGCCCGGCCATCCGCCTGTCGGCGATCATGAGCCAGCGCGTCATCTACGTGATGACCCATGACTCGATCGGCCTCGGCGAGGACGGCCCGACCCACCAGCCGGTTGAACACCTCTCGACGCTCCGCGCCATCCCGAACCTCCTGGTCTTCCGCCCGGCTGACGCCGTCGAGACGCTCGAATGCTGGCAGCTCGCCATCGAAGCCGAGCAGCCCTCGATCCTCGCGCTCAGCCGCCAGAACCTGCCGGCGCTGCGCACCGAAGCGGTCGACGGCAACCCGTCCGCCAAGGGCGCATATGTCATCGCCGGCGACAAGAACGCCGATGCGGTGATCTTCGCCACCGGTTCGGAAGTCGCGATCGCCGTGTCCAGCCTCGATCTCCTCAAGGCTCAGGGCATCAGCGCCAAGGTGGTGTCGGTTCCCTCTATGGAACTCTTCGCCGCCCAGTCGCAGGAATATCGTGACAGCGCCATCGGCAAGCCCAAGGCAAAGGTCGCCATCGAGGCCGGCATCGAGATGAGCTGGTCCAAGCTCCTCGGCGACAAGGGCCGCTTCATCGGCATGCACTCGTTCGGCGCCAGCGCTCCGGCCGAAAAGCTCTACGAGCACTTCGGCATTACGGCGAACGCCATAGTTGAAGCCGTCATGGCGCAGTTGTAAGACACCGCGCCTTTCTCCTCCTCAAGAAGTCCTCAAGGAGCCATCATGGCTGTACGCGTCGCAATCAATGGCTTCGGCCGCATCGGCCGCAACATTCTGCGCGCCATCGTCGAAAGCGGCCGCAACGACATCGAAGTCGTCGCCGTCAACGATCTCGGTCCGGTCGAAACCAACGCCCACCTGCTGCGCTACGACAGCGTGCACGGCAAGTTCCCGCACGAAGTGAAGGTCGAAGGCGACACGATCACCGCCGGCAACCAGAAGTTCAAGGTCACCGCCGTCAAGGACCCGGCGCAGCTGCCGCACAAGGAGCTCGGCGTCGAGATCGTGCTCGAGTGCACCGGCATCTTCACGTCGAAGGAAAAGGCCTCGGCCCACCTCGCCGCCGGCGCCAAGAAGGTGATCATCTCGGCCCCCGGCGAAGGCGCCGACAAGACCATCGTCTACGGCATCAACCACGCCCTGCTCGGCAAGGACGACGTGGTGATCTCGAACGGCTCGTGCACCACCAACTGCCTCGCCCCGATGGCCAAGGTGATGAACGATCTCGTCGGCATCGAGAAGGGGATGATGACCACCATCCACTCCTACACCGGTGACCAGCCGACGCTCGACACCATGCACAAGGACCTCTACCGCGCCCGCGCCGCGGCCCTGAGCCAGATCCCGACCTCGACCGGCGCCGCCAAGGCGATCGGCCTCGTGCTGCCCGAACTGAAGGGCAAGCTGGACGGTATCTCGATCCGCGTGCCGACCCCGAACGTGTCGCTCGTCGACCTGAAGTTCATTTCGAAGCGCAATACCACCGTCCAGGAAGTGAACGACGCGCTGATCGCCGCCTCGGAGGGCGCGCTCAAGGGCGTGATGACCTACACCCTGCACCCGCTGGTCTCGTCGGACCTCAACCACGATCCGCACTCGTCGACCATCCTCATCGACCAGACCAAGGTCGTCGACGGCAACTTCGTCAACATCATGGGCTGGTACGACAACGAGTGGGGCTTCTCGAACCGCATGGCCGACGTCACGGCGCTGTTCGCCAAGACGCTCTGATTGTGATCGCCCACATAGGTTTAGACGATCCAAACCACAGTGCGGCTCATTGACCAGTAACAGTTTGGCTCAGGGTTGAGTAAGTTAGGAAAGGCCCCGGATTCCGGGGCCTTTTGCTTTGGGTTGCGGACACGGATCAATGCACTGTCTTGGCCGTCTACCTCAGAGGCCGACCGCCGGATGCGCATGTCACTGCCGACTGCGTGATGCCGACGACCAACACGCACATCGGATGTTGAAGTCGCGCCTCGATGGCGTATCGTCCGCGGTTGATCGAATAGGCGTGGAGGCCAACATATGACCGAGACGCCTACCACGCCACACAATGATGACATTCAAGAGGCTTTGCGGAGCTACTACTCCGAGAATGGATTCTCGTTGGTTGGAATCGATCTGTTCTGCCTTGGCACGATCCGCGCTTCGAAGGCGCTCACGCTTTTGCTGACGATGATTGGCAGCGCAAAGCATCCAGAAACCGGCCGATCGCCATTCTCTCAAGTCTGCATCGCTTTTCCATCGACTGCGATGCCACCCGACGCGGCTGCCAAGCTTCTCGCGAGCATTGCCGTCCAGGTCAGTAACAACAACACCGCCCTGCCGGTAGGCGTGGAGCCTAAAGATTGGGTGACGAAGTGGACAATGCCAAGACCACCCCGGCGCCGACCGGCGCCAAGCCCCAGTTCTTCACGGAGTGATGGCGATGACCGCTACCAATACCACGCAGGGTTTCGTCGATCGCATCCGCGCCCTTCGCTCGGAGGGCCGGCAGTCCGTCTCGACTGTCATGAAGAAGGTGCGTGCCGGGTACTTCGGCACCACCACCGATCTGGAGCTGGATCAGGTCATGGACGACATGTTCGATGATGTCGTCGAGAAGGCAGGCTTCGCTCGCTGAGCGACTTCATCCCGCAACGCGGGGGCTGGAATAACCAAACCAGCCGGAATCTTTTCGGCTCGGGTGCTTTAGGGGTTCCCCGCCCACCGGGCAAGCCGGCCTCCTGCATGGCAGCCATCGCGCGATGCCGCACCCGGTCGAACCTTACGTCTCCGTCCTGCTTGGTCCTGCGAGCCCGCTGTTGCCCATCCCGCAATCCTTGCTATAGCAGCGGCACCCTTCCTTGCAGCGGATGCGTCCCATGCCGGCTTTCAAGACCCTCGACGATCTCGATCTCTCCGCCAAGCGCGTGCTGGTCCGTGCCGACCTCAATGTGCCGGTCGCCGATGGCAAGGTGACCGACGCCACCCGCATCGAGCGGCTGGTACCCACCATCCGCGAGATCATCAAGGTCGACGGCAAGGCCATCATCCTCAGCCATTTCGGCCGTCCCAAGGGCAAGGTCGATCCGGAATACTCGCTCGAGCAGGTCGTGCAGGCCGTCGCCGAGGAGACCGGGCATCCGGTGGGCTTCGTTGCCACCGACTGGGTCGATGTCGACAAGGCCCGCCAGGCGATCGACGAGGCCCCTGCCGGCTCGATCCTCGTGCTCGAGAACACCCGCTTCCATCCCGGCGAGGAGCAGAACGACCCCGAACTGGCCAAGCGCATGGCTTCGCTCGGCGATATCTTCGTCAACGATGCCTTCTCCGCGGCCCACCGCGCCCACGCCTCCACCGAGGCCATCGCCCACCTGTTGCCCGCCGCCGCCGGTCGCGCCATGCAGCAGGAACTGAGCGCCCTCGAGCAGGGGCTCGGCGCGCCCGAGCGCCCGGTGATCGCCATCGTCGGCGGCGCCAAGGTGTCGACCAAGATCGACCTCCTGGAAAACCTCATCACCAAGGTCGATGCCCTCGTCATCGGCGGCGCGATGGCCAACACCTTCCTCCATGCCGGCGGGCTCGGCGTCGGCAAGTCGTTGGCCGAGAAGGACCTCGCCGAGACCGCCAACCGCATCCGAGACAAGGCTGAGGCGGCGCACTGCGCCATCATCCTGCCGATCGATGCGACTGTTGCCTGGCACTTCGAGGCCAACGCCCCGCACCGCTTCTACGGCGTCGACTCGATGGATCCCGAAGGCATGATCCTCGATGTCGGCCCGGGCTCGATCGAGCGCATCAAGGGCGCCATCGATGAGGCCAAGACCGTCGTCTGGAATGGGCCGCTCGGCGCCTTCGAGATGAAGCCCTTCGACCACGGCACCGTTGAGATCGCGCGCTACGTCGCCGAGCGCACCCATGCCGGCAAGGTCGTTTCCGTCGCCGGCGGTGGCGACACCGTCGCCGCCCTCGCCCATGCCGAGGTGAAGAACCAGTTCACCTACGTCTCCACCGCCGGTGGCGCATTCCTCGAATGGATGGAAGGCAAGGCCCTGCCCGGCGTCGAGGCGCTGAAGGGGTAAGCTGGGCGTTTTCCCTCCCCACCTTCGTCTGAGAACCAACGTCTAGTCGAACCGGGCTGGGGGCTGTGGCATTGTACGGCCATTGCAAATGGAGACCCTCCCGCAATGGCCTCACTCAATGCAATCGCCAAGAAACTCGTCGCTTCCGGCAAGGGCATCCTCGCCGCCGACGAATCCGAAGGCACCATTGCCAAGCGTTTCGCCCTCATTGGACTGCCGGTGACCCTGGAGACGCGTCGCGACTACCGCGAAATGCTGTTCCGCTCGACCGACGCAATGCGCGACTACATCTCGGGTGTCATCCTCACCGAGGAAACGCTGGAACAGAAGGCCAAGGACGGCACGAGCTTCCACCAGCTCTTCGATGAAGCCGACGTAATCCCCGGCATCAAGGTCGATCGCGGCGCGCTCCCGATGCCGGGCAGCAAGGACGAAAAGATCACCGAGGGCCTCGATGGCCTACGCCAGCGGCTCGCGCACTATGCCAAGCTCGGCGCCGGCTTTGCCAAGTGGCGCGGCGTCATCGCCATCACCAGTTACGCCCCCTCGCGCAACGGCATCCGTGCCAATGCCCACGCGCTCGCCCGCTACGCCATGTACTGCCAGGAAGCCGGCATCGTGCCCGTGGTCGAGCCGGAAGTCCTCGCCGATGGCGAGCCCGGCGATCACTCGATCGAGCGTTGCGAGGAGGTCACCGCCGAGACGCTCGCCACCGTGTTCCAGGAACTCCGCCTCGCCGGCGTCGACCTCAGCGGCATGCTGCTGAAGCCTAACATGGTGACGCCCGGCCTGCGTTCTCGTGACCGGGCGAGCGTCGAGGAAGTCGCCCAGCGCACCGTGGACACACTGCGCCAGAACGTGCCCGCCGCAGTCCCCGGCGTCGCTTTCCTCTCGGGCGGCCAGTCCGATGAGGAAGCGACCGCGCACCTAAGTGCCATGAACCAGATCGGCGGCCTGCCCTGGGCCCTCACTTTCTCCTATGGCCGTGCGCTCCAGACCTCGGCGCTCGTTACCTGGAACGGCGAGGAAGCCAACGTGCCCGCCGCGCAGAAGGCATTCGCCCACCGCGCCCGCATGAACGCGCTCGCCTCGCTGGGCCAGTACAAGCCCGAGCTCGACCTCGCGGCCTGAGTTACACCCGCCAATCTCCCGCGACTGCGGGGCGCTCCGGCGCCCCTTTTCTTTTCTGCTAACCGACTGCCCGCATACTGCCAGAATCCGGCTCCACATCGGCGCATCCGCCGCTATAAGTCGCACCATGTCAGCCGAACTCTACTTGATCGCCCCCACCGCCCTGCCGCTGGACCGTCTCGCCCCGGCGTTGGACGCCGCGCTCGCCGAGCATGAGGTCGCCGCCCTGCTGCTGCCGCGTGGCGAGCTGCCGGAGAACGCCTACAAGGCGCTGGCCAAGAAGCTCGTGCCCATGGCGCAGGCCAAGGGCGCCGCCGTTCTGGTGGAAGGAGACCCGGGCATCGTGCGCCTTCTCGGAGCCGATGGCCTGCATGTCACCGGCGACAACAAGTCCGTGAAAGCGGCGATCGCCGCGCTCAAGCCCGACCTGATCGTCGGTGTCGGCGGGGTCGCCACCCGCGACGATGCCATGGCCAAGGGCGAACTGGGCGTCGACTACATCCTATTTGGGCCGCTTTCCGGGGCCATATCTGCCGAGGTGCGCGAAATCGCGCGTTGGTGGGCAGAGACCATGGAAGTGCCGAGCGTTTTGTCCGATCCCGAGGCCGGGTTCGCCGGTTACGAGGCCGAAGGTTGCGAGTTCATCGGCCTGCAATTGCCGGTGACGGAGCAGGTCGCCTGATGCGTCGGCTGGGTATCGCAATTCTGGCCGCCGCGCTGACCTTGCCGGCTTTCGCGCAGGCCGACGCCGGCGGCGCCGTCGATCTGCGGCCAAAGAACATGCAGTATCCCGACAATCTCGGCTTCGAGGACCTGCCGATCGGCCCTGTGCCGCAGGAGTTCTACAACCAGGGTCCGACCGATGCGACCGGCATCAGCGGTCAGATCTTCGGCGAAAAGGTCGACCCCGCCTTCGGCGCTTTCCAGCGCGGCTACTACCTGACGGCGCTCGAGCTCGCACTGCCGCTGGCCAAGGAAGGCAATGCCCACGCGCAGACGCTGATCGGTGAGATCTACTCCGAGGGTCTTGGCGTCCCGGAAAATCCGGCCGGCGCGGCCGATTGGTACGGCATGGCCAGCAAGAACGGCGACCCGCTCGCGACCTTCAAGCTGGCCCTGCTCTACCAGGATGGGCGCGGCGTCACCAAGGACCGCAAGCGCGCCGCCGAACTGTTCAAGACCGCCTCCGACGCGGGCAACATGATGGCCACCTACAATCTCGGCCTGCTCTACGTCGAAGGCACCTATGTCGAGCCAAGCCTCACCAAGGCGGCCGAACTCATCGGCGAGGCAGCCAACGCCGGCATCCCAGAGGCCCGTTACGACTACGGCAGCATGCTGCTGGAAGGAGCCGGCGTCGCCCCCAACCCCGTCGCCGCGGCCGAGCAGTTCCGCCTCGCTGCCGAGGACGGCAACCTCTCCGCCCAGGTCGAGTACGCAACCAGTCTCTATCTCGGCAAGGGCGTCCCGCAGGATCGTGAGGCCGCCGCCAAGTGGTACGCCCGCGCCGCCGATGCCGGTAACCCGGTCGCCCAGAACCGCTATGCCAAACTGCTTGCGGTCGGCGAAGGCGTGCCGGCTGATCTCGAGGAAGCGGCGATGTATCGCGCGCTCGCCCGCCGCCAGGGGCTGAAGGACGCCCAGCTCGACAAGCTGCTGATGTCCGCGACGCCCGAAGTGCTGGCGCGCGCCGAGGAGCGGGCCCGCTTCTGGCCATCGGTACCGCCGACCCAGGTCGCCACCAACACGACGCCCCAGGCGACCACGACCCCTGCGGCCAATTAGCTCGCCGCCGCGACGCTTGCGCTCGGGAGCGTTCTCGGGCACATAGCGGCCCTTCCCAATTCGATCTATCCCGCGCGGAGTTTTTCCCATGCGCTCGGCGCTTTTGAACATCATGGTCCAGGCCGCAACCAAGGCCGGCCGTAACCTCGCCAAGGACTTCGGCGAGGTCGAGAACCTGCAGGTTTCGGTCAAGGGCCCGGCGGATTTCGTCTCCAACGCCGACCGCCGCGCCGAGCAGATCGTCTTCGAAGAACTGCAGAAGGCTCGCCCGACCTATTCCTTCCTCGGCGAGGAAGGCACCGAGGTGAAGGGCACAGACGGCCAGCACCGCTGGATCGTCGATCCGCTCGACGGCACCACCAATTTCCTCCACGGCATCCCGATGTTCGCCTGCGCCATTGCGCTCGAGCGCAACGAGGAGATCGTCGCGTCGGTGATCTACAACCCGATCATGGATGAGCTGTTCACCGCCGAAAAGGGCGGCGGCGCCTGGCTCAACGATCGCAAGCGCCTGCGTGTCGCGGCCCGTAAGCATCTCGCCGATGCGGTGATCGTCACCGGCATCAACTCGCAGGGCCGTGCCCTCGATGTGCTGCAGCTGAAGCAGCTCGCGCAGGTGGTTCCGGCCGTCGCCGGCATCCGCCGCACCGGCTCCGCCTCGACCGACCTCGCCTGGCTCGCCGCCGGCCGCTTCGACGGCTACTGGGAAGCCGGCCTCAAGCCATGGGACGTCGCCCCCGGCATGCTGATGGTGCGCGAAGCGGGCGGCACGACTTCGGACTACGCCGGCACCACCGGCTCGGTCTGGAACGGCCAGGTCATCTCGGGCAACGAGAAGATCCAGGGCGAGCTGCTGAAGATCGTCAAGGCGGTCAAGTAAGGCACCGGCGGCCCAAGCCGCCACCCCCTCGTCGCATTCCCCTGATTTCATGGGGTTAACCGGCAGCGCCGGTCGCCGACCGTTGCGTGGCTTTGCCGAAGCACACTATTGTCGGGCCGATTGCACTCGACCAAGGGCAGCGACATGTCGCAGAGCTACGACCCGTACCGGCTTGCGAGCCCCGCAGTCTACCTGGTGAAGATGATCGTCTTCCTGGTGCTGGTCACACTGGTCGCGGCTATCCTCTACAACCAGCTGATCATCTTCTTCTGGGCCAACCCCTTCATCAACTCGTTGATCCTGCTGACGTTGGCGATCGGTATCGTCCTCGGCTTCCGGCAGGTCATCCGGCTGTTCCCCGAGATCAACTGGGTGAACTCGCTGCAGGAAGGCCGCATGCCCTCGACCCAGCCGCGGCTGCTGGCGCCGGTGGCCAACCTCCTGCGCGACCGGCTCGGCGAAGCGGTGATCACCCCATCCTCGATGCGCTCGATCCTCGATTCCGTCGGCAACCGCCTCGATGAAGCCAAGGATACGTCGCGCTATCTCACCGGCCTCCTGGTCTTTCTCGGCCTGCTCGGCACCTTCTACGGCCTGCTCGAGACGGTGACCCATGTCGCCTCCACCATCCAGGCGCTGGACGCCACGGCGGGCGATACGGCAACGCTTTTCTCCAATCTCAAGGAAGGTCTCGCGGCGCCGCTGGGCGGCATGGGCACCGCCTTCTCCGCTTCCCTGCTCGGCCTCTCCGGCTCGCTGATCCTCGGTTTCCTCGACCTGCAGGCCAGCCAGGCGCAGAACGCCTTCTACACCGATCTCGAGGACTGGATGACCTCGATGACCGAGCTCGATCATCCCGTGACGCAGATGCAGGCCACCGGCCTCGGTGTCTCCGGCGACGAGATGAGCGCCATCTTCGCCCAGTTCGGCTCCACCCTGCAGAACTCCAACTCGTCGCAGAACGCCATCCGCGCCATGGCGGAACTGGCCCGCGGCATCGACGGCCTCGTCAAGCACATCCGGGCCGAGCAGGAGGATTTGCGCAGCCACATCATCCAGCAGGGCGAGACCAACAAGAAGCTGCAGCAGCTGATGGAAGCGATGATCCGCGAGGGCGAATCCGACCGGCGTTCGAACTAGGCAGCGCGCCCGATGGCCCTCTCCCGCTCCCGCCGATCGCAGGTCACCAACTACTGGCCGGGCTTCGTCGATGCCCTGTCGAGCCTGCTGCTCGTCATCATCTTCCTGCTCTCGCTGTTCATGCTGAGCCAGTTCTTCCTTGGCCAGGAGATCAGCGGCAAGGACACGGCGATGAGCCGACTCAACGCCCAGATCGCCGAGCTGACCGAGCTTCTGCAGCTGGAGAAGGCGAATTCCGGCGACCTCGATACGACCATCGCAACGCTCCAGGCGACGCTCTCCAACACCGCCGCCGATCGCGACAGGATGGCGGCGCAGCTCGCCGGGCTCGGCACCGGCGGTGACGGCAAGGACGCGCAGATCGCAAGGCTCGAAGGAGATCTCGCGGCCCAGACCGACCTGTCGGACGAGGCCACGGCCCAGGTCGCGCTGCTGAACCAGCAGTTGGCCGCCCTCCGGATCCAGATCGGCGCGCTCGAAGAGGCACTGCAGGCCTCGGAAAGCAAGGACACCGAGAGCCGTACCCAGATCGCCGACCTCGGCCGCCGCCTCAACCTGGCGCTGGCCCAGCGCGTGCAGGATCTCTCCCGCTACCGCTCCGATTTCTTCGGCAAGCTGCGCGAAGTGCTGGAGAACCGCTCCGACGTCCGCGTCGTCGGCGACCGCTTCGTGTTCCAGTCCGAAGTCCTGTTCGGCGCCGGCGAAGCCACGATCTCCGATGCCGGGCGCACCGAAATGGGCAAGCTCGCCGCCGTCATCAAGGAACTCACCACCCAGATCCCGGCCGACGTGAACTGGGTCCTCCGCATCGACGGCCACACCGACAAGCGCCCGATCAATACCCCGGAATTTCCGTCGAACTGGGAGCTCTCGGCTGCCCGCTCGATCGCCGTGGCCAAGTACTTCGTCGAGCAGGGCATCCCCGCCCAGCATCTCGTCGCCGCCGGCTTCGGCGACAGCCGCCCGATCGACACGGGCGACACCGAAGAAGCCTTCGCCCGCAACCGCCGCATCGAGTTCAAGCTGACGGATGGCTGAGGCCAGGCCGGCCGTTGACTAGGTGTCGCGGTTTGCCTGACTAAAGGAGCCTATTCCGCAGCCGGCACGACCTCTCCGCGGAACTGCAGCTTCGCCAGCTCGGCATACTTGCCGCCCTTCCGGACCAGCTGGTCATGCGTGCCCTGGTCGATGATGCGGCCCTTCTCGAGCACGAGGATGCGGTCGGCGTCGCGGATGGTGGCGAGGCGGTGCGCGATCACCAGCGTGGTCCGCCCCTGCATCAACCGCTCCAGCGCCACCTGCACCAGGCGTTCGCTTTCGGCGTCGAGGGCCGATGTCGCCTCGTCGAGCAGCAGGATCGGTGCATCCTTGAGCAGCGCGCGGGCGATCGCGAGGCGCTGCTTCTGGCCGCCCGAGAGCATAACGCCGCGCTCGCCGACCATCGTGTCGTACCCCTTCGGGAACTCGACGACATAGTCGTGCACCAGTGCTGCCTTCGCCGCCGCCTCGATATCGGAGAAGCTCGCCTCGGGCCGGCCGAAGCGGATGTTGTCGGCGATGGAGCCGGCGAAGATGGTCGGCTCCTGCTCGACATAGGCGAACCGCCGCCTCAGCTGCGACGGATCGACATCGCGCACATCGAGGCCATCGACGAGGATCTTCCCGCCGGTGACATCGTAGAAGCGCTGCACGAGGGCGAAGATCGTCGACTTCCCGGCGCCCGAAGCGCCGACCAGCGCCACCGTCTCGCCGTGGGCGACGGCGAAGCTGACATCGTCCAGCACGCTCTCGTCGTCGCGGGTCCCGTAGGCGAAATCGACCGTCTCGAACGCCACGGTGCCCAGCGAGGGCTCCGGCAACGCCTTGGGCGATGCCGGAGCCTTGATAGCCGGCTCGGTATCGAGGATCTCCATCAGCCGTTCGGTGGCGCCCGCAACGATCTGGAAGACGCCCACGATGTCGGAAAGGTTGGTCATCGCGTTGCTGGCCATCAGCGCATAGATCATGAACTGCGCCAGCCCGCCGACCGTCACCCAGCCCTGGAACACGGCGTTGGCGCCCCACCAGACCAGCACCACCAGCGCGGCGGTCGAAAGGAACACCACGCCGCCCAGGAGGGCCGCGCGGGTCCACAGCCGGCTGACCTCGGACCGGTACGATTTCTCGGCCTCGACGCCGTAGAGCCGCGATTGTTCGGATTCCTGCACGAAGCTCTTGATGGTCCGGCTGGCCCCCAGCGCCTCTGTCGCCATCGCCGACATGTCGGCCAGCGCATCCTGTGTAAGGCGCGACTTGGACCTCAGCCGCCGGGCGAACACCATCACCGGAATCAGGATCGCCGGACCAACCACCACGACGATCGACGCCAGGACGGGGCTGGTGACGAACATCAGCACCACGGCGCCGACGAGCGTCACGACGCCACGCAGCATCAGCGAGATGCTCGAACCGATTGCGCCGCGGATGGTCGCCACGTCGCCGGTGAGGCGCGAGGTCAGCTCGCCGACGCGGTGCAGGTCGAAGAAGCGGGAATCGAGGATGAGCAGGTGGTCGAACACCTTGCGCCTGAGGTCGGTGAGCACCCGCTCGCCGAGCACCGAGATGAAATAGAAGCGCGCCGCGCTGGCGACAGCCATCACCACGGCGACGCCCAGCGCGATTAGCCCGTACTGCCCCACGGCATCGAGGTTTCGCTCGACAAAGCCCTGGTCGATGATCCGGCCGGCCAGCGACGGCACGACCAGCGAGGCCAGCGCCGAAATGAGCAGAAAGAGGATCGTCAGGCCGAACTGCAGCGGATAGCGCAGCACGAACGGCAGCAGCCGGCGCACTGGCGACAGATCACGGGAGCCGGACGCTCTTGGCCGGCCCTTGACGAAAGATCCATCGTTCCGTGCCACCTGCGGCAGGCTCCACTGCGATACCCGAAAGTGCCCTCGATATAGGCGGCTCGCCCATCACCCGCAACTCAATTGCCGGGCTGCGACAACCTGCGTCGCCGCACTTGCGCAAGGCGGGCTTTTTCTCTATGACCGCGCCAATCCGAATTCAACGAACAGTCCGGGCGCCTGAGCGCCCGTTTGATTTGAGGCGAGCGCCATGAAGTCCGACATCCACCCCGACTACCACATGATCACCGTGGCGATGACCAACGGCACGACCTACCAGACCCGTTCGACCTGGGGCAAGGAAGGCGACACGCTGCAGCTCGACATCGACCCGACCACGCACCCGGCCTGGACCGGCGTCCAGGGCAACCTGATGGACCGCGGCGGCCGCGTCACCCGCTTCAAGGACAAGTTCAAGGGCCTCGGCTTCTAAGCCTCGAGACCACGAACGAATGCAAAAGCCCGGCCATTGCGCCGGGCTTCTTGTTTGCCCTCAGGTGCGGCTGGTCTCGTATGCCGTGATTGACGGATCGATCTCCGCCCAATCGACCCGCGAGCGCATCCACGCTTGACGGTTCGGCCTCACCGCGTCCGGATCGTCGAGGCTCCCAGCCTTGATGAAGACGACATCGGGGTGCAGCGGCGGCAGGGTGTAGAGCGGCGACCCGCAATCGCCGCAGAAAAAGCGCGCCACCGGCCGGCCGCTGTCACCGAGTTTGACGAAGCTCTTGGGAACTCCCGTGACGACACGGAATCCGGCAGCAGCCAGGCGCACGCTGACGCCAAAGGCGCTGCCTGAAACGCGACGGCAGTCCGCGCAGTGGCAATATCCCGGCGGGCCGACTTCGCCTTGGTAGGTGTAGCGCACGGCGCCGCAAAGGCAGCCACCGGTCAGCATTTTCGGCCATCGCCCGCCTCCGATCACGTCGCCGGATCGTAGCGGCAGCCGGTCTAGTCTTTCAACCGCCCGAAGGCCGCCTTGAGCCGCGCCAGCTGGTCGGCGATGCCGCCCTGCACTTCCGGCGCATAGTCGGGCACGCCGCCGCGCTCCAGCTTGTCGTATTGCTGCACGCGCTCGAACAGCCGGTCGCCCTTGCTGATGAAGCCGCGGAGCCGCTCCGGCATGTCGTCGAAGCCGGGGCCACCGCGCTCGGTCGGCGTTGCGGAGAAGCGGACCTTCTCCTTTTCGACGCGGGCGTTTTCCGGCGTCAGTTCGCCTTCGTTGACCGCCCGCTGAAGCAGCAGCCAGCTCGCCAGCTGCATCAGCCGCGTCGTCAGCCGCATGCTCTCGGTGGCATAGACGAACGAGGCTTCGCGCGGCAGGTTCTTGCTGTCGGTGCGGCCGTCGCCGTCGAGATATGACGCGACCTCTTCGATCAGCGCCATGCCCTCGCGATAGAGCGCGTCGAACCCGCCCGACGCCACGATGCGCGGGCCGATTGCCACTGCCGGTCTGTTCCTGGTCCTGTCGTCCACGCTGCTGCCTGCCGATGGAGATGTGGTGGCTGTCAAAGCCGCAGGCATCCGTCTTGCGCCCGCCACGGTTGCCGTCGGCTTAACGCCACGACACCGGAAAAAAGAAAAGAGCCGTCAAGACTGGCGGCTCTCGAAAGTTAACAGGGAGGCGTCAAACAGAGGGAGAAACCGCTCTGCAAAATCCAGCGAACCGGATGTGTTGAAGTTAACGCGAAGGTGTTAATTGCAGGTTAACAGGACTCGCTTTCTTAACCTTGCTGATTGGTGAGCGATCACTCCCCCTGCCGCCCGCCCGGGCCGCACCCAACTCATGCGAGCATTCGCGGCTAGAACTTGAACAGCGATTCCGCCTCTGACTTCGTCTTGTGCCGGGCGCCGATGGCGTCTTCCAGTCGCTGGATTTCTGCCTTAAGAATGGCGATGCGCTCGTTCAATTCCTCGACCGACATGGTGTCGATCGGCATGCCGACCTCGTGTCCCTTGGGACGCTTGACCTGATCGTCATCGAACATGGCCATCTCCTCGCCTGCGGTGTTTTGCTCAATTCTAGACCTCGGCGGACCAAGCGCAACCCTGGGGCGGACGCTTGCAAGCGGCCTCGCGTCGGGACTAGCTAGTCGACATGACGCACCCCGCTGAAATGACCGCGATCGCCATTTCCACCTTCGGTGGCCCCGAAGTGCTCAAGCCGGTTACGATGCCGGTGCCGCAGCCGGGGGTCGGCGAAGTGCTGATCCGCGTCGCAGCCGCGGGTCTCAATGCGCCCGATCTCGGCCAGCGCCGCGGCACCTACAACCCGCCGCCCGATGCCTCGCTCCTGCCCGGCCTCGAAGTCGGCGGCGAGATTGCCGCGCTCGGCCCCGACACCCGCGGTTTCAGGATCGGCGATCCGGTCGTCGCGCTCACCAACGGCGGTGGCTACGCCGAGTATGTCGCGGTGCCGGCCGCGCAGGTCCTGCCCCTGCCGCGCGGCTGGTCGATGCTGGCGGGCGCTGCCCTGCCCGAAACCTTCTTCACCGTAGAACAGACGCTGGTCATCCGCGCCGGCCTCGCCAAAGGCATGCATGTCCTCATCCACGGCGGCGCCGGCGGCATCGGCGGAGCGGCGATCCAGCTGGCCTTGCTGCGTGGCGCCATGCCCATCGCCATCGTCTCGGACGCCGCAAAGGCCGCCTATGCCAGAAGCCTCGGCGCCGTCGCCACCATCGACCGGACCAGTGAGGATTTCGTCGCCCGCACCCTCTCGCTCACCGGCGGCAAGGGTGCCGACCGGATCGTCGATATCGTCGGCGGCGACGCGCTCGACCGCAACATCCGGGCCTCGGCCCGCTTCGGCCATATCGTCATCGTCTCCACCCAGGCCGGTGCCAAGGCCGAAATCAACGCCAGCCTGATCCTGATGAAGCAGCTGACGCTTTCCGGCTCGACCCTCCGGCCGCAGACCCGCACAGCCAAGGCGGATATCGCGACAAGCCTCAGGCGCTGGGTGTGGCCCGCTCTCGAGGATGGCCGCATCCTCCAGCCGCGCATCCGCGCCCTGCCCCTGGTCGAAGCAGCCCGCGCCCATGTCGAACTCGAACGATCCGACAATTACGGCAAGCTGATCCTTGTTACGCCTTGGGGCGAAAGCTTCAACAACTCTGCTGATGATCGAGACAATCCGATTGAATCGGCGTGAGCCGCCCGTTATATAGGCGCCTTATTCCCCTCAGTTACGAACCCGAGGCGGAGCGGTCCGGAAGATCCCGGGCCGCGCCAAAAGGAGAATCTATCAAATGGCCACGCCCCTTCTGATGCCCAAGGCAACCGCCGTCTGGCTGGTCGACAACACCGCGCTCTCGTTCGAGCAGATCGCCGCCTTCTGCGGGCTCCACCCGCTGGAAGTTCAGGGCGTCGCCGACGGTGATGTCGCGAGCGGGATCATGGGCGTCAACCCGATCCAGAACGGCCAGCTGACACGCGAAGAAATCGAGAAGGGCGAAGCCGACACGAGCTACCGCCTGAAGCTCAGCGAGCCCAAGGTTCGTGTCGCTGCGCCCAAGCGCAAGGGTCCGCGCTACACCCCGATCTCGCGCCGCAACGAGCGCCCGAACGCCATCAAGTGGCTCCTGCGCAACCATCCCGAGATGAAGGATGCGCAGATCATGCGGCTCGTCGGCACCACCAAGTCGACCATCGACTCGGTGCGTGACGGCGCGCACTGGAACAACGCCAATATCGTCCCGATGGACCCCGTGACCCTCGGTCTTGCCAGCCAGATCGACCTCGATCTCGAAGTGAGCCGCGCCTCCAAGGGCGCTCCGAGTGGTGAAGTCGCCGAAGAAGGCACGATGCTGCTCACCGCCGAGGAAGCACTGGCGGGCGCCAATCGCGGCCACCACGTCGACGAGGACGGCCAGCCGGCCGAAGGTCGCCCCGAGCGCGAGGAAGAGATCGACGCGGATTCGGTGTTCGCCAAGCTCAAGTCGCTTCGCGGCAACGACACCGACGACAACGAATAAGCTTCAGCCAATGGGCTGCCTGACGGGCCGTTTCCGCACTGCGGGAACGGCCCGTTTGCGTTTGTCACTTTTTGCTTTCGCCGCACCGACGCGCCGCGCTACCACCTAGCTGGCAGGGCAATTCGAGGAGTAGCGCGACAGCGCCGGGAACATCGATGGAAGTCAACCTGCTGCTCGCCATCTTCGTGCTGCTCGCAGCGACGGTTCTGCTGGTCCCCATATTCAAGTGGCTGGGCCTTGGCACCATCCTCGGCTACCTCGCCGCCGGCATCCTCATCGGTCCATACGGCCTGTCGCTGGTCTCCGATACCGTACTGATCCACCAGATCGCCGAGTTCGGCATCGTCATGATGCTGTTCCTGATCGGCCTCGAGGTCGACGGCACCGAGCTCTGGCGCATGCGCAACAAGGTCGTCGGCCTGGGCCTGACCCAGATGGTCGCGACGAGCACCGTGGTCGCGCTCCTCGCCCGCGTGATCGGCTTTGCCTGGCCCGACGCGATCGTCGTCGGCCTGGCCCTGGCGATGAGCTCGACCGCCATCGCCATGCAGTCGATCGAGCAGCGCAGCATCACGAGGACCGACACCGGGCGCGCGTCTTTGGCCATCCTGCTCGTCCAGGACGTGGCGGTCATCCCCGTCCTCGCCATCATCCCGCTGCTCGCCAACATGGGCGGCCTGCCGGTCGAGGCGATCGGCGAAGAGGTGATCGAAGCCGTCGACAACCCGATCGACTGGTGGCTGGCCCTTGTCGTGGTCGGATCCTTTGTCGCCGCGCTCTTCGGCTCCCGCTACGTCATTCGCCCGCTGATGGGCTGGCTGGCCCGCACGCGTGTGCCCGAGGCATTCACCGCCGTTGCCCTCGCCCTCGTCATCGGCGCGGCTCTTGCCACCGAGTCCGTTGGCCTTTCCCCTGCGCTGGGCGCCTTCCTCGGCGGCGTCCTTCTCGCCGACAGCGAGTACCGGCACGAGCTCGAAAGCAATCTCGAGCCCTTCAAGGGCCTGTTGCTCGGCCTCTTCTTCATCACCGTTGGGATGTCGATCGCCTTCAACCTCGTACTCGACAACCCGCTGGTCGTCGCCGCCTTGCTGATGGCGCTGATTGGGCTCAAGGCGCTGGTGCTGTACGTGCTCGCGACATTCTTCCGCATGCACCACGCCGAGCGCCTGCTGCTCGCCATCCTGCTCAGCCAGGCGGGCGAGTTCGCCTTCGTCGTGCTGCAGTTCGCACGTACGGCCGGCAACCTGTCCGGGCCGGAGGTGGAACTGCTGACCGTGGTCGTCGCCCTGTCCATGGCGACGACGCCGCTGTTGCTGTTCCTCTACGATCGCCTGCTGGCACCCCGGCTCAACTCATCGTCCGACCCCGATCCCGCCGACCTGCCGCCCGGCCCGAATGTCGACGATCCGCACGACAAGGTCATCGTCCTCGGCTATGGCCGGTTCGGCCAGATCGTTACCCGCATGCTCCGCGCCCAGGGCTTCGAGATGACGCTCATAGACGACGATCCGGCGCAGATCGAACTGGTCCGCCGTTTCGGCGTGAAGGTCTTCTATGGCGACGGCGGCCGGCTGGAGATCCTGCGCTCCGCCGGCGCCGACAAGGCCCGGATGATCGTCATCACCACGGCGGGCGCCGAACGCATCCTCGGCATCGCCGAACTCGTCCGCCGTCATTTCCCCGATGTGATCGTTGCCGCCCGCGCCGTCGACCGCTCGCATGCGCACGACCTGATGGCGCTCGGCGTACAGGTGATCGAGCGCGAGACCTTCCGCTCCGCCATCCGGCTCGGCGAGCAGTCGCTGATTGCCCTCGGGCAGGACGAGGGCAAGGCCAAGCGCGTCGCCGAAGCCTTCGAGAAGCACGACACCAGGATGCTCCAGGAGAGCTACGCCGTTCGCCACGACCAGGCCGCCTATATCGGCTTCGTGCGCCGCTCGACCGAGATGCTGGACGCCGTGATGCGCGCCGATCGCGAAAACGCTGCACGGGATGCCGAAGAGGAGGCGGCGGATATTGACAAGCTCCGCCGCGAGGCGTCCGAGTAGCGCCGCCTACCATTCCAGCTAGTTCCACTTCATGATCGATATCACTTTCTGGGCCGTCGCCATTCTGGCGGTCTTTATTGTTGCGCTGAGCAAATCCGGCCTCATCGGCAGCCTCGGCCTCGTCGGCGTCCCACTGCTGTCACTGGTGATGCCCGCCCGCGACGCCGCCGGCATGCTGCTACCACTGCTACTCGTCATGGACGCGATCGCGGTGTGGACCTACCGCAAGGATGCCGACTGGCGCATCCTCAAGATCATGCTGCCGGGGGCCTTCGTCGGCACCATTGTCGGCTGGGTGCTATGGAGCTTCGTCTCCGACGCCATGGTGCTGCTCTTCGTCGGTATCCTGACCCTGCTCTTCATCCTCGACGCGCTGCTGCCGTTGCGGAAGAAGCTCGAGGGCCTGCCGCCCTCGCGCGGCTGGGGCACGTTCTGGGGTGGTGCCGCCGGGTTCACCAGCTTCATCAGCCACACGGGCGGCCCGCCCTTCCAGATCTACGTGCTGCCGCAGCGCCTGACGCCGGTAATCTTCTCGGGTACGACGGCGTTCTTCTTCGCCATCGTCAACACCGCCAAGCTCGTTCCCTACTTCTTCCTCGGCCAGCTCAACTTCGCCAACCTCGAGCGCGCCGCCATCCTCGCGCCGCTTGCCGTCGTCGGCGTGCTGATCGGCGTCTGGGCGGTGCGGCGCATCTCGATGAAGCGCTTCTACCAGCTCACCTACTGGTTGGTGTTCCTGCTGGCCCTCAAGCTGATCTATGATGGTGCGGTCGGTGTTTTCTTCGCCGGCGCTACGGCCTGACGGGGGCAGAATGAGCATCGACTACCGCCTCGACCACATCGCGCTGCTGGTGCGCGATCTCGACGAGACTGCGCGCTTTCTGACCGAAGTGCTCCAGATCCGCGAAGTGCCCGATCCGATGGGTGGCGACCACATCCGCTGGTTCGAATTCGGCAACGGCCAGCGCTTCCACATCCAGGCCGGCGACATCAGCCGCACCCATGTGGAAAAGCGCACGCATTTCGCCCTCTCGGCGCCCGATCTCGATGCCGTTCTCGCCCATTTCCGCGCCACCGGAATTGCCTTCTCGAACATGAAGGGCGATGTCGGGGAGGTAAACGTGCGCCCGGACGGGATGCGGGCCGTGTTCGTCCAGGATCCCAACGGCTACTGGTTCGAGGTCAACGACTTCGAGCCGACCCTATAGCTACGCTCGAATGCCAACAGCGTCATCCACCTGCTCCACCCGCCCAACAAAAAAGGCCGCAGCGAATGCCGTGGCCTTACCTCTGCATGATCGATGTTGGTCCCGTCAGTGCCGGCCGTTGGCCTGAGCGCGGGTCAGTTCGTCTTTGAGTTCCAGCTTCTTGCGCTTGAGGCCGGCGATGTAGAGATCGTCGCGGCTGGGATGGCTGAGTTCATCCTCTATCTTCCGATCGAGATCGCGGTGACGCCGCTCCAACGACTCGATGTGGCCTTCGGTCGTCATGACAACTCCTTCAGCTAATTTCGGACGACTCAATCGTCACAAAAAATTCACGCCTTGTCGCGTGGCAAGGGTGCAACACCGGAGGAGAGGTGGAAAACCGCGTGCAAATCCGGAACCGATCGCGCTAGGCTTGTCGCGAGGCAGACAAGCGCCGGATCAGGGGACGCGCGGACCGCAACTATGCTGTCGCTGAGCAAGGAACAGGAAGCCGCTTTCGGGCTCGAGTTGGCGGCAAAGCGGCAGGAACACGCCGATCTCGACGCGGCCATCCATACCCTGTCGAGTTCCGGCTACGGCGACCAGATGCTGATCCAGCGCATGAAGAAGCGCAAACTCGCGCTGAAGGACCGCATCGTCCAGCTCGAGAATATCCTTCTGCCCGACATCATCGCCTAAGCACGCAGGCGCATCAGGTCGCTTTCGAGGAACTGCTCGACGCGCTCGTACTTCATCGAGTGTGGCCCGAGGAACGAGCCGACCGGGTGCTTCCGCATCTTCTCGAGGCACCTGGTGTAGCTGTCATAGGCGACGCTGCCCCGTTCGTACGAGCGCCGCTCCATCGCCAGCCGTGCGCGGCGATCAAGGTCGCTCGTGAACTTGAAGTGCATCATCGTCACGAAGACATCGCGCGGCATGCTGATCTCGGCAGGGTACCGGCCGTTCATCCGCATGCCTGGCCGGTGGCGGTAGAGCGGCATTTTCGTTGGCGGCGACCCCGCATATGGCGCCTGCAGCCAGCGCTTCAGGCGCCGCAGGGGAAACAGCCCGGGGAACGGCTCGCGCACGCCGTACTGGCGGTTCAGCCGCCGCGTCGTCGTATCGTCGCTGAACGCGTGCCTGTCGGCGACGTGGCCGATCGCCAGGGGCGTCGCATCGAAATAGGGATAGTGCTCGAGCAGGCCCGCGAGCGTTTCGTGGCGCGGCTCCCCTACCCCCCTCCAGATGGCCTCGGGAAAGAACTCCACCAGCGACGCTCGCAGGGCGTCGAAGCCCCAACCCGAGATCGTCGATATCCACTCGCCCACCGAGTTCACACCCGGCGGCAGGATCAGGAACTCGTCCACGTCGGCAATGAAGATCCAGTCCTCGACCTCCAGCTTCTCGGCGAGGAGGTTCCGGATCAGCGGGCCAAAACGCGTCGGCTTGGCATAGCCATCCGGATCGTCGGTGCTGATCATGTCGCCGAAGCCGATCCGCGATCCGAACACGACGCAATCGGGCTGCGAGGCCAGGTAGTCCAGCGTGCCGTCGGTCGAGCCATCGTCCAAGAAAACGAACTGCTCGATGCCGATGCCCCTGTGATGGTCGAGGAAGGCGCGAACGAAATAGTCCTCGTTCAGGCAGGTGACGAACCCTGTCAGCCGGCCGGCCTCGTACTTCCCCGCGATGAGCTGCAACTCGTTCTGGATGGCAGCCCTGTCGGGCAGGGTGTAGGTCGCGGTCACCGGGGCATTTCTCTTGGTCGGATCGGCCGACGGAGTGTGTAGGTGACGCTGGTTGTGCTGGCAAGCAAGCGGCCCCCTGCTTTACCCCGGCCGCAGGATGGCCTATTCATACCGACCGCCGGTCGGTCGGTGGAGGGAGAGCATGCCCTTTCCACGTGTCGTGAAGTCCGCTCCCATTCGCCGCGACGAGATCCTCGACGCCGCGCAGCGCCTCTTTGCGCGACAGGGCTACGACTCCACCTCGGTCACCCAGATCATCACCGAAATCGGCGTGTCGAAGGGTGGGTTCTACCATCACTTCGAGTCCAAGGAGGATCTGGTGGAGGCCCTCGCCTGCCGCTACGCCGAGCGGACCGCGGCCCTGGCCGACGAAACCCTGTCCGATCCCTCCCTCGATGCCTTCTCGCGCCTCATCGGCTTCATCGACACGATGCGGCGGCACAAGCTCGAGTCGGCAGCGGAACTGCGGGCGACGTTCGAGCCGCTGCTTCGGCCCGAGAACGTGCAGCTCTTCGAGCGGACCCACCGCGCCGTCAATTCGGTCGTGCAGCCGATCCTCACCCGGATCATCGTCGAGGGGGTAGCCGAGCAGACCTTCGAAACCGCCGATCCCGAGAATGCGGCCGAGACGATCCTCCACCTCCTCGCCTCCAACCGCGAACTGATCACGACGCTCTACATGACCCGCGACCGGCTGACCTTCGAGCGGTTGGCGCGCACCCTGCTCGACAAGTTGAACTACCTCGGCACCGTCATCGACCGCATCCTCGGGCTGCCCGAGGGCTCGATCGAACTGGCCGATCACGACCTGCTCGATACGCTCGCCTGCGGCCTCGACGCACCGCCCAGTGCCGCCTGAACGAATGGCTCAGCGTCACCCGCTTGCGTCGGGCGGGCTGCATCAATAAGGGTGACGCCTTGAGCGCCGCGCCTTCCGGGGGACCAAAGTGCCGACCTCGCCACCCGTAGCCATCATCATGGGCAGCCAGTCGGACTGGCCCAACCTGCGCCACGCCGCCGAAACGCTGGACGCGCTGAAGATCGACTACGAAGCGCGCATCGTCTCCGCGCACCGGACGCCCGACCGCATGTACGAATTCGCCAGAGGCGCCAAGGCCGAAGGCTTCAAGGTGATCATTGCCTCGGCCGGCGGTGCGGCGCACCTGCCCGGCATGGTGGCCGCCCTCACTCCCCTTCCCGTTCTCGGCGTTCCCGCCGAAACCAAGGCGCTGGGCGGCCGCGACAGCCTGCTCTCGATCGTCCAGATGCCGCCCGGCATTCCCGTCGGCACCCTCGCCATCGGCCGCGCCGGTGCGATCAACGCCGCCCTGCTCGCCGCGGCGATTCTCGGCCTCTCCGATCCCGAGATCGCTGCCGCGCTCGACGACTTCCGCGCCGACCAGACTGCTTCCATCCCCGAGTTCCCGACTGACGATGTCTGACGTTCCTCCGCTGCCCAATTCCCCGCTACCGACCGGTAGCACTATCGGTATCCTTGGCGGCGGCCAGCTTGGCCGCATGCTGGCGCTGGCCGCCGCGCGGCTCGGCATGAAGACCCACATCTTCTGCCCCGACCCCAACAGCCCCGCCTTCGACGTGACGCCGCGCAAGACCGTCGTCGCCTATGACGACGAAGCCGCGCTCGCCGAGTTTGCCGCCGCCGTCGATATCATCACCTACGAGTTCGAGAACGTGCCGGCGCGCACGGCGGCCTTCCTCCAGAACCTCAAGCCTCTCCGCCCCGGCGCCAACGCGCTCGCCGTCTCGCAGGACCGCCTCGCGGAGAAGGCCTTCCTCACCATCAACCGCATTCCAGTGGCTCCGTTCGCCGCGATCAGCGACCTCGACCGGCTGGAAGCCGAGCTCGCCGAGATCGGCACGCCTGCCGTGCTGAAGACCACGCGCCTCGGTTACGACGGCAAGGGCCAGCGCATCGTCCGCAACATGGAGGACGCCGCCCTTGCCTGGGAACTGCTGAGCCCGCGGCCGCTCGTCCTTGAAGCCTTCGTCGAGTTCGAAAAGGAGATCTCGGTCGTCGTGGCGCGCAACGCGGCCGGCGAGGTCGCCGCCTTCGAGCCGGCCGAGAACGTCCACCGCGACCACATCCTCAAGACCAGCACCGTTCCCGCCGACATCTCGAAGAAGACCGCGCAAAAGGCGATGGAACTCGCGGGCACGATCGCTTCGGCGCTGGATTACGTCGGCGTGCTCGGTGTCGAGTTCTTCGTCCTTCCCAGTGGCAAGCTGCTGGTCAACGAGATTGCCCCGCGGGTGCACAACTCCGGTCACTGGACCGAGGCCGTGGCGATCACCGACCAGTTCGAGCAACACATCCGGGCCATTTCAAACTGGCCGCTGGGCGACCCGAGCCGCATGGCCGATGTGGTGATGGAGAACCTGATCGGCGACGAGATCACCGCGATTCCCGACCGGCTCGGTGAGGGCCTGAGGCCACACGCCTACGGCAAGGCCGAGTCGCGCAAGGGCCGAAAGATGGGCCACATCAACCGGGTCGCCGTGAAGAAGCGCGCAAAATGAGCGTTTTCGTCGCTTCGATGGTGTGGACAAGCAGGATCGATTGGCCTATATAGCCGCCCACGAACTGACTGGCTCAGCCGGTCGGCGCCCCATTGGGACGCTTTCACCAGACAAACAGACGATCACGAAGGGCGTTTACGCTTGCAAGTAGTTGTTCGCGATAACAATGTTGATCAGGCGCTCCGCGCACTGAAGAAGAAGCTCCAGCGCGAAGGCGTCTTCCGCGAGATGAAGCTTCGCAACTACTACGAGAAGCCCTCCGAGAAGAAGGCCCGCCAGAAGGCAGAAGCTGTGCGCCGTGCGCGCAAGCTCGCCCGCAAGCGCGCCCAGCGCGAAGGCGGCCTGCCTGCTCCGGCAGCGGTCGCGCGGTCGCCGCGTCCGTAGGACCGGAGCCCTTGGGCATCCGTTCAGAATAGGTTCAGGAACGCCGCCTCAAAAGGGCGGCGTTTTCTTTACGTGCCGACCAATTGCTAGCATGCCGTGCAACCCGGCGAGGCTTCCAGCAGTTGGCGGCTACGGATAGACTACCGGCCATCAGGGTCGAATAAACGCGTCAAACATTGGGGACTCCAGAATGAAGAAACTTTTCGCCGCCGTGGCCGCCGCCGCGATGCTGATGACCGCTGGCGCCGCTCAGGCTGCCACCCAGGTCAAGGTTGGTGTGCTCTCCTGCTCGGTCGATCCGGGCGTCGGCTTCATCATCGGTTCGTCCAAGGACATGACCTGCCGCTTCAAGCGGGATGGCCACAAGTCCGAGACCTACCAGGGCAACATCAAGAAGCTCGGCATCGACATCGGCGTCACCGGCCGCACCGAGATCGTCTGGCTGGTGTTCTCGGCGTCCTCGACCAAGTACGGCCCGGGCTCGCTGGCAGGCACCTATGTCGGCGGTTCGGCCGAAGCCACGCTCGGCGTCGGCCTCGGTGGCAACTTCCTGATCGGCGGCTCGCGCAAGGGCTTTGCCCTGCAGCCGTGGTCGATCCAGGGCCAGACCGGCCTCAACTACTCGGTCGCCTTCGCGGGCCTCGAGCTCTGGAAGTAAGCGACCAGGGTTGAAGACTTCCCGAACGCCGGTCCCATGGGCCGGCGTTCTGCTTTAGGGCGCCTCGTGGCGGGCGAAGAACGCCTTCGCCTGCTGCCAGATCCCGCGATCCCACAGGTCGCCGTGATCGGCACCCTGCTCGATCCAGAGCCCATCCGGATTGGGCACGAGCGTGTAGAGGCGCTCGCCATGCTGCACGCCGATCGTCCGGTCCGCGGTGCCGTGCGCGATGAACACCGGCTCGGCCACGTCCTTGATCCATTGGTCGACCGGATACTGGTCGAACATCAGGAGCCCCACCGGCAGGAACCAGTACCGATCCATGCCGACCGAGACGGCCGAGTCGAAAGGCGTCTCGAGCAGCAGCGCCTCCGCCTCGCGCTCCTTGGCAACCCAGGTGGCCGGCCCGGACCCCAGCGAGCGGCCCCAGAGCAGGATGGGAAACCCCTTCGCCTTGGCCCAGTCATAGGCCGCGAGGCCGTCGGCGAGAATGTTCTGCTCGCTGATCTCGCCCGGCGAGCCCGGGAAGCCGCGATAGTCGAACGCGACGAAGCCGTAGCCATCGGCAACGAAAGCCTCGTAGCGCTCGTGCTCGCGCGAAAAGCTCTGCGCATTGCCGCGGAAATAGATGATCAGCGGCTTGCCCGCAGCCGGCGGCTGGTACCACGCGGCGAGCGCCGAGCCGTCGCTGGAGGGGATCGAGACCAGTTCGGCCTTGTCGAGCTTGGTCTCGCTCAGCTCGAACATGCGGCCGGAGCGATCATACTGGAAGTCGCGCTGGAACAGGTACATCGCGCCCAGCACCATGACGTAGGCGAGCGCCAGGACTGTAACGATCCCGATCGCAACGCGCCTCACCCACCTCATGGCAATCCTCCCGCTCAGCGATCAGATGCCACGCGGTGAATGGCGAGGCAATGTCAGCCCTGCGCTTCCTTGAGCTTCTCAGGATCGAGCGCATATTCGAACGCCCGCTCGAACACTTCCTGCGGCTGCGCGCCGGACAGGGCGAACTTGTTGTCGAACACGAAGAACGGCACGCCCTGGATGCCCTGCTGAGCCGCCGCTATTGCCAGCTCATGGGTGATGGCGAGTTCCCGCTCGTCGCGCACGGCTGCCAGCGCTTCCTCCCGCGTGAAGCCGTACTTCACCGCGATATCGGCCAGCACCTCGTCGTCGTTGATCAACTGGTGATCCATGAAATAGGCCCAGGCGATGGCGTTGGTGAGCGCGTGCTGGGTGCCCTTTGCCTTGGCGAGCCGCACCAGCGTGTGCCCCTTGCGCGTCGGGAAGGAACGGGGCTGCTTGCTGAGGTCGAGATCGATGCCGGATTTCCGCGCTTCGCTCTCGACGCGCTCCCACATGTCCCTGGGATCGCGGCCATATTTCTCCCGCAGCATATCGGCGACGACCACGCCTTCCTCAGGGGTATCGGGGCTGAGGTAGAACGGGTGATTCTCGACCTCCACCACGACGTCGGGCGGCAGCGCGGCTATTGCCTGGTCAAGCCGCTCGGAGCCGACGAGGCACCAGGGACAGACGGTATCGGTGAACAGGTCGACTTTGACGGTGCGGGCCATTGGAGATCTCGTATGGGGTCGCCCAAGCACATGGCTTGCCCGGCGCGGCTCTTCAAGCACGCACATGGAGGTAACCACCCCCGGGTGCTGAGGCTCAGCCCGTCTTCAGCAGCAGCCACAACGCCACGCCGACCAGCGCCACGGCGAACACCAGCGCGGCGCCACGGCGCAGCCGGGGCTGCGCAAATATCGGCTGCAGGGTCGCCGCCAGTAGCACGATGACGGCATGGATGAGAGTCGCGGCCGCGACATAGACCGCGACCAGCACCGTCGTCTGGCCGAGCACCGGCCGTTCCGGCGCCACGAACCCCGGCAGTACGGCAATGAAGAACAGCGCCGCCTTGGGGTTCAGCAGGTTCGTGACGAGCCCGCGGCGGAAATAGGTGACGGCGCGGTCCGGCAGGTCCGTCGCATCGGCTTCCTGCTGCGCCTCGCGCCAGCCGTCATAGGCGAGCCAGACGAGATAGGCTGCGCCGGCCCAGCGCAGCGTCTGGTAGATGAACCGGTTCTCGAGGACCAGCGACCCGAGCCCGATTCCGACGAGCAGGGCCAGCCCGAGGGCAACCCCCAGCACGGCCATGAAGCCATCGCGGCGCCCGCGCGAAACCCCGACCAGCGCCAGGTAGGCCATGTTCGGCCCCGGCGTCAGCTCGATGGCGAGCGAAGTGAGAAAGAAGGCGAGGAGAGTCGCGCTGTCCATCGCCCTCTCGATTAGTGCCCCAGCGCCTTGACGATGTCCTCGGTCACCTTCTTGGCGTCGCCGAACAGCATCATGGTGTTGTCGCGGAAGAACAGCTCGTTCTGCACGCCGGCATAGCCAGCCGCCATGCCGCGCTTGATGAACAGCACCGTGCCCGCGTCCTCGACGTTCAGCACCGGCATGCCGTAGATCGGCGAGGTCTTGTCGGTCTTGGCCGCCGGGTTGGTTACGTCGTTGGCGCCGATGACGAAGGCGACATCGGTCTGCGCGAACTCGGAGTTGATGTCCTCGAGCTCGAACACTTCGTCATAGGGCACGTTCGCTTCGGCGAGCAGCACGTTCATGGGGCCGGGCATGCGGCCCGCCACGGGGTGGATGGCGTACTTGACCTCGACGCCCTCGGCCTTGAGCAGGTCCGCCATTTCGCGAAGCGCATGCTGGGCCTGGGCGACAGCCATGCCGTAGCCGGGGACGATGATGACCTTGCCGGCATTCTTCATCATGAAGGCGGCGTCGTCTGACGAGCCCTGCTTGACCGGCCGCGTCTCTTCCTCACCCGCGCCACCGGCAGCGGCGTCGCCACCGAAGCCGCCGAGGATCACGGAGATGAAGCTGCGATTCATCGCCTTGCACATGATGTAGCTGAGTATGGCGCCCGACGAGCCCACCAGAGCGCCGGTGATGATCAGCGCCGTGTTGCCCAGCGTGAAGCCGATGCCCGCTGCCGCCCAGCCCGAGTAGGAGTTGAGCATCGAGACGACCACCGGCATGTCGGCGCCGCCGATCGGGATGATCATCAGCCCGCCGAGAACGAGCGCCACGATGGTGATGGCCCAGAACCAGATCGGATCGACGGTGACGGCAAACAGCCAGATCAGCACCACCAGCAGCAGACCGAGCGCGATGTGGATGAGATGGCGCGCCGGCAGGATGATCGGCTTGCCGCTCATGTTGCCGTTGAGCTTGGCGAAGGCGATGACCGAACCCGTGAAGGTGAAGGCGCCGATGGCAACGCCGAGGCTCATCTCGATGATGGCCTGTGCGTGGATATGGCCCGGCGTGCCGATGCCGAAGGCTTCGGGCGCGTAAAGCGCGGCCGCAGCGACGAACACCGCGGCAAGGCCGACCAGCGAGTGGAATGCGGCGACCAGCTGCGGCATATCGGTCATCTTCACCCGGCGGGCGAGGACGGCGCCGATGCCACCGCCGATGGCGAGGCCACCGATGATCAGGAGCCAGCTCAGCCAGTCGGAGACGCCGGCAACCAGCAGCGTGGTGACGATGGCGATGCCCATGCCGACCATGCCGAACAGGTTGCCCTGCCGAGAGGAAGCCGGGCTCGACAGCCCGCGCAGCGCCAGAATGAACAGCGCGCCGGAGACGAGGTAGAGGACGGCCGCGAGGCTTGCGTCGATCATTTAGTGGCTCCCGCCGCGGCCTTGGAGGGCGCTTCCTTCTTCTTGTACATCGCCAGCATGCGCTGGGTGACGAGGAAGCCGCCGAAGATGTTGACGCTCGCCAGGATCAGCGCGAGGAAGCCGAAGAGCTTCGAGATCCAGCTGCTGTCCGTGGTGAGCGAGACGCCCACTGCGAGGAGCGCGCCGACGACGATCACCGAAGAGATCGCGTTGGTCACGCTCATCAGCGGCGTATGCAGCGCCGGGGTGACGCTCCAGACCACGAAATAGCCCACGAAGATCGCCAGGACGAAGATCGAGAGGCGGAAGACGAACGGATCGATCACGCCGCCCGTGGCGGCGCTGACCGCGGCCGTGATGGCGTCCGCGGTGTGTTCGGCGGTCTGTTCCATTTACTTCTTTCCCTTCGCAGCCGCCGGCTTCTTGGCCGAGGCAGGCTTGGTGGCGGCTGCAGGCTTTGCCGCAGGAGCAGCTGCCTTGGCGGCTGGTTTCTTCGCAGCGGGCTTCTTTGCCGCCGCGCCGGTCTTCGCCGGGGCGGCAGGAACAGCCTCTGCCTTTGGGGCCGCAGCCTTCTTCGGCGCTGCCGCCTTGCCGGTCGCGCCGGTCTTGGCGGGAGCAGCGGGCTTTGCCGCCGGCTTCTGCGCCGCGGGAGCAGCCTCGACCTTGATGTTGGGGTGAACGATCGCGCCGTCGCGCGTGAGGACGGTCGCCTTCACCAGCTCGTCGTCCCAGTTCACCGCGAGCTTCTTTTCCTTCTTGTCGATCAGCGTCTCGAGGAAGGACACGAGGTTGCGGGCGAACAGCTGGCTCGCCGAGGTGGCGAGACGCCCTGCGACATTGACGTGCCCGATGATGGTCACGCCGTTGGCGGTGGTCGTGACGCTCCCTGGCTGGGTCAGCTCGACATTGCCGCCGCGTTCGGCCGCGAGATCGACGATCACCGAGCCCGGCGCCATCGAGTCGACCATCGCCTTGGTCACCAGCTTCGGTGCCGGCCGGCCCGGGATCAGGGCCGTGGTGATGACGATGTCCTGTTTGGCGATATGCCCGGCGACCAGCTCGGCCTGCGCCGCCTGCTCGTCCTTGGTCAGCTCGCGGGCATAGCCGCCGCTGCCCGAGGCATCCTTCAGCGCATCGGTCATGATGAACTTGCCACCCAGCGACGCCACCTGCTCGGCGGCGGCGGCGCGCACGTCCGTCGCGGTGACGACGGCGCCAAGGCGCTTGGCGGTCGCGATCGCCTGGAGGCCGGCGACGCCCGCGCCCATGACGAACACCTTGGCCGGGCGCACCGTGCCGGCAGCGGTCATCATCATCGGCATGGCGCGATCGAAGGCGCCCGCTGCGTCGATGACGGCCTGGTAGCCGGCAAGGTTGGCCTGCGAGGAGAGGATATCCATCACCTGCGCGCGGGTGATGCGCGGCATGAACTCCATGGCCACGGCAGTGACGCCGGCCTTGGCCAGCGCGGCGATCTCGCCTTCGTTGCCGTAGGGGTCCATTGCGCCGATGACCAGCGCCCCGGGGTTCGCACCGGCGACACTGGCCGCGCCGGGGCGGCGCACGGTCAGCACGATGTCGGCGCCCTTGATCGTCGCCGCGGCGGGACCAACGCTCGCACCCGCTGCCGCGTACTCGGCATCGGGGAAGCGGGCCAGCGCCCCTGCCCCGGCCTCGACCGCGACTTCGGCACCCAGCGCAATCAGCTTGGTGACTGTCTCAGGGGTCGCTGCAACCCGGGTCTCGCCCTCGGAGCGTTCCCGCAACACTGCAATTTTCATGAACGTCTCCGAAGACCCGGTCGCATCGGCCAGATCAGGCCGCTACATGGAAAAATCCCGCCGTCAGGTGCGGCGGGATCCGAGAACCAGTACGCCGAAGATCAGCACGGGAATGGCCAGCAGAAGCAGCGTTCCGATGATGGCGTTACCCGCTTCGATGAAGGCGTAGAGCGACAGCACGGTCAGTGCCAGCGAAACGATGGTCCACTTCCCGAAGGTGATGAAGCCGCGATAGGTCGCCTCGTGCATGGCATAGTCCATGGCGGGGGGAATTTCGTCGGCATGCGCCGCTACAGGTTTCTTGGCCATCAGGTCCTCAGTCGATTTCGTCGATAGGTGGGCACCGATATGCGTGCAAGGCAGCGCGTTGCGCCGCGAACCGGAATACCCCTCGGGTGTTCTCATACTTCGCCACAATCCGCCGCACAAGCGCGCGCGGCGGATGGTCACTGGAACGGAAGTCTATTCGACTTCAGTTCAGGGTTGCGTCGCTTCGAGTTCGTTGATCAGCCGCTCGATCATCGAGAGCCCGAGGTCCCAGAACTTGGGGTCGCGGGCATCGAGCCCGAATGGCGCCAGCAGCTCCGAATGATGCTTGGAACCACCGGCCTTCAGCAGCTCGAAATAGCGCTCCGCAAAGCCATCGCTGGATTTCTCGTACTGCGCATAGAGCGAGTTCACGAGGCAATCGCCGAAGGCATAGGCGTAGACGTAGAACGGCGAGTGGATGAAGTGGGGGATATAGGCCCAGAAGATGTCGTAGCCGTCGTTGAGCTTGATCGCCGGCCCCAGGCTCTCGACGCCGATATCGAGCCAGATCTGGTTGAGGTCGGCCGTCGTCAGCTCACCTTCCTTGCGGCGCGTGTGGACCTCGCGCTCGAAAGTGTAGAACGCGATCTGCCGCACCACGGTGTTGAGCATGTCCTCGACCTTGCTCGACAGCATGGCGAAGCGCTGCTTGGGGTCCGTGGTCTTGGCCAGCATCGAGCGGAAGGTCAGCATCTCGCCGAAGACCGAAGCGGTCTCGGCCAGCGTCAGCGGCGTCGGCGCCATCAGCGCGCCCTGCGGGCCGGCCAGCACCTGGTGGACTCCATGCCCGAGCTCATGGGCGAGCGTCATCACGTCCCGCGCTTTGCCGAGATAGTTGAGCATCAGGTACGGGTGGGCCGAGGGCACCGTGGGGTGGGCGAAGGCACCGGGTGACTTGCCGTCCTTGGTCGGGGCGTCGATCCAGCCCTTGGTGAAGAACGGCTGCGCGATCTCGACCAGCTGGGGCGAGAACGCCCCGTAGGCCTCGAGCACCGTGTCGGTCGCGGTCTTCCAGTCGTAGATGCGGTCGTCCGAAGTCGGCAGCGGCGCGTTGCGGTCCCAGGCGTTGAGCTGCTCCTTGCCGAACCACTTGGCCTTCATCGCGTAATAGCGGTGGGAAAGCCGCGGATAGGCGGCGCGCACCGCGGTCTGCAGCGCATCGACCACTTCGCGCTCCACCGAGTTCTCGAGGTGGCGGCTGTCGGCGATGTCCTTGAAGCCATGCCAGCGGTCGGCGATTTCCTTGTCCTTGGCGAGGACGTTGGTGATGTGCGTGAACAGCCGCTCGTTGCCATGCAGCGTCTTCGAGATGGCATGGAACGCCGCCGCGCGCTTCTTCTCGTCGCGGTCGGAGAGGAAGTTGAGGGTCGATTCGAGGTTCAGCTCCTCGCCGTCGACCTCGAACTTCAGGCCCGCCGTGGTCTCGTCGAACAGCCGGTTCCAGGCCCCTGCCCCGGTCACCGATTTCTCGTGGAACAGTTCCTCGATCCTGTCGTCGAGCTGGTACGGCTTGGCCTTGCGCAGCTCGGAGAACCACGGCCGGTAACGGCCAAGCTCGGCGCTGCCGTCGAGCGCCGCTTCAAGCACGCCCTCGTCGATGCGGTTGAGCTCGAGCCCGAAGAAGATGAGCCCGGTCGAAAGGTCGGTGAGCGCCTGGCTGAGATCGCCGAGGAACTTCACCTTGTCCCCGTCCTGCGTGTTCCGCACATATTGCAGGAAGGCATAGGACCCGAGCTTGCCGGAGAGGTCGCTCAGCGCCTCGTAGCGCTGGATCGGCTCGATCAGCTTGCCGGCTTTCGTCAGCTCCTCAAGCTTGCCCTTGTAGTCGTTCTCGAACGCCTTCGCCTCGGCCTTCGCCTTGGCGAGATCGAGCTTCAGCGCGTTGGAATCGTTGCCCGGATAGAGGTCGTCGAGATTCCAGACCGGCAGCTTGCCCAGCTCGTTATGGCCCTTCTGCGCGGTCGCCTCGGGGGCGCGGGTCAACTCGGTCTTCACTTGCATCACCTCGGAAATCTGGAGCGCGCGACATTAGCCAGCGCACCCGGTGATGGGAAGCGCCGGAACAAATCGTTAGCCTTAATCGGCTCTTAACCCGCCGATTTCATCCTGCATCAAAACGGCACAGCGCGATTCGCCACGACGGCGTTCCGCGCAACGACAGAGTCTTGGAGGACCAGTGACGCGCGTTCTGATCGTCGACGATGACCCGGTACAGCTGCGACTGACTTCCGAAGTGGCGAACCGTGCGGGCTTCGCCGCGGTCACCGCCACCGGTGGCCGCCAGGCGCTCGACCTGCTGCGGGCCGATCCCGGCATCGGCGCCATGGTGCTGGACCTCGTGATGCCCGATCTCGACGGCATGGCGGTGCTTGAGGCGATGCGCCGCGAGGGGATCGCCACCCCGGTGATCGTCCAGACCGGCCACTCTTCGCTCGAAACCGTCGTCTCCGCCATGCGCCAGGGCGCCTCGGACTATTTCGTCAAGCCGGTGGCGCCGGAACGGATGATCGTTTCGCTGCGCAACGCGCTGAAGCTCTCCGAGCTCGAAACGCTCGTCCGCACCGATCGCAACCGTCTCAACGGCACGCTCGCGCTCACCGATATCGTCACCCGCTCGCCGAGCATGGACCGCGTGCTGACGCTCTGCGCCAAGGCGGCAAAGTCGCCCATTCCGGTGATGATCGAAGGCGAGGCGGGCGTCGGCAAGGAGCTGGTAGCCCGCGTCATCCAGGGCTCGGGGGACCGCGCCGGAAAACCCTTCGTCGTCGTCAACTGCGGCGCCATCCCCACCAAAGAGATCGAGTCGACCCTCTTCGGCCACCGCAAGGGCGCCTTCACCGGCGCGACCGCCGACGAGCCGGGCAAGTTCCTCGACGCTAATGGCGGCACCATCTTCCTCGATGAAGTCGGCGAGCTGCCGCTCGAGACCCAGGTCAAGCTATTGCGCGTGATCCAGGAAGGCGAGATCGAGCCGCTCGGCGCCGATCGGCCGGTGCGCGTCAATGTCCGCATCATCTCGGCCACCAACCGGCGCCTGTTGAACCTCACCAAGGCCGGCCAGTTCCGCGAGGATCTCTACTACCGGTTGAACGTCTTCCCGATCTACGTGCCGCCCCTGCGCGATCGCGCCGAAGACATCGCCGTCCTCGTCGATCACTTCGTCGCCCGCCTCGCCGCCGAAGCCGGCAAGCGCGTCATCGGCATTTCCGAGCCGGCCCTGGCGATGCTCAAGACCTACAATTGGCCAGGCAACGTCCGGCAGCTCGAGAACGCCGTCTATCGCGCCGTGGTGCTCAGCGACGGGGCCTATCTCGAAACCGCCGATTTCCCGCAGATCGTTGCGCTCGGCTCGGGCCGCGAGGAAGCGGCACGGCTCGCCAGGGCTGCCCCTTCAGCCCCCGTTCACATTGACGATGCGAGCGTGCCGCTGCGTGAGATTGCGGGGAAGGCTGCTGCACCGGACCGGTTCGTTGCCGAAGGCGGCGAAGTGGCGGCGCTGGCAGACGTGGAACGCGAACTGATCGGCTTCGCGTTGCGCCATTACGGTTTCCGGATGTCGCGTGTGGCGCGGGCCCTCGGGATCGGCCGTTCTACCCTTTACCGCAAGCTGCGCGAGTACGGTCTCGACGAGGGGCTGGAGAGCGACGCCGCCTGATCCAAGCGCGTTCTCCGTTGCATCAAGTCCACAGGCCGGACTCACAAAATCGCGAGGAATTGTCAGCGTTAAGTTTTGTGGGCTAAGCAAATTCCATTGCACGGGCTTGTGGCCGACTCCTCCCGGTCGTTGCAGCATCCCGTTAGCCCCGGTCGACGGGTACGGAGTGTGTTGATGTTGAAGCTCAAGGCCCTGTTGTTGGCGAGCACGGTGGCACTTGCGTCGCCTGTGGCAGCGTTGGCGCAGGAAGTGGTCACGGTAGCCGGCATCGAGGCGACTCGCGTCGTCATCGCACCGCCGAAGACCGAGCTCGCCCGCATCATCAAGGCCGGCCTTTCCAAGTCCTATGCGGACGCACAGAAGGGCACCCGCGCCTACGAGCAGACCCAGAAGCTCTACTTCTTCTATGGCGCCCGCCATTTCGAGCCACTGTGGCTGAGCGAAGGCGCCGACGGCCAGGTCGAGTTCTCGGCCAATGCCGAAAAGATCATCGACGTCTTCAAGCAGTCTGAGCTTGAGGGCTTCCGGCACGCCGACTACATCACGCCCGAGATCGACGTCAGCAGCGTTGCCAGGGACCCGGCGAGCCTCGCCGCGCTCGAGACGGCCTTCTCGGCCGCCGCGATCCGCTATGCCCAGGATGCTTTCGGCGGCCGCATCAATCCGCGCGCCGTCAACGACACCTGGACCATCACGCCCAAGAAGATCAACGAGGCCGAGCTGCTGGTTAAGCTCGCCGAGAGCAATGACCCCGGCAAGGTGCTGCTCGCCCTGTCGCCGACCCAGCCCGAGTTTCTCGGCCTCAAGCAGGCGCTGGCGAAATTCTACGATGGCTCGGTGATCGATGCCGCCATCACCATCCCGGATGGCAAGCTCCTGAAGCCCGGCGGCAAGGACGAGCGCGTCACGCTGCTGCGCCAGCGCCTTAACGTGCCCGAACCCGAGATTCCCGAAACCGCCGGCGCCGAAGCCGCGGTCGACATTACCTATGACGAACCCCTGGTCGAGGCGGTGAAGGCCTTCCAGGAGAGCCTTGGCCTCAACGGCGACGGCGCCATCGGTCCTGCGACCATTGCCGCGCTGAACGGCGGCTCGGCCACCACCAAGGAAGACATCATCGCCAACATGGAGCGTTGGCGCTGGGAGCCGAACGAGTACGGCGACTTCCAGGTGACGGTGAACATCCCGGAGTTCCGGCTCTGGATCATGAACAAGGACGAGGTCCACTACACGACGCGCGTCGTCGTCGGCACGCCCAAGCACCAGACGCCGGTGTTCAACAACGAGATCCGGCACATCGTCGTCAATCCGTACTGGAACGTGCCGTCCTCGATCGCGGTCAACGAGATCAAGCCGCACCTGCTCGCCAACCCCGGCTATCTCAGCGGCCAGAACATGGAGATGCTCTACGGCGGCAAGGTCGTGAATGCTTCGGCCATCGACTGGACCCAGACCAACATCAAGCAGTTCCACATCCGCCAGAAGCCTGGTCCTGGCAATGCGCTGGGACAGGTCAAGTTCCTGTTCCCCAACGAGCACGACGTGTACCTCCACGACACGCCGTCCAAGTCGCTGTTTTCGCGCTCGTTCCGCGCCTACAGCCACGGCTGCGTGCGCGTCGAGAACCCGATGGATTTCGCCGATGCGCTGCTAGCACTCGAGCCGGACATGACGGCCGACACGCTCAAGGCCGCCTTCGGCGACAAGGAACGCTGGTTCAACCTCAAGAACAGGATTCCGGTTCACATCTCCTACTTCACCCTGCGCGTCGATGCCGACGGCACCATCCGCTCGTATGGCGACGTGTACGGCCTCAACCAGCGGTTGAAAGAGCTGCTGGCCGAGTAGAAACCCCGCTGTAGTCGGACTAGGATTTTCGGGTCGGCGCCAGTTGCGCCGGCCCTTTTCGTTGCGGCTTTGCCAATGCCGGGAGCCAACCGTTTACGGCTGCTTAGGAAATTGGCCTTGGTTCAGCCGGATTTTCTGCCTAGAAAGTGCATCGGTGGCGGCTTTGGGGCTACCAGGTAGTGGCGTTAACGGCTTCTAATCCATCGGACGCTACGGTTTATCTACCATAGACTAGATCGGGTCGGTCGGGGCGTGACGGGCAAACTATTCGGGATTTGGCGGAAGCTGCCGCGGCTGTTGCTGGCCGCGACGATGGCTATGACCGTGCTTCTGCCGCCGACAACGCTGCCGGTGAGTGCCGCTTTCGGTAGCGGCAGCTCGGGGGGCGACCGCACGCTCTTCCTCCACCACACCCATACCGGCGAAACCGCCAGGTTCACCTTCAAGCGCAACGGCAAGTACGACCAGGCCGTGCTGCGGCAGATGAACGTCTTCCTCGCCGACTGGCGCACCAAAGAGCCGACGAAGATGGATCCCGCCCTCTTCGACCTCCTCTGGGAAGTGTACCAGGAAGTCGGCGGCACCCAGCCCTACAACATCGTTTCGTCCTATCGCTCTCCCAAGACCAACAAGATGCTGGCCTCGAAATCCTCGGGCGTGGCCGACAACAGCCAGCATATGAAGGGCAAGGCGATGGACGTGTTCATCCCCGGGGTGAACCTGTCCAAGCTCCGTGCCGCGGCCATGCGCCACCAGGTCGGCGGCGTCGGCTTCTACCCCACTTCCGGCAGCCCCTTTGTCCATATGGACACCGGCAACGTCCGCGCCTGGCCGCGCATGACCCGCGCCCAGTTGCAGAAGGTCTTCCCCGACGGCAAGACCCTGCACCTGCCGGTCGACGGCAAGCCGCTGTCGAATTCGGGCCGTGCCTACGCCCAGGCCGAATGGACCAAGTGCCACACCGTGCCCTGCAACGGCGACGCCATCTACGAGCCGGCCCCGGAAGTCATGCTGGCCGAGAATGCCGAAGAGGCCGCGCCGATCCCCGCAATTCGTCCGCGCACGCTCTCGGGCGAAGCGACGATCATGCTGGCCGCCGCCACCGAGCCGACCCAGCGCATAGTCCCGACCTTCGAGGTCGCGGCCCCCATCCCTGTCATGCGTGGCGCGACCCAGCTCGCCGCCATCGATACCGCCGCCTTCGAGGCCGTGGGCGCGCCGGTTCCGCTGATGAAGTCGCAGGCCATCCAGCTCGCGACGCGTGGCCGGATCGAGGGCGAAACCGCGGTAGCCGCGCTCGAAGCCATCGACATGCCCAAGCCGCGCGTACTGATGACGCCGAAAGAGGGCGAGATGGTCACCGCCTATGTGCCGACCAGCACGAACCCCGAGGCCCAGCGCGCGCTCGAAATGATCATCGAGCGTGAGACGGCCGTGGCGCAGACCCTGCCGACCAAGGAAGAGATTCTCGCCCACACCAGCATCCGCACCGCATCGCTCGGCGGCGTGTCGGGGCTTAAGGGCATGTTCGACATGACCTTCAACGCGCTGACCGGCAACACCTCCCCTGCCCCGATGCAGCAGGCGCTCGCCGACTTCGCGCAGAACCGCCAGCCCAATGGCAGCATCGAGCTGCGCGGCATCGAACTCGTCGCCCCCGAGCTCGACCACGTCAACGACACGCTGGTCGAGCCGCAGATGATGCAGACCGGCTTCTGGGCCGAAATGACCGAAGCCGAGGGCTGGCTCGACAAGACCACCGAACTCGGCCCCCTCACCGGCCGCGTCGCCTTCCTTCCCGACAATGCCGCAATCCCTGCTTACGACCGCTTCGTCACCAGCGGCCTCCAGCTGGTCGCGGAACGCTAGGAGCGCTTTCAGGAAAAGTTGCAGACTTTTCCGGTTCGAAAGCGCGACCAAGCAGGAGAGTTAGCGTGGCCAGCCGTTTCGACGAAACAGCAAAGCAACGCCAAAAAGCCGCGTCAGCAAGGCGTTGCAATGCCCGTGCCGAGCCTCTAAGTCTCAAGCGAGACCCGGCCCGTTACCGGCGAAGGATCGGTAAACTTTGGATAAGCCGCAGACACCGCTGCTCGACCGCGTTTCGACGCCGGCGGACCTCAAGAATTTTTCGCGTGAAGAGTTGCGCCAGGTCGCCGACGAGCTGCGCTCGGAAGTGATCGACGCCGTGTCCGTGACCGGCGGGCATCTCGGCGCCGGCCTCGGCGTCGTCGAGCTCACCGTCGCGCTCCATGCCACTTTCGATACGCCGAACGACCGCCTGATCTGGGACGTCGGCCACCAGGCCTATCCGCACAAGGTGCTTACCGGTCGCCGCGACCGCATCCGCACCCTGCGCCAGAAGGACGGGCTCTCCGGCTTCACCCGCCGCGTCGAGAGCGAATACGACCCCTTCGGCGCCGGCCACTCGTCCACCTCGATCTCCGCCGGGCTAGGCATGGCCGTGGCCTCGGACCTCAAGGGCGAGGCGCGCAACGTGATCGCCGTCATCGGCGATGGCGCCATGTCGGCGGGCATGGCCTACGAGGCGATGAACAATGCCGGCGCCATGGACGCGCGGCTGGTCGTCATCCTCAACGACAACGACATGTCGATCGCGCCCCCCACCGGCGCCATGCGGTCGTACCTCGCCAAGCTCGTCTCGGGCCCGTTCTACCGCGGCTTCCGGGATACAGCGAAGTCGATCACCGGCAAGATGCCGCGTCTCATTCACGAGACGGCGCGCAAGACCGAGGAATTCGCCCGCTCCTTCTTCACCGGCGGCACGCTGTTCGAAGAACTCGGCTTCTTCTACGTTGGCCCCATCGACGGCCATAACCTCAACGACCTCATGGACGTGCTGCACAACGTGAAGCACCACGAGGGCGGCCCGGTGCTGGTGCATGTCGTCACCAAGAAGGGGTATGGCTACGCGCCGGCCGAGAACTCCGCCGACAAGTACCACGGCGTCAACAAGTTCAACGTCATCACCGGCGCCCAGGCAAAGCCCCAGTCGAACGCCCCGAGCTACACCTCGGTCTTCGCCCAGGCCCTGATCGCCGAGGCCAAGGCCGACGACCGTGTCGTCGCGGTGACGGCCGCGATGCCGAACGGCACCGGCCTCGACAAGTTCGCCGAACTCTTCCCCACCCGCACCTTCGATGTCGGCATCGCCGAGCAGCATGCCGTGACCTTCGCGGCGGGCATGGCGACCGAAGGCATGAAGCCGTTCGTCGCCATCTACTCGACCTTTCTGCAGCGCGCCTACGACCAGGTGATCCACGACGTCGCCGTGCAGGGCCTGCCCGTGCGCTTCGCCATCGACCGCGCCGGCTATGTCGGCGCCGACGGCCCGACCCACGCCGGCAACTACGACAACGCCTATCTCGGCGCCATTCCCGGCATGGTCATCATGGCTGCGGGCGACGAGGCGGAGCTGAAGCACATGGTGGCGACGGCCGCCGCCTATGACGAGGGCCCGATCGCCTTCCGCTACCCGCGCGGCGATGGCCTCGGCGTCGACATGCCCGAGCGCGGCAGCGTGCTCGAAATCGGCAAGGGCCGCGTGCTGCGCGAGGGCAAGTCCGTCGCGCTGGTCAATTTCGGCACCCGCCTCGGCGAGGCCATCGCCGCCGGCGAAAAGCTGATGGCCTATGGCCTCAACCCCACCATCGCCGACATGCGCTTTTTGAAGCCGCTCGACGAGAAGCTGCTGGCCCGCCTCGCCCATGAGCACGAGCTGCTCATCACCATCGAGGAGGGCGGCATCGGCGGCTTTGGCAGCCACGTCGCGAGTTTCCTCGCCACCAACGGCCTCCTCGACGGCAAGCTGAAATTCCGCCCGCTGATGCTGCCCGACACCTTTGTCGAGCAGGCCAGCGTCAACGACATGTACGCCGCCGCCGGGCTGGATCGCGCCGGCATCGTCACGACGACACTGACGACGCTGGGCATCGACGGCGAAAACGCGGCTAAGTCGACTCTCGCCTAGGCCCACCTCCGAAACATTGACGCCCTGCTTTTCCGGCCGTTACTTATTGCCGAGAGATGGAGCTTGGGCCGCGCCGTGGATTCCCGACTTTCTGTTGTTCTCCATCCAAATTGGAAGCATGTGCGGAATTCGAACGGCGCCTCGCTGTTCATGCGCCGATCACGACGCAACAACAACGCACTGCAGGTGAGCTGGACCAGTTGGAACCCTTCGGCTTCTGTGGCTATGGATCTTCCAGACGGGTTGACCCGCTGGATCGAACAACTGGGCGGCACTGATATCCAGCTCGCGACATCAGATCAGCCACATCGGCTAAGCTCTGCCGAGTTTCGCGCGGCAGACTTTGCATACTGTCGGGCATGGAACATTAAGCATGGAAACGCACTGATCAGCGTAACCTTCATCTGCGACGAGCTCCCGACCGAGAAGGAGCTGCAAGAGGCGACTGGTATTGCGGAGACCCTGAGGCTCGAGCATGTGCCGAAAAAGAGATGGGGCTTCTTCTAGCTGCTGGTGACATCGTGTGTGTGAGGCCTTCCCGCCTCACCCCGGCGTATGAGAATCAGCTAACCAAATCCCATGCAGGTCGCGATCGACATGGGTGTGGCGCAAGGTGGCGCCGAGGCGAAGCTCGATCTCGAGGAACTGCTCGCGACCCGCCTGCTCGTGCAAGGCAATTCCGGCTCCGGCAAGTCGCACCTGCTCCGGCGCCTGCTCGAACAGAGCGCCCCCTGGGTGCAGCAATGCATCGTCGATCCCGAGGGTGATTTCGTCACGCTTGCCGACAAGTATGGCCACCTCGTCGTCGATGCCTCTCGCTCGGAAAGCGAACTCACCACCATCGCCGCCCGCGTCCGTCAGCACCGTGTCTCGGTGGTGCTCAGCCTCGAAGGACTCGATGTCGAACAGCAGATGCGCTGCGCCGCCGCCTTCCTCGGCGGCCTCTTCGATGCCGATCGCGACTACTGGTATCCGATGCTCGTCGTCGTCGACGAAGCACAGCTCTTCGCCCCCGCCATCGCCGGCGAGGTCTCCGACGAAGCGCGAAAACTCTCGCTCGGCGCCATGACCAACCTGATGTGCCGCGGCCGCAAGCGCGGGCTCGCCGGCGTCATTGCCACGCAGCGGCTGGCGAAGCTCGCGAAAAACGTCGCCGCCGAGGCCTCCAACTTCCTGATGGGCCGCACCTTCCTCGATATCGACATGGCCCGCGCCGCCGACCTCCTCGGCATGGAGCGCCGTCAGGCCGAGATGTTCCGCGATCTGAACCGCGGCCACTTCGTCGCCCTTGGCCCCGCCATGTCGCGCCGCCCGCTACCCATGGTGATCGGCCCGGTCGAGACTTCCGCCCGCTCGTCGAGCCCCAAGCTGATGCCGCTGCCCGACGCGCCGGTGGATGCGAAGGAACTGATCTTCGCCCCGGTGCCCGAGGCCCAGCGCCCGGTGCGCCGGCCGCCGCCACCTCCGCCACCCTCGACCAACGACCTGCTGGCCCAGTTGGTCCGCACGCAGTCGCCGCAGCCGCGCTCGGACGAGCCGGTGATCGACGAGGCCGAGCGCGATCGCGCCATCGACGATGTTATCCGTGAACTGCTCGAGGATCGCGACGCCGCCTATCGCTCGGTCGCGGTGCTGTACCAGGATTTCCTCGTCCGCTGCCGCATCCGCCGAGTGCCCGGCGAAGCACTGGCGCTGCCTGCCTTTCGGCGCAAGCTCGCCGTCGTTCGCGCCGGCGTTGCCGATGAGACGGCCCAGTCGGAAACCTGGAAGACCGCACTCGAGCTCTCCGCCCAGTTGGCCGACGATGTGCAGGGCGTGTTCCTCGTCCTGGCACGCGCGGCCGTCGAAGGCCTGCCCTGCCCGTCCGACGCCACCCTCGCCCGCGCCTACGGCACCCACTCGCCCGGCCGCGCCCGGCGGCTGCTGACCTATTTCGAGGAACGTGGCCTGCTTGTCGTCCGCATGGACCTGCGGAACCAGCGTATCGTCGCCTTCCCCGATCTCGGGGCGGAGACGGCACCAGGCAGCCCGGACGCACCGGACTACGACGAACGCTCCGCCGCCGAGTGACCTAGTCGTCCGGATGGCCCCAGAGGGCAAACACCCCACCGAGGCGCTGATGCTTGGGCTCAGCCGGATCCAGCTCCTCGCGCGGATCGGGCGCCCCGAGTTCCAGCGAGCTGTGAGCCGGCCGCCACCCGAGGTTCGATCCGCTTTCGACCGGCAACGGCGCCCTGGGGTTGTCTGAAATGCCGTAGACCACCCGGTAGCCAAGCGTTTCGGCATCGAGCGCCACCTCGACGAGGCCGGCAAGATCGTCGCGGTTGCACCAGAGCCGCGCTTCACGCGGCGTTGCAGGATTGCCCGCCGTGCTGATACGGATGCAGAGGCACTCGATGCCGAACTTGTCGAAGTAGAAGCGCGCCAGCGTCTCTCCGAAGACCTTCGACACGCCATAGAGCGTGTCGGGCCGCACCGGGGCGTCGGGCCCGAGCGGCAACTCGCTCGCCTCATACATGCCGACCACATGGTAGCTCGAGGCAAAGATCACGCGCCGCACGCCCGCCTGCCGAGCCGCTTTTGTAGGTCGCGGCGATGTTGGAGCCGAGGATCTCCTCCCATCCCGCCTCCTTCGACTGCGCGCCGAAATGCACCACGGCGGAAATGCCGCCTGCCATCAGCCCATCCACCGCCGACCGGTCCGACAGGTCCGCGATCACGACCTCGCCGCCATCGGTGGGTGCCCGGATGTCGGTCGCGACAAATTCGCGGCCATGCTCCGCGAACCAGCGCCGCAGGTGCGTGCCAAGGGCGCCGGATGCTCCGGTCAGCAGGATTTTCGACATTGGGTTCCTCCGCTCGCGTGCAGAAGACCCGCCCCTTGCGCGCCGCGCAAGCCCCACCCTGGCGCCCGATCTGGCCGGTACTCCGCCGCCGAATAGCGGCGCGCTCTATCCCCGCTCCGCGCCTCCGGCGTTATTCTGCTTTGCCCAGCGGCGTCGGCCCTTTTTGCTTTCCTCTTAGTAGTTAAACGACTATTACACTGGGTGTATGTGGGCAATCTACTTGCTGCGGGACGGGGCGCGTCAACAGAGGGTAGAAACATGTCTGATCTGGCACTATCGTCGTCTACATCCGGTTTTGGGCTTGATCCGGAATTTGCGGCAACGCTGGCCCTGGTACTCGCCGATTGCCGCGCTGCCGGCTACGAATTTCGCGTTTCGCAGGGCCTGCGTACGCCCCAGACGCAGGCGGATTACTATTGCCGGTGGGAGAAGCGCTCGCCTGAGGACATCGACGCCAAGGCCACCGAGCTCGAGAGCAAGGGCGCGCCGTGGATCGCCGGATTGCTCCGGGCACGTCGCAAGATCAAGCGCCAGAAGGCCTGGCTGACGAATGCGATGCCGGGCGCCGGATGGCACCAGTGGGGCCTCGCCGCCGATTGCTACTGCTACCGCAACGGCAAGATGGTCGAGAGCGGCGACGACCCCTGCTACGCCTTCTACGCCAACGCGGCGACGAAGCGCGGGCTGCGCGCCGGCCTCTACTTCTCTAGCCCCGATGCCGGCCACGTCCAGGGCCCGCAGGATTCCGGAGCATCCAACGTCTATACCTGGTCCAAGATCGACGCCGTCATGCGCGAGCGGTTCGGCGAAAAGCCCGCCATCCTCGAACCGACGACACCAAAAACCTTTGCCAACGGCGCCGCGCACGACGAAGTCACCTTCGAAGTCGTGGTCGAGGCAGCGGCGGCAAAGGCGACCTATTCATTCTTCAAGAACGACCCCTCGCTGCAGTCGGCCCCGCTCGTTCCCTCCAAGCTGCGCAAGGCGCCGGGCAATGACCCAACCCTCAAGGCGATGGCGCAGGTCTACAATGCCACTGGCGGCCTGATCGAGGCCCTGGCGGCGCAGTTGCAGATCGATCCGGTGGCGATGCTGTCGGTGTGGCTGGTCGAAAGCAGCGGCACCGCCTTCACCCCCGGCAAGCCGATCATCCGCTTCGAGGTGCACAAGTTCTGGAAATACTGGGGCCAGAAGAACCCGGCGCTGTTCGACCGGCATTTCCGCTTCGGCGGGCACGCCGGCGTCGGCGGCAAGTCGCACGAGAACCATCAGTTCCGGCCATCGCCGACGGCGACGTGGGCAAAGTTCCACGGCAACCAGGACAAGGAATACGCGGTCCTGCGGTTCGCCGAGCAGTTGGGCGGACGCGAGGCGGCCTGCCTCTCGGCAAGCTGGGGCGGCCCACAGGTCATGGGCTTCAACTACGGCACGCTGGGCTACCCGTCAGCGACGGCCATGGCCGACGCCTTCACTGCCAGCGAGCGCTGGCACGTGCTTGGCTTTGCCGATTTCTGCAACGCCAACAACCTGCTCGACGAGATCCGCGATAAGCAGTGGACCGCGTTCGGCACGGTCTACAACGGCAGCGCCCAGTATGGCGGCCGCATCGATCAGAACTACACCCGCCGCACCCAGTTCCTCGCCTTGCCGCTCGGCTGATCGCCAGCACAAAGCAAAAAGGGCCGCCCCTGCCGGGCGGCCCCATTTCTTTCGCGAGGCAGTCGCCTACTCGTCTTCGCTCGGCGCCGCCGCCATGCCGAGAGCGGTGAGGTAGAGCTCGAGCAGGGCTTCCTGCTCCATGCGCTCGGCATGGTCCTGCTTGCGGATCGACACGATCTTGCGCAGCACCTTGGTGTCGAAGCCGTTGCCCTTGGCCTCGGCATAGACTTCCTTGATATCACCGGCGATTGCCGCCTTTTCCTCTTCGAGCCGTTCGATGCGCTCGATGAAGGCCTTGATCTGGTCCTGGGCGACGCTATCGGGGGAGACGGTGGCCATAATGGTATTCCTCTTCGTTTCGGCCCCCGTTCAACCCGTTTGGGAGCGGCTGTTCAAGCCGATTTGACTCCTATCCACACCGCGTCCGCCGACTGGTCCCGTATTTCCGCCAAAACCCTTCGATAGCGGTTGACAGCGGGCGGAGCGCTAAGCACAACACACCGCGCTGCAAACGATTTCAGGCTCCGAACCCGGAAGGTCCATTGCGCTACATCCTGGCTATCGCAGGCGTGTTTGCCGCGGCGCTCGTGGCCGTGGCCATCTGGGCTGTGCTGCCGCGCACCGACAGCCTGCAGCAGGGCGCCGTGGCGCAGGAGCAGCCGCCCGCTGCCAATGCCGCGGCGGACGATACCGGCCAAGGCAGCTTCCGCGTCTGCAACGAGACCGCCAACAAGATCTCCGTCGCCTTCGGCTACCGTGCCGACAAGGGCTGGCAGTCGGAAGGCTGGTGGGTGGCCGAGCCGAACAACTGCGTCACCATCTACCGCGGCAACCTCGAGGCGCGCCGCTACTACTACCTCTATGCCGCCGACGACGTGAGCGGCGGCTTCTGGGACGGCAGCGTGTTCATGTGCACGCGCGACGAGACCTTCACCATCTTTGGTGTCGAGGACTGCCTGGCGCGCGGCTACGAACGCACCGGCTTCTTCGAGGTCGACACTCACAACCGCTCCGACTGGACCCTGCAGCTGACCGAAGGTGAAGTGGTCAGCGGCGAAACCGGGGCCAACGACGCAGTTCCGCTCGAGGGCGACTTGCCCTCGGATACCGAGATCCCGGCCGATGGCAGCGATGCGCCGGCAGATGACACTTCCACTGACGAAGGTGCAGATACTCAATGAGACGCATGAGACGCGTAAAGATCGTTGCCACCCTGGGCCCGGCCTCCAACGATGAGGCCACGATCGAGAAGCTGGCGCGGGCTGGTGCGGACGTGTTCCGCATCAACATGAGCCACGCCAGCCACGAACTGTTGAAGCAGACGGTCGGCTTCATTCGCAACGTCGAGGCCCGGCTGCATCATCCGCTCGGCATCCTCGTCGACCTGCAGGGCCCCAAGCTGCGCGTGGGCAATTTCCCCGAAGGCGCCGTCCAGCTCGTGTCCGGCGCCAAGTTCACGCTCGACAGCTCAGATACGCCGGGCACCGTCGACCGCGTCTTCCTGCCCCATCCGGAAATCCTCGAGTCCGTCTCGGTCGGTGACCGCCTGCTTCTCGACGACGGCAAGCTCCAGCTCCGCGCCACCAAGGTCGGCGGCGGCCAGGTCGAGACCGAGGTCATCTACGGCGGCAAGCTCAGCGACAAGAAGGGCGTCAGCCTTCCCGACACGCTGCTGCCGATGGGCGCGCTGACCGAGAAGGATCACGCCGACCTGCTCAAGGGCCTCGAAGCCGAAGCCGACTGGATCGCCGTCAGCTTCGTGCAGCGCCCCGAGGACATCATCGACATCCGCAAGGTGGTCCAGGGCCGTGCCGGCGTCATGGCGAAGATCGAGAAACCCCAGGCCGTCGAACGCCTCGAGGAGATCATCAAGCTCTGCGACGCCTTCATGGTGGCGCGCGGCGATCTAGGCGTCGAAATGCCCCTCGAGCAGGTCCCGGGCCTCCAGAAGCGCATGATCCGTATCGCTCGCCGTTACGGCAAGCCCGTCGTGGTCGCGACCCAGATGCTCGAATCGATGATCACCTCGCCGGTCCCGACCCGCGCCGAAGTCTCGGACGTCTCGATCGCCGTATTCGAAGGCGCCGATGCCGTCATGCTCTCGGCCGAAAGCGCCTCGGGCCAGTACCCGGTAGAAGCCGTGTCGATGATGAACAAGGTGGCCGTCGCCGTCGAAGGCGATTCCAACTACCGCGGCATCATCCGCGCCCAGTCGGCCGAACCCGAGGCGACCGCCGCCGACGCCATCTCGGCGGCCACGCGCCAGGTCGCCGAGACGCTCGATCTCGCCGCGATCGTCACCTACACCTCGTCCGGCTCGACTGCCATCCGCGCCGCCCGCGAGCGGCCGAGCAAGCCGATTCTCGCCCTGTCGCCGAACCTCAGGACGGTGCGCCGCCTCTCGGTGGTCTGGGGCGTCCACTGCGTCGAGAGCCCCGATGCCGTGAACCTCGAGGACATGGTCGACCGCGCCTGCGTGATCTCCTACCAGGAGGGCCTCGCCCGCCCCGGCGACCGCATCGCCATCACCGCCGGCATCCCGCTCGGCACTCCGGGCGCGACCAACATGCTGCGCATCGCCTTCGTCCGCCAGGACGGCGCCGGCTCGTCGTAAGCGCCCGAAAACCTGCTATCAATTCCGGCCTCCCCGTCCACGGGGAGGCCGTTACTCATTTGAGAGAAGATCGATGACCACCAAGCTCGAAGCCGCCCAAGCCCTTCAGAAAGCATTGGCCCACGCCGACGCGCATATCGACGACAGCGTCGAGCGCCTGAAGACGCTGGTGGCCATCAAGTCGATCTCGACCGATCCTGCCTATGCCGGCGAAGTCCGGCGCGCCGCCGACTGGGTAGCCGCCGAACTCGATGGGCTCGGCTTTTCCGCCTCCGTGCGCCCCACCGCCGGCCATCCCGTGGTCGTCGCCCATGCCGGCGACACCGGCCCGCACGTGCTGTTCTACGCCCACTATGACGTGCAGCCCGTCGATCCGCTGAGCCTCTGGCACACCGATCCCTTCACCGCCACGCTGGTCAAGGGCGAGGATGGCGAGACCCGCATCGTCGGCCGCGGCACTTCCGACGACAAGGGCCAGCTGCTGACCTTCGTCGAAGCCTGCCGGGCCTGGAAGGCCGTCAACGGCGACCTCCCGCTCAAGGTGACCGTGGTATCCGAAGGCGAGGAAGAGTCTGGTGGCAAGAACCTCCCGCCCTTCCTCGAAGCCAACAAGGCCGAGCTCGGCGTCGCCGACATTGCGCTGGTCTGCGACACGGACCTCTGGAACCGCGACACCCCGGCCATCGTCACCTCACTGCGCGGTCTCGTCGGCGAGGAAGTCGAGATCACCTGCGCCAGCCATGACCTCCACTCGGGCATGTACGGCAACGCCGCGCGCAACCCGATCCAGGTGCTGGCCGACATCATCGCGAGCCTGCGCAATCCCGATGGCAGCGTCGCCGTCGAGGGCTTCTACGACGACGTCGCCGAGCTGCCCGCCGAGATCGCCGCGCAGTGGAAGCGCCTGCCCTACGACGAGGCCGCGTTCATGGCGGGCGCCGGCCTCACCACGCCGGCGGGCGAAAAGGGCCGCTCCGTGCTCGAGCAGACCCGCTCGCGCCCGACCTGTGAGATCAACGGCATCACCGGCGGCTATACCGGCGACGGCTTCAAGACCGTGATCCCGGCCAAGGCCAGCGCCAAGATTTCCTTCCGCCTCGTCCCGGGCATGGATCCGGTGAAGATTCGCGCCGCCTTCCGCAAGCATGTGCGCGATCGCCTGCCCCCAGATGCCACCGCAACCTTCAGCGAGCACGGCGGCAGCCCTGCCGTCTCCGTCCCGACCGACGGCGCCTACCTCCGCCGCGCCGCCGCCGCCCTCAAGGACGAGTGGGGACAGGAAGCGGCCCTCATAGGCTCGGGTGGCTCGATCCCCGTCGCCGGCGACTTCAAGCGCATCCTCGGGCTCGATACCCTGCTGATCGGCTTCGCCCTCGACGACGATCGCATCCACTCGCCCAACGAGAAGTACGACCTCCGCAGCTACCACAAGGGCATCCGCTCCTGGCTGCGCATCATCGCCGCTCTCGCGGAGTAAGCCTCGACCGGTGGCCCCTGCTTAACCGCAGGGGGCGCCGGCACCAACCAACCCCCAAACGCGAAAAGGCCCGCCGAAGCGGGCCTTTACAGCTAGCACTCGTGAGCAGCAGCTCAGCCCTGGCGGGCCTTGTAGCGCTTGTCCACCTTGTTGATGATGTACACGCGGCCGCGGCGGCGCACGAGCTTGTTGGCGCGATGGCGACCCATCAGAGCCTTGAGCGAATTGGTGACTTTCATTCCAAACCTCGGAACCGAAATAAAAAGAGGCGCGCCGCGCCCTTCGAATTGCGGCTGTTCCTAAGGGCAAAAACCCCCACTGTCAACGGCTTCTCGTGGCTTTTCCGAGGGTCGAGATTAACTGCCCGGCAATCTGGCCGGGCGCAACATCGAAGGATGCGGAAGCCTGGCCTTACCAAGCTCGATCTCCTCGTCGTCGATCCGTCCCCCCACATGGGGTCGCTGGTCGGCCAGATGCTGCGTCACCTCCGGGTGCACCACGTCGATGAAGTGCAGGATTCCGACGCCGCCACGGCGATGCTGCAGTCGCACCGCTACGGCGCCGTCCTGCTCAACGACCTGCTGCAGCCGCTGGACGGCGTGAGCCTCGTGCGGGCGCTGCGCCTCGCACCCGAAGGACTGAACCGCGATACGCCGGTCATCATGATGTCGTCCGAGCCCAGCGCTTCCGGCATCGCCGAAGCCCGCGACGCCGGCGTCACCGAGTTCCTCCGCAAGCCCTTTGCCACCCAGGACATCCAGACAAGGCTGACTTCGGTCCTCACCTCGCCGCGCGCCTTCATCGAGGCCGCGGCCTATGCCGGGCCGGATCGGCGGCGCAAGCGTTCGCCCCGCCGCGGAACAGAGCGCCGCGGCGACTGATCTAGGGGCCGGGGGCGAGGTCGATTTCCTGCCAGCGGATGCACGCGACGCGCCTGCCATTAGGCAGGGTGTCGAGCGGCGGGACCTTCTCGGCGCAGCGCGGCTGCGCGAAGCGGCAGCGCGTCCGGAATGTGCAGCCCGAGGGCTGGTTGATCGGCGAGGGGATTTCACCCACCAGCCCATCGATCGAGCGTTGCCGCGCCCGCTTGGGGTCCGGGATCGGCACGGCCGTCAGCAGCGCCCGCGTATAGGGGTGCTTGGGGTCCTCGTAGAGATCGTCGCCATCGGCAAGTTCGACGATGCGGCCGAGATAGAGCACGAGGATGCGATCCGAGACATGCCGCACCACCGAGAGGTTGTGCGAGATGAAGATCAGCGTCAGCCCCAGCCGCTCCTTCAGTTCGGAGAGCAGGTTCAGGATCTGCGCCTGGATCGAGACGTCGAGCGCCGAGACCGGCTCGTCGCAGACGATCAGCTTGGGCTCGCTGATCAGCGCCCGGGCAATGCCGATGCGCTGCGCCTGCCCGCCCGAGAACTCGTGCGGATAGCGGTTGATCATCTCGGGCAGCAGCCCGACGGCCTCCATCGTCTTGATCACCCGCTCGCGTCGGCCCTTGGCGTCGATCTCGGGCATCAGCGTGCGCAGCGGGTCGGCGATGATCTCGCCCACCGTCATGCGCGGATTGAGCGAGGCCAGCGGGTCCTGGAAGATGATCTGCAGGTCGCGGCGCTTCTTGCGCATCTCCGCTTCCGGCAGGTTCGAAATGTCCTGCCCGAGCCACAGCACCTTGCCCTCGTCGGGTGACAGAAGTTGCAGGATGCAGCGGCCGAGCGTCGACTTGCCGCAACCCGACTCGCCCACGATGCCGAGCGTTTCACCGCGCTTCACGGTGAAGCTGATGTCCTGCAAGGCCCGCAATTGCAGGGGCTTCGAGAACAGCCCCGCCGAGATGGAGAAGTTCTTCGAGAGGTTTTCGACCTTCAGCAGGTCCTGGGTGCGGTCGAGCATTACGCGACCTCCTCGTATTTGAGTTCGCCCTGGTACCAGCAGGCCCTCTCGCGCACATCCTCGACGGGAAGCAGCGGCGGCCGCTCCTCGAAACACCGGTCGAAGCGGAAGGCGCAGCGCGGATGGAAGGCGCAGCCGCGCGGCAGGTGCTCGAGGCTAGGCGGCAGGCCCTGGATCGGATCGAGGCGCGCGGCGCGCTTGTCGACATTGGGCGTCGAGTGCAGCAGCCCCCGCGTGTAGGGGTGGCGCGGATCATAGAACAGCGTGTCGGTCGGGCCCTTCTCGACGCAGCGCCCTCCATACATGACCATCATCCGGTCGGCGATGCCCGCCACCACGCCGAGGTCGTGGGTGATCAGCACCATCGCGGTGCCGAAGTCGCGCGTCAGGCTCTTGAACAGGTCGAGCATCTGCGCCTGCACCGTGACGTCGAGCGCCGTGGTCGGCTCGTCGGCGATCAGCACCTTGGGCTGGCATAGCAGCGCCATGGCGATCATCACGCGCTGCCGCATGCCGCCCGAGAGCTCGTGCGGATAGGCATTGGCGCGCTTCGCCGGCTCCGGGATGCCGACACGCTCGAGCATCTCGATGACGGCGCGATTGGCCTTGTCCTGCTCGAAGCCGCGATGGCGCACCAGCACTTCGGAGAGCTGGGTGCGGACCCTGAGGCTGGGGTTCAGCGAGGTCATCGGATCCTGGAAGATCATCGCGATGTCCTTGCCGCGATGCCGGTCCAGCGCGGAGGGACCAAGCCCGAGCAGGTTCACGTCGCCCAGCATGGCGCGGCCGGTGGCGCGGCCGTTCTTGGCGAGCAGCCCCATGATCGAAAGGAACGCCTGGCTCTTGCCCGACCCGCTTTCGCCGACGACGGCGAGCGTTTCGCCCTCGCCGAGGGTGAAATCGAGATCGGAGACCGCTTTGACCTCAGAATCGTGGAGCTGGAAGGTGACGTCGAGATCGTCGACGACGAGGACATCGGCCATCTTAGCGGTCCTTGGGGTCAAGCGCGTCGCGCAGCCCGTCGCCAATATAGGAGAAGCAGACGAGCATCACGACGAGGAAGGCGGCAGGGGTGAAGAGCATCCACGGCAGCGCCTCGGCAACGGGCGCACCGAACGAGATCAGCGTGCCGAGCGAAGTCTGCGGCTCCTGCACGCCGAGCCCGAGATAGGAGAGGAAGCTCTCGGTGATGATGATTTCCGGGATGGTGAGGGTGGCATAGATCACCACCGGCCCGGTGAGGTTGGGCACGATGTGGCGGAAGATGATGGTGAAGGGACCGGCGCCGCCGGCCTTGGCCGCCTCGATGAACTCGCGTTGCTTCAGCGACAGTGTCTGCCCGCGCACGATGCGCGCCATGGTCAGCCATTCGAGGCACCCGATGCCGATGAACAGCAGCACCGGCGAGCGCCCGAAGATCACCACGAGGATAATGACGAACAGGATGTAGGGCAGCGCGTACATGATATCGACGAAGCGCATCATCACCGCATCGATCCGGCCGCCGAAATAGCCGGCGATGGCGCCATAGACGACGCCGATCACCACCGAGACCGCGGTGGCGACCATGGCGACGAGCAGCGACATCTGCGTGCCCTGCAGCGTGCGGGCCAGCATGTCGCGGCCGTTCTGGTCGGTGCCGGCGTAGTGCCCCTTAGCCCAGTCGGCGGGCTTGCGGATGGCCGACCAGTCGATCTTGTCATAGGCCCAGGGCAACAGGTACGGCCCGACGAAGGCGAACAGCACCAGTGCGGCAAGCACGAAGATCGACACCACGGCCGCCTTGTTGCCGCGCAGGCGCCGGAAGGCGTCCTGCGTCAGCGAGCGGCCCTTGGGCGCCGTTGCCAGTGCTTCGGCATAGGCCGAGAGCGTGGCGTCCTTGGCGGTGATACCGGCCATCAGCGGTACCTCACCTTCGGATCGAGCCAGGCGTAGACGATGTCCACGATCAGGTTGAGCGCAAGAATGATGAACACGTAGAGCACCGTGGTGCCGAGCACGAGACCGTAGTCGCGGTTGAGCGCGGCGGTAATGAAGTACTTGCCGATACCCGGCAATGCGAACACCTGCTCGACCACCAGCGAACCGGTGAGCAAGTAGGAAAGGCCTGGCCCGAGATAGGAAACGATCGGGATCAACGCCGGCTTCACCGCATGGCGGGCAAGGATGAGCCGGGTGCCGAGACCCTTGGAGCGGGCGGTACGGATGAAGTTGGTGCCAAGCGTCTCGATCATCGATCCGCGCGTCAGGCGGGCGACGCGCGCGCCATGCGGCATCGCGAGGATCAGCACCGGCAGGACGAGGTTGAGCCACGCCCCCGGCGTGTAGCCGCCGACCGGCAACCAGCCGAGATAGACGCCGAACACCAGCTGCAGGATGTTGGCCATGAGGAAGTTCGGGATGATGATCGGGATCAGCACGACGAAGACGAGCAGATAATCCGGCCACTTGTTCTGGTTCACCGCCGCGATGGCGCCGGCGATGAGGCCGCCGATCGTACCGACGAAGAAGGCCATGAACCCTAGCATCAGGGTGAACGGCAGGCCGATGCCGATGAGGCGCGAAACGGTGAAATCCTTCATCACCATCGAGGGCCCGAAATTGCCCTGTAGCACCCCGCCGACATAGCGGAAGAACTGCATCACCAGCGGTTCATCGAGGTGATAGTAGGCGCGGATATTGCGCAACTGATCGGGCGGCAGCGCGCGCTCGCCGTCGAACGGACCGCCGGGCGCCAGCCGCAGGATGAAAAAGCATACCGTGATCGTGAGCAGTACGATCGGGATAGCCGTAAGTACGCGCCTGAGCGCATAGCCGAGCATCTTGATTGTGACCTTTCCCGCGAGCCGGCGGGATCATCGCCGATAGCCGGCGGCAAATGGAAAGCGGCCGCGAAGTCCCAACTCCGCGGCCGCCGCTTGTCGAGAGCTTACTCGGACTTCGTCATCCAGCGGACGCGGTTGATGTCCTTGGTGTTGTCCTCGAAGCCCGAGATCTTGGACGAAACGACGTTCTTGCTGACGTACCAGTAGATCGGGATCGCAGCGAACGACTCCATCGCCAGGTTCTCGGCTTCGTGCAGCAGCGCAGCGCGCTTGACGAGGTCGAGTTCCTTCGAGGCGGAGACGAGCAGTTCGTCGAACTTCGGGTCGCTGAAGCGGCCGTAGTTGTTGCCCCAGTTCATGGTGTCGCCCTGCTGCACGCCGCTCTTAAGCAGATCGAGCGTGTTCGAGGCATCGTCATAGTCGAGCAGCCAGCCGGCACGACCGACGTTGAAGTCACCGGCGCGCAGCGCGTCGTAGTGCACGGCGGTCTCGGCGTTGAACAGCTCGACCTCGACGCCTATCTGCTTCCACATGTCGGCGATGGCGACGGCGATGCGCTGGTGGTTCTCGTTGGTGTTGTAGCGCAGCTGCAGCTTCAGCGGGTTCTCGGGCGAGTAACCGGCTTCGGCCATCAGCTTCTTGGCTTCCTCGACGCGCTGGTCATAGGGCATCTCGGCCCAGTCCGGAGCGTAGGGCGTGCCTTCGTAGTTGCCGGTGCCGGGCGGGACCCAGCCATAGGCCGGCAGTTCGCCGGTGCCGAGCACGTCGGGACCGATGACGTCGCGCAGGACCGAGATCGACAGGGCCTTGCGGATATTGACGTTATCCAGCGGCGGCTTTTCCTGGTTCAGCACGTAGTAGTAGATGCCGAGGAACGGCGCCACGTGCGCCTGGCCGGGATAGTTGTCCTGCAGGAACTGGTACTGGTCGGCCGGGAAGTCGGTGAGGATGTCGAGTTCACCCGCGCGGTAGCGGTTGAGCGCCGCGGTCAGGTCCTCGGTATTGTCCCACTTGATCTCGTCGATCTTCAGCGCGTCCTTGCCGTAATAGGTGTCGGACTTGACGCCGCGCAGGTACGAGCCGGGCACCCATTCGACCAGCTTGTACGGGCCGTTGGCGACGATGTTCTCCGGCTGGGTCCACTGGTCACCGAACTTCTCGATGATGTCCTTGCGGACCGGGTAGGCGGTGTAGTGGGTCAGCGCGCCGAGGAAGAACGGCGTGGGGGACTCGAGGGTGATCTCGAGCGTCTTGTCGTCGATGGCCTTGACGCCGAGCTGGCTGAAATCGGTGATCTCGCCGGCGCCGATCGCGGCCGAATTCTTGATCGGGTACTGCAGATACGCGTAGTCGGCGGCAGTCTTGGGATCGAACAGGCGCTGGAACGCGTCGACCCAGTTCTGCGCCACGACCGGCTGGCCATCGCTCCACTGCGCGTCGGCGCGGATCTTGAAGGTGTAGACGAGGCCGTCGTCGGAGACGGTCCAGGATTCGGCCTGGCCCGGGATCGGCTGCGCCTGGATGTCCTCGGCGACGAGGCCTTCGAACAGTTCGCCGACGATGCGGTTTTCCCAGTCGCCCGAGGCCTTGTGGGGATCGATGGAACCAGGTTCGCTGCCGTTACCGAGGTTAAGCGTCACGGCTTGCGCCGCGCTCGCCATGAACAGCGCAAGTGCGCCGGCGGTCGCGACCGCTTTAAGGACCTGTGTTATTTTCATTCTTGTCCCATCTCCTTGACAAAGAAGTTTCCTGACGGGCCCAGCGATTAGAATGCTGTGCCTCATTGTTTTGCCGACTGGTCGAAACCGCCGGATTGGGTACGGACCCTATGGCATCGGCTTTTCCGTGACAAGACGGTGACTGACGTAAGCGTCAAGCCGACTTGGGCTGGGGAAAATGTGGTGCTCAGGCGGCCCGCTCAACCAGCGCCGCAACGCCCATTCCGCCGGCCGTGCACACCGAGATCAGCGCCCGTTGCTTCTCGCTTGTTGCCAGCAGCTTGGCGGTCAACCCGAGGATGCGCGCGCCGGTCGCGGCGAACGGATGTCCGTAGGCGAGGCTCGATCCCTTCGTGTTGATCCGGTCCGCATCGATCTCGCCCAGCGGCGTCTCGCGGCCGAGCGTATCGCGGTTGTAGTCCGGATCGCGCCAGGCCTTCAGCGTCGCCAGTACCTGCGCCGCGAACGCCTCGTGAATCTCGAACAGGTCGATGTCGTCGAAGGTGAGGTTCGAGCGCCGCAGCATCTCCGACACCGCGATGGTCGGCGCCATCAACAGCCCCTCGCCGCCGGCGAAATCGTTGGCCGCCACTTGCCCGAGCGTCAGGTAGGCGAGCACCGGCAGCCCGCGCGCCTTGGCCCATTCCTCGCTCGCGAGCAGCACCGAGGCGGCACCGTCGGTGAGCGGAGTGGAGTTGGCCGCCGTCAGCGTGCCGAGCCCCGATTGCTTGTCGAAGGCCGGCTTCATCGTCGCCATCTTCTCGAGCGTCGTATCGGCGCGCACGTTGTTATCCCTGAGCACCCCGCCGAAGGGCACGACGAGGTCGTCGTGAAAGCCTTCGTCATAGGCGCGGGCGGCGTTGTGGTGGCTCCTGAGCGCCAGCTGGTCCTGATCCTCGCGCGAAATCCCCCATTCGCGCGCCATCAGTTCGCAATGCTGGCCCATCGAAAGACCGGTGCGCGGCTCCTGCGTCGAAGGTGCCACCGGGGCCAGCTCGCCGAAGCTGAAGCCCTTGAACGCCTTGAGCTTCTCGCCTGTGGTGCGGGCCCGGCTGAGGTTGATGGCGCGGTGCTGGAACTTGTCGCCGAAAACCACTGGGCTGTCGGAGACGGTGTCGGTCCCCGCCGCAATGGCGCTGTCGATCTCGCCGATCGCGATCTTCGCGCCGAGCGAAAGCGCCGCCTGCAACGAGGTGCCGCAGGCGATCTGTACGTTGGTGCCCGGCGTGCGTGGCGACAGGCCGGCATCGAGGCTCGCCTCGCGGGCGAGGTTGAAATCGCGGCTGTGAGACAGGACGGCACCCGCCATCACCTCGCCGATACGCTCGCCCCGAAGGTTGTACTTCTCCACCAGCCCGCCCAGCGCCGCGCCGAGCATCCCGAGGTTGCCCTCCTCGGCATAGCCGGTATAGGCGCGGGCAAAAGGGATGCGGGCCGAGCCGACAATGGCGACCTTGCGAGTTTCCGGCATCAGGCTCTCCCGTCCTTGCGGGCCTGCATCGGCCCCCCGAGGAACGGGGCGAAGCCGGTTCCGTAGATGACGCCGATATCGGCAAGGTCGTCCGAGGCCACGACGCCTTCGGCAACGGCGACCGACGTGGCGTTGACCAGAGGTTGCACCAGTTCCCGGCCGAGCCCGGCGAGGTCCGGATGCTCAGGCACCTCGCCCTTCACCGCCTTGCCGTTGGTCCAGGTATAGAACCCCTGCCCGCTCTTCCGGCCGAGCTTCTTTTCCGCGATCAGCCGCGCGAACTGGCTGTCGTCGGGCACCGGATTGCCCAGTTCCTCTGCCACCGACTTGCCGACATCGAGCCCAACCGTATCCATCAGTTCGATCGGCCCCATCGGCATGCCGAAAGCCACCGCCGCGGCATCGATCTGCTCCTTGCTCGCGCCGGCCTCCACCCGCTGCACCGCGCCCAGCATGTAGGGCATCAGCACCCGGTTCACGAGAAAGCCGGGGGCAGACTTCACCACCACCGGCGACTTGCCAATGGTGAGGGCAAAGCTCGCACCGCGGGCGATGTCGGCATCGGAGTTGAAGCGCGAGCGGATCACCTCGACCAGCGGCAGTTGCGCCACCGGATTGAAGAAGTGGAGCCCGATCAGCCGGCCCGGCGCGGTCAGGTTCTCGGCGATGCGCTCGAGTTCGATCGAGGACGTGTTGGTCGCAAGGATTGCGCCCGGCTTGGTCCTCAGTTCGGCGTCGGCGAAGATCTTGCGCTTGATTTCGAGGTTCTCGATCACCGCCTCGATCACCACATCGGCCCGCGCCAAGCCCTTGCCGGTGACGTCGGCTTCGAGCCGCGCCACGGCATTGTCGATCTCGGTCTTGGACTTGAGCCGCTTCTTGAACAGCGCCTTGGCCCGCTCGAGTGCCGGCTTGATCCGCTCCATGTCGAGATCCTGCAGCGTCACGCCCATGCCGCGCAGCGCGCACCAGGCGGCGATATCCCCGCCCATGACGCCCGCGCCGATCACATGCACGCGCCGGAACGTCGCCTTGTCCTTGCCGCGCAGGCCCTGCTTCTTCAGCCCCTCGGAGAGAAAGAACACCCGGCGCAGGTTCTTCGAGATGTCGGAGTTCATCAGCGGAATGAACCGCTCGATCTCCCCCTCCTTCATGGCGCGCCAGTTGTCGCCATGCGCCTCGAACAGGTCGATCAGCGAGTATGGTGCCGGATAGTGCTCCGGCTTTGCCTTCTTGCCGGCCTCGGCCCGCATCTTGTTGACCACATAGCCACGCAGCGGGCCAAGCGCCATCGCACGCTTCGAGAACGGCGCCGGGGCGCTCTTTCGCGCCTGCAGCACGGCCTTCCCCGCTTCCCAGCGCAGCGTGTCCCGCACCCGCACCAGCTTGTCGACCAGCCCGATGCGCTTGGCCTGGCTGGCCCGCAGCAGCTTGCCGGTCAGCATGATCTGCATCGCGTCGACCGGCCCGGCCTGCCGGATCGATCTGCCGGAGCCGCCGAAGCCGGGAAAGATGCCGAGGTTCACTTCGGGGAAACCGATGCGCGTCTTGTCGTCGTTGACCGCGATCCGGTAGTGGCAGGCGAGCGCCAGCTCGAGCCCACCGCCAAGACAGAAGCCGTGGATGCCGGCGATGAACGGCACCTTCATCGCCTCGATCCGGTCGAACAGCGCGTGGGTCCGGTCGAGCGCCGCGCGCAGCACGCCGGGATCGCCCATGTCGTCGAATTCGGTGATGTCGGCCCCGGCGATGAACCCGCTCTCCTTGCCCGAGAGCAGGACCACGCCCTTCAGTTCGCCCGACTGCGCCAGTTCCTCGATACCGGTGACGATGCCGTTGAGCTCGGTCAGCGTCTCGCGGCTCAGCGTGTTCACCGGCACGTCCGGGACATCGAGCGTGAGCCAGCCGATCCCCTCGAAATCGACATGGAACGTCCAGGCGCGGCTGGCCGGCAGTTGCACGTTCGGCGTCTGTACCTGGGCCATTTCCGGCTCCTTCGTTCGGGCCTATTCAGCGGCTTCTTCGACCTGTGGCCGTTCGCGCCTGAGCTGCTTTGAACCCAGCTCCTCCGGATCGAAGTCATCGACCTTGATGACCTTGTCGGTCGCCTGGTCGGCGAGCCGGAGCGTGGCCGCCTCCGCCTCGGTCAGCACGCCCTTTTCGACGGCATCCGAAATGGCGTCGCGATCCAGCCGCCGCTCAATCACACCCTTCTTGATGGCGCGGACGAACTTGGTCTCGATCTCCGCCGCGGTGGTGACCTTGATCAGCGCATCCTCGAGCACGCCGGTAATGTCCTTGGGGTCCATCGACACGTAGGTTCCCTTGGTCAGCCGGTCGCGGAACGCGCCGGGCTGCAGCACCGAGCGCGCCAGCCGGTAGGTCTCGCGATCGGAAGCGGGCTTGGCGTGCCGACCCAGCGGAAACACCAGGAACCGCATTGCGTTCCTGAGGATCGCATTCGGGAAGTTGGCGAACACCGCCGCAAAGCTCTGCTCGATCGAGTAGATCAGGTCCCGCGCGATGGCATTGACCACCGGGCGATCCTCCTCGATGCGCCCGTCGTCCTCGTAGCGCTTCAGCACCGCCGAGAGCAGGTAGAGGTCGGAGAGGATATCGGCCATGCGGCCGGAGAGCCGCTGCTTGCGCTTCAGGTCGCCGCCGAGGAACACCACGGTCCAGTCGCCGACCAGCGCAAAACTCTGGCTGTAGCGGGCAAGCTGCTTGTACCAGCGCGACATCTCGTGATCGACCGGGCTCGACGCGAAGGCGCCGCTGCTGATGGCGTGCAGCAGGCTGCCGATCTTGTTGCGCGCCATGAAGCTGACATGGCCGCAGAAAGCCGCGTCGAAGGCGGCGAGGCCGGCCTTTCGATTGTTGTTCTGTGCGGCCGAAATCTCGGCATAGAGATACGGGTGCGCCCGCAGCGCACCTTGGGCGAAGGTGATGAGCGTCCGTGTCAGGATATTCGCGCCTTCCACGGTGATCGCCACCGGCGTCGTCGCGTAACCCGAAAACAGGTAGTTCGACGGCCCATCCTGCACGGCGCGGCCGCCGTGGATATCCATGGCGTCGTTGAAGGCGTCCCGCATCGCCTCGGTGGTCCGGTATTTCAGCAGCGCCGACAGGACCGAGGGGCGCTGGCCTTCATCGACCATCGACGCGGTGAGTGCCCGCGACGCTTCGTAGAGATAGGACGAGCGCACCATCCGGCTCAGCGGCTCGGCCACGCCCTCCATCAGCCCGACGGGGATGCCGAACTGCCGACGAATGCGGGCATAGGCGGAGGTGACACGCAGCGCGTACTTGATAGAGACGGTGCCGATGGCCGGCAACGAGATGGCGCGACCAGTGGCAAGGCACTCCATCAGCATGCGCCAGCCCTGCCCCACATACTCCTTGCCGCCGATGAGGAAATCCAGCGGGATGAAGACGTTGCGGCCCTGGGTCGGTCCGTTCATGAAGGCCGAGCGCGAGGGGTAGTGCCGCCGGCCGATCTTCACGCCGGGGAAATTGGCCGGCACTAGCGCCAGCGTGATGCCGACATTGTCGACCTCGCCGATCAGGTGCTCGGGATCGTGCAGGTGGAAGGCGAGGCCCAGCAGTGTCGCCACCGGCGCCAGCGTGATGTAGCGCTTGTCCCAGCTGAGCTTCACGCCAAGCGTCTTCTTGCCCTCGTACATGTCGTAGCAGACCACGCCGACGTCGCGCATGCCCGCCGCGTCCGACCCCGCATGCGGTCCGGTCAGCGCGAAGCACGGGATCTCCTGCCCCTTGGCGAGGCGGCCGAGATATTTCGCCTTCTGCTCGGGCGTGCCGTATTTTTCGAGCAATTCGCCCGGCCCGAGCGAGTTCGGCACCATCACCGTGATGCCCGCCGCGATCGAGCGCGAGGCGATCTTGCTCACCACCTGGCTCTGCGCCTGCGCCGAGAAGCCGAGCCCGCCATGCTCGCGGCCGATCAGCATGCCGAGGAAGCCGTTCTCCTTGAGATAGGTCCAGACGGCCGGCGGCATGTCGGCGCGATTGTTGCGCGTGTCCCAGTCATCGATCATCGAGCAGACCGTCTCGCACGGCCCGTCGAGGAACGCCTGCTCCTCGGTGCTGAGCGTCGGCTTCCGCACCCCGAGCAGCTTGGTCCAGTCCGGCCGCCCGCCGAACAGTTCCGCATCCCAGCCGACCGTGCCGGCATCCAGCGCCTCCTGCTCGGTGCGGCTGACGCGCGGCAGGATGGATTTGACGATGCCGTAGGCCGGGCCGGTGAGGACGAGCTTGCGGATCGGCGTGAGGGAGAGAAGTCCGAGGAGAGCGGCGGGCAGCAGCGTCAGCACCCAGCCCAGCGTGTCCGTCATCAGCCACAGGCCATTGTCGGTCGAGATGCGGGACAGCGCCCCGATGACCAGCGCCGCGACGGCCCATTGCCACAACGGAGCGCGGCGCATGGCCAACACCGCGATGGCGACGAGCGACAGGATCAACAGCAGCCAGACCATCAACATCCTCCTCTGCCGAAGCAGCAATGGTGCAGGTCACGACGATGGAACGACCGTCTCCGCAACCACCCGGACCGACTCCACTTGCCGGGAGTCTATGCGCGGGCATGCACCGTCGGCTACAAAATAGCGCCTGTTGACGTATAGGTCAACCAGCGGACGTTAAAGGCAACCATTGGCCCGGTGAAAGTCTTTGGAACAGGGCCGTGCTTTCCCGGACAATACGAAACCGGCCGGTTCGAGTTCCAACGTCGGCCGTTTGACGCTTACGTCAATCAATGGGATAGTTTGCGCAAACGGCGATCGGCAAACGATCGGAGGAGGAGCAGATGGCAACCATATCGGAGGGCGCGCTGCGCCCGTGGATCGACAACTATCCCGAGGGTATTACCTGGGACAGCCCGATCGACCTCACGCCCGTCCACGAACAGGTGCTCGCCTCCTGCGCCCGCACCCCCGAAGCCGACGCCCTCGATTTCCTCGGCAAGAAGACCACGTATGGCGAATTAGGCAAGCAGATCAATGCCTTCGCCGGAGCTTTGCAGAGCCAGTTCGGCGTCCGCAAAGGCACCCGCGTCGCCCTGCTCTTCCCCAACACGCCCTTCTACGTCATCGCCTATTACGGCGTGCTGCGCGCCGGTGGCATCGTCGTGAACTGCAACCCGCTCTACACCGTCAAGGAGCTCAGCCACATCATCGGCAACTCGGGCGCCGAGCTGATGGTGACCCTCGATCTCAAGCTCATCTTCGACAAGGCCGAGGCCCTGGTCGAAGCCGGACACATCAAGAAGCTGATCGTCGCCCACTTCCCCAACGCCCTGCCCGGCGTGAAGAAAGTCCTTTATTCGGTCGCCAAGGCCAAGGACCTCGTGAAGCTCGACCGAACCAAAATCGCCAACAATATCAGCCGGTTCGATGAACTGCTCAACCAGAAGCAGGTCCCGGCCCCGGTCGAAATCGACGCAAAGGCCGATGTTGCCGTCCAGCAATATACCGGTGGCACCACCGGCCTCCCCAAGGGCGCCATGCTGAGCCACGCCAATATCGCCGCGAACCTGAGCCAGATCGAAATCTGGGCGCTCGGCCTGTTCAACCCGCCCTCGCGCACGGTGGCGGTGCTGCCCTTCTTCCACATCTTCTCGATGACCGCCTGCCTCAACGTGCCGCTCGCCTGCGGCGGCCAGGTGGTGATGCTGCCGCGCTTCGAGATGAAGGCCTTCCTCGATCTGATGAGCCGCACCGGCGCGAACATAATGCCGGCCGTGCCGACGCTGATCCAGGCTCTCGCCAAGGCCGGCGACCGCGCCAAGCCGCACCTCGCCTCGGTAGAGGTCGTCGTCTCCGGCGGCGCGCCACTCAGCGACGAGGTCCGCGCCGCCTGGGCCAAGGTCAGTCCGGCGCTATTGGCCGAGGGATACGGGCTCACCGAAGCCTCTCCCGTCGTCTGCTGCGCGGCACTCCGCGTGCCAAGCAAGCCGCTCTCGATCGGCCAGCCGATCCCGGCGACCGACATCCGCCTCGTCGATGTCGAGACCGGCAAGGTGGTTGGCCTCGGCGAGCGCGGCGAACTGCAGGTGAAGGGCCCTCAGGTCATGCTGGGCTACTACAACAACCCCGAAGCGACGGAAGACGCCTTTACCGACGGCTGGCTGCGCACCGGCGACGTCGGCGTTCTCGATGAGGACGGCTACGTCTTCATCGTCGACCGCATCAAGGACCTGATCATCTGCTCGGGTTTCAACGTCTATCCGCGCAACATCGAGGAAGCCATCCAGCACCACCCGGCGGTCGAAGAGGTGAATGTCATCGGCGTTCCCGACGAGTATCGCGGCGAGGCGCCGGTCGCCTACATCAAGCTCAAGGACGGGCAGGTGGTCAGCGAGCTCGACCTGAGGAAATTCCTTGCTTTGACTCTCAACAAGATCGAAATGCCCAAGGAAATCATCTTCAAGGACCAGTTGCCGAAGACGCTAATCGGCAAGCTGAGCAAGAAGGAGCTGCGCGAGGAATACGCAGCACGGGGCAAGACGCATGAACCGGCCTGAACCCGAAAACCGCGACCTGTTCGCCATCGCCGACCTGGCGGAAGAGTTCGGCATCTCGACCCGCGCCATTCGCTTTTACGAGAGCAAGGGCCTGCTGAAGCCCGAGCGTGTCGGCAGCACCCGCGTGTTCCGCCGCCGCGACCGGGCCAGGTTGATCCTCATTCTCCGCGGCAAGCGGCTCGGCTTCTCGCTGCGCGACATCTCCGACTACCTGAGCCTCTACGACGCGCAATCGCAGACGAAGCAGGTGAAGATGCTGGTGTCCAAGGTCGACGAGCGGCTCGAACTGCTCGAGGCGCAGAAGAAGGACCTCGAGACCACCATCACCGAGCTGCGCGAGATTCGGAAGCTGGCCGACCAGCAGATGGTGCGCGGCTAGCGCTTCCGGGGCTTCACGTTCGTCATCAGGTCCGGCTTCTTCGGCGGCTTCCAGCCCTTGGGCGGTTTGACCACCGGGACCTGCGTGCCGAGACCCATCTCACCCGGCGGCGGCTTCCGGACACCGGCTTCGCCCTTGAGAGCGGCAATCTCGTCGCGGAAGCGAGCGGCGGCTTCGAAATCCTCGCGCGTCACTGCGGCCAGCATCTCGCCTTCGAGCGCGATGATCTTCCTCTCGATGGCGGCGAGCGACATGGCGAACCTCAGGTGGCGCCGAGGAACACATGCATGTCCTCGATGGTGGCGGCTTCGTTCGCCGGCTTGTCCCACCTTATCCGGTTGATGCGAGGGAAGCGAAGGGCGATGCCGGATTTGTGGCGGCCGGATTGCTGAGCAGAATCAAAGGCTACCTCGAAAACGAGTTCCTTCGAAACTTCCCGCACCGGGCCGAAGCTGTTGACGGTGTTGTTGCGCACCCACTTGTCGAGTTGCTTCAGCTCCTCGTCGGTGAAGCCGAAATAGGCCTTGCCGATGGGGACGATCTCGTTCCCCTTCCATACGCCGAACGTGTAGTCCGAGTAGAAGGACGAGCGCTTGCCATGGCCGCGCTGGGCATACATCAGGATCGCGTCGACCACGTTCGGATCGCGTTTCCACTTGTACCACAAGCCTTTAGGTCGTCCCGGCACATAGGGTGACGCGCGCAGCTTGAGCATGACGCCCTCGTGCCCATGCTCGGCGGCGCCGCGGCGACGGATTTCGGCGAGCTGCGCAAAATCGTCGAACGGCACGATCGGCGAAAGGTCGAGGCGCGTCTGCGGATGGGCCGCGAACCATGCCTCGAGGTGCTGCCGCCGCTCGCTCCAGGGCAGGCTGCGGATGTCGGAATTGCCGTCGAAAAGCATGTCGTAGACGCGCACAAAGGCAGGAAAAGTCTGCAGATGTTTGCCAATCGCCACCTTGCGGTTGAGCCGCTGCTGCAGGTCGTTGAACGGCAGCGGCTCGAAGTCCGGCCCGACCAGCAGTTCACCGTCCAGCACGGCATCGCCGAAGACGTTCTCGACGACATCCGGAAACGCCGCCGCGATGTCGTCGCCGGTGCGCGAGAACATCGAGACCTTGCCTCGGGCGGCGATGGTCTGGACGCGGATGCCATCCCATTTCCACTCGGCCACCCAGTCCTTCGGCTGGAGCACGGCGAGGTCCTTGTCCTCGTCGATCGGGTTCGACAGCATCAGCGGGTGGAAGCGGGCGGTATGATCGATGTCGGGCCGGTCCGCCCTGCCCTCGAGCCAGTCGAAGAGATCGGTGTAGGGCACCTTCAGCCCGTTCCAGACTTCCTCGATGTCCTGCAGCTCCTTGCCACTCATCGTCGCCAGCGCGGTCTTCGCGAGCCGCGCATTGACCCCAATTCGCAGCGCGCCGGTGGCGAACTTCACCAGCGCCCAGCGCTCGTTGATCGAGGCGCGGGTGAGGAGCGAGCCGATCAGCTTGGGCAACTCGGCCTTGCTGGTGATGTTGAACAGCTCGACGAGGTCCGAGAGGGAGGGCAGCGGCTCCGTCCCGCCGTGATGTGGCCAGATCAGCGCGATGGTCTCGCCGAGATCGCCGACATAGTCGTAGCTGAGGGCGAAGAGGTGCGGGTCGACTTCGGCAAGGACGACATCGCGGAGGATCGCCGGCTTCACGTTCTTGAAGGTGAGCGCGTCGGTGAGGATGGCGAGCGCGATGCCCCGATCGGGGTCGGGCGTCTCGCCAAAATACTCGGCCATTGCCTCGATCTTGCGGTTGCGCGACGGTGTGAGCGCGAGCAGTTCCATCAGCTGGGCGAACCGCCTCATGCGTCGCCCTCCTCGCCTTCCTCATAGGCCTGGATGTTGAGCGGCTCGGCCTCGAGCCCGTTCTTGCGGCACTGGTAGACCAGCGCATCCTCGCGCCCATGCGTCACCCACACCTTGCTCGCACCGGTCTCGGCGATAGTCTGGTTGAGTTCGTTCCAGTCGCAGTGGTCGGAGATCACGAGCGGCAGCTCGACGCCGGACTGCCGGGCCCGCTGCTTGACGCTCATCCACCCCGAGGCAACCGCCAGCACCGGATCGGGCAGCCGGCGGCTCCAGCGATCCTTGATGGCGGAGGGCGGCGCGATCACGATCTGGCCCGCGAGTTCCGCCTTGGTGGCCTCAAGCGAGTGCCTGAGCACGCCGAGGTCGATGCCGCGCTCGACATAGAGTTCGCAGAGCCGGATCATCGCGCCGTGGAGATAGATCGGCGCGTCGTAGCCGGCCTCGCGCAGCAGCGCGATCATCCGCTGTGCCTTGCCCAGCGCATAGCAACCGATGACGTGGGCGCGATCGGGGAAGCTCACCACGGAACGCAGCAGCCGCGCTACTTCATCGAGTGGCTTTGGGTGCTGGAACACCGGCAGCCCGAACGTTGCCTCGGTGACCAACAGGTCACATTCGGCCAGCTCGAACGGCTGCGATGTCGTATCCGGCAGCCGCTTGTAGTCGCCCGTGACGACGATGCGCTGTCCTTTGTGCTCCATCAGCACCTGGGCCGAGCCGAGGATATGGCCGGCCGGCTTTAGCGTGATGGTGACATCGTCGACCTGGAGAGGCGTGTCGAATTCGAGCGGCTGGAAGCGCTGCGCGCAATCCTCGCCGTAGCGCACCTTCATGATGGCGATGGTGTCGGGCGTCGCCAGCACCGCGCCATGGCCAGATCGAGCATGATCGGCATGCCCATGCGTGATGATCGCCCGGGCACGCGGCACGGGCGGATCGATATAGGCGTCGATGGGGCGAACGTGGAGGTCGCGATCGAGGAACGGGGTGGGCATGGGGGAAGTAACGGCTATCGTGCCCGCCGGTTCAAGTCCCCTACCCCGCGTACTGCCGCAGCCAGCTGGTGAGCGTCCGCGCGTCCACCGCGCCGGCCTGCTGGGCGAGGATCTTGCCCTTGTGGAAGACGATGAGGTTGGGGATGCCGCGGATATTGTAGCGTGCGGCGACCTGGGGTTCGGCTTCGGTGTCGAGTTTCACGAACCGCATCCTGGGCTCGAGCTCGCGAGCGGCGGCTTCAAAGCTTGGTGCCATGGCGTGGCAGGGGCCGCACCAGTCGGCCCAGAAATCGACGACGACCGGGACCTCGGAGCGGGTGATCTGACGATCGAAGGTCGCAGCATCGACGTGAGCGGATTCGCCGACGAACAGCAGTTCGTGGCACTTGCCGCACTTGCCCTCGCTGAGCGGCTTGCCGTCGGCGACGCGATTGGTGCTGCCGCAATGCGGGCAGACGATCATCTGGTCGGACATGGCAAGCTCCTTCTCATAAGTCACCACTCTCTCAGTCGGATCGCACGCACGGGTGGTCGGCGTGTACCTATAGAACCTTCGTCACCTTGAGGAAGTTGCCCCGTTCGTCGTTGGCGGCCTTGATCGCCTTTTCGGAGCCGAGGACGACCACCTGGCCGTTGCGGGCCACCTGGTCGAGCGCGTCGGCGAGGGCCTTGAAGTCGCGGCTGGAGGCAGAGAGGATTTCGTCGCGACGCTTCTGCCGCGCTTCGTCCGTGTCACCCGACAGTTCCCAGATCAGCGAGGTGAAGCCCTTGGAGTCCGGGAGGCGATAGGTGTCGACCGTGCCGATGACACCGATGACCGAGCGCACGAGGTCCTGCTCGCCGACGCCGGCCTTGAGGAAGCTCGAGGCCTTGTCATAGACGTCGATCGTGTCGAGCAGGTTCGGGTCGCGATACGAGGTGAAGGCGAAGGTGCCGGCGAAGGGATCGAGGCCGGACGAGCCGCCGTAGGCGCCGCCCTGCACGCGCACCTTGTCCCACATGTAGGTCGTGTTGAGGTGCTTGATGGCGACGGCGGTGCCGCCGGTCGGCTCGAAGCCGAGCGCCTTGAGGTTAGCGCCCTTGGCCACGTAGTTGACCTGCCCCGGGAAAGTCAGCCCCTCCGACAGCGGGCCGGGCTCAAAGCCCCAGCCCTCGACCGAGGCGCTTCGGCCGGCGGGCAATCCGGCGATGAAGGTTGCGAGTTCGGGCTTCAGCGCTGCGATGGCGAAGCTGTCGGCGGTAACGTTGACGATCATCCCCGAGCGGCCGATCAGCAGCGAGCGGATTTCCTCGAGAGCCGCTTGCACAGCGGGCCAGTTGCCGTCGATCTGCGCGACGAGATCCTTGAGGAAGAAGTAGTGGCTGACGCCACCGAGCTTCTCGCTCAGCCAGTCGGCCTCGCTGAACCCGGCGCGGACGCGCGACGAGACGATGCTGTTACCCATGCCCGCGAGCGAGCTCTCGAACCCAGCCTTGCTCTCCAGCACCATCTGCTTGATGCGCTCGCGATTATCGAGCCGCGCGTCGGTGATGACATCGTGGAGGATGGCGAGGAGGTCGCCGACATGGTCCGGCGTCGCCTTGCCGCGCACGAACAGCCAGGCTGCCGTACCGGCACCGTCGCGTCGCGTCGAGCTCCAGCGGTTGGCGCCGACACCACCGGTGGTGCGGCCTATCCGCTGGGTAAGCGAGACGAAATCTTCCTTGCTCGTGCCGGTCTGCGTCAGCGCCCGGGTGAACAGCGGCAGGTAGGGCAGCAAACGGCCGGGCAGCCGGTCGAGGTTGAAGCCGAGATCGAGGTAGACGACGCCATTGGTCGGCAGGTCGTGCGTATAGAGCGGCACGCCCTCCACCTCTTCCTTGGCGATCGGGATCGCCTTGTTGGCGCGCGGCAGGTCCTCGAGCGTCAGGGTCGGAATGCGCGCCAGGGCCTCGGGCGGATCGCCGGCTTCCTGCAATTCCTTGAGGCGCGCCGTCTGTTCGGCAACTTCCGCAAGCCCGGCGGCATCGAGCGATTGCTGCGCCGCATCGAGCCGCGCCCGCTCCTCAGCGGCTTCGACCGCCGCCTTTTCGGGGTCGGCCGTGAGCAGCACCGTGGTGCGGTGCCGGTTGTCGAGGATGTGGGTCTTGATCAGGCTTTCGAACACGCGCTCGCCGGCGGCCAGCTTGTCCTTGATCGCCTTCAGCGGCGCCTCGAAGCTCAGTGGCGAAAGCGGATCGCCGCCATAGAGCCACGTGCCCATCGAGCGGAACATCAGCGCGATACCGCGCGGGAACGAGCCGGTGTTGTTTTCGCGCAGGCCAAACTCGGCGGTGTTGATCGCCGCCTCGATGGTCTTGGGATCGATCCCCTCGGCGCTCAGCGTTTCGAGCGTCGAGATGATGAGATCCTGCACCTTCTCCCCGGCACCATCCTCGATGCCCTTGAGCCCGAAGGTGAAATAGGGCTGGCGGATGCCATCGGCGAGGCCGGAGCCGGTTAGGCCTTCACCGAGGCCGGAATCGATCATCGCCTTCCTGAGCGGCGCCGCAGGCGTTCCGACCAGCACGGATTCGAGGATGTTCAGCGCCAGCACGGTCTCGGGATCGGTGATCTCGTCGAGCATCCAGTTGACGGTGACCATGGCCGTCTTCTTGCCGGCCTCGTCCTCACTGGCGGCGTAGGTTTCGTGCATCTGACGCGGCGCGCTCCAACGCGGCTGCAGCGCGACTTCCGCTTTGGGGTCGATGCGCTCGAACTGGCTGAAATACTCCTCGAGGATTTCCAGTCGCTTCGCCGGATCATCGTCGCCGTAGAAGACGACGCGCGAATTGGACGGGTGATAGAACTTCGCGTGGAAGTTCTTGAAGTACTCGTAGGTGAGATCGGGGATGGCCTTGGGATCACCGCCCGAGTTCACGCCATAGGTCGTATCCGGATAGAGCGAGAGCTGGCTGACCTTGCCGAGCAGCGCCGCGGCCGAGGAATAGGCGCCCTTCATCTCGTTGAAGACCACGCCCTTGAACACCATCGGGCCCTGGGTGTTGTCGAGCTCGTAGTGCCAGCCTTCCTGCCGGAACGTGTCCTCGGTGATCAGCGGGAAATAGACCGCATCGAGATAGACATCGACGAGGTTGTAGAAGTCCTTGAGATTCTGCGACGCGACCGGATAGGCGGTCTTGTCCGAGAACGTCATGGCGTTGAGGAAAGTGTGAAGGCTGCCCTTGAGCAGCTCCACGAACGGCTTCTTCACCGGGTACTTGCGCGAGCCGCACAGCACCGAATGCTCGAGAATATGCGCGACGCCGGTCGAATCCTCCGGCGGCGTCTTCAGCGTGACGCCGAACACCTTGTTCTCGTCCTCGTTGATGAGGCTCAGCACCTCCGCCCCGGTTTTCCTGTGCCGGTAGAGCCTGGCCAGCGAACTGATCTCCCCGATCTGCTGTTCGCGGACGAGTTCGAAGGCGGGATGCTCGGACATGTGGGTACTCGGGAAGAGGAAGGTGCGGATAACTTAGGCAGCGGCGGCGATGGATGGAAGGGGGCTAGGCGGATGGGGAGGTGAGGCGGCCGCCGCCCCACCCTCAAGAGCAGCCGCAACAGCTAGATCCGACCCCGGATCTCCGGCCGTGCCTTCTCCTGGTACCAGCCGCTCAGCTTATCCGCCAAGGCCGGCTCGATCGGCTCGCGCTTCGTGGCATCGACATTGGCACGCAGCTGATCCGGCCGGGTGACGCCGGCGATGACCGTCGAAACCGCCGGCTGGTCGAGGATCCAGCGCAGCGCGAACTGGCTGAGCGGGATGCCGGCGGGGATCATCTGCTTGAGCTGGTCGGCGAGCTCGACGCCCTTTTCGAACGGCAGCCCGGAGAAGGTCTCGCCGACGTTGAAGCTCTCGCCGTTGGCGTTGAAGTTGCGGTGGTCGGTCGGCGCGAACTTCGTCTGCTTGTTCCACTTGCCCGAGAGCAGGCCCGAGGCGAGCGGCAGCCGGACGATGATGCCGACATTGCTCTTCTGCGCCGCCGGGAACACTTCAGTGATGTAGTCCTGCCGGAACAGGTTGAAGATCACCTGCAACGTCGCGCAGCCCTCGGCGCGCATGGCGAGTTGTGCTTCCTCGACATTTTCGACGCTGGCGCCCCAGTTCCGCATCATTCCGGCATCGCGCAGGTCGTCCATGATGGTGAAGACTTCGCCGTCGCGCAGCACGTCGGTGGGAATGCAGTGGAGCTGGGCGAGGTCGAGCGTCTCGACTCCCAGCCGCTTGATAGAGCCGGCGAGGCTCTCCTTGATGTTGCGCTTGTTGTAGCCCGTCATGTCGGGGAAGATCTCCCCATTGCGGCCGAGCTTGGTGGCGACGAACACGCCCTTCTTGTCGCGGAGCTCGCCGATCCGGCGCTCCGACTGGCCGCCGCCATAGACATCCGCCGTGTCCCAGAAACTGACGTCGGCCGAGCGCGCCGTCTTCAGGATTTCGGCCGCCGTCTCATCGTTGAGCGCGCCAAAGCTCTCGCCGAGCTGCCAGGTACCGAGCCCGATCTCGGAAACGTCGTATCCGGTCTTGCCCAGTTTGCGGATGTTCATGTCGCATCTCCCTTTGAGGGCAAACTCTTAGCCGCCCGGGGGCGGGACGGGAAGCACGCCGAACGAACAGTCCGGTTCAGCGGGAGTTCATGGCGGGACGCGCAGCCTCGGGGTGCGGTGGGGTGATCCACAGGAGGAGAACTGAGATGGATCGCCGTCAACTACTTGCCCTTGGTCTTGCCGGCGTGGCCGGCCTCGTTTCCGCGGTCCCCGCGGAGCTGCCGTCTGGGTCTATCTGGGACGTCGCAGGGTGAACGGCCTGCTCGATCACGACAGGATCAATGTCGGCTTCGGCGCCGGCACGTTCGACAAGCTCAGGCTGCGCGTCACCGGCAACGACCTGATGATCTACGATCTCGATGTGCGCTACGGCAATGGCGTCCGCGACGACCTGCCGGTCCGCCTCTGGATCCCGCAAGGCGGCTACACCCGCGCCATCGACCTGCGCATCAACAACCGCTTCATCCGGCACGTCGCGTTCAGCTACGGCAAGTTTGCCAATGGGCGCGGCCCGACCTGGGTGGAGCTTTACGGACGCCGCTGATCGGGAGTGGGCGGGACCGCGTTGCGATCCCGCTCCCCTCGGCTAGAGGCTGCCGGCGTAGCTCTTTTCCTCGACGAGGCGGCTGCCGACGGCGAGGTTGATCTGTTTTTTGACGGTCGCCCGCCTGTCGTTGGTGAAGTAGACCGCACGGGCGAGCTCGATGAACTTCGGCCCAAAATCCTTGGCGGCCTCGCACTCGCGGATATCGTCCTCGATGACCCAGAGTTCGGCGTTGATGTCGTAGAGTTCCTTGCGGAGCCGGTCGAGTTCCGGCGTCGGCTTCAAAACGTCGGCCAGGGTATCGTTGAGCGTCTTCAGCTCGGCGCGGACATTGGCGAGCTTGCCCGGATCGCTGATCCGCTGGTCCTTGATCTCGAGGATGGTGATCTTGTCGAGCACTTCGCCCACCGAAACTTCAACCATCAGCTGCATCGTGCCGCTCCCCTAGTTCGTCTTCTTCTGCACCAGTTCACGGATTGCTTCGGTCATGGCGATGAACGGTTCATCCCAGACGCTGAACTGCTTCTGCCGGAACAGGCGGTGATGCGGATACCAGGGGCTGTCCTCGCGATCGAGCAGCCAGCGCCAGTCGGGATGCTCCTTCAGTGCCACGAATGTCGGCATGGCGAAGCCGCCAGTGACGTGGGCGAGCGAGGTGTCGGTGGTCACCACCAGATCGAGGTTCGCCATTACCGCGAGGGTATCGAGGAACGCGTCCTTGCCGGTGTCGAAGTCGTCTCCGAGCATGTCGATCTTGATGTGCTTGGGCACATCGTCGAGTTGCTCGAGACCGTGGTTCTTCTGCATCGAGATGAGGCGAACCCCGGGCACTTCGGCAAAGCGCAGGAACTGTTTGAGCGGCGCCGAACGGCCTTCGTCGATCTTGCCTGACGGGTTGCCCTGCCAGTTGATGCCGATGCGGAAGCCGTGCTCGCCAATGCGCTCTTTCCACTTGGCCACGCGATCCGGCTCGGCGGAGAAGTACGGCACCGTGGCCGGAATGGTCTCGACCCGCGTCCCGAACTTGGCCGGCAGGCTCATGGTCGCGACTTGGAAATCGAAATCCTCGGGCTTGGCGTCGCCATCGACATAGGCCAACCCCGGCGCGGCGGTCTGCAGCAGGGCCCGCAGCATCGGATAGCCGTGGAAGGCAACCGTCGCGCCACGCTGCTGCAGCAGCGGCAGGTAGCGCGCCATCTGGATATTGTCGCCAAGGCCCTGTTCGCCGAACACGGCGATCCGCTTTCCGGTCAGGTCCTCGCCGTTCCAGACGGCAATATCGGGGAACCGGACCTGGACGCCCTCGGAGGCCTTGTTGCGATACTCGTAGCCCTTCCAGCCCTCTTCGTAGTCACCCAGGTGCAGGTGAACGTTGCCGATGTTGTAGAGGTGGTCCTTCTTGTCGGGCTCGAGGTCATACGCCTTGCGGTAGCTCGCAAGAGCATCGTCCCAACGGCGCATCCGGCCATAGGCGTGGCCGATATTGAGGTAGCCACCAGCCCAGTTGGGCTGCCGGTCGATCATCCGGTTGTAAGCATCGAGCGCCGCCTGGGATCGCCCGGCGCCGGCCAGGGCGTTGCCAAGGTTCAGCAGCGCCATGTCGTCTTCGGGCCCCAGTTGCAGGATCTGGTCGAAGCACTCGACGGCCTCGTCGTACCGTCGACCACCGATCAGCGCCATGCCCAGGTTGAACATGGCTTCCTGGTGCTTGGGATGACGCACGAGAACGTCCTTGGCGGTGTCGATGGCCTGGGGCCACTTCTCCATCGCCAGGTATGACTGCGCCATGCGGTTGTGCACTTCGGCGAAATCCGGCTGGATGCTGAGCGCCAGTTCGCAGGCCCGCACCGCATCCTGGTGCTTGTTCATCCGCTGCAGCACTGCCGCGAGCGCGTTGATCGTCTTGTAGTCCCGGCGCCGCTCCTTGAGCACGCCGCTGAAGGTCGACGCGGCCTCGGCGAGGGCGCCGCGCGCCGCATAGGCGCTGCCCAGGTTGATGCGGAACTGCGGATGCCCGCCGCTGACCTCGACCGCCCGCTTGAAATTGACGATGGCGTCGTCCCAGCGCCCCATGTTGGAGAAGGCGTCGCCGCGAAGGTTGTACGCATCTGGCAGGGCCGGCGCGACCTCGATCAGCGTCTGCGCGTCCTGCAAGGCGCTTTCGAACTGCCGCAGGTGCAACCGCGCGACCCCACGCGTGCGCAGCAGGTTCGCATTGTTGGGATGCTTCGCGAGTCCCTTGTCCGTGACCTCGACGGCCTCTTCATGCCGGCCTTGGGTCGACAGGGCAGAGGCCAGGTTGTTGATGATGTCGGGAGCGTTGGGATCGAGCCGCAGTGCCTCGCGATACTCGGCCTCGGCTTCCTTGGCGAGGCCTCGCGCAAGCAGTGCATTGGCGAAATTGAACGGGACACCAGCGTTCCGCGGGTCTCGCTGGCGGATCACTCGGTAAGCCTTGTAGGCCTGACCTCGCTTGCCGCTCTCCAGAAAAGAAAGCGCCGGGGCAAGGATCCCGCCCCGGAGCGCATTTAGTGACGTCATACCAACCAACCTGTGATCTGACGCCAGCCGTCAGACTAGAACTTGTACTTTACGCCGACCTTGACGGAACCACCATCAAGAACCTGCGTCTGGTGACCATAGTTCTCGTCGAGTTGGTCAGGCAACACGTCGTACTCAGCCGTACCCAGGTTGAAGTACTCGGCCTCACCGCTGATGATCCAGTGATCATCGAGTGCGTGCTCGATACCGCCGCCGACCACGAAGCCGAACCTGGTTTCCGAGTTGCTGCCGCTCCACGTCGTCCGCAGGACGCTGTCGTCCGGCTGACTGACATCGAGTACCGCAGTCGTTTCCTGCGTGACACCCGCGATCGCCAGACCACCTGTTGCGAAGAACAGGGTACGATCCGCCGTGACGCCGATGCGGCCCTTGATCGTGGCCAGCCAGTCGATCTGCGCACGACCTGTGATCGTCTGCGTCCACTCGCCATCCGTCACAAAGGTAGCGCTCGTGGTTTCGTAGATCGTCGTGTCGCCGAAGGTCGTGGTGAGGAACGTCTCCGTGACCGTAGTAACAGAAATCGTGGAGGTTGTCGGACCTTCGATAGTCGTCGTGCCCACCGTGGTCGTCGTCTGGAAGATGGTGGTCGACGCCGTGGTGGTGAAGGTGGACGTCAGCGGCGGGTTCGTGACCGTCGTGACATAGGTAAGCAGAGTGCTCGTGTACTCGAGCGTCGACGTCTGGAACACCGAAGTGGTCTCGTTGATCGTCGAAGTCACCCCGGTAGTGGTGGTGGTATAGGTCACCGTACCGGACTGAACGTAGGTCGCTTCCGATTTGAACGGACCGCTGGTGATGCTGGCTTCGATACCGAACAGGAAGTTATCCATCTGCTGGTTGAAGCCGACGCTGCCCGTCAGACCAAAGCCGGCAAGTGCACCGGGGAAATCCTCAAGAGGATCATCACCGCCGCCGACAAACGGTTCATCATCATCGGTCTCGGCATCGCCGAGAACGTCGTCCCAAATCTCGTCTTCGGGATCGAACCAAGACAGCGTGCCGCCGTCAAAACCGCCGCCGGCGGCTACGCCGACGCCAACATAGAAACCAGACCAGTCAAACGACTGGGCATATGCCGCGCCCGCCCCGAACATCAGTGTCGAGAAGGCGGTCGTTACAAGCAAGGCACGCCGCAAACGCATTTGGTTTTACCCCCGGAAGAATCTCTCCATGCAAGGTAGCCATGTTCGGAAAACAATCACAAGAGCCGCGGACACATGTGTGGCGAAATGTGGGTGTCGTTGCGAAATAGCAACAACCTCAATTGCACACAAAGGTCTATCCGGATGCCTGAACTTGCCTCGCCAAGCATAGGCGGCCTGCGGGACTCCGGAAGACTCGACGTCAAGACGTTCAGCTGACCGACAACCGAAACCGGACGATGAAGGCGTGCAAAATCGGGAGGTATAACGTCGTCCAGGCAGGTCGCCGACGACCATTCGCCTTCAAACTGCTTGAACCAAAAGCATTGGTCGCCCCCGCATCTTGGTAGCGGGAGTCGACCCGTTCAGGTTTGCGCTAGTGCCGTTCCTTGGTGGTGTGGAAAACAATCGCCGGATAGTCGCGCTGTGCACGGGCCAGCCACCAGGCCGACTGGGCGAGGTAGACGGGATCGCCATACTTGTCCTCGGCCATCTCCAGCTTGTTGGTGGAGATGAAGCGATCGAGTTCCTTCTTGTCGTCCGAAGAGATCCAGCGGGCCAGTTCGAAATTGATGACCTCGAAGCTGATCGGTACATTGTATTCGGTGTTGATGCGCGACTGCAGCACTTCAAGCTGAAGTTGGCCGACCACGCCGACGATATAGTCGGCGCCCACCATTCGGCGGAATATCTGCGCAACGCCCTCTTCCGCGAGATCGGACAGGGCCTTTGCCAGTTGCTTGGCTTTGAGCGGGTCGGTCAGCCTTACGCGACGGATGATCTCGGGCGCGAAGTTCGGAATGCCGGTCACCTTGACCTGCGCGCCCTCGGTCAGCGTATCACCCACGCTGAGCGCGCCATGGTTTGGGATGCCCACGATGTCCCCGGCCACGGCCTCCTCGGCCAGCGCGCGGTCATGGCCGAAGAAGAACATCGGGTTGGAGACCGCCATGTCCTTGCCGGTGCGGACGTTCTTCAACCGCATGCCGCGCTTGAAGGTGCCCGAGCTCAGCCGCACGAAGGCGATGCGATCCCGGTGGTTGGCGTCCATGTTGGCCTGCACCTTGAACACGAACCCCGAAACCTTCGGATCGTCCGGCTCGATCGCCTTGGGCTCGGCCGGCTGAGGCCGTGGCTCCGGCGCCCAGGCGCTGAGTGCCGCCAGCATTTCGGGGACCGATATCGACTTCAGCGCCGAGCCGAAGATCACCGGCGTCAGGTGTCCGGCGAGGTAAATCTCATGGTCGAACTCGGGGAAGCCGGCCCGCGCCAGTTCGAGGTTCTCGAGGCTGGCGACGATCACCGGATCCACGGCGAACTCGTTGTCGAGGATCAGGTCGTCGACATTGGTGAAGGTCTTCCACACGGTGCCATCGGGACGCTTGACCACCCCGCCGGTGACATCGACGATCCCCCTGAAGTCGACGCCGCCGCCCAGCGGCCACACTACCGGAGACACATCGAGCGCCAAAGTCGAGGCGATCTCGTCGAGGATTTCGACCGGATCCTTGCCCTCGCGATCCACCTTGTTGGCAAAGGTGATGATCGGAATGTCGCGCAGGCGGCACACTTCGAACAGCTTCAGGGTCTGCGCCTCGATGCCCTTGGCGACGTCGATCACCATGATGGCGGCATCGACGGCGGTCAGCGTGCGATAGGTGTCCTCGGAGAAGTCCGAGTGTCCCGGCGTGTCGAGCAGGTTGAAGGTCAGCCCCAGGTGCTCGAAGGTCATCACCGAGGAGGTGATGGAGATGCCGCGCTGACGTTCGATCTCCATCCAGTCCGAGCGCGTCGCCCGCTGGTTGGCCCGGTGCCGCACCTGCCCCGCCTGCTGGATAGCGCCGGACGAGGCCAGCAGCTTTTCGGTCAGCGTGGTCTTGCCGGCGTCCGGATGCGAGATGATCGCGAAGGTGCGGCGGGTCTGGTAGGGCAGGAGTTTGGCGGCCGGGGCGGCCGAGGTCTGGACGTTCATGGGCGGCTCTCGTGGGAAGGCCGCGATATAGTGTGTTGCGCCTTCGAATGCAAAAGAGAACGGCCGCCCCCGGAGGAACGGCCGTCATTGCCATGCATGGGCGGAGGGCAGCCTAGAACTTGAAGTTCACGCCTGCGGTCAGCGCATGGGTGTTCAGGTCGAACGTGGCGTCGTTGACGAGACCATCGTTGTAGTCGGCCGTGCCGTAGTCGCTGTAGCGATACTGCAGGTCGACCGAGACGTTCTCGACCACGGCAACTTCCACGCCGGCACCGGCGGTCCAGCCAAAGTGGACCTGCGAGTTGTCCTGGCCAGCTTCACTGGCGGTTGCGCCGGCAAAGGCCAGACCAGCCGTCAGGTAAGGCATGAACGCACCGGCGTCGTAACCGGCGCGACCGCGGACCGAGCCGGCCCAGTTGATGTCGAAATCGACCGGGGCGGAGTAGCCCCCGATACCGGACCAGGCGATGTCACCAGCGGCACCGAGCACGAAGTTGGCGCCAACGGTGGCGTTCACGCCCGCCGTTGCACCGACGAGGAAGCCGCTGGCTTCGACGTCCGAGTAGCCGGGCGACACTTCGTCAGCGACGGTGCCCCAGCCATAGCCGATGAAACCGCCGACATAGGCGCCATCCCAGCCACCGGCCGAGCTGGAGTAACCGCCGCCATAGTTCGGAGCGGGAGAGTTGACGAGCAGGTCAGCCGCCTGCGCGCCCGAAACAACGGAAAGCACAGCCACGCCGGCCAGCAGAGTGAGAGAGAAACGGTTCATGATGTGCCTCCAAAAAACACGAGGGAACACGGGGTTGATGCCCGCATGAATCGAATCCAAATTGCAAACAACTGGTTTACGCGGCGGTAACCGTCAGGGTTTGGTTAACGATTGGTTCGGCGGCTTGGTTAACACCGCCGGGGAGCCCTATTCCGCCTCGCAATCAGGGGCAGGAGGCTCGCCCCAATGCGGGCGCGAGCGCTAAGCGGGGGCCACGACCAGCCCGGCCAATGCGAGGGCCACGACGACAAGCCAGGGCGGCGCCTTCCACACAACCAGCGCCAGGAATCCCGCCGTCACGAGGGCGAAGTCGAGCACGGAGCCAACCGCGCTGGTCCACACCGGATCATAGAGAGCGGCGCCGAGAATGCCGACGACAGCGGCATTGGTCCCTCTGAGGCCCGCCTGCGCCCGGGGCCGGCGCCTCAGCGCGCTCCAGAACGGGATGACGCCCACGACGAGCAGCAGCCCCGGCAGGAAGATCATCGGCAGGGCGATGCCCGCGCCGACGAGGCCATTCGGGGGCACGGCGCTGACGAAGCCGAGATAGGCGGCAAAACTGAAGAGCGGCCCCGGGATGGCCTGCGCGGCGCCATAACCGGCGAGGAAATCGTCCGCTGCGACCCAGCCCGAACGGACAACTTCGTTCTCGAGCAGCGGCAGCACCACATGCCCGCCGCCAAAGACGAGCGCACCCGAGCGGTAGAAGGCATCGAGCATCTGCAGGGGCCGCCACCCCGTAGCCGCGGAAAGGACCGGCAAACCCAAGAGCAGCCCGAAGAAGAGCGCGAGGCAAACGGCTCCGGCAAGCCTTGGCACATTGAAGGTGAAGTCTGTGCCGGGGCTGGCGGCCTCGCCGCGGCAAAGCCAGAGGCCGGCGACCGCGCCGAACCCGATCGCCAGCACCTGCCCCAGCGTTACGGGCGCGAGTGCGACGATGAAGATGGCGCCCAACGCGATGGCTGCGCGCTCCCGGTCGGGGGTAAGCGCCCTGGCCATGCCCCAGATCGCCTGCGCAACGATGGCAACCGCGACCAGCTTCAGCCCATGCACGAGGCCCTGCCCGAGCGGGCCGTTCAACGCGTAGGCGAAGGACGCGAAGATGATCAGCAACAGCGCCGAAGGGAGCGTGAAGCCGAGCCAGGCGGCCGCCGCGCCCATTGGACCGCCCCGCAGGAGGCCCAGCGCGAACCCGACCTGGCTGGAGGCAGGGCCGGGCAGGAACTGGCAGAGCGCCACGAGGTCGGCATAGCCCTGCTCGGAAATCCACTTCCGCCGCTGCACCAACTCGTCGCGAAAATACCCCAGATGCGCAATCGGACCACCGAACGAGGTGAGGCCGAGCTTCAGGAACGCACCAAACACCTCGCCGGCAGTTCCACGATGCCCCGCTGTCACCTCACGGCGCTGCCTCGCCGCGTCGGCATCTTCCATGCTTCTATCCTCGAGATGTTCTCCGGCCTAGCGAACCGCCGTGAAGAACCCATGACGACGTATAGGCCGGTGCGCGCAATCCAAAAAAAGAAGGGCCGCCGTGAGGCGACCCTTCCCGATTTCGCTGGTGTCGAAGTAGTCCTTTGCCCTCGAAGGGCAGGAAGCCTTCGATCAGGCCAGAGGCTGCTCCGAACTGCCGGAGACTCCAAGACCCTTCGAAACCATCGATTTCTTGTGAGACATTGGATCACCTCCTTCGTGCTGGTTGAACATGAGAGCAACGTGGTCCTGTTTCGCCCAGATGACAAGGGCCCCTTTGCAACAATCGCCACCGAACTGCGCGCGCCTTGGTCCGCACAAACGGAAGCCCCGCCGCGGCTCGCGCCGGGCGGGGCTCGTCGTCAACTGCGATCAGGCGATCGCCGACCGGATCAGAACCGGAAGTTCACGCCGGCGGTGACCGCATGCGAGGTCAGGCCGAGGTCGTACTCGCCGCCGTTCAGGTCGTAGGTCGCGGTCCCGAAGTCGGAATAGCGGTACTGCACGTCGAGCGACACGTTGTCGGCGACGGCGAATTCGACGCCCGCGCCAGCGGTCCAGCCGGTGTGGACCTGAGTGTCCTCGGTGACCGGATCAACGCCGTTGTTGAACGTCGCGGTGTTGTTGGCGAATGCCACACCGGCCGTCACGTAGGGCAGGAACGCGCCGGCATCGATGCCGAGGCGGCCACGGATGCTACCGGTCCAGTCGGTGTTGAACGACACGCCGTCGGTGGTGTTCTCGCCGTTGATGTCGGCCCAGGCCACATCCGCGACGATACCGGCAACCAGTGCCTCGGAGACGGTGAAGTTGTAGCCGGCGTTCACGCCGACTTGCCAGCCTTCCGTCGAGTACTCGTCTTCGGTCGGTGCGAGCACAAGACCGTCTTCGTCGGAGACGGTACCCCAGCCGTAGCCGGCGAACGCGCCGATGAAGGCGCCGTCCCAGTTACCTGCGGTGTCGACGATGACGGGAGCCGGAGCTGCCGGCTCCGAGATGATCAGGTCGGCGGCCGAAGCGGCCGAGACCAGCGAAACACCAGCCACACCGGCCAGCAGAGCGATTGCAAAGCGATTCATAAGAGTCTTTCTCCAAGAGAGGGAGCCTGTCCCGGGGGAGCAGGTGGGCTGTCGCCTAGACCCAAACAATGGCGAAAGCGACCTTCCGATCCCGGAAAGTGTCCCTAGTCTGGCCTCTTGGAGGGAGTCGTAACTTTCGCGCCACACCTGTCCCGGGGGTGGCAATTTCAAGGCGCGAATGGGGTGTTTTGACGAAATCAACCCCGCCCGGCGAGCCGGACGGGGCTGTCTTTGGAGATCTTCCGCCTTACAGCGGGAGCCCGCACTAGTGCGACCGTGGGTCGACTAGAAGTTCCAGTGCAACCCAACCTGCAGGCTGTGCGCCGTCATCGCGATGGTCGGATCCGTGAAGGCCGGCTCATCATAGGCGTAGACCTGCTCGCCGTAGTCGCTGTAGCGGTACAGCACGTCGACGGACACGTCGTCGGTTACGGCGAACTCAACGCCGGCGCCAACCGTCCAACCGATATGCGTCTCGTCGCCGGAGCCCTCTCCGTCACCGAACGGGCTGTCGGTGGTTTCGCGTACGGCATGTGCCACCGCAAGACCGCCAGTCAGGTACGGCATGAACGCTCCGCCGTCGAAGCCGACACGGCCACGCAGAGAGCCGAGCCAGTCGATGGTGTGGCTGATGTCGCCCGAACCGAATTCGTCCGCGCCACTGATGTCAGCCCAGGCCACGTCACCCACGACACCTATCACGAGGCCGGAACCCACGGTGAAGTTGAAACCGGCATCGACACCGATGAACCAGCCGGACAGGTCTAGGTCGTTGCCCGGATCAAGCGAGGTATGGTCTGCGACGCCCCAGCCACCACCGGCAAAGACACCAATGAACGGACCGTCCCAGCTACCGCCGGTTGCGATCGGTTCAACATAAGCGGGTTCCTCGATGATCAGGTCCGCAGCGTATGCAGCCGTTCCGAGCCCCAGGGTGACAGCCGTGGCCGCCAATAGTGTTGTAGCGAGTTTCATTCAAGCCTCCTACTCGTCGAACTTGAGTGAACCATGCGAGGGCCGTTGAATCGAGCGGATTCCGCCCAATAATCGCCGTGATCTCCGAAGTGTTGCAGCGCTGCATCAACGGTCGTCTCGGGCCATCACGAGAATCTTCGCGCGGATTCAATGCAGTATCGCAAGACAACGACTGAACCGATCGAGAGTTATCACGGGCCCGTGATCTACACCCCAACTTGCATCAAGCTGCCGTCCTCTTCAGGACCCGGCCGACGCGGTCTGTGGGGGAGGTTTGATTCTGTGCGGTAGCGTACGGGCGCGCGGAAGCCGAAAAGCAAAACCCCCGGCGGCCGACTGGCGCCAGGGGTTTTGGTGTGTCGGATGGTGGGTGCGACAGGGATTGAACCTGTGACCCCCGCCGTGTGAAGGCGATGCTCTCCCGCTGAGCTACGCACCCATCCTCGGGACCGCCATCAGCTCGGCCGCGGCGGAAACTCGGCGCCGGAAAGTGCCGGCAGATAAAGGACTTGCAGTCCTTCGGGCGAAGGGATGGTGGGTGTAACAGGGATTGAACCTGTGACCCCTACCATGTCAAGGTAGTGCTCTCCCGCTGAGCTATACACCCATCACTTCGCATCGACCTCGGGCACCGCCCGTCGTCGCGTGGAGGCGGATACACCATAACGGGCCCGCTGGGTCAAGCGCGAATTCCCGCCTGTCGAAAACGTCCGCACCGTCCGTGCTGCGGCGTGGCTCAGGCGGCCAGCAGGCGCTCGACTTCGTGCACGAGGTCCTTGAGGTGGAAGGGCTTGCTCAGCACCGAAGCATCCTTGGGCGCATCGGTATCCGGGTTGAGCGCCACTGCAGCAAAACCAGTAATGAACATGACCTTGAGATCGGGATCGAGTTCGGTGGCGCGGCGCGCCAGCTCGATTCCGTCCATCTCCGGCATCACGATATCGGAGAGCAGCAGCGAGAACGGCTCCTCGCGCAGCCGCTCGTAGGCGGACTTGCCGTTGTCGAACGAAACCACGTCGTAGCCCGCGGTCTTGAGGGCCCGGGTGAGGAACTGGCGCATGTCGTTGTCGTCTTCGGCCAGCAGAATGCGCTTCATCATTTCCTCGTACGGTCCCGTCCCGGCGTCCTGCCGGCAATCTAGTGGATGATGTTTAATGCAAGTTTTCCCGATCGGGAACGGGCCACCGCTGAAGTGTGAACATCCACCCTTCGGACTTATGGACAATCCGGGGGCGGCGCGGCACAGTGCCCCAATGTGACAGCGCTTCGGCGTTGAAGGAGACCAGGTGCAGTCCGACTATTGGGACAGGCCAGCTTTCGAGACCATCCGGCCGCGCCGGATGATGGCCCCGCTGGTATTCAACTCCGCCCATTCCGGCCGCGACTATCCCGACCGTTTTCTCGCCATGACCCGGCTCGACCACCTGTCGATCCGCCAGTCCGAGGATGCCTTTGTCGACGAGCTTTTCGCCCGCGCCCCGCACCTCGGCGCGCCGCTGATCCGGGCCCATTTCCCGCGCGCCTATCTCGACGTGAACCGCGAGCCGTGGGAGCTCGATCCCACCATGTTCGTCGAGCCGCTCAGCGAGCGGTTCAACACCACCAGCCCCCGCGTCGCGGCCGGGCTGGGGACGCTCGCCCGGGTGGTCGCGGAGAACAAGCCGATCTACCGGGAACGGCTGACGCTCGACGATGCGCGCATGCGCATCGAGGGCATCTACCAGCCCTACCATGCCACCCTGCAGCGGCTCCTCACCGAGGCGCACGGGGCTTTCGGCGTCGCCGTGCTGATCGACTGCCACTCGATGCCGCGCCTGTCGCGCTCGGGAGACCGGCTTGGCCCCGACATCGTCCTGGGCGACCGCTACGGCACCACCTGCGCCCCGCTGCTCGCCGATGTCGCCGAGATGATCTTCGCTGGGGCCGGCCTCCGGGTCGCCCGCAACCGCCCCTATGCCGGCGGCTTCTGCACCCGCACCTATGGCCGGCCGCAGCATGGCGTGCACGCCCTGCAGGTCGAGATCAGCCGGCACCTCTATATGAATGAGGTCACGCTCGAGAAGAATGATGGCTTTGCGGCCATGCGCCAGCTCATCGACCGGCTGCTGGCGACGCTGATTGGCATCGACACCGCCGTGCTGACTCCGGCGGTACCGGCGGGGGAAAGATACGCAGCGGAGTAGTCGAGGGGGCGTGGGCAGCGGTCGCCCGACAGATTCGTGTCGTCCCTGCGAAGGCAGGGAATCCATCCTCCGCCCGCGCCAGCTGATAGTTGGATCCCTGCCGTCGCAGGGATGACAGGCGGTGGAATACGGAAATAACTATCGGAGAAGCACGCCCACCAGAAAAACGGGCCGCCGGAGCGGCCCAGTCAAGGGAGGAAACGATTGGCAGCCAGTCACCTAGGCCCAAGTCGCGGCGAAGGTTTCGAGCCGCCCATCCATCATGCACCTTCCGGATTGAACTGATTTGCCTCCCAGAACAAGGCAAGCAAAAGTCATCAACAGGGAATCTGGGCCTCTGTTGCAAAAATGACTCATGACTGTCACGGACTATTAGAAGCGTGCAGCACAACATCGCAGCTAGTGTGCTGTAACAACTAACAAAAGCTGACGCGGGGGCGTAGATGACCGATACTTCTCTTGGGGGGCTGAACACCGAACTGGTGAGCCGGACTCTGCTCGATGCTGCCGAGATTGCGGCAGAACATACCCTGCCCCGCTTCCGCTCGGGCCTTGCTGTGGACAACAAGCTGGCCGACGGCTTCGACCCCGTCACCGAGGCCGACCGCGAAGCCGAACGCGCGATTCGCGAACTGCTGGCCAAGCGCTTCCCTGACCATGCCATCATCGGCGAAGAGTGGGACGACAAGGAAGGCAGCGGCCGCTTCGCCTGGATCATCGACCCCATCGATGGCACCCGCGCCTTCATCACCGGCGTCCCGGTCTGGGGCACGCTGGTCGGGCTGACGGTCGACGGCAGGGCCGTGGCCGGCCTGATGGCTCAACCCTTCACCGGCGAAATCTATATGAGCCTCCCGGGCGAGGCGAGCTACTACCGGGCCTTCGACAAGGAGCCGCTGCGCACCTCGAAGGTGACCGAGCTCGGCAGGGCCAAGCTCACCACCACTTCTCCCGACCTGTTCGAGAAGGGCGGCCTCGTCGAGCCGTGGGACCGGCTGCGCCAGCAGGTACTGACCACCCGCTACGGCCTCGATTGCTACGGCTATGCGCTGATGGCCGCCGGCCACATCGACCTCGTGGTCGAAGCGGCGCTCAAGGACGTCGACATCTGCCCGCTGATTCCGCTGATCGAGAATGCCGGCGGCGTCATCACCACCTGGGAAGGCGGCCGCGCCGAGCAGGGCGGCAATTGTGTCGCTGCGGCGACGCCGGAATTGCACGCCGCCGCGATGGCAGTGCTGCGGGGGTAGCAGGCGGGGTGGCCGGCGCGTCCTAGCTCGACTGTTCCGTCACGAACGCGTCGAACGCCGCGAAGACCTGGCCGCGGATGGCGTCGCTTTCCATGAACATTTCGTGTCGGGCGCCAGGCACGACGAGGTGGCGGCCGCTGCGCATCCTGAGGCCGAGGGTCTCGATGGCATGGGTGGAGACGATCTCGTCCTGCGCCGCGGCGAGCATCAAGACGGGGATACGTACCGAGCCGGGGAACTCGTCGGTTGCCGCGCCGGCCATCGCCGCAAATGCGGAGGCGGCCCAGCGCAGGGTCGGCGAGCCGATGGTGAGGTCGGGACGGGCCTTCAGCACGTCGGAGCTGCGGGTGTAGCGCCGAACGTCGGACGTCAGCGGGTTCCCGCCAAAGCTTTGCTCGGTCTGTGCCTTGTCACCGCGACGGCCGACGGGCAGTCGCCCGAGCCCGAGCGCCGCGAGCGTGCCGCTCAATCGCGCCATGCCCGCCATGCTGAGCGGCTGGCGATCGAGGCCGACCATCGGGGCGGAAAGGAAGATGCGCTCGAACATCATGCGGTCGCGGATGCCGGCATAGAGGCTCGCAAGCCCGCCCATGGAATGGCCTACGAGATAATAGGGTGCGGGGCAGTCTGGCAGCAGCACCGAACTGTGGAAGGACCGGAGATCTTCCCAGTAGTCGTCGAAGCGCCGGACATAGCCGAGCCGCGGATTGCCGATCAGCCGCTGGCTGCCGCCCTGCCCCCGCCAGTCGAAGGTGGCGACTGCAAAGCCGCGCGACTGAAAATCGGCGACGGTCTCAAAATACTTCTCGATGAATTCGGCCCGCCCCTGGACGAGGCAGACGGTGCCGCGCGGCGCCCCCGCTCCCTTGGGAAAAGTGGCGTAGCGCAACCGCACCTTGTCGGCGGTTTCGAAATAGCCCACGCGAGCCCCTTCGGGCACCGGATTGGATGGCACCACGGCAAGGGAAGGGCCGCTCGGATCGACGATGGCGTTCATGCGTGAGTCCTTAGCGGATTCCGGCTGCGACGACATCGCTGATTCCGCCCCACCCACAAGGTGTCACTGTTGAGAGAACGATCGTGCCCTGGGGCGGCCACCCCCCGGAAACGGAAAAGCCAGCGCCTCGTTCGAGGCACTGGCTTTCCTGTGATGGCCACCTTGCGGGGGGCGGGTGAAGGCGGCTCATTCGGTGTGCTCTGCAGCAGACAGTAAGCACAGTCCCGGTTATAGGAGCGGCCGCCTGAACCGCTATTGATCGGCACATTCATCTTCAGTTCATCGATCTGAACGGGCCCCTTGAACCCGAAAATCGGCTTCCTAAATCAATGCTGTTCGCCGGGATCGCCCCGGGGACCGGGACCCCGGGAATGTGTGTTTGCCCAATTGGGGAGCGCGCATGGGACACCCGAGACAAGCCACGTTGCTCAAAGGAGAATGTGAATGGCTGCCTATGATTTTTCCCCCTTCTATCGCTCGACCGTCGGCTTCGACCGCGTCTTCAACCGTCTCGACGCCCTCGTCGGCCAGGAGGCCAAGTCCTACCCTCCCTACAACATCGAGAAGACCGGTGCTGACACCTACCGCATTTCGATCGCGGTGGCCGGCTTTGCCGATGGCGACATCGCCATTGAGAGCAAGGAGAACAACCTCGTCGTGAAGGGCGCCAAGGCTCCCGAGGCCGAGGACAAGACGCGTGAGTTCCTGCACCGCGGCATCGCCGAGCGCGCCTTCGAGCTTCGCTTCCAGCTGGCCGACTATGTCGAGGTCGCCGGTGCGAACCTCGAGAACGGCCTGCTTCACATCGAGCTGAAGCGCGAGATCCCCGAGTCCAAGAAAGCCCGCCAGATTCCGATCTCGGCCGGCACGAAGACGATCGAGGACAAGTCGGTCAACTAACTGCCGTCACGAACGTCCTGGGGAACAACCGGGCGGTCTGTGAACCAGGAGACGGAACAGGGGCGTGGTTCGAAAGAACCGCGCCCTTTTCATTGGCGCGAAACTCTGCGCCGCGCCTTCGCTTGCCGGAAAGTCCCGGGAGTGCTGTGCTCAGGGATCCCGTGGAGCAGCGCCGTGCACAGAGCCATCCTCGCCGCCACCCTCGCCTGCCTTGCCCTGCCGTTGCTGGCCGGACCCGGCCTTGCCGCCGAAACCCGCTGCGGCTGGCTCTGGAACCCGACGCCCGGCAACCTGTAGCTGCTCGACAAGGACGCGACCTGGGCCATTTCCTCGCAGGGCGACGCCGACGGGGCCGGGGCCAAGGGGGTCGAGAACGCCCCGCAATTCGACCCGAGCCAGTTCGTCGAGACCAACAATCCCGGCAGCGGCTATGGCTATGGCTGTGCCTGCATGAGCGTCATCGCCGACGCGGCGACCCAGCGCATCACCGAGATCTTGTCCGGCGAGACGAAGCCCCTGGCGACCTGCGAGGCCGACAAGTCGCTGCCCAAGCCGCAGTCCTGAACCACATCGTGGGTGGAACCTGCGTTGGCCTGAGCCCGTTGTCGGACGGCTCAACGCGTCACGAGGCTCCCGAGATGAAATCCCCCGAAATCGGCCTGAAATCCAATACCAAGACCGAGATGATCAACCTGCTCAACGCCCGGCTGGCCGATGCGATCGACCTGGCGCTCGTCACCAAGCAGGCACACTGGAACCTCAAGGGCCCAACTTTCATCGCGGTGCACGAACTGCTCGACGAGTTGCGCGACGACATCGATGAGCATGTCGACACCATTGCCGAACGTGTCGCCCAGCTCGACGGCATCGCGTTGGGGACGCTGCAGTCCGTCAGCAAGTCGAGCAAGCTTGCCCCCTACCCCACCGACATCCGCAAGGTCACCGACCATCTCGGAGCGCTGGTCGAGCGCTATGCCGAAGTCAGCAAATCGACCCGGGAAGGAATCGACGCCGCCGATGAGGCAGGCGATGCGGACACCGCAGATATACTCACCGCCTTCTCGCGCTCGCTCGACAAGAACCTTTGGTTCCTCAAGAGCCATCTCGAGTAGCAGCGACTGAAGCCCGACTGGCTTTCGCCATCGGGTTTTGTGTCGGTGTTGCCGCTTCCGAGGATGCGGCATGGGCGGGACTTCGTCCCTATTATGCCGGTCTACCGGCTCGTAGTCGGTGGGACTGTCGCCCCGCCCATTGCGAAGGGACTTATGGCGCACGGCACCGCCAAGCGATGCAGGAACCGCAGTCACCCCAGATGCAACGGCTTGCACCTGGCCCCCTACCATCCCCGCGATGCCCCGTCGGCACCTCGCATCGAGGACGTGGGAGCAAGATAGCATCGGGTGTGAGGTGGGAGGATAAGTTGGTCGGCAGACCGCTTTCGCGGGAATGACGGTGGTGCGTGGGGTCGTCGCCCGATGGACAACCGCGGTTGACCGGCGCTACCAAAGCATGACCGACCTCGGGGGCCTGCCGATGATCGTGCTTACCCAGATGCCGCTGTGGCTATCCGGCCTGCTGCTGGTGGTCATCCCGACAATCCTCGCCATGGCCGCGATCTTCCTCATTCGCCGTGCCGCGCCGCTCGAACTGCTGGCTGAGAACAACGAGGTGGCCGGCTTCAAGTTCGCTGTGGTCGGGGTGCTCTACGCTGTGCTGCTGGCCTTCGCGATCATCGTCGTGTGGGAGCGCTTCAGCGAAACGGAGAGCGACGTCGCGACCGAGGCGGGCGCCTCCGCCACGCTCTACCGGCTTGCGGACGGTCTTTCGGCGCCGGCCGGCCCCGACATCCACGCGGCCATCACCACCTATCTCGACAGCATCATCGGCGAGGAATGGCCGGCGATGGAACGAGGTGAAGAGGATGCGGGGACGACCCGCACGCTCGACAGCCTCTATACGACCGTTCTTTCGCTGCAGCCCACGGCCGATCGCGAAAGCGTCGTGCTCGAGGCCATGCTGACCCAGCTCGACATACTCACCGAAGCGCGGCGCGCCCGGCTCGTCGCCACGGTGGGCATCGTGCCGGGCGTGCTGTGGGTCGTGCTGTTCGGCGGCGCCGCGGTGACCATCGGGTTCACCTTCTTCTTCGGCGCCCGGAGCCTCCGCGCCCAGTCGCTGATGACCGGTATCCTCACCGTCCTGATCTGCTCGGGCGTCCTCGTCATCGTCGCCATCGAGTACCCATTCACCGGCGACGTCCACGTTTCGCCCGATGCGATCGTGAAGGTGCTTGAGGATCTGAAGGAGAACTGATTCCGGCGGCTCTAGTCGCGCCGCGTGCCCGCACGGGCGTTGCCGTCATGCGGACCGAGCTTGCGCTTCGGGCCATCGTCCCAGGCGCGGTTGCGGCGGCGGAAGACGTTCATGCGCTCGGGATTGAGCGGATAGTAGAGCTGGTTGCCCTCGACCTGGTGCTCGCCGACGATCAGGAGGTGCACGTCGGCATCGGAGTTGTTGAGGAAGCTGTGGGCGATGCCGGTGCCGGCGGGAAAGCCCACCCCATCGCCCGGGTTGAGCTGGTGCAGCACGCCATCGATCCACACATCCGGCGTGCCCTGCAGCACATAGACGAACTCCTCCTCGAGCTTTTCTGCATGCGGATGCGAGGAGCGGTTGCCCGGTGGCAACACCTCCACGTTGATGCCGATGCGGCTCAAACCGAACTTCTGCCCGAAACGGGCCCCTGCTCCGTCCATGCCCGGATCGCCGCGCTCGTACGTCTTCAAGAGGTCGGTGTAGTGGGCGATACAGGATGGGCGCGGTTTGGCAGGCATTCATCGACTCCGGCAATTTCGCGTGGCGGAACATGAGCATCGCTGCCGCCGGATGTCGATAGCGAACGCGACGAGACCGTACCCAGCGGTTCGCCTGGCGGCGCATTTCCTATCCTTGCCGACGCGGCCAATCGCCCGTTTTCCGGCTTTCTCAAGCGCCCTGCGCGCCTCAACTCCTATTGTTTTCCTATTCCGCTACAGCCAAGTCCTATGCCTCGCTGTCACAACACGGCAAAAAAGTGGCCCTTGCCGCTTGCTCGCAGTTTGGAATTATGCAAATGTAGCCTCGATAGGACAGCACGTCTGTCCAATTTCGTGAGCGGCCGGTCTCCCCGGATGCGTTTCACACGCCGATCCGGCTGGCCCGCTTGTCGATAGCGGAAACGGAGGGGTGGGGCCTTATCGAGCCCGAATGAGCGGCCATTTGGATGCAGAGCCGCTCCCCACTAAAGGATTGCGCACTCGGATTCGAGCCGTACACTGAGGTACGACTGGGGGCTGATGGCGTGTCGAAAGGACTTACAACCGGAGACTGGTCTCCGGACCTATAGTCGACTGCAGCAGAGGACTTGCAAATGGCAGATGCACGGAACGGAAAGATGTCACATCCCGTCACGGAAACCGCCATTGGCAAAACCGGCTATCGCGCCGACCTGCCTCCAGGTGTGATGCGCCCCGAGGCCGAGGGCCTCTATGACCCGACGCGCGAGGTCGACGCCTGCGGCGTTGGCTTCATCGTCAACATGAAGAACGTCCCAAGCCAGAAGATCGTCCAGAACGGCCTGTCGATCCTCGAGAACCTCGAGCATCGTGGCGCCGTGGGCGCCGACCCGCTGATGGGCGACGGCGCCGGCATCATGGTGCAGATCCCGCACAAGTTCTTCGTCAAGGAGAGCGCGCGGCTCGGCTTCCATCTGCCCGAGAAGGGCAAGTACGCCGTCGGCTTCATCTTCATGCCGCAGGACGCAGACCTGCGCCTCAAGATGGAACGCGTCGTCAACAAGGTGATCGAGGACGAGGGCCAGACGGTCATCGGCTGGCGCGACGTGCCCTCCGACAACTCGTCGCTTTCGAAGGACCCCGAGATCGTTGCCACCGAGCCGTGCCACCGCCAGGTGATCATCGGCCGTGGCGATGGCGTCGAGGACGAGGAGGGCTTCGAGCGCAAGCTCTACGTCATCCGCAAGGTGATGTCGGCCAAGATCCACTCGGCCTTCGAGGGCAAGCCGAACGACTTCTACATCGTATCGATGAGCTGCCGGACCCTGGTCTACAAGGGCATGTTCCTCGCCGCCCAGCTCGGCGCCTACTACAAGGACCTGCACGACCCGGATTTCGAATCCGCGCTCGCGCTCGTCCACCAGCGCTTCTCGACCAACACCTTCCCGTCCTGGCGGCTGGCGCACCCCTACCGCTTCGTCTGCCACAACGGCGAAATCAACACCGTGCGCGGCAACGTCAACTGGATGGCGGCGCGCCAGGCTTCCGTGTCGTCGCCGCTGTTCGGCGCCGACATCCAGAAGCTGTGGCCGATTTCCTATCCCGGCCAGTCGGACACCGCCTGCTTCGACAACGCGCTTGAGTTCCTGATGCGCGGCGGCTATTCGCTGCCGCACGCGGCGATGATGCTCATCCCCGAAGCCTGGGCCGGCAACCCGCTGATGGATGAGGACCGCAAGGCCTTCTACGAGTACCACGCCGCCCTGATGGAGCCGTGGGACGGCCCCGCCGCCATGTGCTTCTCGGACGGCATCCATATCGGCGCGACGCTCGACCGCAACGGCCTGCGTCCGGCCCGCTACCTCGTCACCGAGGACGACGAAGTCGTCATGTCGTCGGAAGCCGGCGTGCTGCCGATTCCCGCATCCAAGATCAAGAAGAAGTGGCGCCTGCAGCCGGGCAAGATGCTGCTGATCGACCTGAAGCAGGGCCGCATCGTCTCCGACGAGGAGATCAAGGCCGAGCTCGCCACCGCGCGTCCCTACAAGCAGTGGCTGGGCCGGACCCAGATCGTGCTCGAGGAACTGCCGCCGGTGCATTTCGAGCCCAAGACCTCGGACGTGCCGCTGCTCGATCGCCAGCAGGCTTTCGGCTACACCCAGGAAGACCTGAAGCTGATCCTGCCGCCGATGGCCGCCACCGGCCAGGAAGCGGTCGGCTCGATGGGCACCGACACGCCGATCTCGGCGCTCTCGAACAAGAGCAAGCTCCTTTACTCCTACTTCAAGCAGAACTTCGCGCAGGTGACGAACCCGCCGATCGACTCGATCCGCGAAGAGCTGGTGATGAGCCTCGTCTCGTTCATCGGGCCGCGGCCGAATGTGCTCGACCTCACCGGCGGCAACAACCGCCAGCGCCTCGAAGTGCGCCAGCCGATCCTGACCAACGAGGATCTGGAGAAGATCCGCGCCATCGGCGGCATGGAGGACAACCCGTTCCGTTCGAAGACGCTGGACATTACCTATCCGGTGTCGGAAGGCGCAGCCGGCATGGAGAAGGCGCTCGACCAGCTGTTCTCCGATGCCGAGATGGCCGTCCATTCGGGCGACAACATCATCATCCTCTCCGATCGCGCCATGAACCGCGACCGGGTGGCGATCCCTGCCCTGCTCGCGACCGCGGGTATTCACCACCACCTGATCCGCAAGGGTCTGCGTACGTCGGTGGGCCTCGTGGTCGAGACCGGTGAAGCGCGCGAAATCCACCATTTCTGTGCTCTCGCGGGCTATGGCGCCGAGGCGATCAACCCGTACCTTGCGTTCGAGACGCTGGCCGCCATGAGGGGCGACCTGCCGGGCGAACTCGACGCGGACGAGATCATCTACCGCTACATCAAGGCGATCGGTAAGGGGATCCTGAAGGTCACCGCCAAGATGGGCATCTCGACCTACCAGTCCTATTGCGGCGCGCAGATCTTCGATGCCGTGGGCCTGAGCTCGGACTTCGTCTCGACCTACTTCACCGGCACCGCGACGACCATCGAAGGTGCGGGCCTCAAGGAGATCGCCGAGGAAACCGTGCTGCGCCACCTCGATGCCTTCGGCAACTCGCCGGTGCTCGAGGATGTGCTCGACGTCGGCGGCGACTACGCCTTCCGCCAGCGCGGCGAAGCGCATGTCTGGCGCTCGGAGACGGTTGCCAGCCTGCAGCACGCCGCCCGCGGCAATGCCCGCGACAAGTACCGCGAGTTTTCCAAGCTCGTGAACGAGGTCGAGGACAAGTACGTCACCATCCGCTCGCTCTTCCGCATCAGGAAGGCCGACGAGGAGGGTCGCCAGCCCGTGGCGCTCGACCAGGTGGAGCCGGCCGTCGAGATCGTCAAGCGCTTCTCGACCGGCGCCATGTCCTATGGCTCGATCTCACTCGAGGCGCACACGACGCTCGCCATTGCCATGAACCGGATCGGCGGCAAGTCGAACACCGGCGAGGGCGGCGAGGAGCCGGATCGCTTCAAGCCGCTCGCGAACGGCGACTCCAAGCGCTCGGCCATCAAGCAGATTGCTTCGGGCCGCTTCGGCGTGACGACGGAATACCTCGTCAACTCCGACATGATGCAGATCAAGATGGCCCAGGGCGCCAAGCCCGGCGAAGGCGGCCAGCTGCCCGGCGACAAGGTGAACGAGACCATCGCCAAGGTCCGTCACTCGACCCCGGGGGTCGGCCTCATCTCGCCGCCGCCGCACCACGACATCTATTCGATCGAGGACCTGGCCCAGCTGATCTTCGACCTGAAGAACGTCAACCCCGATGGCGCGGTCTCGGTGAAGCTCGTCTCCGAGGTCGGCGTCGGCACCGTTGCCGCCGGCGTCGCCAAGGCGCGCGCCGACCACGTCACCATCTCGGGCTACGAGGGCGGAACGGGTGCGTCCCCCCTGACCTCGCTGAAGCATGCCGGTAGCCCGTGGGAGATCGGCCTCGCCGAGACCCAGCAGACGCTGGTCCGCAATCGCCTGCGCAGCCGCATCGCGGTGCAGGTCGATGGCGGCGTGCGTACCGGCCGGGACGTCGTGATCGGTGCCCTGCTCGGTGCCGACGAGTTCGGCCTCGCCACCGCGCCGCTGATCGCGGCCGGTTGCGTGATGATGCGCAAGTGCCACCTCAACACCTGCCCGGTTGGCGTCGCCACCCAGGACCCCGTGCTGCGCGCCCGCTTCACGGGCAAGCCCGAGCACGTCATCAACTACCTCTTCTTCGTCGCCGAGGAAGTACGCGAGCTGATGGCCGAGATGGGCTACACGAAGTTCGAGGAAATGGTCGGGCAGATGCAGATGCTCGACAAGACCGAGGCCATCACCCACTGGAAGGCCAAGGGGCTGGATTTCAGCAAGCTCTTCCACAAGCCGTTCGCTCCGGAAGGCGTGGACATCACCCACACCGAAGGCCAGAACCACCCGATCGACAAGGTGCTCGACCGCCGGCTCATCGCTGCGGCCCAGCCCGCGCTCGATCACGGCACCCCGGTCAAGATCGTCGAGACCATCGCCAGCGTCGATCGCTCGGCCGGCGCCATGCTCGGCGGTGCGGTGGCCAAGCGCTACGGCCATACCGGCCTGCCCGAGGACACCATCGCTGTGTCGCTGACCGGCACCGCCGGCCAGGCCTTCGGCGCCTGGGCGACGCGCGGCATCTCGATCGACCTCGTCGGCGAAGCCAACGACTACGTGGGCAAGGGCCTTTCCGGCGCGCGCCTCGTCGTCCGGCCGCCGGAAGAGCGTGGCTATGTGCCCGAGGACTCGATCATCATCGGCAACACCGCCCTCTACGGCGCCATCACCGGTGAGTGTTACTTCCGTGGCGTGGCCGGCGAGCGTTTCGCTGTCCGCAACTCCGGCGCCATCGCGGTCGTCGAAGGCACCGGCGACCACGGCTGCGAGTACATGACTGGTGGCGTTGTCGTCGTGCTGGGCAAGACCGGCCGCAACTTCGCTGCGGGCATGTCCGGCGGCGTGGCCTACGTCCTCGACGAGGATGAGAGCTTCGAAAGCCGCTGCAACATGTCGATGGTCGAGCTCGAGCCGATCGTGGAAGAGGAACGCCTGAATGGCCGCGAGTTCGGCCACCACGGCGACCTCGAAACCATGGGCGTGGTCGAGATCCTGCACGACCTGCAGCGTCGCGACGCCGAGCGGCTCTACCAGCTGATCGCGCGGCACAAGAGCTTCACCGGCTCGAGCCGCGCCAACCACATCCTGTCGAACTGGGACGAGTACCTGCCCAAGTTCCGCAAGGTCATGCCGACCGAGTACCGCAAGGCGCTCCAGAGGATGGAAAAGGCCCGCGAGGCCGCTCAACAGGTCGCCGCGGAGTAAGAACAATGGGCAAGATCACTGGCTTCCTCGAGATCGATCGCGTCGACCGGGACTACCTCCCGATCGAGGAGCGGCTGAAGAACTACAACGAGTTCGTCATTCCGCTCGGCGACAAGGGCACCCGCGACCAGGCGGCACGCTGCATGGATTGCGGCATTCCGTACTGCCACAACGGCTGCCCGGTGAATAACCAGATCCCGGACTGGAACGACCTCGTCTACAAGGGCGAGTGGCTGAAGGCGCTGAAGAACCTTCACTCCACCAACAACTTCCCCGAGTTCACCGGCCGCATCTGCCCCGCCCCGTGCGAGGCAAGCTGCACGCTGAACATTCCGGACACCCCGGTGAACATCAAGTCGATCGAATGCGCCATCGTCGACAAGGGTTGGGAAGAAGGCTGGATCACGCCGCAGGTCAATCCGAACAAGACCGGCAAGAAGGTTGCCGTCGTCGGTTCGGGCCCGGCCGGCATGGCCGCCGCCCAGCAGCTGGCTCGCGCCGGCCACGATGTGCATCTTTATGAAAAGGCCCAGCAGATCGGCGGCCTGATGCGCTACGGCATCCCGAACTTCAAGCTCGACAAGACCACCATCGACCGCCGCGTCGGCCAGATGGTTGCCGAAGGCGTGGTGCTCCATACCGGCGTCAATGTCGGCAAGGACATCTCGGTCGAGGAACTGGCGAACCAGTATGACGCCGTCGCCATGGCCGGCGGCGCCGAGAAGCCGCGCGACCTGCCGATCCCGGGCCGCGAACTCGACGGCATCCATGTCGCCATGGACTTCCTTAGCCAGCAGAACCGCCGCGTCACCGGCGAGCCGCTGAACAACGTCAGCCCGATCCTCGCCGGCGGCAAGCACGTCGTCGTCATCGGCGGCGGCGACACCGGCTCTGACTGCATCGGTACCAGCAACCGCCAGGGCGCTCTTTCGGTCACCCAGATCGAGATCATGCCCGCTCCGCCCGAGAAGGAAAACAAGGCGCTCGTCTGGCCGAACTGGCCGCTGAAGATGCGCACCTCCTCGTCGCAGGAAGAGGGCGTGGAGCGCGACTTCGCCGTCGCCACCATCAAGTTCGATGGCGAGAACGGCAAGGTGACGGGGCTCCAGTGCGCCCGCGCCGACGAGAAGTTCCAGCCGATCCCCGGCACCGAGTTTGTTCTCAAGGCCGATCTCGTGCTGCTCGCCATGGGCTTCCTCGGCCCGGTGCAGGAAGGCCTCGTGCAGGACGCCGGCGTCGCCACCGACAAGCGTTCGAACGTCATGGCCGACACGGTGAAGTACCAGACGTCACGCGAGAAGTTCTTCGCCTGTGGCGACATGCGTCGCGGCCAGTCGCTCGTCGTCTGGGCCATCCGCGAAGGCCGCCAGTGCGCCCGCTCGATCGACGAGTGGCTGATGGGCGAGACCGACCTGCCGCGCTGAGCGTGGATCTATCGGAACGACAAAGGGGCGCTGCGTGCGCCCCTTTCCATTTGTCCCGGTCGAAATGCACTCTGGCTGGCCGACATTCCCATGAGACCCGATTTTGGGTCGATGGGAGAACGACCATGACCACCACCATGACGAGGACCCTGACCACCGCCGCCACGGATACGGCGCGCGCAGTGACCGCGACCAGCATCGCCTACTGGATCACCACCGCCACGCTCGCCTTCTTCATCGGTTCGGGCGGCATCGCCTATGTGCTGCAGGCCGATTTCACCATCTCCGGCTTCGTCGTCCTCGGCTTGCCCATCTACGTGATGGTGCTGGTCGGGGTGTGGAAGGTGCTGGGCAGCATCGTCATCCTGCTGCCGGGCCTGCCGCGGGTTAAGGAATGGGCCTATGCCGGGCTGGTCTTCGACGTCACCGGCGCCATCGTCGCCCACTGGGCCGTCGCCGACTACGGCGCCTGGGCGTTCCACATCGTCGTCAACCTGGTGTTCCTCGGCCTCGCCATCGCCTCATGGGCGCTGCGCCCCGCGTCGCGCCGGCTGGGCGAGCTGACCCAGTTCTAGCCGCTCAGGCCACCCGCGCCTCGGCCCGCAGGTATCGCCGCCGGTAGGCCGACGGCGTCTCGCCCACGAGCTTGCGGAACAGGTGCCGGAACGCCGAGGGCTCGGAATAGCCGACTTCGGCGCCGATCTCGTCGAGCCCCATCTCGCTGGTTTCGAGCAGTTGCTTGGCTTCCTCGATCCGCAGCGTCTGGATGTACTCGATCGGCGACTGGCCGGTGGCCTTCTTGAAGCGACGTAGGAAACTGCGTTCCGTGAGGCCGGCTTCGCCCGCCATCACCGCCACAGGGTTCGGACCGGCATAGTTGTCGGCCGCCCACATCTGGGCCACCGCTACCAGCGGATCATCGTGCTTCCGTCCCACAGTCAGCGCCGCGAAGGGCAGCTGGCCATCGAGATGCCAGTCGAGCAGGAAGCACTTGGCGAGCCGTCGCGCCTCCTCGGTGCCGGCAAGGCGGCCGACGAGATAGAGCAGCAGGTCATGCCAGGACGAGAAGCCGCCGGTGGTGATCAGCCGATGCCCCTCGCCCGCGGGTACCAGCACACGCTCCTTGCGCACGCGCACGGCCGGGTGCCGCTGCTTGATGGCCTCGCAATAGCCCCAGTGCGAGGTCGCCTCCTCGCCATCGAGCAGGCCCGAGGCCGCCAGCAGCACCGAGCCCGAGCAGAGCGACGCGATCATCGCGCCGCGGCCATGGACCTCGCGCAGCCACTCGCCCACCGGCGCAAACGAGTTCGGCACCGGCTTGTGTGGATCGAGCATCAGTTCGGGGATGATGACGAGGTCCGGATCCGGGTAGTCCGCGAACGAGCCGTGCGGCTCGATCCGCAGCCCGTGATAGTCGCGATATGCCTCGCCATCGAAGGTGACGAGCCGCGGCAGGAACCGCGCCGCCTGAGGCTCCTCGCCGTGCAGCATCTGCCACAGCATGCCCACCGAGGCGAGCAGGTCCATGACGATGAAGATGCCAGCCGAGCCGCTTTCCGGCGTCGCGACCACCGTCGTCAGCAGCGGCTTTGGCAGGTCGATGGTCATTGCGGCGTGTCCGATTTGAACCGTTTTTGTCGGAAACCAGCCTATCAGCTCGAAGGGGCGGAAGCTAGATCACGGCCATCGGCAGCGCCCGCTGCCACATGCGAAAGGACCTATGATGATGAAGACCCGCCTGCTGCTCGCGCTCTTTGCGACCGTGACCATGTCCGTCTCGTCCGGCTTTGCCGCCGAGACGGCCTCCGCCGAAGCCGCCTACAAGGATATCGAGAAAACGATCGGCGTCGTGCCCAGCCACTTCAAGCGCTACCCCCAGTCGGCCGTCGCCGGTGCCTGGGAGATGACCAAGGGCCTGCTGATGGGCGAGACCAACTCGCTCGAGCCCAAGACGAAATCGCTGATCGCAGTGGCGGTGGCGGCCCAGATCCCGTGCCAGTACTGCGTCTGGCTCGAGACCAACTCGGCCAAGGCCGCCGGCGCGACCGACGCGGAAGTCTCCGAGGCCGTGGCCCAGGCCGCCTATGTGCGCCACTGGAGCACCGTGATCCACGGCCTCCAGATCGACTTCGATACGTTCAAGGCCGAGTTCGGCGGCGAATGATCCCCGGCGCCCGGCTCCGGTCGGGCGCTACTTCGCCCCTGCGGCGTCAAGCAGCGCTGCTATCTCTGCGTAGCCACGCGCCCTGGCATGGGCCAGCGGCGTGACGCCGTCGCCATCGGCGAGGTTTAGGTTCGCGCCGCCGGCAATCAGGTCGCGCACGATCTCCTGATAGGTCGGCCCACCGTCGGTGAGGATCACCGCCTCCAGCAGCGCCGTCCAGCCGAGCCTGTTGACGTGATCGGGATCGACGCCGGCGGCGAGCAGCAGCCGCACATTCTCGGGGTGCCCCTTCTCCGCCGCAGGGATCAGTGCCGTTCCGCCGAAGCGGTTGGTATCCCTGAGGTCGGCGCCATGCGCCAGCGTGAGCTTCAGGATCTCCGTTCGCCCTTCCGCGCCGGCAAAGAGATAGGGTGTGTCGCTGATTCCATCCTTGGCGTTCACATCGGCGCCCGCCTCGATCAGCAGTCGCGCGGCATCGACCGCATCGGCATGGGTCGCCAGCAGCAGTGCCGTCCGCCCGCCGCCGTCGCGGGCATCGACCGGCTGTCCGGCGGCGAGTGCCTCGGTCAGCGCATCAGTGTCATTGGCAGCCGCGGCGGCGAGGAAGGCGGCATCGTCGGCCATGGCGGGCGCGGCTCCGAAGACAAGGATGGCGGCAGCCAGGACGGCGCGGCGCTTCATCTGCCCGTCGGGTTCTCGACCCGGCCGACGCCGAACGCATCAGCCCGACCCACCGGCGCCTGCAGCATCTGGGATATGTCGAAGCCGACGGGTGTGATGGTGACCATGTCGGCGGTGACGAGCTCGGTCGAGCGGCGCGCGGCGCCGGTCAGCGGAATCACCGCCCCGGCGACTTCAAGCAGCTTCATCTGCCCCAGCCCCTGGTACGGGGGCCGCAGCATCAGCTGCGCATCGGTGCCGAACAATGGGTCTGCGACCTCAATGCCTACCGTGCCACCGCCGCGATAGTAATTCTTGAGGCTCTGGCTCACGTAGAAGGCCAGCTTGTCGGCGCCGGCCGACGAGAAGTGGATGCCGTCATCCTTGCGCATCCGGACCTGGTTGCCGTTGAGGTCGGGGCCGCGCGAGGTGTAGCCCCCCTCTTCGGTGGCGAACTTCTCGTAGATGTCGAGGAACTCGGCGCCGCCCGAAAAGGCCGCCAGCCGCTGGATTTCGTTGACCTGGATCATCGCCTTGCCGAACTTGGGCGCTTCCATCGGCGGCAGGCCGATCCAGATCACCGGCTTGTTGGCGGCGCGCAGCGCCCGCACCACCTCGGCGACGCGGGTGGAGTATTCGGCCGTCCATTCCGGCGTCAGCGAGCCATAGCTCTGGTCGTTGAGCCGCATCTTCTGGCGGTCGTTGATGCCGATGATGAAGATGGCGATATCGAAGGTGTTGGCCGCGATCTGCTCGTTGATCTTGGTCGGCCAGTCGAAGAAGTCGGGACGCACGAAGCTCGAGGAGCCGACGCCCTGGACGATCACCGCCAGGTTCGGGTCCTCGGCGTAGAATCGTTCGAGCGCGTTGCCGACATCGGTGGCCATCGAGTCGCCGAACACCGCGAGCCGGGTCGCGCCGGGCGCTTTCTCGATCTTGGGCTTTGGCGGCGGGAGCGCGGCCTTCTTCGCCGGCTTGTTCACCGGCTTTTCGACCACCGGCGCCTGCTGCCGCTCCGGCTCGGGATCGCCGAACAGCATATCCATCAGCGTGCGACGCTTCCGGCGCGGCGGCTCTTCCTCCTGGCTGAGTTGTGCAACCTCCAGCCGCCCGTCGCCGCCGGTCACCACCTCTACCGCTGCGGGATCGGTCGCCTCGCGCGCGTAGGTGAAGGCCGTCAGCGTGTCGGTGAGCAGCAGCGCCGCGATGATGGCGCCGCCGATCCAGAGCATCCAGCGGTTGGGCTTGTTCTGCATAAGGGCATTTAGCCGATCCAGCGGGGCGAATTGAAGACCGCTCGCGACAATTCTACCGGCGATTGTCTGCTGGCCTGTCGCCTACTTCGTCGCCTCGACCAGCTCTTCGTAGCTGTGGAGCGTGATGAAGCCGTCGGCCACCTCGCCCTTCGACGCCTGGAACTTGGCATAGGCGGCCTGGCTCACCGGTCCGATCCGTCCATCGACGAGCCCGTCGTAGAGCCCGAGCTTGATCAGGGCCTCCTGGATCGCCCGGCGCTGTTCGAAGTTGGGGAACTTCGTGTCGCGCGGCCAGGGCGTGACGAAATCGCCGCGGCCCTTCAGCCGGTCCTGCAGGTGCGAGATGGCCATCGCGTAGCTATCGGAGAAGTTGTAGCTCTTGAGGACGAGATAGTTGTTCGTCATCAGGAACTTCGGTCCCTTCGCCCCCGTCGGCGCATAGAGGAAGACCGGGATCGACGGATCGCCGAAGGCCTCGCCACCGACCCGCGCTACGCCCAGGTCGGAAAAGAACGAGATCGGGCGCATCTGGTCGCGCGTCGCGAGCAGGTAGTCGAACCCATCCGGAACCGTGACTTCGTAGCCCCAGTCGAGGCCAGGCTCGTAGCCGAAGCCCAGGAGGTACTTGGCGCTCGTCGCCAGCGCGTCGGCAAGCGAGTTCTGGAGGTCGACCGCCCGGTCATCATCTCCGTCCGTACCAAACTTGATGACATTGGACGGATTGACCTGGAGGTGCCCTATGGCGCCGGCCCAGCTGCCGACTAGCTGCGTTGCATCGAGCGGCCCGCGCTGCACCAGCAGCAGCGCAGCAATGAAATCTGCCGTGTCCCCTTCAAGGCGAACGCGCCGTTGGTGCACGAGCGTCGCGAGCGATGGGATGATCGGGCGGATGTATTGTGGATCGCTCAGCACCCGGCCATAGTTGGTCTCGATGCCCCAGATCGACGCCAGGAGATAGGGATCGACGCCATACTTCTCGCCGGTGGCGGTCAGCAGCGCCTGGTTCCCTGCGATCGATTCCTTGCCCTTTTCGAGGCGCCATTCGGTGACGCGCTTGTCGATATACTCCCACAACGGCGTCGTGAACTCGGGCTGAGACGTGACCAGCTCCGGCACCTTCTCGTCGGCCGTCAGACCGGCCATCGCCTTGGCATAGGTTTCGTGGGTGACGCCAGCGGCCAGCGCCGTCGCTTCGAAGTTCTTGACGAACGACTCGAAGCTCTCGACCGGCTGAGCGAGTGCCGGTGAGGTTAGGCCGAGTAACGCGACGAAGACGGCGAGCTTCCGTTGCATATCGAATCGCTACCTGTTTCGTGTGGCTAAATAGCGCTCCCACTTCATCGCCGCGTCAACGATCTCGTTGAGGTCATCGTGCTGCGGCGTCCAGCCTAGCACATCGCGGATCTTCTCGGCCCGCGCGACGATCGAGGCCGGATCGCCGGCGCGGCGGGGCCCTTCCACCACCTTGAAGTCGACGCCCGAGACGGTCTTGACGGTCTGGATTACCTCGCGCACCGAAAAGCCCCGGCCATAGCCGCAGTTCATGGTCACCGAGGTGCCGCCGCCACGCAGATACTCGAGCAGCAGCGCGTGCGCTTCGACGAGGTCGGTGACGTGGATGTAGTCGCGCACGCCGGTGCCGTCGGGGGTCGGGAAATCGGTGCCGAAAATGCCCATCTGCGCCCGTTGCCCGAGCGCCGCCTGCGAGGCGACCTTGATGAGATGCGTCGCGGTGGGCGAGGACTGGCCGCTGCGCCGCTGGGGATCGGCGCCGGCGACGTTGAAATAGCGCAGCACGCCATAGGTAAGCGGATGAGCCGCGGCGACATCGGCCAGCATCAGCTCGGTCATGAGCTTCGAGCGCCCATAGGGGGATTCCGGCATCAGTTGCGTCGTCTCGGCCACGGGCTCGAGCCCGGCATTGCCGTAGACGGCGGCCGTCGACGAGAAGATGAAGTGCTTTACACCGCCCGTGACCGCCGCTTCGATCAGGTTGCGCGAGGTCGCGGTGTTGTTGGCGTAGTATTTGAGCGGATCGGACACCGATTCCGGCACCACGATCGAGCCGGCGAAATGAATGATGGCGTCGATGCCGTGCTCGGCGATGACCTTGCCGACGAGCGCCAGGTCGCCGGCGTTGCCCTGGACAAACGTCGCGCGATGATCGATGGCCCAGTCGAAGCCGGTGGTGAGGTTGTCGAGCACGACGATGGCCTCGCCCGCGTCGGCGAGGCGCAGTACCATGTGGCTGCCGATATAGCCTGCCCCGCCAGTCACCAGCACTGCCATAATAAACCTCGAATGTAGATTACAGGCCGACGCTATCGGGGAGGTGCTAAAAACGGCTTACTCCCGCCTCTAGACTTCTTTCGGAGCCCATTTTGCCCAAACGCGTACGGACTGCCGTGTTCCCTGTTGCCGGTCTTGGAACGAGGTTCCTGCCAGCCACCAAGGCGATGCCCAAGGAGATGCTGACGGTCGTCGACCGTCCGCTGA
>JAEWLC010000038.1 GCA_023393475.1 Pseudomonadota bacterium
GCACCTACGAGGCCAACATGGCGATGCATGATTGTGACGTCATGCTGTGCGTCGGGGCGCGCTTCGACGACCGCATCACCGGCCGCGTCGACGCGTTCTCGCCGGGCTCGAAGAAGATCCACATCGACATCGACCCATCCTCGATCAACAAGAACATCCGGGTCGACGTGCCGATCATCGGCGACGCCGGCAACGTGCTCGGCGACTTGCTGCAGGTGTTCAAGGCGGAAGCGAAGAAGCCCGACATCAAGGCCTGGTGGCAGGAGATCGCCAAATGGCGGGCGCGCAATTCGCTGTCCTACAAGAAGAGCAATGAGATCATCCTGCCGCAGCACGCGATCCAGAAGCTGTTCGAGGCGACGCAGGGCCACGACACCTACATCACGACCGAGGTCGGTCAGCACCAGATGTGGGCGGCGCAGTTCTTCGGCTTCGAGGAGCCGCATCGCTGGATGACGTCCGGCGGTCTCGGCACCATGGGCTACGGCCTGCCGGCGGCGCTCGGCGTGCAGGTCGCGCACCCGGACAGCCTCGTGATCGATATCGCGGGCGATGCCTCGGTGCAGATGACCATGCAGGAGATGTCGACAGCGGTTCAGTACGAGCTGCCGATCAAGATCTTCATCCTGAACAACCAGTACATGGGCATGGTGCGGCAGTGGCAGCAGCTCCTGCACGGTAACCGCCTGTCGCATTCCTACTCGGAAGCGCTGCCGGACTTCGTCAAGCTCGCGGACGCTTTCGGCTGCGTCGGCTTGCAGGCGATCAAGCCCGGCGATCTCGACGGCGCGCTCAAGGAGATGATCAAGGTCAAGCGCCCGGTGTTGTTCGACTGCCGCGTCGCGGCGCTGGAAAACTGCTTCCCGATGATTCCGTCCGGCAAGGCGCACAACGAAATGCTGTTGCCGGTGGAAGCCACCGACGAAGCAACGGCTGCGGCGTTCGCCGGCGGCAAGGCGCTGGTGTGAGGATGTTTGTGTGACAACGCCGGCCCAAAATTCCGCTGTCATCGCCCGACTTGATCGGGCGATCCAGTACGCCGTGGCGCCTCGGGTCTTCCGAAGCGTCTCTGGAATACTGGGTCCCCGCCTGCGCCGGGACGACGAGTGGGGAAGAGGACAGAGAAGTGTTTAACCTCGCCGAACTCGAACGCGCGCATGAGATCGTGGGGCAGGCGGTGCCGGCGACGCCGGCGCATGCCTGGCCGCTGCTCGCCGAGCGGCTGGGTGCGCATGTCGTGGTCAAGCACGAGAACCACACGCCGATCGGCGCCTTCAAGGTGCGCGGCGGGCTGGTCTATCTCGACCGCCTGAAGCGCGAGCGCGGGAACATCCCGGGCATCATCTCCGCGACCCGCGGCAATCACGGCCAGAGCCTCGCCTTTGCCGCCGGCCGTCACGGCATTCGCGCGGTGATCTATGTGCCCCGAGGTAATTCGGTGGAGAAGAACCGCGCGATGCGCGCGTTCGGCGCCGAACTGGTCGAGCATGGCGAGGACTTTCAGGCGGCGGCCGAAGAGGCGCAGCGCCGCGCCCAGTTCGACGGCCTGCACATGGTGCCGTCGTTCCATCCCGATCTCGTGCTCGGGGTAGCGACCTACGCGCTCGAACTGCTGCGCGCCGCGCCCGATCTCGACGTGCTCTATGTGCCGATCGGGCAGGGCTCCGGCATCTGCGGCTGCATCATGGCGCGCGACCTGCTCGGCCGCAAAACCGAGATCGTCGGCGTGCAGTCGACAGAAGCGCCGTCCTACGCGCTGTCGTTTGCGGCCGGCATGGTGGTAACGACCGAGACCAGCAATACGCTGGCCGACGGCATGGCGACCCGCGTTCCCGTGGCCGACGCGCTCGGCGTGATCCGCAAGGGCGCCGCGCGCATCGTGCAGGTCACCGACGACGAGGTCGCCGCAGCGATGCGTGCCTACTGGACCGATACGCATAATCTCGCCGAAGGCGCGGGCGCCGCCGCGCTCGCCGCAGCCCTGCAGGAGAAGACAAAACTCGCCGGCAAGCGCGTCGGCCTGATCCTGTCGGGTGGCAATATCGATTTCGATCTGTTCCGGAGATGGGTGATGCCGGAAGCCGTGGCCGCCGAAAGGATCGCGGTGTGAGCATGACCCGCTATACGCCACAAACATTGCTGTCATCGTCCGGCTTGACCGGACGATCCAGTACGCCGCGGCCTCGCGATCAATTGCAGGCGCCGGTGATTACTGGATGCCCGCATGCGCGGGCATGACAATCGAGAATGACGAGGGGACATTCATGAACCAGCCCGCATCCGCCTACTTCCTGGAAGACCGCCACGATCCGAACGAGACCCACACGCTCTCGGTGCTGGTGCAGAACGAGCCCGGCGTGCTCGCGCGCGTGATCGGCCTGTTCTCCGGACGCGGCTACAACATCGACAGCCTGACCGTGTCGGAGACCGAGAGCCAGAAACATCTCTCGCGCATCACCATCGTCACGACGGGCACGCCGATGGTGATCCAGCAGATCAAGCACCAGCTCGACCGCATGATTCCGGTGTTCAGCGTCGTCGACATGACGCTCACGGGACGCTCGATCGAGCGGGAACTCGCGATGGTGAAGGTGCGCGGCCGCGGCGACAGCCGGGTCGAGGCGCTGCGGCTCGCGGACGCGTTCCGCGCCCGGGTGATCGACGCGACGACCGAGAGTTTTGTGTTCGAGATCACAGGCAATTCTTCCAAGATCAGTCAATTCATCGACCTGATGCGCCCGCTCGGCCTTGTCGAGGTGTCGCGCACCGGCGTCGCCGCGATCGGGCGCGGGCCAGAGGGGATGTGAAACATGCTGGCGCGCGACTGGTACTATACCGAGCGGCGGCGGCTCGGTATCGATTCCGCCGTCGCGTCGCGCTATGACCGCCACGACAA
>JAEWLC010000105.1 GCA_023393475.1 Pseudomonadota bacterium
CTCTCAGTCTGTCATCAGGCTGCCGCAGCCTTGGCCGCCGGCACGCCGAACAGGTCGTATTCGTCGCTGTCCGTCACCGTCACCGAAACCATGTCGCCCGGCTTGATGCCGTCGGCTTCGTGGATGATCACGGTGCCGTCGATCTCCGGCGCATCCCACTGAGACCGCCCGACCGCGCGGCCCATCTCGGGCTGCACATCGTCGACGATCACGTCGATGGTCCGGCCGACCTTCTTCGACAGCACATGCGCGGAAATGTCCTGCGCCACTTCCATCAGCCGCTCATAGCGGTCGCGCTTCACTTCATCGGGGACGATGCCCTCGATGTCGTTGGCGGGCGCACCGGTCACCGGCTCGTATTCGAAGCAGCCGATCCGGTCGATCTCTGCCTCTTCCAGCCAGTCGAGCAGGAACTCGAAATCTTCCTCGGTCTCGCCGGGGAAGCCGACGATGAAGTTGGAGCGGATCGCGAGGTCCGGCGCCATGGCGCGCCAGGCCTTGATCCGGTCGAGCGTCTTCACCTGGTTGGCCGGGCGGCGCATCGACTTCAGCACCTGCGGAGAGGCGTGCTGGAACGGAATATCGAGATAGGGAAGGATCTTGCCCTCCGCCATCAGCGGGATGACACCGTCGACATGCGGGTAGGGATAGACGTAGTGGAGGCGCGTCCACACATCCATTTTGCCCAGTTCTTCCGCCAGCGTCTGGAAGCGGGCTTCCACGTCACGGCCACGGAACTTGCTCGACTGGTACTTGATGTCGACGCCATAGGCCGACGTGTCCTGCGAGATCACCATGATCTCCTTGACGCCGGTCGCCACCAGCCGCTCCGCCTCGTACAGCACCGATGCGATCGGGCGCGAGACGAGATCACCGCGGATCTGCGGGATGATGCAGAAGGTGCAGCGGTTGTTGCAGCCCTCGGAAATCTTCATGTACGCGTAGTGCCGCGGCGTAAGCTTGAGGCCGGCCTCCGGCACCAGGTCGACGAACTTGTTCGGCACCGGCGGCAGGTGCGTGTTCACCGCGTTGACCACATCCTCGTACTGGTGCGGGCCGGTGACGGCGAGCACGCTCGGATGGGTGGCGCGGATCAGCTCTTCCTCGACGCCGAGGCAGCCGGTGACGATTACGCGCCCATTGGCGCCAACCGCCTCGCCGATCGCCTCGAGGCTCTCCTTCTTGGCGCTGTCGAGGAAGCCGCAGGTGTTCACCAGCACCACGTCGGCGCCGGCATAGTCGCGCGAGAACGAATAACCCTGCGAGCGCAGGGTCGTCATAATGCGTTCGGAGTCGACGAGCGCCTTGGGGCAGCCGAGGCTGACCAGGCCGATTTTTGGAGCTTGTGTCATTGGCGCGTGGCCTTACGCCAATCCCCCCCAAAACGCAATGATCGGTGCTTTGCGATGAAAGCAGGTCTGCCTTGATCACGCGCGATCACGAGCCTGTCAGGCAGCCATTCATTGGTTGACGCGAATCCTGACGATCTGGCTCTTGTTTCCGCAAGCGTCCACCTCCGCGGCGCGTAACTAGAGAGAAGACCAATGAATTTCGACGCCACCCTCAACAAATACCGACCCTACGCGCTCGCCGCGCTTCGTATCGCCACCGCGCTCGCCTTCATGGCGCACGGTACGCAGAAGCTATTCGGCTTCCCCGAGTCCCGCATGGGTTCACCGGAGCTGCTGTCACTGATGGGCATCGCCGGCATTCTTGAGGTCTTCGGTGGTCTCGCCATCCTTCTCGGTCTCTTCACCCGTCCGGTCGCCTTCATCCTGTCGGGCCAGATGGCCTATGCCTTCTGGTTCATGCACGCCGCCAACGCCGGAACGGTCATCCCGGTCGCCAATGGCGGCGACGGCGCCATGCTGTTCTGCTTCGTCTTCTTCTACCTGGTGTTTTCCGGCCCGGGCGCCTGGAGTGCCGACGAGGCTCTCAAGTCCCGCCGCAGCCTGGCGACCGCCTAACGGAGAGATTCCCCTTCATCCCCCCCTGCGAAGCGGGGGTGGGGGACCGGCGAAGCCGGTGGAGGGGGCGACTACCAGCGCAGACCCCTACAAGCAACAAGGCCGCCCACTGGGCGGCCTTCGCGTATCAGATGTCCGGCTTCGTCGCTGGCGGCGTCCGCTTCGCTGTCCGCCGCGGGGCCGGCGTTGTCGTCGTCACCTCGGGCGTCACTTCGCCGTCCTCGTAGTGATCCTCGTCCTCGGCGATGTCGTGGATCGCATCGCGTACTTCGTCGATCAGCGATGCCGGCACCCGGCTCAGGCTCACCGCCCGCGTCGTCGCCTCGTTGGCCTTGAAGAACACCAGCAGCACTTCGCACACGACGCGCAGGATGATCAGGAACAGCGCGCCATAGACCGCGATCTCGAGCAGGCCCCACAGCCCGTCGCCGAAATTGCGTCCGAAGCTCGCGAACAGGTGGCCCACGGCCCACAGCAGCAGCGCCGCCAGTCCCGTGCCGTAGAGCACCGGCACCAGCCGTGGCGAAAGGATCGTCTCGAGCCGGAACAGCGTCGGCGAAAGGAAGATTTTCTTGAGATCGTCCAGCGTCATGGCCTTACCCCCAGATGGAATCGGTCACCCAGAAAATGCGTGTGTCACGCGGCGCTTACAAGTGCTTCAGGCGCAGGACTGATCGTCGCGCCGAACCGGCGCTCGAACGCTGCCCGGAGCGCCGCATCCACTTCTGCCATCGAGACCAGTTGCCCCAGGTCCTCGAAACTCGTGACCCCCTGGTCGGAAATCCCGCACGGCACGATCCCGTCGAAATGGCTCAGCGTCGGCGAGACATTGATGGCAATGCCGTGGAACGTCACCCAGCGCGAAACGCGCACCCCGATGGCGGCAACCTTGTCATCGCGCCCAAAGCCCTTGTCGGGTCGCTGCACCCAGACCCCGATCCGGCCCTCGCGCCGCTCACCCTTGATGTTGAACGCCGCTAGCGTGTCGATGATCAGACCCTCGAGCCCCTGCACGAGGCAGCGCACGTCGCGCCCCCGCTGGCGCAGGTCGAGGATGAAGTAGACCACCCGCTGCCCGGGCCCATGATAGGTGTATTGCCCACCACGCCCGGCGTCATAGACTGGGAACCGGTTCGGCTCGATCAGGTCGTCCGGCGAGGCCGAAGTCCCGGCCGTATAGAGCGGCGGATGCTCCAGCAGCCACACCTGTTCGCTGGCCGTCCCGTCGGCGACGGCCGCGGCCCGGGCGCGCATCGCTTCGAGCGCGTCGGGGTAGGGCACCAGCCCATCCGCGATCGTCCACTCGACCGGCACCCCATCCGCGCGCATCAGCTTGGTGCCGGTGTCGCAGATTGGTTCACTTGTTAACGCTTCGGTAAGCAACGCCATCCAATGCTCATTCCGCAGTGCCCGGCGATTCAGCGCGGGCCGTCGTCGTGGTATGTATGAACACCCTAGACACTATTGAAGTGGATATCACGGTCGAACTGGGCGCGGCTATCATGCCGGTGCACCACTTGCTGCGCATGGGCCGCGGCGCCGTGATCGAACTCGACACCACCGAGAACGACCCGCTCCGCGTCTACGCCAACAACACCCTCATCGCCCGCGGCGAAGTGAAGGTCGAGGATGGCCGCCTGAGCGTCGAGCTCACCGAAAAGGTCCGCCGCCCCGCCTGAACTCGCCTGCGGTTCGCGCCTCCGAGCAGCACGCGCGCACCCCGCGCCGGCACTTGTGACAAAAGCGGAATTAATCGCTTGCGCCATCGGGAATGCGTTGCTACACGCTGCCTCGCTTCGCCGAAAGGCGGTGCTTCTACCTCGGCGTGCGGTCGTGGCGGAATTGGTAGACGCGCAGCGTTGAGGTCGCTGTGCCGCAAGGCGTGGAAGTTCGAGTCTTCTCGACCGCACCAGGGTCCCATCGGATCCTGCAGTCCAAAACAAAACGGCTCCCCTCGGGGAGCCGTTGTTGTTTCAGGGGCTAGAGTACCGCCGCGATCAGTGCCACCATTACCAGGCTCTCGCAGGCGATCAGCATTCCAGGGGCAAGGTTCCACCGCATCATCACGGGCCTCCTCCTGCCAGGCATACTGCACCCGTCATGCTGACCGGCGGCTGACAGGCCGTAGGGGCCGTCAGCGCCCCTTCCAGCCGAGCAGCCTCATCGCGTTCAGCGTCACCAGCACCGTCGCGCCGGTGTCTGCAAGAATCGCCGGCCACAGCCCGGTGATGCCGATGATCGTCGTCACGAGGAAGACTGCCTTCAGCCCGAGCGCGACGGTGATGTTCTGCCAGATATTGCCCATCGTCGCCTTCGACAGCGCGATCATGTTGGCGATATCGCCGACCCGGCCGTGCAGAATTGCCGCGTCGGCCGTCTCGAGCGCCACGTCGGTGCCACCGCCCATGGCGATGCCGATATCGGCAGCTGCGAGGGCAGGGGCGTCGTTGATGCCGTCGCCGACCTTGGCGACCTTCCGCCCTGCCGACTGCAGCTCCCGCACGATCCGCTGCTTGTCCTCCGGCAGCAGTTCCGCCCGCACTTCGATGCCGAGGCCCGAGCCGATCGCCGCTGCCGTCCGCCCAATGTCGCCCGTCAGCATCACGGTGGTGATGCCATCGGCCTTGAGGCGCGCCAGGGCGTTGGCGGCGTCGGCGCGCGGCTCGTCGCGGATAGCCAGCAGCCCAGCAATCTCGCCACCCGCCAGCAGCACGGAAACGGTCTTGCCCTCGTCATTGAGCGCACCGATCCGATCCCGCAGAGCTGCATCGATAGGCGCCACCGCATCGGCCGCGCCGGGCGAGGCGAGGAACAACTCAAGCCCGCCGACGCTTCCGGTCACGCCCTTGCCCGCCACCGCCTTGGCGCCGGCAGCCGGGGGCAGGGGCACGCGATCGGCCTTGGCGCGGTCGAGGATGGCCAGTGCCAGCGGATGGCTCGAGCCCGTCTCGAGCGCCCCCGCCAGCGACAGCACTTCGCTCTCGCTCCGCCCGAGTCCGATCACGTCGGTCACCACCGGCTTGCCGACGGTCAGCGTGCCGGTCTTGTCGAGCGCCACCGTGTCGATCTCGCGGAGCCCTTCGAGCACCGCGCCGCCCTTCATCAGCAGCCCGCGCTTGGCACCAGCCGACAAGCCTGCCGCAATCGCCGCCGGAGTCGAGATCACCAGCGCGCACGGGCACCCAATCAGCAGGATTGCCAGCCCCTTGTAGATCCATTCGTCCCACGCCTGCCCGAACAGCAGCGGAGGCACGATGGTAACGAGCGCCCCAGCCACCAGCACGCCCGGCGTGTACCAGCGCGAGAACCGGTCTATGAACCGCTCGGTCGGCGCCTTGCTTTCCTGCGCCTCTTCGACGAGCCGGACCACGCGGGCAATCGTATTGTCTGCCGCCGCCGCGGTAACGCGCACGCGCAGCACCGCCTCGCTGTTGATCGTGCCTGCGAACACCTCGTCGCCGACGCCCTTGCTCCTAGGCACGCTTTCGCCGGTCACCGGCGCCTCGTCGAGCGAGGATTGCCCTTCGACAATCACGCCGTCCGCAGCCACCCGGTCGCCCGGGCGCACCATGATGATCGAGCCGACCGAAACCTGCTCGGCCGGCACTTCGACCGTGCCGCCATCCTGCTCCACGAGCGCCAGCTTCGGCACGAGGTTGGCCAGCCCCTTGATGCTCGCCCGCGCCCGCCCGGCTGCAACGCCTTCCAGCAGTTCGCCGACAAGGAACAGCAGCACGACCGTCGCCGCTTCCTCGGTCGCCCCGATGAACACGGCACCCATCGCGGCAATAGTCATAAGCGTCTCGATGGAGAAGGGCGTGCCGCGGACGGCAGCGGCAAGTGCCCGTTGCGCCACGGGAACCAGCCCGACAAGCATCGCGACGAGGAACGCCCAGTGGCCGATATCCGGCAGCACCCGGCCGACGAGATAGGCCGCGAGCAGCGCGCCGCCGCAGAGGAAGGTCAGGATCGCCTTGCGCGTCCGCCACCAGGGCCCGTCGATCGGCGCGCCGTGGTCGTCACCATAGTCGTGGCCGTCCTCGTGATCATGGTCGTGATCGTGCTTCGCGACCTTGGGCGCAGCAGAACTGCCTATCGAATAGCCAAGTGCCTTCACCTCGCGCTCGATCGCCCCCTTCGCCAACGGCGCATCGGTGCGCACCGTCATCGTGCCCGCCGCCAGCGATACGCCGACTTCGGCAACGCCCGGCAACCGGCCGACCGCGTTCTCGATCTTGGTCACGCAGGCAGCGCAATCCATTCCACCGACACGGAATTTCAGCTTCTCGGCGGCCTCGGACATGGCACTTTTCCTTGGATTCTTCATCACGTCCACCTACATCTAGGACCTCTAGCCACTAGAGGATCAAGAGGCAAAACGCATGAATCTGCCCATCGGCGAACTCTCCCGGCTCACCGGGGTCAAGGTCCCCACTATCCGCTTCTACGAGCAGATCGGCCTTATCGCGCAGCCGCCGCGCACCGAGGGCAACCAGCGTCGCTACGGCAAGCCGGAGGTTGAGCGCCTGAACTTCATCCGCCACGCTCGCGAACTCGGCTTCGAAGTCGACGACATTCGCGAGCTGCTCGATATGTCCGGCAAGCCCCAGGCCTCCTGCCATCAGGCCGACAGCATCGCCCGCAATCACCTGAGCGAGATCGACCGCCGCATCGCCAGCCTCACCGCGCTGCGCACCGAACTTTCGCGCATGGTCGACGAATGCCACCACGGCCGTATCTGCGATTGCCGGATCATCGAGGTGCTGGCTGACCACAGCCAGTGCACCGCCGAACACGTTCACTAGCGCATGCCGGCTGCACGGTAGGGCGCCAGCCCCGCCTGCATCGCAGTGTCATCCCCGCGAAAGCGGGGATCTCCGTCTCTGGTAGCGTCGAAGTGCCTACAGCGCCGGCGGCTCGTGGCGTGCCTTGTCATAGCCCAGCAGCAGCCCGGCCAGCACGGCAAGCAGCGCCGCAACGATCATCAGGATGATGCCCGGCGTGAGCGCGCCGACTATCCCCGGTCCCGGCTCCGCTCCGGGTGCAGGTGGCGGCGCGAACATCGCGCCCAGCGGCATCAGGATCAGCGCGATGACGCCAAATACGAACAGCATGAACGCTCCGAACAGCAGCTTGCTGCCCACGTTGCGCGAAAACGGATCGTGACCTTCCATGAATGCGCCTCCTATAAGCGCATCAATAGCCTAGCGCGCCGACCGGGCGAATCCAACGACTGCCTTAGTCGTGGTTACCGCTTCTTGGCGGGCTTTTCTTCCGCCTGCGGCTTCGGCGTCGGGCGTGTCACGGGCCGGGGTGGGAAGAACAGGTCCATGATGGCCATCAGATGATATCCTCGAGATGAAAGTTGCGCGCCACCGCATGGTCGCGGAGGCCGAACGCGGGCAGCTTGCCCGGCACGATCGCATCGGCAACGGCAGCCGTGTCGGGCGCGTCGGTGGCATCGACCACCACCCGCACGAACGGCTCGACCATGCCGCGACTGAGTTTCTCCTGCAGCTCGAACAGCAGCACTCGCACGTTACCGCGGCTCTCGCAGGCGATGCACTCCGTTCCCGGCTCGTGCGCGTGCAGCGGCGGATCGAGCCGCACCACGGCCGTATCCCGCCCGCCAAAGCGGCCCAGCGCCGCCTTGTCCGTCACCACCGTCACCGGCACCGACTGCGCGCGACGCGCATATGGGGCAGGGGAGGTCACGCCGCCCCCCTGTCGGAGCTCGGCGTGTAGTTGAGGATCGGCCCTAGCCAGCGCTCGACCTCGCGCACGGCCATGCCCTTGCGCTTGGCGTAATCCTCGACCTGGTCGCGCTCCACCTTGGCCACGCCAAAATAGAAGCTCTCCGGATGGCTCAAATAGATGCCGGACACCGAAGAGCCCGGCCACATCGCGTAGCTCTCGGTCAGCTCCACCCCGATCCGCTGCTTGGCGTTGAGCAGGTGGAACAGCGTCGTCTTCTCGGTGTGGTCGGGCTGCGCCGGATAGCCGGGAGCAGGGCGAATGCCCTGGTACGGCTCGCCGATCAGCTCGTGCGGCGCAAAGGTCTCGGCATCGCCGTAGCCCCAGAACTCCTTGCGGACGCGCTCGTGCATCTGCTCGGCAAAGGCCTCGGCGAAGCGATCGGCCAGCGCCTTGATGAGGATCGACGAGTAATCGTCGTTCTGCCGCTCGAAGCGCTCGGCGATCAGGTTCTCCTCGAGCCCCGCCGTCACCACGAAGCCACCGAGATAGTCGGGAATCCCCTCGGGCGCGACGAAGTCTGCGAGCGCCATGTGCGGCTTGTTGCCAGTCTTTGACAGCTGCTGGCGCAGCGTGAAGAACGTCGCCAGCTGCTCCTTGCGGCCCTCGTCGGTATAGAGCCGGATATCGTCGCCGACCTGGTTCGCGTGCCAGAAGCCGATCACCGCCTTGGGCCGGAACCAGTTCTTCTGGATCACCTGCGCCAGCATGTCCTGCGCGTCGGCCCAGAGCTGCCGCGCCGCCTCGCCCTGTTCCGCGTCCTCGAGGATCGCCGGATAGCGCCCCTTGAACTCCCAGGCCTGGAAGAACGGCGTCCAGTCGATATACCGCGCGATCTGCGCCAGGTCGTAGTTCTCGAAGACGCGCGTGCCGAGGAAGCTCGGCTTGGGCGGCACGTAGCCGTCCCATGCCGGCATGAACCGGTTGGCGCGCGCCGCCGCCAGCGTCGTCCGCTGCTTCTCGGCCTCCGACTGCCGGTGCTTCTCCGCCAGCCTCTCATACTCGGCCTTCACGTCGGCGACATAAGCCGGCCGCTGCTCGCCGCTGAGGAGCGACGACACCACGCCCACCGCGCGGCTCGCGTCATGCACATGCACCGTTGGCCCGCCATGGTACTGCGGATGGATCTTCACCGCCGTGTGCACGCGCGACGTCGTCGCCCCGCCGATCAGCAGCGGAATGTCGAAGCCTTCGCGCTCCATCTCCTCGGCGACATGCACCATCTCGTCGAGCGATGGCGTGATCAGCCCGGAGAGCCCGATCACGTCCACGTTCTCCTTCTTGGCGGTTTCAAGAATCTTCGCCGTCGGCACCATCACGCCGAGATCGATGATCTCGTAGTTGTTGCAGCTCAGGACCACGCCGACTATGTTCTTGCCGATGTCGTGCACATCGCCCTTCACCGTCGCCATCAGGATCTTGCCAGCCGACTTGCGGCCCGCGGCCTCGCCGTTCGCCTCCTTCTCGGCCTCCATGTAGGGGAGGAGGTGCGCCACGGCCTGCTTCATCACACGGGCGGATTTCACCACCTGCGGCAGGAACATCTTGCCCGAGCCGAACAGGTCGCCGACGACGCTCATCCCGGCCATAAGCGGGCCTTCGATCACATGCAGCGGCCGCTCGGCGCTGAGCCGGGCCTCCTCAGTGTCCTCGTCGATGAACTCGGTGATCCCGTTGACCAGTGCGTGCGAGATGCGTTCCGCCACCGGCCCCTGGCGCCAGGTCAGGTCCTTGGCCTTCTGCTCGCCGCCGGCCTGGCCCTTGAACCGCTCGGCAATCTCCAGCAGCCGCTCGGTTGCATCGTCCCGGCGGTTGAAGATCACGTCCTCGCTGGCCTCGCGCAGCTCGGGATCGAGCGTGTCGTACACCGCCAGCTGCCCGGCATTGACGATGCCCATGTCCATGCCCGCCTGGATGGCGTGGTAGAGGAACACCGAGTGCATCGCCTCGCGCACCGGCTCGTTGCCGCGGAACGAGAAGCTGAGGTTCGACACGCCGCCCGAAATGTGCGCGTGCGGTAGCGTCTCGCGGATGGTCCGCGTCGCGTCGATGAAGGCGATCCCGTAACCGGCATGTTCCTCGATGCCCGTCGCCACCGCGAAGATGTTCGGGTCGAACACGATATCCTCGGGCGGGAACCCGACCTCTTCGGTCAGCAGCTTGTAGGCCTTGGTGCAGATTTCGACCTTGCGCTCATAGCTGTCGGCCTGGCCTTGCTCGTCGAACGCCATCACCACGACCGCGGCGCCATAGCTGCGCACCAGTCGGGCAACCTCGAGGAACTTCTCGACGCCTTCCTTCATGGAGATGGAGTTCACGAGGGCCTTGCCCTGCACGCACTTGAGCCCCGCCTCGATCACCTCGAACTTCGAAGAATCGATCATCAGCGGCACCCGCGCAATATCCGGCTCGGCTGCGAGGAGGTTCAGGAACTCGGTCATCACCTTCACCGAGTCGAGCAGGCCCTCGTCGACGTTGATGTCGATCACCTGTGCGCCGTTCTGCACCTGGTCACGCGCAACTTCGAGCGCCGCCGTGTAGTCGCCTGCCGTGATCAGCTTCCGGAAGCGCGCCGAACCAGTGACGTTCGTCCGCTCGCCCACGTTCACGAAGGGAATGTCCTTGGTCAGCGTGAACGGCTCGAGGCCCGACAACCTGAGGAACGTGGGGACCTCGGGAATCGCCCGCGGCTTGTACTTGCCCACCGCGTCCTTGATCGCCTTGATGTGATCCGGCGTCGAACCGCAGCAGCCGCCGACGATGTTGAGGAAGCCGTCGCGCGCAAAACCCTCGAGCTGCCGGGCCATCATCTCCGGCGTCTCGTCATAGCCGCCGAATTCGTTCGGCAACCCGGCATTAGGGTAGGCGCAGATGAACGTATCCGCGACATCGCTCAGCTCGGCGATATGCGCGCGCATAGCGTTGGCGCCCAGCGCGCAGTTGAGGCCGATCGTGAACGGGTTCGCATGCCGCACCGAGTACCAGAACGCCGTCGGCGTCTGGCCCGAGAGCGTGCGACCCGAAAGGTCGGTGATCGTCCCGGAGATCATCACCGGCAGCTCATAGCCGCGCTCGGCGAAGATCTGCTTGGCCGCGAAGATGCCGGCCTTGGTGTTGAGCGTGTCGGTGATCGTCTCGAACAGCAGCAGCTCCGTGCCGCCATCGATCAGCCCGTTGATCTGCTCGGCATAGGTCGCGACGATCTCGTCGAAGGTCACGGACCGGTGGCCTGGGCTGTTCACGTCGGTGGACATGGACGCCGTCTTGTTCAGGGGCCCCAGCGAGCCGGCAACGAACCGGCGCTTGCCATCCGTCGCCTCGGCGATCTTCGCTGCCTCGCGGGCAATCCGAGCGCCCTCGTAGTTCAGCTCGTAGGCCAGCTCCTGCATGCCGTAGTCGGCCATCACGATCGCGGTCGATGAGAACGTGTTGGTCTCGCAGATATCGGCGCCCGCGAGGTAATACTGCACGTGGATGTCGCGGATCGCGTCGGGCAGGGTGAGGTTCAAGAGGTCGTTGTTGCCCCGCACATCGATACGCCAGTCCTTGAACCGATCGCCGCGATAATCCGCCTCGCTGAGCTTCAGCCGTTGAATCATCGTGCCGTACGCTCCATCGAAGATCAGGATGCGTTCGGCGGCCGCCGCAGTAAGCGCTGCCCGAACCTCCTCGCCCTGCGGCAAGGAATTTCTATCGATCTCAATGGTTTGAGCGGTGGTCATAGCTCGACTTTCCAGTGCAGGTGCCGCCAGAATGCGGCCGGTCCCGAATTGCTATCGCACGCGGGATATAAAGATATCTTTATATGATCGCTCCAACCCGGGCAAGCAACCCCCTTCGGTGAAGCGCGACGGAACCGAAACAAACGCCTGAGACGTTACCCGATATGGCAATCCCGATCCTCCTCATCCCCGGCCTCAACTGCACGGCTGAGATCTACAACGCGCAACTGTCCGCCTTGTGGCGGTTCGGTCCGGTAACGGTCGCGAACCACACGCGCGGCGGCACGATGGCCGAGATCGCCGGCGCCATCCTCGCCGACGCACCGCCACGCTTCGCGCTCGCCGGCTTCTCGATGGGCGGCTACCTCGCCTTCGAAATCCTCCGTCAGGCCGCCGGTCGCGTCACCGCCCTCGCTCTGCTCGACACCTCGGCCCGCCCCGACTCCCCGGAATCCATCGAGAAGCGCCGCGCCGCCATCGCGCTGGCCGGGCAGGGCAAGTTCAGCCTCGCCATCCAGCAGTCCTTCCCCAACGCCGTCCACCCCGACCACCTCGACAACGCCGACCTGAGGGCCCTCCACGTCCGCATGGCCAAAGCCAACGGCCCCGAAACCTACATCCGGCAGCAAGAGGCAATCATCGGTCGCCGGGACTCGCGCCCCGACTTAGCCGGCATCAAGCTCCCTACGCTGGTCCTGGTGGGCGACTCCGACGCCATCACTGTCCCGGACGCAGCAAGAGAAATGGCGAATGGCATTCCCGACGCCAAACTGGTGATCGTCCCCAAAGCCGGCCACATGGCACTGGCCGAGCAACCGGATATCGTGACGACCGCGATGGTGGAGTGGCTGGAAGCCGCCACGAACTGAACGAGCAACAAGAACTCCGTCATCCCCGGGCTTGACCCGGGGACCCATGCGATCTCTCCTCGCGCCCATGGGCGGCTGGGTCTACATCCTCGCGAGCAAGCGCAACGGCACGCTCTACATCGGCGTCACGAGCGACCTCGTGAAGCGAGTGGAAACACCGCGAAGGCGTCGTGCCGGGCTTCACTCGAGACTACGGCGTCAAGATGCTGGTCTGGTTCGAGGAGCACGGCACCATCGAGAGCGCGATCCAACGCGAGCACACGATGAAGCACTGGAAACGCCAGTGGAAGATCGACCTGACGCGACCTCTGGGGCGACATCAACCAGCCGTACTAGTCGCACCAACCCATGGGTCCCCGGGTCAAGCC
>JAEWLC010000061.1 GCA_023393475.1 Pseudomonadota bacterium
GTTCAAGCGCATCCGTGAGATCGATTTCGACAATCGCGTCGTCGTGACCGAGCCCGGCGTCACCAACCTCGCGATCAGCCAGGCCGTCGCGCATGCCGGCTTCTACTACGCGCCCGACCCGTCGTCGCAGATCGCCTGTTCGATCGGCGGCAATGTCGCGGAGAATTCCGGCGGCGTGCATTGCCTGAAATACGGCATGACCACCAACAACGTGCTCGGTTGCGAGATCGTGCTGATGTCCGGCGAGATCCTGCGGATCGGCGGCAAGGCGGCGGAGAACCCGGGCTACGACCTGATGGGCATCATCACCGGCTCCGAAGGCCTGCTCGGCGTCATCACCGAGATCACGGTGCGCATCCTGCAGAAGCCGGAGACGGCGCGCGCGCTGATGGTCGGCTTCGCGCAAGTCGAGGCGGCCGGCGAATGCGTGGCGCGGATCATCGGCGCCGGCATCATCCCCGGCGGCATGGAAATGATGGACAAGCCGGCGATCCACGCCGCCGAGGCCTTCGTCCATGCCGGCTACCCGCTTGATGTCGAGGCGCTGCTGATCATCGAACTCGACGGCCCCAGCGTGGAGGGCGACGAGCTGATCAAACGCGTCGAGGCGATCGCGCTGGGTTGCGGCTCGGTGACGTGCCAGATTTCGACGAGCGAAGCCGAGCGCAACCTGTTCTGGGCCGGCCGCAAGGCGGCTTTCCCCGCGGTCGGGCGCATCTCGCCGGACTATCTCTGCATGGACGGCACCATCCCGCGCGGCGCGCTGCCGAAGGCGCTCACGCGCATCCGCGAGCTGTCAGAGAAGTACGGCCTTGGCGTCGCCAATGTCTTCCACGCCGGCGACGGCAATCTGCATCCGCTGATTCTCTACGACGCCAACAAGCCTGGCGAGATGGAACGGGCCGAAGCCTTCGGCGCCGACATCCTGCGCTGCTGCGTCGAACTCGGCGGCGTGCTCACCGGCGAGCATGGCGTCGGCATCGAGAAGCGCGACCTGATGCCGGAGATGTTTTCGGAAGTAGACCTCAACCAGCAGCAGCGCCTGAAATGCGCCTTCGATGCCCAGGGTCTGCTCAATCCCGGAAAGATGTTTCCGACCCTGCACCGCTGCGCCGAACTCGGCCGCATGCACGTGCACGGCGGCAAGCTAGCGTTCCCTGACCTACCGAGATTCTAGCGATAAACGCGGAAGCACGAGCACACTCGATGTGCTCTCCCACAAACGCCGCCGCGCGGCTCACCCCTCTCCCTAACTCTCCCAGGGCAATCGCATCTGCGGAGTACTTTTCATCGGCATGCCCCGCCACAAACTCGTCATGGCCGGGCTTGTTGTTTAGCCCGGGGACATGACTGACACTTGTTCGGACACATCACTGACGGTTTGGCCGGCCGTCAAGTCGATTGAGGCGACCTGCCAGCTTGCAAAGAAAATTCCGTAGTGTCCGTCGCGATCGAGCGGCCGGATAGCAAGACGTTCGCCAGCGAAGGCCTGAGGGACCTTCCACATCTGACCTTTGAAGGAGATGTAATGGCGGGTTGATGAGACCGCGCGGACGATCTCGCTGCTGTCATACTGGACTTCGGGAAGCCGAGACGGCATCACGCGGGAGCTCGGCTTGAAGCGGCTGGCCGGCACGTCCATGCCAAGCCCTTGATGGGGGCGTTCCAGATTGTAGACCCTGCGCCAGGTGTCGAACGCCCGCTGCACTTCCGGCAAATTGCGGAACCGCCGCATGGCAAACACTTCGGCCTTCAGGGTGCGGTGGAAGCGCTCGTTTTTGCCGCGGGCCTGCGGATGGCGCGGCCTGGCATGCACTACTCTGACGCCGAGCTTGAGTAGCCAAATCTTCAGCCCGGTCCAGCGTATGCCGGAGGTGTCGCCCCACGGTGAGCCATTATCGGTATAGAACGCCTCTGGCAAGCCATAGCGGCGGAAGGTAGCTGTCAGATGATCCTGCACCGTCAAGCGCCGCTCGTTGGCGCAGGCCTTCAGGCACAGGACGTAGCGCGAATGATCATCGATGACAGTCAGCGGATGACAGTCGGCGCCGTTGGCGAGCGGCATGTAACCCTTGAAGTCCATCTGCCACAGCAGATTGGGAGCTTCCTTCTCAAAGCGATGTCCGGGGTTGGGCCGCGCATTCTCCGTCGGCTTGATCCGGCCGTTCCGGCACAGGATCTGATGGACTGTGGAGGGTGCCGGAACCCTCAGTCCGTCCCGCTTCAAACAGTGCGCAATCTTGCGGGCACCCCAAGCCGGATGCTGGTCGCGAACAGCCAGCACTCGTGCCTCGGTCTCAGCCTCACAGCGGCCAGGCATCGCATGCGGGCGACTCGATCGATCGGCCAGTCCCTGATCGCCAGCTTTCCAGCGTGCCAGCCACTTGTAGCCAATGTCCGGACTGATCCCGAACCGTCGGCACAACTCCCGACGGTTCGTTCCTTCCTGCGAGGCTAGTCGCACAAACTCCCGTCGCTGATCCATCACCGACACCTCGCTCCAAGGCATGGACGGCCTCCCGAATCGGACCAATCCAGCCATCTTGAATGTGTCAGTGACGTCTCCGAACACCCGTCAGTAAGCTGTCCGGGCTAAACACTTGTCCCGGCCATCCACGACCTTTCTGGCGGCACCAAGAACGTGGATACCCGGGACATCTAGCGCGAAGACGCGCTTCGCGCTTTTGCCCGGGCATGACGATGTGGAAACGTCTGTGCGAAAGCCACCGGGATCATATGCGATAGCCCTGCTAACTCTCCGGGGAGTGTGGGGAGAGCGGCAAGCACGTACACTGACGAGAGCGATTGCCCCGTTGCCCGTCACAGTAGCGCGTATTGCATGCGTTCGCGCTTGGCCAGCAGTGGCAGCGCCTGGCCGGCAATATAAGTCTTGAAGTGCGCGCTCTCCTGATGCGCCTTGAAGGCGGCCTCGTCGCGGAACAGCTCGTAGAACAGGAACTGCGCCGGATTGTCGTTGGCCCGCGAGATCAGGAAAAGCTGCGCGCCTTCTTCGCGCTGCGCCTCGGGCAGGAAGCGCGACAGGATATCGGCGACCCGGTCGGCTTCGCCTTCCTTGGCTTGCCATTGCGCGACCACCAGAAGGCCGCCGCGCGCGACGGCATCGCCGACGTTCCGTTCCATTGCATAGTTCGCCATGACTGAAGCTCCTTCGGTTTGTTGTGATCGGAGAACGCATGCCTATCCCTGATCGTTGCCGAGATAGTTCGATAGAGAGCGAATAATGGCTGTGGAGGGTTCGACGAAGATCGAAGTGTCGTTGACGCGCTGCGCCCTTGTCTCCGCCGTCCATCGCTTTAGAAGGAGGAAGATAGCGGCCGCCGCTGCACGGATGCCGGCCGTCACGGGAAGAGGACAGGGCGGAACGTTGTGGATACCCTAAGAGTACGCGACGCCAAGGACGTCGAGGAGGTGGTGCGCGCGGCGATTGCCGGCGACCAGCCGCTGGAAATCGTCGGCCATGCCTCCAAGCGCCAGATCGGCCAGCCGATGGCGACCAATGCGGTGCTGGATCTCTCTGCGCTCAACGCCGTTTCGTCCTACGAGCCGAGCGAGTTGATCATCACCCTTGAGGCCGGCGCGCCGCTCGCCGACGTCAAATCGCTGATCGACGCCAAGAACCAGCAATTCGCCTTCGATCCCATGGACACCGCACCGCTGCTTGGTACGGCCCACATAGGTACCATCGGCGGCATGATCGGCGCCGGGCTGGCCGGTCCCCGCCGGATCAGGGCTGGCGGCGCCCGCGATCATCTGCTCGGGGCGCATGCGGTGTCCGGCTTCGGCGACAGCTTCAAGACCGGCGGCAAGGTGGTGAAG
>JAEWLC010000101.1 GCA_023393475.1 Pseudomonadota bacterium
GGGTAGTAGTGGCGCACCGAATGGTCGAGCAGCTGGCCCAGCCGCTCCGGCTCCCTGAGATAGCTCAGCCGCTGGAACGAGCCGATCCGCACATGCGAGTGCGACAGCCGCACCAGCACCGAGGAGCGGGTGGGGGAGGGCTCGTCGCCGCGCTCCAGCTCCTCGCCGGTCTCGATCAGCGACAGCGACTTCGAGGTGTCGACGCCGAGCGCCTCGAGCATCGCCGTCGCCAGCACTTCGCGCACCCCGCCCTTCAGCGTCAGCCGGCCGTCGCCGCCGCGCGACCAGGGGGTGCGGCCCGAGCCCTTGGTCCCGAGATCCAGCAGCCGCCCGTCGCGCAAATCCTCGAGCTGCGCGAACAGGAAGCCGCGCCCGTCGCCGAGGTCGGGGTTGTAGGTCTGGAACTGGTGCCCGTGATAGCGCAGCGCCAGCGGCTCGGCGAACGAGCCGGGCAGGGGCCGGAACCTGCCGAAATGGTCGATCCACTGCGCGTCGGTCAGCAGGTCGAGCCCCACTGAAGCCGCCGCCCGCTGGTTGCGGTAGCGCAGGATATGCTGCGGGAACTCCGCCGGCCGCACCGCATCGAAGAACCCCTCGCCCAGCTCGGCATGGGTGGTACGGGGGGTGAACTCTGGGGTCATCGCGCGTTCCCACCCCTCATCCGCCCTTCGGGCACCTTCTCCCACAAGGGGAGAAGGAGATGGAGCCGCGTCGTCGCTGCCTGTAGCGCGAAATCGTCGACTGCACGCCTTCTCCCCTTGTGGGAGAAGGTGGCGGCAGCCGGATGAGGGGTCGGCAACCGCAGGTTGCCCGCCCGGAGCGGCAGCGACGAGCGGTTGAGCCTCACCGCGAAAACACCCCCACCACCTCGACATGCGTCGAGTAGGCGAACTGGTCCACTGGCACGACGCGCTCCAGCCGATAACCGCCGGCGATCAGGATGGCTGCATCGCGGGCGAAGGTCTTGGGCTCGCACGACACCGCCACCACCCGCTTCACCTTCGAGCGGACCAGTTCGCGGCACTGCGCCTCCGCCCCGGCGCGCGGCGGGTCGAACACCACGGCGTCGAACGGGTCGAGCTCGATCGGCGCCAGCGGATCGCGGAACAGGTCGCGCACCTTGCTCTCCACCGGCTTCAGGCCCTGCGTGTGGTTCACCGCCTTCTGCAGCGCCGCGATCGCCGGCCGGTCGCTGTCCGCCGCATAGACCCGCGCCGTCTCGGCGAGCCGCAGGGTGAACGGCCCGACGCCGGAGAACAGGTCGGCCACCGCCTTCGCCTTGCCGACGCCCTCGAGCACCAGCCGCGCCAGCGTCGCCTCGGCGGACTCGGTGGCCTGCAGGAAGCTCGCGGGCGGGATTTCGACCGTGGACTTGCCCATCCGCACCACCGGCGGGCGGGCCATGTACACCGTGTCGCCGTTGAAGGTGAGGCGGGCGAGCTTGTGCGCCTGGGCGAATTCGGCGAGCTGCGCGGCCCTGAGCTTCCGCTCCGACTTCACCGACAGGTCGAGCCCGGTATCGGTGGCGGTGAAGGCCACGTCGCTGTCGCCCGCCAGCTTCTGCAGCGCCCGGGCGAGGCGCGGCGCGTTCTTCTGCAGCACCGGCACCAGGATCGGGCAGGCATCGATGTCCAGCACCTCGTGCGACTTCGCCCGCATGTAGCCGGCCGCGCCCTTGCGCACGTGCAGGGTGGCGCGCCGCCGCCCCGGCTGCGTCGCATCCAGCATCGGCTCGACCTCGGCCGCCACCCCGGCATGCTCCAGCGCCGCAACGACAAGCCCGCGCTTGAACGCCGCATAGGTGTCGCGCCCCATGTGCTGCAGGGCACAGCCGCCGCAGCGGCCGAAATAGGGGCTGATCGGCTCCGCCCGCTCGGCGCTCGGCTCGATGATCCGGAGCAGCGTGCCACGCTCGCCCTCGCGCGCGATCTCCACCCGCTCGCCCGGCAGCGCGAACGGCACGAACACCCGTTCGCCGGCGATCTCGGCCACCCCGTCGCCGTGCTGGCCCAAGGATGCAATGGTGATTTCGGTCATGGCCTCGCTTAGCAGCGTTTGCCGGCAAGGATAAAGCCCCTCATCCGGCGCTACGCGCCACTTTCTCCCCGACGGGGAGAAGAAAACGGAGGCCGCAGCGTCCTGTTCCTCTCCCCGTCGGGGAGAGGGTGGATCGGCCGGAGGCCGAGACGGGTGAGGGGTCTACTCCTGGCTCACCAGCTCCAGCACGCTGGCGATGGAGAAGAACGGGATCTCCATCCGCTCGGTCAGGCCGGTGGCGCAGGTCGAGACCGTCGAGATGCCGACCGTGCAGTCGGGCGGGATCTGCGCCTTGCCGAAGCGGGTGGCGTGGGCGTTGAGCTCGGGCACGAACAGGCCCTTGTCGCCGGCGAAGCCGCAGCAGGTGATGGCATCGAGCACCACGACCTTGTCGGCCACGGCGGCGGCCAGCGCGTTGATCGCCCGCTGTTCCCCGAGCCGCTGCGCCGAGCAGTTGTGGTGCACCGCCACGG
>JAEWLC010000008.1 GCA_023393475.1 Pseudomonadota bacterium
CCTTCTCCCATCAAGGGAGAAGGCCCGACTGAGATATTTGCGGAGTGGCCTTCTCCCCTTGTGGGAGAAGGTGCCCGAAGGGCGGATGAGGGGTGGGCCAAAAGCGTGAACGCCGTGACTCCCGCCATCCCCCACCAGCGCGCCCGCGGCATAGGTCGCATCGCCACGCACGTCCTCGATGGCCGCACCCGGCTCACCACCCTCTACCAGGAGGGTTGCGCCAAGATCCGGCTGCCGCATACGCACGACGAGAGCCTGCAGGCTGTTCTGATCAACACAGCCGGTGGCCTCACCGGCGGCGACGACGTCGCCTGGGAGGTCAACGCGGCCCCGGGCGCGAAAATGGTTCTGACCACCCAGGCCTGCGAGCGCGTCTACCGCTCGCTTGGCGACGACGCGACCGTGCGGACCCGCATCGAAGTCGGCGCCGGGGCGCATCTCGACTGGCTGCCGCAGGAGACGATCCTGTTCGAGGGCGCGCGGCTGAATCGCAGCCTCGAGGTCGATCTGGCGCCCGGTGCCAGCCTCTTTGCCATCGAAGCGATCCTGCTCGGTCGCGAGGCCATGGGCGAGGCCGCCCGCAACGCGCACCTCCACGACAACTGGCGCATCCGCCGCAATGGCCGGCTGGTCCACGCCGAAGCCACCCGCCTCTCCGCCGAAGCTCTCGAGCGCGACGGCATTTCGTTGCTCGCGGGGGCCAACGCCTTCGCCACCCTGCTCTATGTCGGCGCCGATGCCGAGCTGAAGCTCGAGCGCGTGCGTGCGTTGCTCTCAGGCCAGTCCGGCGCCAGCGTCATCGGCGAACGCCTCGTCATACGGGCCATGGCGCCATCCGGGCTTGCGCTCCGCCGCATCATCACGCCAATAATCGCGCACCTCTCCGGCGCGGGCGCCCTGCCCCGCCTCTGGCACCTCTAGGACCGACCGCATGAACCTTACGCCTCGCGAGAAAGACAAGCTGCTGATCTCCATGGCCGCCATCGTCGCGCGCAAGCGCCTCGAACGCGGCGTGAAGCTCAACCATCCCGAGGCTATCGCGCTCATCACCGACTATGTCGTCGAGGGCGCCCGCGACGGCCGCTCCGTCGCCGCCCTGATGGAAGCGGGAGCGCATGTGGTCACCCGCGCGCAGGTGATGGAGGGCATCCCCGAGATGATCCACGACATACAGGTCGAAGCCACCTTCCCCGACGGCACCAAGCTGGTGACCGTCCATGAACCGATCAGGTGATCCCATGGCCTTCGTTCCCGGCGAAATCATCACCGTCCCCGGCGAAATCGAGCTCAACAAGGGCGCGCCGCAGGTCACCATCGAAGTCGCCAATACCGGCGACCGGCCGATCCAGGTCGGCTCGCACTACCACTTCTACGAAACCAACAACGGCCTGAGCTTCGATCGCGAGGCCGCGCGCGGCATGCGGCTCGATATCGCCGCCGGCACCGCGGTGCGCTTCGAACCGGGCCAGACGCGCGAAGTCCGGCTGGTGCCGCTGTCGGGCGGCCGCACCGTCTACGGTTTCCAGCAGAAGGTCATGGGCAGCCTCTAGACGCGAAAAGGGCGCGGCACCGGCGGTGCCACGCCCTTGTTTGGTCTGCGGACTGATTTAGCCGCGGACGAGGATCGTCACGTCGCTCGAGTCAGTCGCGCTGATGCCGATCACGTCATCCAGCGTCGCGCCATAGCTTTCGAGCTGGGCGACAAACCGCGGGTTGGCCTGCAGCTGGGCCCTCAGCGAATCGAGGTCGACCAGATCATTGGCGAGGCCGGTACCTGCCAGCACGGCGGCCTCTTCAGCAGGCGAAACCGTCTGGAAGGACAGCGTCGTGGCCGAGGAAAGGGCGCTGGTCGCGGAAATGCCGTCAGCAGCGGCCGCGATACCGGCGGTACCGAGCGACAGGGCGGCGGCGAGGGCAATTGCCTTGAGATTCATCATCTTGGCTCTCCATCATTGAATTAATCACAATGGGGATACGCGCCGGGCCGGCCATGGTTTCTTCAACCGCGGTCACGGTCTGTTGCAGTGCCGTGATGGAACGCCGCCACTCGCCGCGGCTAGAGATCGTTGGCGTAGAGCACGCCGCCGCCATCTCCCGACACCTGCACCGAGACGATCTGCTCAAGCGTCACTCCGCCGTTGCGTATGGCCCGCATCGCGATGGGGTTGATCACCAGGTTGCTCTGCAGGAACCGGATATCCCGTTCCTTCAGGTCGATCGCCCTGTAGAGGCGGGCCGCGTTCTGCTCCGCCCCGGCGAGGGACGAGAGGCGAACCACCCGCAGCCCGGACGCACTGTCGGCCCGTTCCGCATCGCGCAGGAACCGCGACCCCCCGATGCCGGAGATGATCGCGTTGATATCCATGAACTGGGCGAGCGCGACCTGCGGGGCAGCCATCAGCAGAACGGCTGCAAGTGCGGCGAATCGGGATTTCATCTGAGCCTCCAGAAGTTTGAGCTGCAGCAGATACCCGCCCTGTGGCGAAATGCGGGTGTCCAGCCAACAGACGTTTGGCATTCCCATGAGATTTCGTTTAGGGATGCGCCGGTTTCAACGGGCAGGATAACGATGGCGACCAAGGAAGACGACTTCAGGGAGCGCTTCGTAGCGGTGATGAAGGACTTGCACGAGAACGGCGAGTCCGACCAGGAGGCGATGTACCTCATCGGCAGCCTCGCTTCCCTGCTGATGGCCAAGGCCAACGCGCCGAGCTGGCCGGCCTTCAAGTCCAACCTAAAGCCGGTGGATTACTCCCTGTTGCTGTCCGACCTCGAAAAGCAGGGCAACAAGTTTCACAAGGACGGCAAGCGCAAGCACGCCTTCGCCGTGCAGGTGCTGGCCCTGTCCGTGGTCGCGCCCACCCAGGTGCATCGCGACGTGACCGCCGGCAACAAGCTGCTCGACCAGTATATTGCCCGCCTCGTCCGGGTCTTCCGCAAGGCCGAGGAGATGACGCCCAAGCCGCACTAAGCATCCGGCCGGCGCATTTCAGTCAAACTGAGCACAACGCGGGCTCTGGCTTCTCGGCCAAGTCCTGTGACACTGTTGCCCTTTGGAGGGGAACAGCATGCTCAAGTTATTCGCTACATTCCTGCTCGCGCTTGCGATGGTGACGCCGTCGGTTGCGCAGATGTCCGGCCGCGTCGGCGGACATGTGACTGCGGCTGAAGTCGCCGACCTGCGGCCGGGGACCGTGGTGGCGCTCACCGGATATTTCATCAAGCGCCACCAGGGGGAGTACTACCGCTTCCGCGACGATACCGGCGAGATCATCGTCGAAGTCGAGCGCCGCGTGTGGGGCAACCGCGAGATCGGGCCCCACATGCAGGTTCGCATCTTCGGCGAGGTCGAGCGCAGCCTGTTCGTCGGCCGCCACGTCGAGGTGAAACGCCTCGTCGTGATGGATCCCGCCGCTCATCTTCAGCCTTTCGGCGGCAGCGACCTCAGGTAGAGGACGATCGCCTTCAGGTCGTCCGGCTTTACGTGGGCGTAGCTGCCATAGGACATGGGCGGGAACATCGCGGTCCCGTCCGGCCGTGTGCCGGTGGTGATCATGGTGATCACCTCTTCGTCGCTGTATTTCGACAGGCCCGTCGGCGTCAGGTTGGCCGAAACCGAGACGCCCCACGGCCCGTGGAACTCCTGCCCGCCCTGCCCCAGGTGTGTCTCGAGCATCGGGCCCTGCGGCCCGAACGTTGTGTGGCAGACGACGCAATGGCCCACCGGACCGGCGAGGTACTGCCCGTACTCCACCGTGACGCCCTCGGGGACATCGGCGACCGTGGTCACCGGCGGGCCCCACGCCGGCGGCAGCGGCACCTTGTATTCGGATTCGCCTGGATCGTTCTCCACCGCCGGAACGGTGCGCAGGTACATCACGATCGACATCAGGTCCGTATCGGACAGGCCCTTGTAGACCTCGAATGGCATCGGCATGCCGATCACCGTCCCGTCCGGACGGATGCCTTCGCGAATCGCCTTGGCGAGCTGCTCGTCGGTCCAGTCCTTGACGTGGCCCGCCGGTGTGATGTTGGGAGCGATCGCGGTAAACTGCTCGGTCTGTTCGACGAGGCGACCGCCGAGCGACTTCGTCATGTCGGGGCCAGCCGCCCCAAACGGCGTATGGCAGCTGCCGCATGCAGCAATGGTATTCACCAGATAATCGCCGCGTTCGACGGATGGCGCAGCGTAAGCGGCACCCGCGACAAGAGTTGCGCCGGCGAGCGCCAGAGAAATAGCTTTTAACATGTTGCCCTCAGGGGTGCGTCCAATTGCCCCCGCGGCAACAAGTTACTTGCCGCAGCCGCGGCTCTAAATTTGTTTCTTTTAGTCAGGTTTTATCTGCCGAATTTGTCGGCAAACCGCTGGACAGCCTCATGTTTAGGCGGTTGAAATGTCCCTGTTCGCCAAGCCTCCGAGGTCCTCTCCATGCCCGCTCGCATCTCCCGTTCGACCTATGCCCAGATGTATGGGCCGACCACCGGAGACAGGGTTCGCCTGGCCGACACCGACCTGTTCATCGAAGTGGAGCGCGACCTCACCACTTATGGCGAGGAGGTGAAGTTCGGCGGCGGCAAGGTGATCCGCGACGGCATGGGCCAGAGCCAGGCCACCCGTGCCCAGGGCGCCATGGATACCGTCATCACAAACGCCCTGATCGTCGACCACACCGGCATCTACAAGGCCGACGTCGGCCTCCGCGACGGACGCATTTCGAAGATCGGCAAGGCCGGTAATCCGGACACCCAGCCCGGCGTGGACGTCATCATCGGGCCCTCGACCGAGATCATCGCCGGTGAAGGCAAGATCCTCACCGCCGGCGGCATGGACAGCCACATCCACTTCATCGCGCCGCAGCAGATCGAAGAAGCGCTGATGTCGGGCATCACCACCATGGTCGGTGGTGGCACCGGCCCGGCGCATGGCACGCTCGCCACCACCTGCACCGGCGCCTGGCATGCCCAGCGCATGATCGAGAGTTTCGACGCCTTTCCGATGAACCTCGCCATCGCCGGCAAGGGCAATGCCTCGCTCCCTGCCCCGCTTGAGGAAATGATCCTCGCGGGCGTCTCCTCGCTGAAGCTGCACGAGGACTGGGGCACCACCCCCGCCGCCATCGACAACTGCCTCGCCGTCGCCGACGCCTACGACGTGCAGGTGATGATCCACACCGACACGCTGAACGAATCCGGCTTCGTCGAGGACACGGTTCGCGCCTTCAAGGGCCGCACCATCCACGCCTTCCACACCGAAGGCGCAGGCGGCGGCCATGCCCCCGACATCATCAAGGTGGCGAGCCTCCCGAACGTCCTGCCGTCCTCGACCAACCCGACCCGGCCCTACACGGTCAACACGCTGGCCGAGCACCTCGACATGCTGATGGTCTGCCATCACCTGTCGCCCTCGATCGCCGAGGACGTGGCATTCGCCGAGAGCCGCATCCGCAAGGAGACCATCGCCGCCGAGGACATCCTCCACGACATCGGGTGCTTCTCGATGTTCTCGTCCGACAGCCAGGCCATGGGCCGCGTCGGCGAGGTGATCATCCGCACCTGGCAGACCGCCGACAAGATGAAGAAGCAGCGCGGCCGCCTCGCCGAGGAAACCGGCGAGAACGACAACTTCCGCGTCAAGCGCTACATCGCCAAGTACACCATCAACCCCGCCATCGCGCAGGGCATGAGCCGCCATATCGGCTCTATCGAAGTCGGCAAGCGCGCTGACCTGGTGCTGTGGAGTCCCGCCTTCTTCGGCGTGAAGCCCGAAATGATCCTGCTCGGCGGCTCCATCGCCGCCGCCCCGATGGGCGATCCGAACGCTTCGATCCCCACCCCGCAGCCGATGCACTACCGCCCGATGTTCGCGGGCTACGGCAAGCTCAAGACCTCGTCCACCGTGACCTTCGTTTCGCAGGCTGCCTACGATGATGGCCTGCAGAACAAGCTCGGCGTCGCCAAGGGCATGCTCCCGGTCGAGAACACCCGCGGCGGCATCACCAAGGGCTCGATGATCCACAACTCGGCCATGCCGCATCTCGAGGTCGATCCGGAAACCTACGAAGTGCGCGCCGACGGCGAACTGCTGACCTGCGAGCCGGCCACCGTCCTGCCCATGGCGCAGCGGTATTTCCTGTTCTAGGTCACTTATCCCCGCCGGTTTGTTCATGCTACGTTCTCCCCGTTGAGTCGAGGAGGACGGCATGGCGGCAGATCTCGCGGGCAAGGTTTGCCTCGTCACGGGAGCGAGCCGTGGCGTCGGGCGCGGCGTGGCACTGGGCCTCCTCGAAGCTGGCGCGACGGTGCATGTCACAGGCCGCACCATCCGCAATGGCGAGCATCCCGAGGGGCTTGACCGGGCTGGCTCGCTGGCCGCCGTCCTCGATGAATCCGCGGCCTTTCCCGGCCGCTGCATCGCGCATCGCGTCGACCATGCGCATGACAGCGAGACCGAGGCCGTGGTCCGCAAGGTGATCGCCGAAAACGACCGCCTAGATATTCTCGTGAACTCGGCCTGGGGCGGCTACGAGCGGATGGTCGAGGACGACCGCTACACCTGGGAAGATCCGCTCTGGATGCAGCCCATGTGGCGCTGGGACGCGATGATGGATGTGGGGGTCCGCTCGTCCTGGTGCGCCATACGCATTGCCAGCGAACAGATGGCCCACCAGCGCTCGGGCCTGATCGTCAACATCTCGTTCTGGGCCGCGCAGAAGTTCATGCAGAACGTCGCCTACGGCATATCCAAGGCCGCCATGGACAAGATGGCCTCCGACGTCGCCCACCAGATGCGCGAGTTCGGCGTCGCCGCGGTCTCGCTCTATCCCGGCCTCGTCCGGACCGAGGAAGTGCTGAAGAACGCCGCGTTCTTCGATATGTCGAACTCGGAGAGCCCACAGTTCCAGGGCCGCGCAGTCGCCCGTCTCGCGACGGACCCGGCACTGATGGCCAAATCCGGCCGCGTCTTCACCAGCGCCGACCTCGCCCTCGAATACGGCTATGCCGATATCGACGGCTACCAGCCACGCCCCAACACCATCGAGACGGTCTAGGCTGCTGCAACGATTTCGGCTGACCCGTCGCGGCGTTCTGCTACCCTTCCGCTACTGAATCGCGAGGAGGACTTGCCGATGGAAGCGCTAGCCACTGCTGCCATGATGCAGAATGTCGATGTCTCCGCGCAGGTTGTCCTGAGCCTCGCCGGCGACTTCCAGCGCACCACGCACACATACCAGTGCGAGGGGCTGGACCCCTTCGTGGTCGATTTCATCAATGCCGAACCCAACTTCCTCGCCATCATTCCGATCGGCGGCAAGAAGCTGGTTTTCGTCAACGTCATCTCCGGTTCGGGGGCCCGCTATGTCGCGGGGCAGTACGAGTTCTGGAGCAAGGGCAGCGAGGCAACCTTCACGGACCTGCAGGCCGATCCGCAGACGCCGGTGAGTTGTTCCGAAGCGACCGAGACGCCGTAGCGCCATGGAGCCAGGCATCGCGCACGACGTGTTCGTCCACGTCCGCATCGTCATGGGCACGGTAATCGGCCTTGGCCTGACGCGGCTGCTCATGGGAACCGCGAGCCTGATCCAGCACCCGCAACGGGACCGGGTCTCGGTGCTGCACCTGCTGTGGGTCTTCTCGATCGCGGTCGAGCTGATCCTGTTCTGGTGGTGGGAATACGACCTCGCCGACCTGCCAAGCTGGAACTTCGGCACCTTCGCGTTCCTGATCTTCTATTCCGTGACGCTGTTCGCGCTGGCGGCGCTGCTGTTTCCCGACAAGCTCGACGAGTACGACGGCTACGAGGATTTCTTCATCAAGCGCCGCCATTGGTTCTTTGGCATTTTCGGGCTGACCTTCCTGCTCGACATGGTCGATACCCTGATCAAGGGCGCGCCCTATTTCGACGCGATGGACAGCACCTACATCGTCCAGATCCCGTTCGGCCTCGCGCTCTCCGCCATCGCCATCTGGACGCCTGACAAGCGCTTCCAGTTAGGGTTCGTGATCCTCCACCTGCTCTACCAGGCCTGGTCCATCATCTTCTATTTCAACGTCCGCGCCTGATACGCCACGCAGGGCATTTGCGGTGACTCGGCTTCGCCGCTAAGGTCGCTGCCGACGGTTGGGAAGCCTCGAAGACTTGGTTGTGTAAATGCCGCAGACGTTCCGCGCGGTAGGCTATGTGCCGCCCGGCAAGGCCGGGATCGCCTACGATCTCGCCGTTCTCATGCATGACGAGCGCCGTGTTCGCCGCCGCAGCATCACCCTGGTGCATGGCGACAGCGTGCTCGTCGATTTCCCCGAGCCGCTGACGCTGGAGCACGGCGGTTCCCTCAGGCTCGAGGACGGCCGTTTCATCGAGATCATCGCCGCCGAGGAACAGCTCTACGAGGTGCGTGGCCGCGACCGCATCCACCTGATGCAGCTCTGCTGGCACTTGGGCAATCGGCACCTCAAGACCCAGATCGAGGACGACCGCGTGCTGATCCTGCGCGACCACGTCATCCGCGACATGCTGCGCGGGTTGGGCGCCACGGTTACCGATATCTCCGAGCAGTTCCATCCCGAGGAAGGCGCCTATTCGCACAGCCACGGCGAGCCGGCGCACGCGTTGCTCAACCGATGACCGATCCCGGCGCCCTGCAGAAGCTCGTCACCTGGCTCTCCCCCGCCTTCCCGGTCGGCGCCTTCGCCTGGTCCGCCGGACTTGAGACAGCGATTGCAGATCGTCGCGTAACCGATTCCGAACGCTTGCAGAACTGGATCGAAGGCGCGCTGGCGCATGGCGGCGTGCACACCGATGCAATCGTGCTGGCCGAGGCCTGGCGGATCGTGGCTGCCCCAGCCCTCACCGCGAGGGGGAGGGTGCCCGCCGGAGATTCCATCACAATCCCAGCCACAAGCTCGATCGGCACCTCCCCCCTTGCGGGGGAGGATGGAACGGGGGGAGCGGTGACAACCGCCCTCTCAAACCTCGCCGACCTCGCCCTCGCCCTCACCCCGAGCCGCGAACGCTGGCTCGAAACCACCATCACCGGCGACAACTACGTGCTCGCGGCCAAGCACTGGCCCACCGAAATCCTAGCCCTCCTGCCCCAGCCCTGCCCCTACCCGGTCGCCGTCGGCGCCATCGCGGCGGCGCACGGCATCGGCCTCGAGGACACGCTGCTGGCCTGGCTCACGGCCACGGTGCATGGGCAGGTCTCGGTGGCAGTCCGTCTCGTCCCGCTCGGCCAGTCCGACGGCCTCAAGGTCATGTCCGCCCTCGAACCCCGCGTTGCCGCTCTGGCGAAGTCCGCGGCTACGGCGACCCTTGCCGATATCGGCACAATCGCCTACGCCGCCGACATCGCGCAGATGCGTCACGAGACGCTGGAACCGAGGATTTTCCGCTCATGAGCATGTTCGTCGCCGCCCTGATCTTCGTCGTGCTCCTCGCCGTCGCGATCGCGCACCTGCTATGGGCCATCGGCAGCCCGTGGCCGATCCGCGACCCCGCGCTGCTGGCGAGAACGGTAATCGGCCGGCCCGGGGTCACCCGTGTGCCGCGCCTCGCCTCGCTGCTCGTCTGCATCGCCACTCTCGCAGCCGGCGTCGCCGCTCTCGCCCTCGCCGATCACACCGGCGGTGGCCTGCTGCTGACCCTTGTCGGCATCGTCCTCGCCGCCGTGTTCCTCGGCCGCGGCGCCCTCGGCTACACGGCCGCCTGGCGCGAACGCTTCTCCGAGGAGCCCTTCGCGACGCTCGACCGCAAGAACTACTCCCCGCTCTGCCTCGCGCTCGGCGCGGGCTTCCTTCTGCTCGTGATCATGAGGCTGATATGAAATCGCACAACGGCCCCCTCCGCGTCGGCATCGGCGGCCCCGTCGGTTCGGGCAAGACCACGCTCTGCGAAATGCTGCTGAAGGCGATGCGCGACCGCTACTCGATGGCCGTGGTGACCAACGACATCTACACCAAGGAAGATGCGCTCATCCTCAACCGGGTGCAGGCGATCTCCGAGGATCGCATCGTCGGCGTCGAGACCGGTGGCTGCCCGCACACCGCGATCCGCGAGGATGCCTCGCTCAACCTCAACGCAATCGCCGAGCTCAACCGGAAATTCCCCGATCTCGACATCATCCTGATCGAGTCGGGCGGTGACAACCTCGCGGCCACCTTCTCACCCGACCTCGCCGACATCACGCTCTACGTCATCTCCGTCGCGCAGGGTGAAAAGATCCCGCGCAAGGGCGGCCCTGCCATCACCCGCTCGGACCTCCTGGTGGTCACCCACACCGATATCGCCCAATACGTGAACGCCAGCCTCGACGTGATGGTCGCCGACACCGAGCGCGTCCGCGAGGGCCGGCCCTACGTCTTCACCGACTTGCTGCGGCGCGAGAACCTCGACGAGATCATCGCCTTCATCGAGCGCATGGGCGGATTGGCCCCGGCCCAGGCGGCGGAATAGTTGCTAGGGCGGTGGAGAGGCCAAGGTCCCGCCCCACCAACCGGCTGTCATCCCAGCGAAAGCTGGGATCCAAGCCACCGCCCGCACCAGCCGAGAGTTGGATCCCAGCTTTCGCTGGGATGACATCGAGTTTGGTTTTTCCAACGTGAGGGCGATCGCAGGAAAGTCCGCGATCGCCCCCCGCTCACATCAGTACAGGAAAACTTCCGGGTTGGTGCTCGAGCCGCTCACCGCGATCACGCGGTTGACGTCGAGATCGTGCGTCTTGAACCAGCCGGCCAATCCCGCGTCGGCCATGATCGCGGCGCGCAGCTTGTCGAGGTTCGCCTTGCCCGCGGTTTCGGCGCTCGCGATCTTCTGCTGGTCGCCGGTGCTGTAGAGCGACTTGGTGTCGAACACCTTGATCGCCGTCGCCTTGTCGAGGAAGCTGAGATCGGCGGCCGACCACTTGCCGATCATGCCGGTGACGCTGGCGACGGGCAGCGCGTCGGCCTTCATGGCACTGGTGACGGTGGCCGCGTCGTTGGTGGCCGCGAAGGCCGGGGCCGACATCAGCGCCACGATGGCGAGGGCGACGGAGGATTTGAGGGAGGCATGCATGGTGATCTCCATACGGATCGTGTTGGGCCGCAGGGCTAATCTTGCAGTGTCGCGTGGGCAGGAAAATCGGCCACGGGGCAGCGAGCGGTCATCGGCGTGACATCGCGTCGACGGAGCGGATCAAGCTCCCTGAGCACGGCGGATGTTCGGAAGAAGCGAGGTATGTTTCGGCCCGAAACCGGCCGGATTCCGGGCTTTTTTGAACGGGTCCAATTATGGACGAAAGGTAATTCTGGTAAGCTGCTTGGGAGGGGGCGAACCTTGGGTCACACGGACGGATACCTGCTGCTGCGGCGCCCACTGGCGGAGGCGCCGCCGCCCGCAAGCCTGCCTCAAGGCGTCGTGCTTGCCCCGCTCGTGGCGAGCGATTCCGGCCGCGTCCACACGCTGATCCAGCAGTGCTACGCCAACGGCGTCGGCAGCATCCAGCCAGACCTGCTCGACTGGTGGGAGAGCCTCCTCACCGACAGCGAGTTCGACCGCAACCTTGCCTTCGTCGCCAAGCACGACGACGAGGTGGTCGGCTTCTGCCTGTGCTGGACCTCGAGCTTCATCAAGGACCTCGTGGTCGATCCGCGCTGGCGCAACCGCGGCGTCGGCTCGGCCCTGCTGTCGGCGGCCATCGAGGCCCTGCGCAAGCGCGGCGCCGAGGAAGTGGCGCTGAAGGTCAACATCTACAACGGCACCGCCCAGCGCCTCTACCGCCAGTTCGGCTTCGTGCAGGATTGAGCCGCCCTACTCCTTCGGCGTCTCTTCATCCGGCTTCTCGTCCGGCATCTCCTCCGGCGCGTCGCCCGGCACGGTTTCCGGCTCGGGCGCCGGCTGCGGCTGTTCGGGCTGCGGAGGCGTCTCCGGCGGATAGCTCGGCGGCGGATTTGCCGGCTGTTCCGAAGGGATCTGGCCCTTGAGCAGCACCGCCACCGAGCGCGGCGGCAGCGTCGCCGCCCTGTCGGCCACCGGCAGGACCGCCTTGTCGTCCGACACCAGCCCGACCGTCCAGTAGCCCTCCGGCAGGCGCGCCAGCACCGGATCGATGCGGCGGTTGAACCAGACGATCAGCTCTTCCTCCGCCGTCTGCAGCCGCATGCCGAGCACCGAGGCGCCGGCGTCATTCCAGTCGCCATCGTTCATCTCGCGACCGTCGGGGTGCAGCCATTCCACATCGCGAATGCCGTTGCGCGTCTGGCCCGAGAGGAAATGGTCGTGCGTCAGCGCCGGATGCAGCCGGCGGAACTCGTTGAGCGCGGAAACGAAATCCACCAGCTCGCCGTCGGCCTTCTCCCAGTCGACCCAGGTGATGTCGTTGTCCTGCGCATAGGCATTGTTGTTACCCTGCTGCGTGCGGCCGAACTCGTCGCCCTGCTGGATCAGCGGCGTGCCGCGGCTGAGGAACAGCGTAGCCAGCAGCGCGCGGATATCGCGCTTGCGGGCGGCGATGATGGACTCGTCCTCCGTCGGCCCCTCGGTACCGCAATTCCACGAATGGTTGTTGTTGTGCCCGTCGCGGTTGCCCTCGCCGTTCGCCTCGTTGTGCTTGTCGAGATACGAGACGAGATCGGCCAGCGTGAAGCCGTCGTGCACCGCCAGCATGTTGACGCCCGCGCTCGGCTTCCGCCCGGCGAAATCGAAGATCTCGGCCGAACCGGCCACCTTGCCCGCCAGCGCCCCGATCTTGCCCTGGTCGCCGCGCCAGAACGAGCGCACGTCATCGCGATAGGTGTCGTTCCACTCGCGGAATTCCTTGCCGAACTGGCCGAGCTGGTAGCCGCCCGGGCCCGGATCCCACGGCTCGGCGACGAGGATGCACTTGCTCAGCACCGGATCGGACTTGATCAGCTGCAGCATCTGCGCGTTCGGATTGAACCCCGGCTCGCGCCCGAGGATCGGAGCGAGGTCGAAGCGGAAGCCCGATACGCCCATGTCCTCCACCCAGTAGCGGAGGCTCTCGATCACCAGCCGCTGCGTCGCCGGATGGTCGCAGCGCAGCGTGTTTCCGGTGCCCGCGTCGTTGACGAGGTGCTGCTTGCCGTCCACTTCGACGAACCGGTAGTAGGTCTTGGCGTCGAGCCCCATCAGGCTGAGCATCGGCCCGTTGGCGTCGCCTTCCCCCGTGTGGTTGTAGACCACGTCGAGGATCACCGAGATGCCCGCCTTGCGGAACACATCGGTCATGTTGCGCAATTCCTGCGGGCCGCGCGGCGCCAGCCGCGGATCGACCGCGAAATAGGCGACGGGGTTGTAGCCCCAGGCATTGGTGAGCCCCAGCGACGGCAGGTGGCCGTCGTCGATGAAGGCCGCGATCGGCATCAGCTCGACCGTATCGACGCCGAGATAGCGCAGGTGATCGACCACGCGCTTGGTCGTCAGCCCCGCAATGGTGCCGCGCAGCGGTCCCTGCACCGAGGGATGCCGCATCGTGTAGCCGCGCGCGTTGAGTTCGTAGAACAGCCCCGGCGCCTTTCGCCGCGGCGCGGCCGGCTTGTTCTCGGCTCCGACGACGATCGCCTTGGGGATCAGCGGCGCGGTATCCACCGCCTCGTCGCGATGCAGCCGCAGGCGCGGCGAGCGCACGAACGGCCGGTCGAGCCGGCGCGCATAGGGATCGACCAGTAGCTTGTTGGGATCGAAGAAGTAGCCCTGGTCCGGGTCGTATCGCCCGTCGGCGCGCAGCCCGTAGCGCGTGCCGGCTCCGATATTGCCGACGAGCCCGTGGTAGATGTGGTCGTCGTAGCCATCGAGCTGGACGCGCGCGATCTCCTGGTCGAGCTCGTCGTAGATCGACACCCACATGGCCGTGGCCGTCTCGGAGTAGACGGCGAAGTTCACACCCTCGGCGGTGATGGTCGCGCCGAGCTTGTCCGGGCTGCCTGAGCCCGGGATCAATTCAGGTTTCAAGTGGACAGGACCTTCAAGTGATAACGCTCGGCGCGTCCCGGCCCGTGCGGGCCTTGATGCCCGAGAGGCTGTCAGCAATGGCAATGAGGGGAGCGAGGGCGGATTGAGTGTCGAGATCGTGCTGTCCATGCGGCGGCTCATACCTTTCTAGGTAGACCCGCAACGTGGCGCCGACAGTGCCGGTTCCACTCAGCCGGAACACGATGCGGCTGCCGTCCGCAAAACCGATCCGCACGCCCTGCTTGCCGCTCGTCGAGCCGTCCACCGGGTCGTGGTAGGTAAAGTCGTCAGCATACGCCACTGGGCGCCCTTCGAGCGACTGGCCGGGCAGCGACGCAAGCCTGGCGCGCAGGTCGTCCATCAGCCCGTTGGCGGCGCCGGCATCGACCTCTTCGTAGTCGTGCCGCGTGTAGTAGTTGCGCCCGTACGTCGCCCAGTGGTCGGTGACGATCATGTCGACGCTCTGGTTCCGCGCCGCGATCACGTTGAGCCAGAGTAGCACGGCCCAGAGACCGTCCTTCTCGCGCACGTGGTTCGAGCCCGTGCCGGCCGACTCCTCGCCGCAGATGGTGACCCGCCCGGCATCCAGCAGGTTGCCGAAGAACTTCCAGCCGGTGGGGGTCTCGTGCATCTCGATGCCGAGCTTCTCGGCCACCCGGTCGGCCGCCGCGCTGGTTGGCATGGAGCGGGCGATGCCGGCAATGCCGGTGGCGTAGCCGGGCGCGTGCGGTGCGTTGGCGGCGAGGATGGCCAGCGAGTCCGACGGCGTGACGAAGCGGCTGCGACCGATGATCAGGTTGCGGTCGCCGTCGCCATCCGAGGCGGCGCCGAAATCGGGGGCATCCTCGCTCATCATCAGGTCGTAGAGCGGCTTGGCATAGACCAGGTTCGGGTCAGGATGGCCGCCGCCGAAATCGGGCAACGGGGTGCCGTTGATCACGGTGCCCGGGGGGGCGCCGAGGAGGTCCTCGATGATGCGGTGAGCGTAAGGCCCGGTAATGGCGTGCATGGCATCGAAGCGCATGCGGAAGCCGTTGGCGAACAGCAGCCGGATGCGGTCGAAATCGAACAGCGTCTGCATCAGGTCGGCATAGTCGGCGACCGGGTCGATCACCTCGACCACCATGCCGCCCGAGTGGTGCGTGCCGACCGTGCCGAGGTCGACGTCGGGGGCGTCGATGGTCAGGTAGCGATCGATGACCTTGCTGCGCGCGTACACCGCCTCGGTGACGGCTTCGGGCGCCGGCCCGCCGTTGCCGACATTGTACTTGATGCCGAAGTCGCCGTCGGGGCCGCCGGGATTGTGGCTGGCGGACAGGACCAGGCCGCCGAAGGCCTTGTGGTGGCGGA
>JAEWLC010000015.1 GCA_023393475.1 Pseudomonadota bacterium
TCACCATCCTCAATGCCGGCTACGCGACCCCGGGAACCCATACGGTGACCATCGCGCGGGCCACCGGCAGGTTCGATCCGACCTCCGTCGCGCTCACCGCCCCGGCCTCGCTGGTTGCCACCTACGAGCTCACCACGTCGGAAAAGGAGCTGATGCTCGACTACGGCATCGACTTCGACGTCGACGGGCTGAACGGCAACCAGAGTGCTATCGGCGACTACATCAACAACGTCCAGCTGGCGGGCGGCGCAGACACGCTGGCGCCGCTGGTAGCGGCGTTGTTCGGCATCTCCGAGCTCGACGAGTACAAGGACCTGCTCGACCAGCTCAGCCCGGAGCCCTATGTCATCAACGAAACGCTGGCGATGCTGGCGAGCCTCAATTTCGAGAACTCGCTGATGAGCTGCAAGGTGCAGGACGGGGTGAACAAGTTCGACGCCGAGGGGCAATGCGCCTGGGCGTCGCTGGGAAGCCGCCGCTTCGAGCGTGACGAGACAGCCAGTAATACCGGCTTCGACCAGACCACGTTCGGCCTCTCGGGCGGTGCCCAGGCGCGCCTCAGCGACAATGTCTTCCTGGGCTTCGGCGGCTCGTGGGAAAGCCTGTCGACGGAGGGCAACGACAGCAGCTCGAGCATCGGCCAGCGGCTGCAGGGCGGCGCCGTGCTGAAGGGCGTGTGGGACAATACCACTCTCGCTCTCGCGGTGACGGCCGGCATGTCCACGCAGGACGTGACGCGCACCGTCGGCCTGCCGCTCGGCCCGATCTACACGCTGGAAGGCACCCAGGACATCGGTTTCGTCTCCGCCCACGCGCGGCTGGCGCAAAGCTTCGGAGACGACAACTGGTACGTGAAGCCGATGGTCGATGTCGGCGTCATGCAGGGCAAGGTGGGCGATTTCTCCGAGACGGGCGGGCCGATGGCCCTCAACGTCGTCGGGCACGACCAGCTGTATGCCACGGTCGCGCCTGCCGTGGAGATCGGTGGCCAGACCGATTTCGGTGAGGACGCGGTCATCCGCACATATGCCCGGCTGGGGCTGCTCGGCATCCCGGTCGGCAGCGACCCGGCCATCAGCGCCGGCTTTGCCGACGCCCCTGACGGCGTGGCGCCCTTCACGGTGCTCGGAAACATCGATCGGCTGCTCTACGACGTGACCTTCGGGCTCGACGTCATCGCCGACAATGGCACGGTGGTTCGCCTGAGCGGCGATGCGAAGCTGGGCGACACCGTCAAGAGCTATGGCGGCAGCATCAAGGTGTCTGCCCCGTTCTAAACGGACCGTCAGCCACGGACGAACAAAGGCCCGCAGCACTCGCTGCGGGCCTTTTCATTTTACTGGACCGGCCGACGCGCAGCGATGGATTTACTGCTGAATCCTGTCGTACGCGGCGGTGAAGCCGTTGAGCGAGACCGGTACGGCTATGTCGCGCTGCGTGGTGTCCTGGAAGGTCACCGACAGTGTCGTCCCCTGCTTCAGCGCCGCCAGCACTTCCGGCGCGATGACATCGCCGGCATAGCATCCGCTGGCGTCGCACGTTTGCAGCGGCAGGGTGACGACGGGCCGGTCATCGACCGCAAGCTTGAGCCCGGCCGGCAGGTGCAGCCCGAACGGGGTGCGGATCATCAACACCGGCGTCTGGCTGTCGGCCGGCATGCGCACCGTTACGGCAGCGAGCAGCTGGCCGGTATTGCTCATCACCACCCGCTGCTCCATCACGCAGTCGGGTGGGGTGCCCCGGCCACTGCTCGAGCAGGTGGCGTCCCAGGGCGCGGGCGGCGGCGCGGCACCTTCGGCTCCGGCACCGGCTTGCGCCAGCACCGACGTAGAAATGCCTGCGACAAAGAAAGCGGCCACCACTGCAGCCCGCTGCACTGTGCGAATACCGTCCATTACGGAACACCCCCGGTTGTCCGACATGTCTACAACCTGCCGAACAGGCGGTCCATCAATCAACGCAGCCGCGCCACCGCCAATTGTCTGTATCGGCGTTGTGAGTGGGTGCACGGGGGCAGGTCAGGCGTGCTGCGCCGAAGCGGGGATCGAGGCGATCAGCCGCTTGGTATAGGGGTGTTGCGGGTGTGAGAGCACCTGGTCGACGGGACCTTCCTCGACCACCTCGCCCAGGTACAGTACCACGATGCGGTCGGCGATCTGCCGCACCACCGCGAGGTCGTGCGTGATGAACAGAAAGCTGAGCCCGCGGGCAGCCTGCAGATCCTTGAACAGGTTGAGCACCTGGGCCTGGACGGAGACGTCGAGGGCGGAAACGGGTTCGTCGCAGACCAGCAGCCGGGGCGACACCGCCAGTGCCCGGGCCACGGCGACGCGCTGGCGTTCGCCGCCCGAGAGCTGCGCGGGGCGCCGCAGCGCATATGCAGGAGCGAGGCCGACTTCGGTGAGGAGGCGCGCAATCTCGGTGCGGACTTCGCCCGCGAAAGCCGAGACACGGAGCGATTCCTCCAGCGTCCGCCCTACCGTGTGGCGTGGGTTGAGCGTCGAATACGGATCCTGGAAGACCATCTGCACGGTGCGGCGCAGGTGGGCGCGGTCGTTGGGCGGCAGCGCTTCGAAATCCTGCGCAGCAATGCCGTCGATCTCGATGCCGCCGGTCGACAGCGTCTCAAGCCCGACCAGGCAGCGCCCCAGCGTGGTCTTGCCCGAGCCGGATTCGCCGACGAGGCCGACGCTCTCGCCCGGCGCGACGTGCAGGCTCACGCCCTTCAGGGCTCGTGTTTCGGCCTTGCCCGGAAAGGTCTTCACCGCGTCCCGAACCTGCACCAGGGCCCGCTCCGCTTCAGGCCGGGCGGGGACGGGCCGCGCCGCCTCGAGC
>JAEWLC010000047.1 GCA_023393475.1 Pseudomonadota bacterium
GTCGTGGAGGTCTCGATCAGTGACCTATCGGCTGACATTTAGCGATAGGGCACGAAAGCAATGGAACAAGCTCGACCACACGGTCCGCGATCAGTTCCAGAAACTGCTCGCTCGGCGGATTGAGGAGCCGCATGTCCCTGCGGCCTGGCTTCGTGGCCGATGGCCGGGCCCGCGATACAAGATAAAGCTCAAATCACCCGGATTTCGGCTCGTCTACGAAGTTCACGACGACAGGGTCCTGATCATCGTGATCGCGGTCGGCAAGCGCGACAACGTCTACGATGAGATTTAGGGCGCGAGATTGACCCGGGCGCCGCGTCTCCCCTAGAACGCCCTGACCTCCGCGGGGCACGTCCATGTCGTTCAACAGTTTCGGCCATCTCTTCCGTTTCACCACCTGGGGCGAAAGCCATGGGCCGGCGCTGGGTGTCGTGGTGGATGGCTGCCCGCCCGGCCTGCCGATCTCGGTCGAGGCGATCCAGCGCGATCTTGATCGCCGCAAGCCCGGCCAGTCGCGTTTCACCACGCAGCGGCGCGAGGACGACCAGGTGAAGATCCTGTCCGGCGCCTTCGAGGATGAGCGCGACGGGCTGCTGAAGACCACCGGCACGCCGATCTCGCTGATGATCGAGAACACCGACCAGCGCTCCAAGGACTATTCCGAAATCAAGGACAAGTACCGTCCGGGCCACGCCGATTTCACCTACCACCAGAAATACGGCATCCGCGACTACAAGGGCTCGGGCCGCGCATCGGCCCGCGAGACCGCAGCGCGCGTCGCTGCCGGCGCGGTGGCGCGGTTGGTGATCCCGAATGTGACCGTGCGCGCCAGCCTCGTGCAGGTCGGTCCGCACAAGATCGACTATTCGCGCTTCGACTGGGACCAGGTGGACCAGAACCCGTTCTTTTGCGCCGATCCGGTCGCCGCCAAGGACTGGGAAGTCTATCTCGACGGCATCCGCAAGGACGGCAACTCGGTCGGCGCGGTCATCGAAGTGGTGGCCGAAGGCGTGCCGCCGGGCTGGGGCGCGCCGATCTACGGCAAGCTGAGCGCCGACCTCGCTTCGGCGATGATGTCGATCAATGCGGTCAAGGGTGTCGAGATCGGCGAGGGCATGGGCTCGGCCGCGCTGACCGGCACCGAAAATGCCGACGAGATGCGTGCCGGCAATGCCGGGCCGACCTTCAAGTCGAACCATGCGGGCGGGATTCTGGGCGGCATCTCGAACGGCGATCCGATCGTCGTGCGCTTTGCCGTCAAGCCGACTTCCTCGATCATCACGCCACGCGAGAGCGTCACCACGGCGAACGAGAACACCGAAGTAATCACCAAGGGCCGTCACGATCCCTGCGTCGGCATCCGCGCCGTCCCGATCGGCGAGGCGATGATGGCGGTGGTGCTGGCCGACCATTTCCTGCGTCACCGCGGCCAGACCGGTCGCGAGGGCGGCATCGGCTACTGATTACGCCTGAAACCGGCGACGATCTCGCGATTGCCGTCGCCACCGGCGATGGGCGAGGCGATGGAGAAGCGGTGCGACCAGCCGGCCGCGGCGAAATGGGCCAGCACCCGCTCGACCGAACCGGCAATGGCCGCTTCGTTGGTGACGATCCCACCCTTGCCGACATTCTCGCGGCCGACTTCGAACTGCGGCTTGATGAGGATCACCGCTTCGGCGCGCGGTGCTGCGAGCGCCAGCACAGGATCGATGATCTTGACGATCGAGACGAAGCTGACGTCGGAGACGATCAGCTCGATGGGGTCGGGAATGAACTCGCGGTCGAGGTCGCGGCCGTTGACGCCTTCGAGCGAAATCACCCGAGGGTCGTTGCGGAGGCTCTCGTGCAGCTGGTCGTGCCCGACATCGACGGCGTAGACCTTCGCCGCGCCGCGTTCGAGCAGCACCTGGGTGAAGCCGCCGGTGGATGAACCGAGGTCGAGGCAGGTCTTGCCGGCGGGATCGATCTGGCCTTCGTCGAGCCCGGCTACGAGCTTCAGTGCAGCGCGGGAAACATAGCGGGCGGCCGGGTCGTCGAGGGCGATGGCGTCGTCGGGCCCCACCTGCTGGTTGGGCTTGCCGGCAACGCTGCCGTTGACCGTCACCGTACCGCGCAGGATCGCGTCACGCGCCCTGGCGCGGCTCGGGAGCAGGCCGCGGGCCTCGAGTTCCTGGTCGAGCCGGCGGCGTTCGCTCACGAGGCTAGGTCCTTCAGGAGGCGATCAGCTTCTTGATCTTGGCGACCGCGGTGTCCTTGGCCTCGCCATAGGCGATCGTGCCCTCGAACTGGCCATCCTTGTTGATGAGGAAGACGCTCGCCGTGTGGTTGACGAGGTAGAAGCCGTCGGCGTCCGGGGCCGTGTTCTCCGACATTGCGCCGAACGAGGCCTTGGCCTCGGCGGTCTGCTGCTCGGTGCCGACGAGCCCGATCACGCCGGGGAAGGAGCCGAGGTACTCGGCCAGCACGTCCTTGGTGTCGCGGGCGGGATCGACCGTGACGAAGATGGTGCGCAGCTGCTCGGGTGACAGGCCGAGCTCGCTTTTCCACGCATCGGATTCGGCCAGCGTCGTCGGGCAGACATCGGGGCAGTGCGTATAGCCGAAGAAGACGAGGCTCGGCGTGCCCTTGAGGCTGGCCTCGGTGAAGGTGCCGCCATCGGTCGACTCGAGCGCGAAGGGCTTGCCGGTGACGCCGAGCGGGGCGGAGGGCGGCCGGAAGATGAAGAGCGCCGTGGCGCCGAGCGCCGCGATGACGACCAGCGTCCAGAGGATGATGCGGAAGCGCGCGAGTGCGGGTGAAGTCGTGTCGGCCATGGTCCCGAAATCCCATCAGAGTTCGGCCGTCTTATAACGCCCCGGTCGCGTGGCGGGCGAGCGGCGTTGTCGCAGTCACCGACTGTTGAAGCTATTGCTGGTCGAGCGGTTCGGTGCCGGTGGGCTGGCCGCCGCGCAGGGTGATCTTCTCGATCCGCATCTCGGCGGCCTTCAGCAGCGCCTCGCAATGCGCCTTCAGCGCCTCGCCGCGCTCGTAGATGGCGATCGACTCGGCCAGCGTCGCCTGGCCGCTCTCGAGCTTGCCGACAATGGTCTCGAGCTCGCGCAGCGCGGCCTCGAAGCTCATCTGCTTGATATCGTCGGCGGGGGAATCGGCCATGTCGGCTCCTTGCAGCAGGCTGTGTTGCTAGCCCGCGCCCATCAACATTTCAACATGCGCCGCGACCCCGGTGGCAAGACCCTGGCGGTCATAGCCGCCTTCCAGCATGGAAACGATGCGGCCCTCGCAGGTGCGGTCGGCGACCTCCATCAGCCGCCGGGTGACCCATGAAAAGTCCTCGGGGTGCCAGTTGAGGCCGGCGAGAGGGTCGCGGTGATCGGCATCGAACCCTGCCGAGATGAACAGGAAATCCGGGTGAAAAGCCTCGAGCGCCGGCAGGATTCGCTCATCATAGGCCGCCCGCATGGCGTCGGTGCCGGAGCCGGCAGGCAGCGCCGCGTTGCAGATGTTGCCGACGCCGGTGAAGTTCGGATCGCCGGTGCCGGGGTATAGCGGCATCTGGTGGCTGGAGGCGTAGAAGACCGTCGCGTCGTCCTTGAAGATGTCCTCGGTGCCATTGCCGTGGTGGACGTCGAAATCGACGATGGCGACGCGCTCCGCCCCGAACTTGCGCTGTGCTTCGCGGGCGACGATGGCGATGGTGTTGATGAGGCAGAACCCCATCGGCCGGCTGCGTTCGGCATGGTGTCCCGGCGGGCGCACGGCGCAGAAGGCGTTTTTCGCCTCGCCCAGCGCCACCGCTTCGAGCGCCGCAAGTCCCCCGCCGAGCGCCGTTGCGACCGCTTCGAGCGAGCGCGACGAGATGAAGGTGTCCTCGTCGATCCGCCCGATCCCTTCGGCCGGGCGGGCGCGGGTGAGGATGCTGAAATAGTCCTCGTCGTGAACCAGCGAGGCAAGGCTGAGGTCCCCCGATGGGGCGTCGCGGCGGAGCAGCCGGTCGAAACGGTCGCGGCTGAGGGCCTCCTCGACCGCACGGATGCGATCGGCCCGTTCGGGATGCCCCGGCGGGGTCGCGTGGCTCTCGAAATTGCGTTCCGAAAAGAGAAGTGTGGCCATCGATCGCTTGCTGCTCAGCTCGGGCAAGCTTGACGTTGCGCGCGAGAGCTTGTCAAACCTCGCGCCATGGCCATTGCCGTCCATTCCCCCGCTGATCTCGAGATGCTCGCCGCCCGCCTCGCCGCGGGCGAGCTGGTCGCGTTCCCGACCGAGACGGTCTACGGCCTCGGCGCCGATGCCACGAGTTCGGACGCGGTACTGAAGATCTACGAGACCAAGGGCCGGCCGCGCTTCAATCCGCTGATCGTCCATGTCGCCGATCTCGAAATGGCCGAGCGGCTGGTAGAGTTGAGCCCGGTGGCGCGAAAGCTGGCGCGCTTCTGGCCCGGTCCGCTGACGCTGGTGCTGCCGCGCCGGCCCGATGCGGGTCTTTCGGATATCGTCACCGCCGGGCTCGATACCGTCGGCATCCGCATTCCCGACCATTCCCTCGCGCGCGAGCTGATCCGCGCCGCCGGGCGGCCGCTGGCGGCGCCATCGGCCAATCCGTCGGGAAAACTGTCGCCGACGACGGCGGCGCAGGTCGACCGCGGTTTCGGCGGGCGCGTGCCGGTGCTCGATGGCGGGCCATCGCAATCGGGCGTGGAATCGACGATCATCGCGGTCGAGGGCGATACGATGACGCAGCTGCGTGCCGGGGCCCTGCCGCGCGAGGACATCGAGGCGGCGCTGGGCAGGCCGATCGCGCAGGCGGCGCATGACGCCAAGATCGCGGCGCCGGGCATGCTCGCCAGCCACTATGCCCCGAACGCCACCCTGCGGCTCGATGCCGGGAGCGCCGAGCCGGGCGAGACCTATCTTGGCTTCGGTGCCGGCCCGGAGGGGGCCAATCTCTCGCCCTCGGGCGACCTCAGGGAAGCGGCGCGGAACCTCTTTTCGATGCTGCACCGGCTCGATGAGACGGCGAGCCGCATCGCCGTCGCCCCGATCCCGCGGACCGGCCTCGGCGAAGCCATCAACGACCGGCTGAAGCGCGCCGCCGCCCCGCGGGGATAGGCAGCCCTGGCAGACAGCGCTAGGCTCCGCTTATGAGCAGGAAGCCCGCCGCTACGGCACCCGTCATCGTGATCGACCTCCAGACCGGCATGTTCGACGGCGTCGTCGCGCCGCCGCTCCATGATGCGGAGGGTCTCGTCTCCCGCGTCCGTGCCATCCTTTCCTGGGCCCGTAACACCGGACGCAGGGTCGCCTTCATCCGGCAGAATAGTCCCGCCGGGGATCAGCTGGAACGCGGCAAGCCCGGCTGGCACATCTGGCCCGCGCTCGGACAGGCGGCTGACGAGCCGGTGTTCGACAAGACCGTCAACAACGCCTTCAGCAACGCGGCTCTCGCCGGCTGGGTCGCGGACGCCGGCGCCGATGAAGTGGTGCTGGTCGGCGCGGCGACCGGCCATTGCGTCGCCGCGACGGTGGCGGGCGCTATCGGCCTCGGGATGAAGGTGACCGTGGTCTCGGATGCCCACAGCACCTCCGGCCGCCCCGGTGCCGCCTCGGTCATCGCCGAGCACAACGCGCCTTCGCTGCCGTCGGCGCGAACATGCTGACCACTGCGGAAATCACCACGCCCTGATCGGGCGGGGTTACTCCCTGACCTTGTACGGCTTCTGGTCGCGCCAGAAGCGCATCAGGCTTTCGAGATCGGGGTCCGACTGCTCAGGGAGGACGATCTTCAGCGTCGCGTAGAGGTCGCCGGCGCCGTGGAGGCCCTTGCCCTTGAGGCGCAGCGCCTTTGTAGTGTTGACCGAGGGCTGGAGGTTGAGTTCGGCCGAACCGTCGAGGGTCGGAACGCGCACCTTGCCGCCGAGCACGGCTTCATAGAGCGTGATCGGGACTTCGACGCGCAGGTCCGCGCCGTCGCGGCGGAACTGCTTGTGGCGCTCGAACTTCACCGTGACGATCGCGTCGCCCGGCGCGCCGCCCATCGGCGAAGGATGGCCCTGGCCCTTCAAGCGGATCTGCTGGCCGTCCTCGACCTTGCTGGGCAGCTTGACGTTGAGCACCTTGCCCGAGGGCATGCGCAGCGGCACGCTGCCGCCCAGATGGGCCTGCTCCAGTGTCACCGTTGCCGTGGCGTTGATATCCTCGCCGCTCATGCCGGCGCCGCGGCCCTGGAAGCCGCCGCCAGTGCTGCCGGTGAACGGGTCCCAGCCCTGGCCGGCGCCCGGGCCGCCGGGGCGCGCGCCGCCGCGTGGCTGGTTGCCGAAGCCGGACATGAATTCCTTGAGGATGTCCTCGGCCGAAAAGCCGCCGGCATTGCCGGAATAGCCGCCGGCGCCCGGGCGCGGACCACCCGCGCCACGGCCGAAGCCGGCAAAGCGCGGGTTGCCGTCGGCGTCGATTTCGCCGCGGTCATAGCTGCCCCGCTTCTCCTTGTCGGAGAGAAATTCATAGGCGGACGAGATCTCCGCGAATTTCGCGTGAGCTTTCGGATCGTCCTGGTTCTGGTCGGGGTGGTGCGCCTTCGCGAGCTTGCGATAGGCCGCCTTCAGGTCCTTCTCGGCGACGGACTTGGGCACCCCGAGCACGGTATAGGGATCGCGCATGGGTTCCTTCGAGATTGGCGCGGGTTGGGATTTGCTTTCGCCCCCTGCCGCATCCTATATGGCGACGCGCCCGATGCTTGTCCAGACCGGCGCGAGACGGGGGTAAATCATGTCGGCAACAACACTTACCGAGCGCCTGTTCGACGATTCGGACACGGCTCCGATCGATCCCTGTTCGCTGTTCGAGGAGTGGTTCGCCCTGGCGCAGGAGAGCGAGCCCAACGATCCGCATGCGATGGCGCTGGCGACGGTCGATTCGAACGGCCTGCCTGACGTGCGCATGGTGCTGCTCAACGCCCGCGACGCGCGCGGCTATTGCTTTTTCACCAATTTCGAGAGCGACAAGGCGGTCGAACTCCTGGCCAATCCCAAGGCCGCCTTCGTCATGCACTGGAAGACGCTGCGCCGGCAGATCCGCGTGCGCGGCCCGGTCGAGGTGATTTCGGACGGCGAGGCCGACGCCTACTTTTCGACCCGAGCCCGTATGAGCCAGATCGGCGCTCATGCGTCCAAGCAATCGCGCCCGCTGGCCAACCGCTACACCCTGCTCGAGCGCGTCGAGACGCTGAAGAAGAGCTTTGGCGAGGACGAGCCGGTCAACCGCCCGTCATACTGGAAGGGCTTCCGCATCGTGCCGCAGGTGATGGAGTTCTGGAAGGACGGCGCCAACCGGCTGCACGATCGCGTGCGCTTCACCCGCGCCGCCGACGGCAGCTGGAGCCGCGGCCGCCTCTACCCGTAGTCCGGACGATTCATTGCCAAATCTCCGGGCGCCTGCAACAACACGGCGGGGCTTGGAGCGTCAGATGAGCGGACCGTGGGGCGAAACCCAGAGTCGCGATGCGGTCGGTTTTGGCGGTCGCCGCTGGGAATTCCTGTGGCTGCTACTGAAGGGGTACCTCTTGATGGTGCCCACGCTCGGCGTCTACCGCTTCTGGCTGACGACGCGGAAGCGCCGTTACTACTGGCAGAACACCACCATCGGCGGTGACGCGCTCGAATATACCGGCAGCGCCCGGCAGCTGCTGTTCGGCTTCCTGTTCGCGCTGGCCTTCTTCCTCCCCGTCTATGTCGGCTTCTTCGTCCTTTCGACCCAGGCCGGGATTGTCACGGTGATCGGCTACGCCGTGCTCGGGGCTCTGTTCTGGTTCTTCATCGGCTATGCCCAGTATCGCGGCCGCGATTTCCGCCTGTCGCGCACCCTGTGGCGCGGCATCCGCTTCGCCCAGCACGGCAGCGCCCTCACCTATGCCACGCGGCGCTTCTTCTGGAGCCTCCTCGTCCTCGTGACGCTGGGGCTCGCCTATCCCTTCATGTCGGCCAACCTCTGGCGCTACCGCTACACCCACACCTGGTTCGGCGACCGGCAGGTGAGCTTTGTCGGCACGTGGAAGACCGTCGCCGGGCCGTTCTATCTCGCCTATGCGGCGATCGTGGGCCTTGTCGTGCTGATGGTCCTCGGCGCGATATATGGCGGCGCGACCGACATTGTCCTCCAGTTCGCGCCGCTGACCGTGCTGGTGTTCATCGGCCTTGCCACTCCCTACTGGCGCTCCCGCGAGGCGACGCGGATGTTCTCGTCGATCCGGCTCGGCGACACGGCCGTGGCGACCCGGATAAGGTTCCGCGCCCTGTTCGGCCAGTACTTCAGCCTGGGCAGCCTGCTTCTGCTGTTGCTCGTAGCAGCCATCGCCATAGTGACGGTCGTGCTCTTCGGCTTCTTCCGCGAAACCGGCAGCTTCATGACCGAGGAGTTCCGTTCGCTCGCCTTCACCGGCCCGGGCGGCGCCACCATCGTCGTCGGCGGGTACCTGCTCGGCTTCGGCACGTTCTCGCTGCTGGCCGAGACCATCGTCGACTTCGGCTTCTGGAAGGCGGTGGCGCGGGGCACCACGATCACCAATCTCGAGAGCCTCGCCACGGTGCGCGCCACCGACGAGGACATGGCGGTGGTCGGCGAGGGCTTCGCCGATGCGCTCAACGTGGGGTCCTTCTGATGCTGCCGATGGCCCGTTATCACGATGGACATACCGCAGCGCCGCAGGATGTCACCTTCGCCATCACCCGCGATGCCGATCCGCACCTGCTGATCGCCGCGGCCGAGACGCAGGAAGAGCTCGACAGCTGGCCGCTCGGCGAGGTCTTCGAAGTGTCGGCGACCCGCAACGAGCTGCGGCTCGGCGCCCGCAACCGGCCCTACGGCGCACGTCTTGTCCTCACCGGCGACGGCCTCGTCATCGCGGCGCGCAAGCTGCTGCCGGATCTGGCGAGGCAACATCGTGCCGAGCGGGGCCAGCAACTGCGCCTCATCGGGCTTGCCACCGGCGCCCTCATCTCGGTGATCGCCGCCTATGTGTTCGGCGTGCCGCTTCTCGCCCGCAACATCGTGCCGCTGGTGCCAGCGCAGTGGGAGGCCGATCTCGGCGAGACGGCACGCGCCCAGGTCGACCAGATTGTCGGCGTCGGCGGCGTCGTGATGCGCTGCGATACCGATCCGGACAGCCTTGCCAACCGCGCCATCCGCTCGTTCGCGACCGAAGTGATGGCAGGCACGGGCTCCCCGTTCACGCCCGACATCCAGGTGGTCCGTTCGGACATCGCCAACGCCTTCGCCCTGCCGGGCGGCGCCAGCTACTATTTCTCCGCGCTGCTCGCGCAGACCGAGTCCGCCGACGAGTTTGCGGGGGTGATGGCGCATGAACTGGGGCATGTCTATCACCGCCACGGGCTCGAAGGCCTGATCGAAAGCTCGGCCACCGGGCTTCTCGTCGGCTTCGTGCTCGGTGACCTCACCGGCCTGTCGGTCGCGGGCGGCCTCGGGGCGGCGATGATCGATACCCGCTTCTCGCGCGATGCCGAACGGCAGGCCGATACCTTCGCGGCCGAGGCCGGCCAGCGCATGGGCTTCAGGCCGGCCGCCCTCGCCGACCTGCTCCAGCGCGTCGCCGGGGACGACCAGACGAGCCAGATGCTGCAGATCTTTTCCTCCCATCCCCTGACCGCCGACCGGCGCGCCGCGCTCGAGGCAGCACCGGCTGCGCCCGCCGGGCGCCAGGTGTTCAGCCCGGACGAGTGGCAGGCGATCAGGTCGATGTGCGACGTCCCCGCGCCGGCCGAGCGCACTGGCGGCTAACAGTTTTCTCCGCCACCCCTTTGCATCGGTCGGTGCGGCGTGGTTATCGGTAGGGGTCAGTTTTTCGCGAAGCGGCGGCGATGCGCATTCTCATCCGGACCTCGAAATGGGCGATCTGGGCCCGGCGGCTGGGCAGCCTCGCGCTGCCCATGACCATCATCCCGGTGCTGCTGCACCGCGAGCAGATGATCTCGTCCGCCGATTTCGCCGTCGTCGAGGCGGTCGCAGCTGCCATCTCCGTGTTCGCCGTGCTGCTGGCGCTGGGCGCTTTCGCGCGACTGTGGATGACGGGCGATCGCGGCTGGGGCCGGGCCGTGTCGGGCCTGCTGTTCGGGCTCGTCTGCCTCGTTCCGTTTGCCTGGCTGGGCTACCAGGCGCTGCGCTATCCCGCGGTCAACGAGGTGACCACAGATATTGCCGCGCCGCTGGAACTGAGCGCCGCGGTGCGAGTGGCGCCGACCGGCGCCGCGATGCGCGACAGGATCGCCGAGGTGTTTCCAAACGCCCGGACGCGCTCATACCCGGTCGATGCGACGGAAATGTTCGCGATCGTCGAGGACCTGGTCGATTCGCGCGGCTGGGACGTCAGGGTCCGGCGGGCGCCACCGACCGCGCTCGATGTCGGCACCATCAACGCCGTCGCCATGACGCTGCTCGGCTGGCGCGATGAAGTGGTGATCCGCGTCACCGGCACCGCGCAGGGATCGACCATCGACATGCGCTCGGTGCCGCTCGCCCAGTTCCACGATTTCGGCGAGAACGGCCGGCGCATCGAGGAATTTTTGCTCGCGCTCGACGAAAAGATCACCCTGACCCTGCGCAATGCCCCGCAGGCGCCGTCGGCAACGGACACCGAGACACCACCCACTCCTGCTGCCGACGACGACGCCGACTGATCCTCTGCCCTAGCCGCTGGCCGGGAAGAGGCTGGTGCCGAACACGCCATGGTCGGCGCCGATCAGGCCGCGGTCGGCGAGATACTCGACATGCGCCTTGAGCGTCATGGCGGCGGCGCCACGCAGCAGCGGATCGAGCCCGGGGTAGATTCGTGCCAGCAACTCTCCGATGCGGCGGGCCCCCGCTTCGACCCCGGCGACCACCTGCCGGTTGCGCTCCTGCCGGTGCGCCAGCAGCGCATGCGCGTAGGCCGGGCCATCGGCGATGGCGCCGCCATGCGCCGGAAGGTAGCTCGAATAGCCGAGCCCGATCACCTTCTCGAGCGAGTGCAGGTAGTCCGCCATCGAGCCGTCGGGCACCGCGACGAGGGTCGAGTTCCAGCCCATAATGTGGTCGCCGGTGAAGAGCCATGGCGTATCGAGGAGGCCGAAGGCGAGGTGGTTGGCGCAGTGGCCGGGGGTGGCGATCACTTCGAGCGCCACGCCAGCGACCGTGATCCGCTCGCCGTCGAGCAGCACCCGGTCGGGCCGGTGCCGCCAGTCGCTCTCCCGGCCAACCGGATTGAGCTCGAACAGGCGGCGCGGGCGGCTGAGCCGGTGCAGGCCGCCCGACCAGACCGGCGCTCCGGTGGCGGCCCTGAGCTTCGGCACCAGCGCCGAATGGTCGAGATGGGTGTGGGTCAGGATGATCGCTTCGACCCGCCGCCCGCCGATGGCGGCGACGAGCGCTTCGAGATGGGCATCCGAATCGGGCCCGGGGTCGAGCACCGCCACCGAGTCGGTGCCGACAATGAAGCTGTTGGTGCCCTTGAACGTATAGGGCCCGACATTGGGGGCGCTGACTCGCATGGTGCGATGCGCAACCGCCACGGGCCGGCCCGCTTCGGCTTCGAACTCGGTGTTGAACTGCAACGCGGGTACCCGTCCGGCCATTGCGCTCTCCCAGGGGAGCGACTACTAAAGGCGCTGGAAAATCTGCTCTTGTTGAAGGATTGGCAATGGCCTTGACGCTCACCACGCCGAACACCGTTCTCGGCGTGCTTTCGCCCAAGTCGCAGTCGGCTCGCCTCGTGGCAAACCTTGTCACCGTCGTGCTCGGCTCGTTCGTCCTGGCGCTCTCTGCCAAGATCAGCGTGCCGGTAGTGCCGGTGCCCGTCACCCTGCAGACGCTGGCGGTCGCCGCCCTCGCTGCCGGCTTCGGCTGGCGCATCGGCGTTGCGACGGTTGCTCTCTATCTCGTCCAGGGCCTCGCTGGCCTGCCGGTCTTCGCCACCGGCGGCGGCATCGACTACCTGTTCCGCCCCTCGTTCGGCTTCCTCGTCGGCTACCTGCCGATGGCCTACATCATCGGCCGTGCCACCGATCTCGGCGCCTCGGGCCGCCCGGCGCTGCTGTTCCTCGCCATGATCGTCGGCGATGCCGTGGCCTTTGCCTTCGGCTTCACCTGGCTGCTCGTCGTTTCCAACATCATCATCCAGTCGGGCGCGGCCCTGCCGAGCTGGCTCGATGCCGGCAACCTGATCGGCACCGCCTGGAACGGCGCGATCGCCCCGTTCATCGTCTGGGACGTGCTGAAGATGGCCTTCGCGACGCTGAGCATCTTCGGCATCTGGAAGCTGATGCCCAAGGCCGATCCGTCGGTCTGATCGACAGACTCATCGACTGCAGAAAGGGCCGGTCCTTGCGACCGGCCCTTTCGCTTTGCCGCAAGACTGGCGCGGCCGGGGGCGTTGGCCGCGCCAAGTTGCGGTGGGTGCTGGTTCTTGGTTCGTGAACACCGCGAGCGAACCGTCGGCAGCGACGCCTTTCGCGACTGCGTCGGCTGCCGTCGCGCTGTTGGCTTCGAGCCAGCTCTCGAGCGACGCATTGGCCGCAATCGCGGCATGGGTACCGGCCGTTAAGGACGCGTGCCCGGCCCCCTTGGCGGAGCAGGCATGGCGCGTGGTATCCTCTGCCGGTTTGAATTGGGGCCACCTCGATGGCTGTGGCGGATGCGGAGTTCATGCGAGCTGGAGTGTGCGCGCCTGCGCCTGACAGGCGCGTGAGCCGGCTGTCAGCGATTGGTAAGCCGGTCCGGGCTAGAGAGCCGGGCATGCTTCGTGCCATGCCCAATCGCCTGCTTGCCGCCCTGTTGGCGGCAGCCCTGCTCGGGCTGCCGGCGCCCGCCCTGGCGCAAGGGCTCGGCCTGGGCCTCGATCTCGGCGGCCTCGGCAGTGTCGATGTCGACGTTGGCGGGAACAGCGGCGTTGGCGTCGGCGTCAATGTTGGTGGCGACGATGGCCTCGATGTCGAGCTGGGCCTAGGCGGCGACGAGGGGCTCGGCCTCGATGTCGGCGTAGGCGACGGTGGCGCCGGTCTCGGCCTCGCTCCGGACGGGCCGGCCCTCGGCCAGCAGGCGGCATCCGCGGCGGTAAAGAGCGGGCGGGCGCTGCCGCTCGAAGACATCCTTCTGCGCGCAAAACTCCTGACCGATGGCGACATCATCGATGCGCAGCTGATCGCCGTGCAGGATGTGCTGCTCTACGAACTGAAGGTACTGGGCAAGGCGGGTGACGTGAGCGAGCTCTACTTCTATGCTCGCTCCGGCCTGCCGGTGGAGACGAACTGATCGCATGCGGATCCTCGTTGCCGAAGACGACCGACGCATCGCCGAGGCTCTCGCCGCCGCCTTGAAGGCCGCGGGGTTCGTCGCCGAAGTCGAGTCCGATGGCGAGGACGTCTGGCACCGCGGCGACACCGAGGACTTCGACGCCATCATCCTCGATCTCGGCCTGCCGACGCTCGACGGGCTCACCATCCTCAAGCGCTGGCGCAAGGCCGGCCGCACCGGCCCCGTGCTGATCCTCACCGCCCGTGGCCACTGGGAAGAGCGGGTTGAGGGGATCGAGGCGGGCGCCGACGACTATGTGGTGAAACCGTTTCGCGTCGAGGAAGTGGTGGCCCGCATCCGCGCCATCGTCCGCCGCTCCAGCGGCTTTGCCTCCTCGCGCATCGAGGTCGACGACCTTGTGCTCGATACCCGCGCCATGCAGGTGAGCCGCGATGGCGTGCCGATCACCCTCAGCCCGACCGAGTACAAGCTCTTTGCCTATCTCGCGCACCAGCGCGGCCGCGTCGTCAGCCAGATCGAGATCACCGAGCACCTTTACGCCCAGGATTTCGAGCGCGAATCCAACTCGATCGAGGTGCTTGTCGGCCGGGTACGGAAGCGCCTCGGCACCGAGGTCATCAAGACCCGCCGCGGCTTCGGCTACTACATGGGTACGCTCGAGGAATGAACCGCCGCTCGCTGCGCCTCAGGCTGCTGGGCGGCGCGGCGCTGTGGATCGCGCTGGCCCTCCTGCTCGCCGGCATTGCCATCGGCTGGATGTTCACCGCCAATGTCGAGCGCTCGATGAAGGCCGGGCTGACCGCCAGCCTCAACCGGCTGGTGGCGCAGATCGAACCCGGCGCGGCCGAACCGGTGCGCCCCGATGCTCTGCCCGACCCGCGCTACGAGACGCCGATGTCGGGTGCCTACTGGCAGGTCGAGGCGCTGCCCGATGGGGGCAACTGGCGGTCGCATTCCCTCTTCGACCATGTGCTCGATACTGCCGGCGCCACCGCCCCGGGCGGGGTCGAGCGCTTTTCGACCATCGCAGGCCCCGGCGACCAGTCGCTCTCGGCCATGGTGCGCGAAGTGAGTTTTGCCGAAGGAGATACGGCGACGCGCTATCGCGTGACCCTCGCTGAGGACCGCGGGCTGCTCGACGAATCGATCCGCCAGTTCGGCGGCGACTTGGTGCTGGCGCTGGCCGTCCTTGGCCTCGCGCTGCTGCTGGCCGCCTGGCTGCAGGTGCAGCTGGGCCTGCGTCCGCTCGGGGCGCTCCGGCAGGGCATCGGCGCTGTCCGCCGCGGCGAGACGCAGGATCTGCCCACCACCTATCCGGCCGAAGTGCTGCCGCTCGTCGGCGAGGTCAACCAGCTACTGGTCCAGCAGCAGAAATCAATCGAGTTCGCGCGCACCCGTGCCGCCGACCTCGCGCATGGGCTGAAGACTCCGCTCTCGGTGCTGCGCAACCTTGCCGCCGACCTGAAGGAAACCGGCGACGCCAAGGCCGCGGGCGAGATCGACGATATCGTCGGCGAGATGGACGACCGGATCGAATACCAGCTTCGCCTGTCGCGGCTGCGCATGCGTACCCCGACACATCAGCTGTCGGCCTCGCTCAACGATGCGGTGAACCGCACGATTGCCGTGCTGAGCCGGACCCAGGAGGGCGAGGTGCTCGACTGGCAGGTCGAGCTGGTCGAGGGGCTGACCGTCGACATCGATCCGCACGACCTGATGGAGCTGGTCGGCGTGGTGCTGGAAAACGCCGCGAAATGGGGCAGGACGCGGGTGGTGGTGACGGGAAACGCGGGGGCCGGGCAGGCCGAGCTGCGAGTTGCCGACGACGGGCCGGGCCTGACCGAGGAGCAGATCGCGCACCTGGGCGTCCGCGGCCAGCGGCACGACGAGAGCCGGCGCGGCTCGGGGCTGGGGCTGGCGATCGCGCTCGAGGTGGTGGCATTGAACGCAGGCTCCATGCACTTCGCCCGCGCCGCAGAGGGCGGGCTCGAGGTGATCGTGCGGTTGCCGCTGGCGTGATGCCTGTTGCGTGCAGACGACCCCCTCCCATCCTCCCCCATAAAGGGGGAGGTGCTCGGCCGGTTCATTGGGCAGGATCGAAGACCAAAGCTCGCCTCTTCACCTCCCCCTTCATGGGGGAGGCGGGAGGGGGCCTTCTCTATCAGTCAGAGCGCAGGCGCGGTCAGAAACACCCCCGACATCGTTGTGAACCCCGGTATCCGCTTCACGCGGTCGAGCCAGCGGCGCACGGCGGGATAATCCTGCCGCGAGATGCCGCCTTCTTCGCAGAGGACGATGTCGGGGAAGCAGGCGATGTCGGCGATCGTGGGGTGGGTCGCGGCGCAGAGCCAGTCGTGCCCTTCGCGCTCGCCGAACCACAGATGCTCGTCGACGATGCGCAGCAGGCGATGGGCCTCTTGCTGGGCGTCAGCCAGATTCACGTCGGCGCCGAAGTTGACGGCGAGCCTTGCAGCGCCGGCCGATCGGGACAGCATCTCCGCAAGGTGCGTCCATTCCTCGATTTCGCTGGTGAGTCCGAGGTTGTGCAAGTCCCACCAGCGAGCGGTCGGATCATAGTGCATTGCAAGGTGTACGAGCGCCACCGAGACATGATCGTGCAACCCGTCATGGTCATCATCAACCAGCGCCGGAACGCGCCCCTGCGGACTGACAAGCCGGAACCATTCGGCATCCTGGTCGTGGCCTGGAAAGATACCGACAGGCACCACATCGTAGCGGCGGCCAAGGATAGAGAGCATCAGCCTCAGCTTGTAGCAGTCAGCCGAAAGCTCGAAATCGTAGAGCGTGATCATATGTCCAGCACCAGCCGGCCGGACTTGGCCCGCGACACGCAGGTGAGCATCGCGGCGTTGGAGTGCCGTTCGGTGGCGTTGAGATAGACGTCCTGATGGTCGGGGACCCCCTCGAGCACCCGCGTCAGGCAGGTGCCGCAAGCACCCTGCTCGCAGGACGATGGGGCCTCGACGCCGTTCTCGCGCATCACATCGAGGATCGACTTGCCGGCGGGCACGGTGAGGCTCAGCGCCGACCGCGCCAGCTCGACCGTGAAGGACGAGCTCATGTCGATCTCGTGCGCGTTCTTGAAGTACTCGAAATGCACGGCCTCGTCCGGCCAGCCGAGGGCGGTGGCGAGCGAGCGCACCGTCTCGAGCATCGGTCCGGGCCCGCAGACATAGAGGTGGTTGGCGCGGGCATGCGCGCCGATGAGCGCCGTGACATCGGCGGTGGTCTCCGCCGGTCCGCGGCCGAGATGGATGGTGACGGCGTCGCCGAGCCCTGCCAGCTCGTCGGCGAGCGGCACGTGCTCGCCCGAGCGGGCAAAGACGTGGAACTCGAAGTTGAGCTTCGAGCGCTTCAGCGCCCGCGCCATCGACAGCAGCGGCGTAACGCCGATGCCGCCGGCAATGAGCACGGTGCGTGTCGCATCGCGGCGGAGCGGGAAATTGTTGCGCGGTTCGGAGATGGCGAGCACATCGCCGACCCTGAGCGTATCGGTGATGGCGAGCGAGCCGCCCCGCGAGTCCGGCTCGCGCTTTACCGCTATGGTGTAGCTGAGGAGTTCACCGGGCCCATTGGTGATCGAATACTGGCGGATGAGCCCGTTGGGCAGATGCAGGTCGATATGCGCGCCTGGCTGGAAGGTGGGGAGGTGGCCGGACAGCGCCGCGAGTTCGAGCCCGGTCACATCGGTGCCGGCCTGCCACTTGCGCGCCACCCGCACGCGCTGCGTCGCCTGCCGGCCGATGGTGATGTCCGGCATGGTCGCGAGTTCGACCGAGACGGGGGTGTAGACCGGAACGATCGGCTCGGGCAGTTCGGCTGGGATCACGCGGGCTTCGACGCGATCGCGGAGATCCGAGAGCAGGGCGTTGAAGTGGCGAAGCCGCGCGAGATCGGGCTTGCCGCGGATGAGGCCGCGGATGACGGCGCGGGCCGAGTCGAGCGGCTGGACGAAGAAGGCCGGCGCCTCGCCTGCACCGGTCAGTTCGAGTACGGCGCCGAGCGGGGGCAGGGCCTCGCCCGCGCTGGCCGCGACCCGTTCGGCCGAAAGCGCGGTGAGCACCATTTCCGGCGTGGCGTTGACCGGGATCGGCCTGAGCGGCGACCATTCACCCTCCGGCAGCACGCCATCAAATTCCATGGCTTCGCCGACATGGGTCCAGACGAGGCCGTGCGCCTCGATCATCGGATAGGTGCGGTTGGTGATGCGGCGGGCCGGCGCGTCGGCCGGGTGAGCCGGGATATAGGTGCAGCCGGCCGAGCGGTTGGCATAGCGCCAGCCGTGGTACTGGCACTTCAGCTCGGCGCCCTCGTTGATGCCGATCGAAAGCCGCACGCCGCGATGGAGGCACCGGTTCTCCCAGACATTCACGTTGCCGTCGTCGGCCCGCCACACCGCGAGTTCGCGTCCGAGCAGCTGGCCGTGGAACACGTGGCGGGGCGGCAGGTCGTCGCTCGCCGCGATGGGGTGCCAGTGCGGGGCGAGGTCGGTCTCGATGCTCATGCGGTAACGGGGATCACGCCGTAGTCGACGCCCTTGTTGGAAAGCCAGCGGCGATAGGCGATGGCGGACTTGTCGGCCCGGATCGGGGTTTCCGCACGCGGATCCAGCGGCAGCTTCTTGGGATACTGGTTCTCGAGGATCGGCTTGTCCTGCCCGAAAATGGTCTGCTGGAAGCGGCGCATGCCGGCGAGGGTGTTCACCTCGTCGATCATGCACAGCATCAGGTGGGCGCGGATCGTCTCCTCGCTGGTCGGCTGGCAGAAGATGGCGATCACATCCATGCGCGACGGGTCTGTCGGGCAGGATTTGTAGAGCACTGAGCAATAGGGGTGCGGCACCCGGTAGACATACTCGACCTCCATGCCGCCCTCGGCGCTGAGCGCCGCCATCGGCTGGAAGAAGCGGCAGCGGGTGGCGAGGATCTCGTCGCGCGCGTCGGACGTCTCGACGTCGTATTCCTTCACCTCGGTATGCGGCTCGTCGCCGAGAATGCCGGTATGGACATAGGGGAAGTGCCCCATGTCGAGAAAATTCTCGATGGCGCGCGGCGCTGAGACATTCACCCCGATCGAGCCGGCAGAGATGTTGAACCGGTCGGCCTCGGCATATTCGGGGATCTGTAAAAGATCGGCCGGCGGATGGCCGAGGCTGGTCCAGACGAACCCGTAGCGCTCGAGCACCGGCAGTGGCGACTGCGGCTCGTCGCGGCGCCAGACACGGGTGCCGTCATCGCTGCGCGTGTACTCCAGCGCGATCTCGAAGAGGCGCGTCGGCTTGACCTTGCCGGCAACGACGTCCTCGGCGGCGGAAATGACATGCCAGTTGTCGGCGATGACCTGGGCGGGTTGCTTGGGCAAAGTGCCGGGAGTCTCCGTGGCCGGAACGGCCAAGCATGCAGCCTGCAATTGTCCGGCGGCCAAGGGCAAGTCCCGTCTGCGGCATGGCAGCTGTGACACCCTGGCCGAGCTTGCTTTAAGCCGTGACCTTCGACGCCCGCTCTGCCATCGATGCGGCGATGCGCTTCAGCATCGCCTCGTCGACCACGACCCCCTGATGGCGCAGCGCCAGCACGGCTGCGCCGACCGATGGGTCCCCGGCGAGGCGGATGTCCGGCTCGTGACCGGCCTCGCGCAGGACTTCTGCGACTGCCCCGGGCAACCCGGCGAGATGAGCGGCAACGCTGCCGCCGAGGATCACCGGCCCACGCAGCTGCGGATCGAACACCAGCCGGAAATCGTCGAGCAGGTATTGTTCGGATCGCGCCAGGAGGGCGGCTGCCACCGGGTCCATGCGGTTTGCGATGACCGCGGGCGCGAACTTAGCCAGTTCGATCGGCCGCATCTTGTAGATGGCATCGATGAAGTGACGCAGGGGTGCCGGCCTGTTGTCGAAGGCGGAGTCGTCGGTCAGCGGGATGCCGAGCGTATCGAGTACCGCCTTGGTGAGGGCTGTCTCGGGGCCGCGACCTTCCAGCGCCGCGGTGACGGCGATCGCCGCGTGCTGGCCGAGCCAGAAGCCGGAACCGAGGTCGCCCAGGAGGTAACCTGCGGCATCGGCGACCGCCTCGATCATGCCGCCCCGGACCCGCACCGCACCCGAGCCGGTGCCGGCGAAGATGCAGTAGCCGTCGAGCGCGGCGGTGACCGAGGGGAGCATGGCGTTGGTGTCGCCGTCGAAAACCAGCGGCCCCGAGAGACCCATCCGGCGGAACGCCTCGTCCATCAGGCGCTGCATCTCGGCGTTTCGAGGCCCGGCGATGGCAAGCAGGGCCACCTTGATGTCGAGGGGAGTGCCGGCTTGCGCCACTGCGGTCTCGGCGGCCGCGATGACGGCGGCGGCGGCCTGATCCGGCGGATTGGAGCCAGGATTCCCGCCTCGGTTGCGGCCCTGCCCGAGGCAGTTGCCTTCAAGATCGACCAGTGTTGCACGAGAGGTCGACCCACCGACATCGATGGCCAGCAGGGCAGTCGTCATCTCGTCGTCACACCCGCTTGCCAACCGAAACCTTGCTGGATAAGAATTGTTTTCACCGACAAGTCGGACATCTTGAGAGACATTTTCAGGCACCGGCACCTAGCATAGATGGCAGCTATCGCAAACACGTTCAGCGTTCAGGATCGCATCGGGACTTTCAAGTCCCAGATGCCGGCCACAATGGCCAAGATCGCTGCTGTGTTGATGGACGATCCGCGCGCGCCGCTCAACCTCTCGATCACTGAACTTTCGGAGCGTGCCGGCACGTCGGCCGCCAGCGTCACGCGCTTCTGTCGAATGCTGGGCTACGCCGGCTATTCGCAGCTGCGCGTCGCCATTGCCGAGGATGTCGGCCGGGGTGGAGCCCAGGCGGCCTGGATCGCCGATATCGGCCGCTCCTTCGGGCCGCACGATCCGCCTGATGAGATCAGGAACGCGCTGCTCAACACGCACCTCAATTCGCTGCAGACCACCGCCAGCCTGCTCGACATGCCGGCTGCCCAGCGCGTGGCCGCTGCGATCGTCCGGGCCCGCCATCTCGATGTCTACGGGGTCGGCGGCAGCGCGCTGACGGCGATGGAAACCGAGGCGCGGCTCTATCGCATCGGCATCAATGTCCACACCTGGGCCGAGGTCCATAACGGGCTGACCAGTGCCGCCATCCTCGACCACAACTGCGTGGCGATCGGGATCTCCAATACCGGCCGCACCGAAGAAACGATCCAGATGCTGACGCTGGCCAAGACTTCGGGCGCCTACACCGTCGCCATCACCGGAAACCCGGACTCGCCGCTCGCCAAGCTGGCGGACGATGTGCTGATCGCCGCCTCGCCCAACGCCTATCTCCAGCCCGCCGACCTGTCGGCCCGGCACTGCCAGCTCTTCGTCGTCGACCTGCTGTACCTGCTCATCGCGCAGTCGAATTTCGACCGCACGACGCGGCTTCTCGCCGCCTCCGGCGCCGCCGTGGCGCCCCGGCGCCGGCCGCTTCGCGGCGCGACGCTCACCCAACCCGCCGCGCGTCGTGCGTCGGCTACGTTTTCCACCTGACCGAGTTGATTATGACCGATTTGACCGCCCAGTATCTCAACGAAGTGCAGACTCGCCTGGCGAAGCTCGCCGAGCCGAACGCCGCCATCGACAAGGCCGTTGAGCTCTGCGCCGACGCGCTTGAGGCGGGTGGCGTCATGCAGGCCTTCGGTACGGGGCACTCCGAGGCATTTGCGATGGAGATCGCGGGCCGCGCCGGCGGGCTGATTGCCACCAACCGCATCGCGCTGCGCGTGCTGGTGCTGCGCGGCGGCCGTCCCGCTTCGGACCTCGGCGCCGCCGAGTTCGAGCGCGATCCCGCCATCGGCGAGAACCTCCTCGCGCTGTTCCCGATCGACAAGCGCGACATCTTCCTCATTGCCTCGAACTCGGGCGTCAACGGCTCCATCCTCGGCGTCGCGCTCGCCGCCAAGGCGCGCGGCCACAAGGTGATCGCGGTCACCAGCCTCGACCACACCATGAAGGTCACCCCCAAGCATCCGAGCGGCAAGCGCCTGAGCGAAGTCGCCGACGTGGTGATCGATAACCTTGCGCCGTTCGGCGACAGCACCATGCAGCTCGAGGGAGGCATCGGCATCGGCGCCGTCTCCTCGATCACTGCCGCCTTCATCGCGCAGCGGATCACTTTCGGCGTGGCCGAGACGATCCGCCGGCGCGGCAAGACACCGCCCGTGTTCCTTTCTGCGAACATTCCGGGCGGCGATGAGCACAACCGTGCTCTGCAGGATCTCTACGGCGATCGGATTCGCGGGGAAGCCTAGGCTTTCCTTGCGAACCCGCACGGCGTGGAGTGTACTAAAGTATCTACCAGGGAAGGGAACTAGGTATGAAAAAGACTATTGATCGCCGCTCATTCTTGCGCGGCACAACGGCCCTCGTGGCGGCATCGCCGTTCGCGGGCCTGCTCGGTTCGACCGGCGCTCTGGCGCAGGACGCGGCCAACCCGTTCGCCGTCGCCGAAGGTTCCGCCGTTGACGCGGTTATCTTCAACGGTGGCTACGGCATCGACTATGTCGAGTTCGCCGCCAACATCATGAAGGCCAACCACCCGAGCCTCAACATCGTCGTCTCGCCGTCGACCCAGATCGCCCAGGAGCTGCAGCCGCGCTTCCTCGGCGGCAACCCGCCGGACCTGATCGACAACTCGGGCGCCAACGCCATCGGCTTCGCCGCCATCATCGACCAGCTCGAAGACATGAACTCGGTGCTCGATGCGCCCTCGCTCGAAGGCGTCACCATCCGTGACACCCTCGTCGGTGGCGTCGAAAAGCCCGGCACGTTCGGCGACAAGTTCATCGCACTCAACTACGTGATGACCGTCTACGGCATCTGGTACTCGGCTCAGCTGTTCGAAGACAACGGCTGGACTCCGCCGACCACCTGGGCCGAAGCCATCGAGCTGGGCAAGGCCGCCAAGGAGAAGGGCCTCTACCTCTTCGGTTGGGGCAAGGAAGCCGCTACCTACTACCGCACCACCGCAGTCGCATCGGCGATCAAGGCGGGCGGCGACGAGGTGCGTCTCGCCGTCGACAACTTCACCCCGGGCTTCTGGTCGCATCCCGCGTTCCAGGCCGTGTTCACCGCCCTCTATGAGATCATCCAGGGCGGCATGATGAAGCCGGGTGGCGCTGGTACCCAGTTCACCGCTGCCCAGGCGCAGTGGTCGAACGACCAGTCCTTCCTGCTCTATCCGTCGGGCTCGTGGATCGAGAACGAGATGAAGCCGGCGACCAAGGAAGGCTTCCGGATGACCGGCATGCCGGAACTGGGCATCGACGCGAACGACAAGCTGCCCAAGACCGCGATCCATGCGACCGCGGGCGAGCCGTTCATCATCCCGCTCGGTGCGCTCAACCTTGCCGGTGGCAAGGAACTGCTCCGCACCATGCTCTCGAAGGAAGCGGCGACCAACTTCGCCAAGACCAAGCTCGCTCCGACCATCGTCAAGGACACCGTCCCGGCCGATGGCTTCGGTTCGACCGCCCTGGTTTCGCAGAGCAGGCTCCTGGCCGATGCCGGCGCCGACGTGTTCACCTGGAACTCGTTCGACCTCTACGGCACCAACCAGGACGAGCTCGTCGTCTGGAACAGCTTCCTCGACGGCAAGCTCGACGTGGCCGCGTTCACCGCTGCGCTGCAGCAGATCACCGACCGCGTCTACAACGATGCCTCTGTCACGAAAGTTGAAGTGAAGTAATGGACAGCACGATGGCGAGAGCGCCGGCCACGACAACCCGCCGGTGGAAATTGCCGAGCTTCGACAGGGCCAGCTTCGCGCTGGTCTTCCTCGGGCTCCCTCTGGCGGTTTACGTGGTCTTCGTGATCTCGCCATTCGTGCAGGCCTTCTACTACTCGATGACTGATTGGTCAGGCTTCTCGAAGGGTATGAACTTCGTGGGCCTGGCCAATTACTGGGCCCTCCTCGAGGACCCGGTCTTCACCAAGGCGGTCTACAACAGCATCGTGCTGGTGCTGATCCTGCCGCCGCTGGTGATCGTGCTGGCGTTGACGCTGGCAACGCTGGTGACCATCGGCGGTTCGACCCAGGGAGAGATCCAGGGGCTCAAGAACTCCGGCATCTACCGCGTCATCTCCTTCTTCCCCTACACCGTGCCCGCCATCGTCATCGGCATCCTCTGGGCGCAGATGTACGACCCGTCCAGCGGCCTGCTGAACGGCATCCTCACGGCCCTGGGGTTCGATTTCTTCAAGTCCTTCGCCTGGCTCGGCGACGAGCGCACCGCCATGGGCGCCTCGATCTTCGTCATCGCCTGGTCGATGGTCGGCTTCTACATGGTGCTGTTCATCGCCGCGATCAAAGGCATTCCGGCAGAAGTCTATGAGGCCGCGCGCGTCGATGGCGCCGGCCGGCTACGTACCGCCTTCTCGGTCACCGTGCCGATGATCCGTGACAACATCCGCACCGCCTATGTCTATCTCGGCATCCTCGCGCTCGACGCCTTCGTCTACATGCAGGCGCTCAATCCCTCGGGCGGCCCGGCCAATTCCACGGTCGTCATCAGCCAGCACCTGCTGAACACCGCCTTCAAGAAGGGCAAGTTCGGCTACGCGACCTCCATGGGTGCGGCGCTGGCCCTCATCACGCTGGTCTTCGCCGCGATCGTCTTCTTCGTCTTCTGGTGGACCGGCCGGCCGAAGAAATCGGAACCGGTTTCGGCGACTGTCGTCGCGCCTGTCGTCACGGCGCCGAAGAAGCCTGTCGCCGTCGCTCACGCTGCACCGCGCAAGACCATCTGGACCGACAAGACCGTCTCGACCATCTCGCATATCGCGCTCATCGCCTGGGCGGTGATCATCTGCGCCCCGCTCCTCTGGGTGCTGATGAGCTCGTTCAAGACCACGGCGCAGATCTTCCAGTCGCCGTTCATGCTGCCCACCAGCCTGAACTTCGACAACTACATCTCGGCCTGGACCACGGCCTCGATCGGCACCTATTTCTTCAACACGGTGATCGTCGTCGGCTTCTCGCTGGTGATCGTCATGCTGCTCGGCGCCATGTGCGCCTATTACCTCGCGCGCTACGAGTTCAGGGGCAGCAAGATCATCTACTACCTGATGCTCGCGGGCCTCACCTTCCCGATCTTCCTCGCCGTGGTGCCGCTGTTCCAGACGCTGCGCGGCTTCGGGCTGCTCAACACCTTCCCGGGCCTCATCATCACCTACGTGGCCTTCGCGCTGCCGTTCACGGTGTTCTTCCTCTTCGCCTTCTTCCGCACCCTGCCGCAGGAAGTCGCCGAGGCGGCCATGATCGACGGCGCCAGCCACTGGCGCATCTTCTTCACCATCATGCTGCCGATGGCGAAGCCGGGCATGGCCTCGGTGGCGATCTTCAACTTCCTCGGCCTCTGGAACCAGTTCCTGCTGCCGATCGCGCTCAACACCAACACCAAGAACTACGTGCTGAGCCAGGGCATGGCGTCCTTCGCCTCGCAGGCGGGCTATGCCGTGAACTTCGGTGCGCTGTTTGCGGCCGTGGTGATCACCGTGCTGCCGGTGCTCGTGACCTACGTCATCTTCCAGCGCCAGCTGACCGGCTCGGTCTCGCAGGGCCTGCTGAAGTAGGTAGTGCCAATGGCATGAGAATGGCTGGGGCGTCCCGAAAGGGGCGCCCTATTCGTTTCTGAGGGCTTCGCGCAGGTGGCCGCCGGAGATGACCAACGCGGTGCGGGCCTCGTTGACGCTCTGGCCGGTGAGCACCATCAGGATGGCGACCTTCATGTCGTTGCCCGCCGCCTCGAGCGCCGCTTCCGCAGCTTCCGCCGTGCAGTCGGTCGCCTGCATGACGACGCGCACCGCACGGGCGACGAGCTTCTTGTTGGTCGCCTGCATGTCGACCATCAGGTTCTGGAAGGTCTTGCCGATGCGGACCATGCTGGCCGTCGACAGCATGTTGAGCACCAGCTTCTGCGCCGTACCGGACTTCATCCGTGTGGAGCCAGTCACCACTTCGGGGCCGACGACCGGGGCGATCGAGACCTGCGCCATCCGCGCGATCGGCGAATCGGGATTGCAGGTGAGCGCGACAGTTGCCGCCCCGACCTTGGCGGCGTGCTCGAGCGCGCCGATCACGTAGGGCGTCCGCCCGCTGGCGGCGATGCCGACAACCACGTCGCGGGCGTCGATGGAGATGGCGGCGAGGTCTCCGGCGCCCTGCGCCACGTCGTCCTCAGCCCCTTCGACGGCCTTGAGCAGCGCCCCCGGCCCGCCGGCGATGATGCCGACCACCATGCCCGGCGGCACGCCGTAGGTGGGCGGACATTCCGACGCGTCGAGCACCCCGAGCCGCCCGCTGGTGCCGGCGCCGATATAGACGAGCCGGCCACCCGCTTCGAAGGCGGCAACGATCAGCTCCACCGCCGCCGCCACCTGCGGCAGCACCTTGCCCACGGCCTCGGGCACACCCCGGTCCTCGGCATTGATCAACGCGACGATCTCTGCTGCCGGCATGAGATCGATATCCATGCTGCGCGGATTGCGCCCTTCGGAGATCAAGTGGTTGAGATCGGACAGGATCGCATCCTGATCAGCGGTGGCCATGCGGAGGTTCCTCGTCACCAGCCCCTGGCGGCGCACCGGTGCTGGGTCATTTCGAATGGCTGAGGGCGCTAGGCATCCGCTACGCCATTGATTGCACACGCCTGAGAGAATCGTGTGTAGCAGTCGTGCGAGGCTCGACCAAGGCCCCTGGCGCGCTCTGACGGATAGGCGACGCGGTGTATCGGAGGACGGCTCTCGTAGACGACCGCTCTCGGCGATTACCGAGCGACGGGCCTTCGGAGCCTCCCACTACAGCGCGATGTTCAACAAGCCATGCATGCTGCCGTCCGAAGGCCAGACGGGCTGGGGGAAGGCCGCCGCGACGCCAGGATATTGGGACGAAACGATTGGGACTGGGACGCGAAACCATTCTCGCATGGACACGTGCGTAATATCTGTGGCTGGGAGATTTTAAGCGCCAGCGATGCGCAGGCTCGTAGCGGCGCCATCCTTGTTCTGCCGATGGGACCGGCAGGATTGCGCTGTACCCCAGGCAGTCGCTGCAAACGCCCGATGAGACGCGGGAGAAGAACTCGCCGCGCCCCACCAACCACGATGAGCAAGGATACTAGAACCATCGTCGGAGGCTGACATGGTCACGCCACTCGAAGAACCCGTTCCTGACGACGGCCTGCGGCTTAGGCTGCTGCAGAGCGAAAAGCACATTCTCAGCCAGGTGGCCGCCGGCGTTGCCCTTCCCGATGTGCTCAAGGAACTGATCATCGCTGTCGAGGCCGAAACCGATGGGCAGATGTGGGGTTCCATCCTGCTGGTCGACGAGGAGGGCAAGCACCTCCAGCTCGGGGCCGCCCCGCATCTTCCCGAGGCGTTCAACCGGGCCGTGGATGGACTAGCCATCGCCGAGGGCGCGGGCTCGTGCGGGACCGCGGCGCATCGCGGCACGGCCGTCTTCGTCACCGACATCGCCACGGACCCGCTCTGGGCCCAGTTCTTGCCCCAGACGCTGCCGCACGGGCTACGCGCTTGCTGGTCTATCCCGATCCGGGGCGCCGACGGGCGGCTGCTGGGCACCTTCGGCAACTACTACCGCCAGCAGCGAAGCCCGACGCAGCACGACCTTGAAGTTATCGCCTTCGTCACCCAAACCGCCGCCGTCGCCATAGAGCGGCACAGGTTCGACCGGGCACTGACCGAGAGCGAGGAGCGATTCCGTACCCTGGTCGGCGTCAGCCCGCAGATGGTGTGGCTGCGAGGGGCGGAGGGGGAGTTCACCTACTGCAATCGCTTCTGGCAGGAGTTCACCGGCCTGGACCTCGATCAGACGCGGCAGGGCGGCTGGCTCGACGCAGTCCACCCCTCCGATCGCAGCCACGCCGCCGAATGGTGGGCAAACGCGACGACCGACGCGCAATCCGTCGAGAGCGAGATCCGCTTCCGGCGCGCCGGTGACGCTGCCTATCGATATTTCGTCGTGCGCGGCACCTGTATCCCCGACAGCAAGGATTCCGGCGCTCGCTGGATTGGCGTTGGGCTCGACATTCACGAGCGGAAGCAGGCGGAGGAGGCACGCGAGCTCCTCACCCGGGAACTGTCTCACCGCATCAAGAACATATTCGCGGTGGTCACCAGCCTCGCCAGTCTCGCCTCGCGACGCCATCTGGAAGCGCAGGGCTTTGTCGGAGAATTCCGCGCGCGCCTGCTCGCCTTGTCGACCGCCAGCGAATACGTGGTCCGTCCCAGGCACGGACTCACCCCGGAACCCGGCTCGGACGAAAGCACCGTGCTCGGCCTCGTCGACGAACTCCTCGCGCCCTACACCACCGATCTCGACAAACTGTTCGAGTTCTCGGGCGACGACATGTCGCTTGGCGAAAGCGCGGCCACGGCATTGGCGCTCTCCATCCACGAACTCGCAACCAACGCCGTGAAGTACGGCGCGTTGTCATCCGAGGGCGGGCATGTCCGCATCGAGGGTAGCCGCGTCGGCGACCTCTACCGGCTGACCTGGAGTGAGGTGGGGGGACCAACAATAACGGGCAAACCGGATCGCCGCGGCTTTGGTACCGAATTGGCCGCCCGCTTCATCGAGGGGCACCTGGGCGGGACCATCGAGTACGACTGGGCTGCAACGGGCCTCAACGTCCGGCTGAGCGTGCCACTCGCGAGCCTGATCCGCGGTGCATAGTCCCGGAGGCCCGACGTATTCGGAGTGCTGGCTGGGGCGCCAGGATTCGAACCTGGGAATGGCGGTACCAAAAACCGCTGCCTTACCACTTGGCGACGCCCCAACGCGCGCGTTCCTACACGCTTCACCATATCGACGCAACCAATCGGAAATCGCCGCAGTTAGGCGCTTGAACAGGCAGGGCACCGAGTCTATAACGCGCCTCGCAGCCGCTGGCCGCCTGCCGGAGCATCCCGATGTTTCGGCGCCTGATGGGCCCAGCAGCACACTGACGGAGTATAGCGCAGCCTGGTAGCGCACCTGCTTCGGGAGCAGGGGGTCGAGTGTTCGAATCACTCTACTCCGACCAATCAACCCCGGTGCCTAGCGGTGCCGGGGTTTTTGCTTGTCTCGCCTGGCTTTCGCGGGGAGCCCACCGGCCCACGGCGTCGCTCGAAAGCTAGCTCGCCAGCAATGCCTCGATCTCGGCGCGGGTCGGCATCGAGGGTGCGGTGCCGGGGCGCTGCACGGAGATGCCGGCGGTGGCGCAGCCGAAGCGGATGGCTTCGACCGGTGAGCGCCCCTCGGCGAGGGCTACGGCGAAGCCTCCGTTGAAGGCATCGCCCGCGCCGGTGGTCTCCACCACCTTCGGCACCTTGAACGCCGGCACCATGTGCGTGCCGGCCTCGCCATGGAGCAGGGCGCCCTTTTCGCCGAGCGTGATGAGTGCATTCTTCGCGCCGCGCCGGACGAACTCCTTTGCCGCGACGAGGGCATCATCCTCGGTGATGACGGTCAGGCCGGTCAGCGCCGCGGCTTCCGTCTCGTTGGGCGTGACATAGTCGCAGAGCCCGTAGATCGCATCGCTGACCTCGACGGCCGGTGCCGGGTTGAGGATGGTGATGACGCCATGCTTGCGCGCCAGCGTCAGTCCGGCGAGCGCCGTGACGGTTGGCTGCTCGAACTGGGTGATCAGCACTTTCGAGGTGGCGATGACCGATTCCGCCGCTTCCACGTCGGCAGGCGACAGGTGGGCCGCCGCGCCGCTCTCGACGATGATGGCATTGTTGCCGGTTTCGGTGGAGACGAAGATGAACGCCGCGCCGGTCGGGGCGGTCTCGTCGATGACCACGGCGGAGGTGTCGATGCCGTCGGCGGCCCAGGCCTTCTGCGCCATCTCGCCGAACGTGTCGCGGCCGATGCGGGTGATCATGCGTGCATCGCCGCCGGCGCGAGCCGCGGCGATCGCCTGGTTCGAGCCCTTGCCGCCCGGGCCGTCCTTGAAGCCCTGGCCGAGGATGGTCTCGCCCATCAGCGGCAGGCGCGGGGCGCGGAACGCGAGGTCCGCAACGAAGATGCCGAGTACGGCGACAGGCGCGCGCGCCATGATGTGTCCTCCCTTGGGTGGCCGGATGCTGTCCCGCATCTCGGCCGATCTGGCACGCGAGTGCCCGAGACGCGATGTCATCCCTGCGCAGGCAGGATCCAACTCCCCACCGGCGCAGGCTGCGAAATGGACCCCTGCCTGCGCAGGGATGACACCGAGTTTGGAGAGCGATACTGCCCGGCCAGGCTCGGTGTTAGGTGAGCTTCCCCGCCTTCAGTGCCGCAAGGATCCAGTCGCGATAGGTCTGGTCCTTGTTCTCGATCTCGGGCACCACCTTGCTGGCTTCGTTCATGAAGTAAAGGTAGTCGCGCCCCATCGCCTCGCCGCGGCCGGTATGCATGTCGACGGCAAAATCCGGAATCTCCGGCATGCGCTCGCCGAAGGCCATGTTGTGCTTGGCCCAGTTCACCATGTCGTCGGTGGTGCGGTCCTTCCGGCCCGAGGCCATGACGCGGATGGCGTGCGCAGCGAACAGGAACCGGTCGTGCTCGGGTCGGCCAAAGCGCTCATGCATGCGATAGAGCGTGTCGATCAGCACCGGCGCATCGAGATTGCCGGCGCCGACATCCTCGACCGAAATCACCATGAGCCGCGCCCACATCTTCTCCTCGAGCTCTGGCGAGGTGATGAACATCTCCCAGCCCAGCAGCACTGCGTTCTCGACGAGGCCGCGGCGGATGGATTTCTGCAGCGCCGAGATCACCTCGTCGGCCGGAAAACCGTTCTCCGTGGTGGTGCGCTGCCACGGATCCGGCGCCTGCTTCACCTTCGTCATTTGCGCGCCACCCACGAAGCGATGTTGTTCCAGAGCGGCGCATAGCCGGCCCATTCGACGAAGGGCGGCGGGGCCCAGTGCGGGCCGCAATCGGAAGTGAAGACCGCCGATCGGCCCTTGCCGAATTCGCCGACCGCGATCAGCGGATCGCCGCCGACGCGCACCAGCACTTCGGCATCGGGCTTGGCCGCGACCTCGTTATAGCCGAGCAGCGCCGGCCACTCGCCCGAAATCCCCTTGGTGATGGGATGGCCGGCATCGCCGAGCCGTGCGACCACGCCCTGCGGGTTCTCCTTGCGGTCGTCGTGCCGGGAGAGCGTCACCGGCAGCACTTCTTCCACCGGCGAGCCGGCATACTGGCCCTTGGCATCGATGCCCTGGAAGGTGAGGTAGCCGCCGATCATCACGAGCCCGCCACCATTGAGCACGTAGTCCTTGATCGAGACGAGACGGTTTGGCAGCGGCACCGAGCGCACGAACGTGTCGGGGTGCAGCAGCAGCGTGTTGGCGCCGATATCGGAGAGCATCACCACGTCATAGGCGGCAAGCGCCTCGGCCGTCTGCGGAAACTCGCGTGCGGCGAGGTGGTTGGGGAGGAAGGTTACCTCCCAGCCACCCGCCTCGAGCGCCGCGCGCAGCCAGCGGACGCCCTCGTTGTATTCGGTGGTGGTGAAGCTGTCGAAGCCCTTGGTGTGGATCGAGTGGGTGACCCAGGACTCCCCGGCGATCAGGACCTTCTTGCTCACGTTCTGAAATCCTTCGAGGTGGGCGCGGCGACGGACTGGCGCGCGATGAGTTCGACCGGCAGGCGGGTGAGCAGCGGAGGCTGTTCGCCGCTCATCTGGGCGAGGAGGGCCTGGAAGCCCTGTCGCCCGAGCTGTTCGACCGGCTGGCGGATCGCCGTAAGCGGCGGCGTCAGCAGCGTATTGAACGAGCTGTCGTCGAAGCCGATCAGCGATACGTCGTCCGGCACGCTGGCATTGGCATCGCGAATACCCATCACCGCGCCGATGGCGAGATAGTCGGACGAGGCGAAGATCGCCGTCGGCGGCAGCGGCAGCTCGAGGAACTTGACCGTCGCCGTACGCGCCAGCTCGGGCGCGAAGCTGCCCATCGCCACGTATTCGGGCCGCACCGGAACGCCGGCCTCGTTCATCGCCATCAGGAACCCTTCGCGCCGCTCGGTCACCGTCAGCAGCCCGTGTGGCCCGCCGAGATAGGCGATGCGGCGATGTCCGGCTTCGATCAGGTGCTTCGTCGCCTCGTAGGCGCCCTCGGTGTTCTCGACGAACAGCCGCGGCACGCTGACGCCGGGGATGTCCTCGTCGACGATGACGACGTTCCTGCGCTTGCCGATCAGCTTGGCCAGCGTGCCGTCGTCCGGCGTGTTGGTCATCATCAGGAGGCCATCGACATGGCCGTCCTGCAGCCGCTCCAGCGAGGCGATCTCGCGATGGCGGTCGGAACGGGTCGAGCTCATGAACACAGTGTAGCCGTGCCGGTCGGCCTCGTCCTCGAAGGCCGAGGCCAGTTCGGCAAAGAAGGGCTCGCGGATCTCGGGGGTGACGAGGCCGACGGCCTCGGTCTTGCCGGTCGAGAGGCGCTTGGCCATCAGGTTGGGCCGGTAGTCGAGCTTCTTGATCGAGGCGTCGATGCGCGCCGAAGTCGACGGCGGGAGCTCGATCCGGTGGTTCAGGTAGCGCGATACCGTCGTCGGCGAGACTCCGGCGTCCTGCGCTACGTCATGGATAGTGGCCATTCTTCCCCCGCAAGGAAACCCAAGGCTAGGACGGCGAAAGCGCTTTAGTAAAGCGGTTTCGCGGGCTACCACACGACAGGGCGCGTTTCCCCGGTCGCGACATTGACGAAACCCTCGGGCGCCAGCGGCGAGGGGGCGACGAGCACCCATTGCCACGGCGCGCAGGTGAGCGTCGCGAACATCAGCCGCTCCGGAAAGCCCGGATGCCAGCGCGGATGCCAGGTCGGCTCGTACATCCAGTCGACCCTGGCGGCTGCCTCGCGCAGCGCCTGCATGTCGGCGTTGAGCGCCTCCGCAGGGCGCTGCGACATCAGCCCGCCGACCTCGAAGCGCACGGTGGCGGCGACCTCGCCGCGATGGACCAGCACCCAGCCGCCCTGCTGTTCGCGCAACCGGTTTACCGCCAGCGCCATGGCGGCGTCGGAGGAGCCGCAGGTCCAGATGTTGTGCTTGTCGTGGGCGACCGAGCAGGCGAGCGCCGTGTCGGGGTCGCGGGGACCGGTGCCGCGCCAGAACATTTTCGACACTTTGCCGTCGCCCGAGAAGCGGTCGACGATGGCGAACTTGGTGATGTTTTCGGCGTGGAGGCGCTGCACTTCGCCATGTTCGACCGGCATTTGTATGGTGAAAAACTCGGGATGCCAGTGGAAAGGACGGATGACGGCAGCGTTCATGGAGTCCCGGCCGGGCGCGGCATTGATGGCGAAGTCCCCGGCGGTGATCTCGCGCTGGATATTGACCGTGTGCGTGGCCCAATCGGGCCAGGTGACGCTCGGAACCTCGGCCGTGAACCGGTTGCCCTCGGACACCTGCCGGCCGTCGGCCCAGACCTTGGCGATCGCGAGGCTCGGCACGTCTTCCAGCAGGACGATGTCGGCATAACGCCCCGGCGCGATCGAGCCGACATGCCGGGTGAGCCGCATGTGGCGCGCCGGGTTGATGGTGACACACTGGATGGCGATTTCCGGCGCGAGGCCGGCCGCGATGGCGGTGCGGACATTGTGGTCGGTGGCGCCGACCTCGAGCGTCAGCGGCGCGCTGCGATCGTCGGTGGCGAAGGCCACCTGGCTCCAGTCGGTAAGGCCCTTCTCGAGCAGGCCCTTGATGATCTCCGGCATGGTGTGGATGCGGATCTCGATGAAGAGCCCGTGTCGCAGCTTGTCCCAGGCTTCGTCGGCGGTGGCCATTTCGTGGTCGGAGGCGAGGCCGGCGGCAGCGAAGGCGTTGATTTCGGGCAGGGAGCGCAGGCCCGCCGCGTGGCCCTCGACGACGCCGCGGGCAGCGAAGGTCGCCTCGATCATGCCCCAGAGCCGCTGGTGCGATGGGTTGTCGGGGTTCCAGACCGCAGGCCAGTCCATGACCTCGTCGAGGCCGGTGACCATCGGGCTCTGCATGAAGCCCTGCTGTTCGTCATGGCCGAAATACCCGCCGCCCCATTCGTAGGCGGTGGGCGGCACGGCCGAGCCGGGCTGCGGGAAGATCTTGAGCCGCGATCCGGCGCGGCGGGCGGTGAGCCAGAACTCGAGATTGTTCGGCCCGTCGACATTGGAGAATTCGTGGCTGGCCTCGCAGGTCCAGGTATTGCCGCGCGGCAGGACGAGGGCGGCTTCCCACTCGGGCGTGAGGTGCGAGCTCTCGATATGCTTGTGGACCTCGCCGAAGCCGGGGACAGCAGAGAGCTGGGGTTCGTGCACCTGCTCCTTCGCCTCGCCCTTGTACTCCCCTGCCGGCCCGACCCAGGCGATGCGGCGGCCCTTGATGACGATCTCCTGGTCGGTGAGCCAGGTGCGCGAATGCACGTCGAGCAGCCGCCCGACGCGCAGGATCCGGTCGGCCGGCCGCTTACCGAGCGCCACGAGCAGGAGGTCCTGCCGGATGCGGACTTCGTCGCGCGCGTTGAGGATCAGGTCGTCGGGGAGGTCAGTCATAGTCCGTGCTTCGTCTTCCATAGTCCGATGAGGCGCACCGATTCCGCGGCGATGCCGGCGATCATCGCCTCACCCTTTTCGGCGGTGGCGGGGCGCGGATCGCCGAATACGCCGGAGGTGTTGAACGCACTGAGCTTCATCGGCTCGCTGCCGAACAGCTCGGGGAATTCCGGATATTCGGGCTTCGCTCGGTCCATCCGTACCGTGTCCGGAGCCAGCGCCAGCATGATCGAGGTCTCGACCTCGTCGGCGTGGTAGAAACCGGGCCCGGCGGGCTCCGACTCCATCAGCTCGGCGGCCAGCGCCTCGAGCCGCGGATAATCGAGGTGGAGCACCGGAAAACCGGTTTCGCTCAGCGCCCGCGCCGCGAGGTTGATCGGCTCGCGATTGCCGAAATGGCCGTTGACGGTGACGAGGCCTTTCACGCCCATGCGCTGCAATCCGCGGCCGATATCGAGCACCGACGACCGCAGCGTCTCGGGCGACAGCGACAATGTCCCGGCCCAGCCTTCGGTGGTCCAGGCATCGCCATAGGCGATCGCCGGCAGCAGCAGCCCGCTGCAGCCCTCGGCGATGCGGCGGGCGACGCCCGTCGCCATCACCGTGTCGGTGAGCAACGGCAGATGCGCCCCATGCTGCTCCACCGCGCCGACGGGCAGGATCCCGATAGTGCCGCGCGAAATCGCGGCGGAGACGTCTTCCCAGCTGGCGCTGGCCGCATCGAGCATCAGCGACATCCTGCCTGTTCCTTGTGCAACCAAATTCTCCAATATCCAGCCAAACCTGCGGCGTCATTCGTGATTTGGCAGGTCCCGGCGCTGCCTGCAACATCGGCACCGAGCCCGGTCGCGAGGCGCTGGTTTCCATGCTGCGGAAGCGCCTCGATTGCATTTGACAAGCTTGTGAATTCTGTCGTTAGCTCGTCATGTAAACCGGTTTACCGGATGGGGGTCAAATGGGTTCGACGCTTATCCACGGAGCGACAGTTCTGTCCGTGGACGCTGAAAACACGGTGTTCGAGGGTGGCTACGTCGCCATCCGCGATGGCCGGATCAGCGATATTGGTTCCCGGCACGCCACTCCCAACGCGTCCGGCTTCGACGAGGTGTTCGACCTGACCGGGCACCTCGTCATGCCGGGCCTCGTCAACGCCCACACCCATTCCGTGATGGTGCTGTTCCGCGGCCGCTCCGAGGGCCAGAGCCTCCTGACCATGGACGGGTGGTACAACTCCATCCGCGAGCCCGAGCTGTCGCTGCTTGCCTCCGACATCGGGCCGGCCGTGGCGCTGAGCTGCGCCGAAATGGCGCTCTCCGGCACCACCACCTTCTGCGACCAGTATTTCTTCGCCGAGGAAATCGCCGAGGCGGTCCGGGAGGCGGGCCTCCGCTCGGTCATCGCCTATGGCATCGTCCAGCTCGGCGACAAGGAACGCGGCGAAGAGGAACTGGCGAAGGCGACACGGTTCCTCGCCCAGCAGCGCTCAGCCGATGGCCGCGTCATCCCTTGGTTCGGCCCGCACGCCCCCTATGTCGACAACACCCAGGACCTGCTGCTGGCCGAGGTCGAGGTCGCCAACGAGTATGGCGTCGGCCTTCACCTGCACATGGCCTGCGGCCCCGAGGACAACGAGGAAACCGAGCGCCGCTACGGCACCACCGCGGCGGTGGCGCTTGAAAAGCTCGGCTTCTTCAAGGGCCGCATCCATGCCGCGCACTGCCTCGACCTCAGCGACGAGGATATCGCGGTCTTCGCGCGGGCCCCGCATGCCTCGGTATCCTACAACGCCACCGCCGGGCTCCGTTCGGGCCGCGAGGGCATCTGTCCAGTGGTGGCGCTCAAGGCCGCCGGCGTCACCGTTGCCATCGGCACTGATAACGTTGCCGCCAACAATTCCTACGACCTCGTCTCCGAGATGCGCGTCGCCGGCCTCGTCGCATCGCATCGTGAGGGCGTGGCCCAGCCGCTGAGTTCGCGCGAACTGGTGCGCATGGCGACGATCGAAGGCGCCCGGGCACTCGGTCTGGAGCACGAGATCGGCAGCCTCGAAATCGGCAAGGCCGCCGACATCGCGGCCTTCGACATGCGTGGCGCCGGCTATTCGGAAACGCCCGACCCCGAGACGCTGCTCGTCTATTCCGGCTCCGGCCGCGACCTGCGCCATCTCTGGGTCGCGGGCGAACAGCTGGTCCGCGACCGCACCCTGACTCGCCGCCCCTATGCTGATATTCGTCAGGATTACTCGGCCACCTATGCCGAGTTCTGGGATCGCGTCCGGCAAGCGAAGGCGGACGCCAGGAACAAGAAAGAAGTAGCCTGACCTTGACCAAGCGTAAGTTCATTTTCGACAGCGACGGCGGCGTCGACGACGCCCAGGCGCTGATCCTGCTCGTTGCCAACGGCAGGACTCCCGACCTCATCACCACCGTGTTCGGCAATGTCGACCTCGACCAGGCGACGACCAACCTGCTCGCCACCCTCGCCATGCTCAAGGTCGATGTGCCCGTGCACAAGGGCGCTGACCGGCCGCTGACCCAGCCCGTGATCGACGCCAAATACGTGCATGGCGACGATGGTCTCGGCGGGGCGCGCCGGCCCGACAAGCAGGCCTTGCCTGCCTCCGAGGATGGCATCGGCGTGCTGCGCCGTACCTTCGGCGAAGCCGCCGCCAAGGGCGAGAAGGTCGACATCCTGATGATCGGGCCGCTGACCAACCTGGCGCTTGCGCTGCGGCTCGAGCCCTCGATCGTCGATGGCATCGGCACGCTGACGATCATGGGCGGCAACGTCTATGGCCGCGGCAACACCACCCCGGCCGCCGAGTTCAACATCTATGCCGACCCCGAAGCCGCCCATGTCGTGCTGACGGCCGGGGTCGAGACCGTCGTGGTACCGTGGGAGCCCTGCACCACCCATTTCATGGAAGGGCCGCGTGTCGACCAGATGTTCGACGCCATTGCCGAGTCCCCGCTGCGCGATTTCTCCAAGGCCCTGGCGCGCCATGCCCGCGAGAATGGCATCAAGCGCGGCCTTGCCGATCGCTTCCTCTATGTCGATCCGCTGGCCGCCGCCGTCGTCATCGATCCCTCGATGGTGACCAAATCCATCCTCGCCTCGTCGTCCGTAGCGCTGGCGCCGGGGATCACCCGCGGCATGACGCTGGTCGATCCTTCGGGCCGCCTCGGCACCCCCAAGATTACGTTCGTCGAGGAGGTCGATGTCGCAAAGGTCGACGCCCTCTACGCCGTATCCGCCGCCTACTCGCCAACGACGTCCCAATAACCAGAACAATCGCAAACAGGAGTGCGCATGTCTCTGATCTCGACTCTCGCAAAGGCCGCCACCAGCACGCTGCTGGCCGCCTCGATGATGGCCTCGACGGCAATCCCCGCCGCCGCGCAGGAATACACCAAGGAAAACCCGCTCAAGGTCGCGCTGGTGCTGCACGGCACGCTCGGCGACAAGAGCTTCTTCGACAGCGCCAAGGCCGGCATGGACAAGGCCGCTGCCGAACTGCCTGTCGAAGTGAAGGTCATCGAGGCCGGCTACGACCGCTCGAAGTGGCAGCCGGCGCTCGCTGATGCCACCGACAGCGGCTACCACGTCGTAATCTCCGGCACGTTCGACATGACCGGTTATGTCGCTGAGCTCGCTCCGCAGTATCCCGACGTCAAGTTCATCCAGTTCGACGATGCGCCGGACTTCACCGGCGGCGCCTTCCCGAACGTGCTGGGCGTCATGTACGGCACTTCGACCGCCGGCTATCTCGCGGGCTACGCCGCCGGCAAGCTGACCAAGAGCGGCAAGCTCGGCACCATCCTCGGCATGGAATTCCCCACCGTCACCGACTTCAAGACCGGTTTCGACCAGGGCGCCAAGGATGCCAACCCCTCGATCGAGATCCTGAACGCCGTTGCCGGCACCTTCTCGGACCCGGCCAAGGGTAAGGAAATCGGTCTTGCCCAGCTCAACCAGGGCGCCGACATCATCTTCCCGATCGCCGGCGGCACCGGCCTCGGCGCGCTGCAGGCCGTCAAGGAAGCCGGCGGCGGCAAGCTGGCCGTCGGCGTCGACAGCGACCAGGCGACGATCTTTGCGGCCAATGGCGACCAGGCCCAGGCCGACGTGATCTTCACCTCGGTGGAAAAGAAGGTCGGCGAGTCGCTCTACCTCGCGCTCAAGGGCACGATCGACGGCACCCAGCAGTACGGCCAGCGCATCGTGCTCGGTCTCAAGGACGGCGCCGTCGGCATCTCCAGGAACGCCCAGTACGAGGCTCTCGTCCCGGCCGACCTGCGCGCCGAGATCGACGCCAAGGAAGCCGCGATTATCGCCGGCGAGATCGTCGTCAACGCCGACGTGAAGTAATGTCACAGGGCGTCGCCTCCGGGCGGCGCCCCACTTTTTCGAGCGAGGCAGCCGGGGGCAGCATGGCGCTTCTTGAAGCTATCGGGATTTCCAAGGTCTATCCCGGCGGAGTGGTGGCCAATGACGGGGTGAACCTCGTCATCGAGCCGGGCGAAGTTCATGCCGTGGTCGGCGAGAACGGCGCCGGCAAGTCCACGCTCATGAAGATCCTGTTCGGCATCGAGCAGCCCAACGGGGGCACACTGCTGCTCGACGGCAAGCCGGTGCAGTTTGCCAATCCGCGCGAAGCCATCGATGCCGGCATCGGCATGGTGTTCCAGCACTTCTCGCTGGTGCCGAGCTTCTCGGTCTATGAGAACGTCGTGCTCGGCTCCGAGCCCAAGGCCGGCATCCGGCTCGATCGCAAGAAGGCGATCGCCGAGGTGCAGGCGCTCTCCGAGAGGTTCCGCCTCAAGGTCGATCCGCTGCCGCCGGTGGGCACGCTGCCCGTCGGCCAGCAGCAGCGCGTCGAAATCCTCAAGGCGCTCTATCGCAACGCAAAGATCCTCATCCTCGACGAGCCGACAGCCGTGCTGGCGCCGCAGGAAGTGCAGGAGCTGTTCGTCGCCATCCGCTCGCTGGTGGCGCAGGGCAAGACGGTGATCTTCATCGCCCACAAGCTGCCCGAAGTGCTCGAGATCTCGAACACCATCACGGTGATGCGGCAGGGCAAGACGGTCGGACAGGTGAAGACCAGCGAAGTGACGGAAAAGAGCCTCGCCGCCATGATGGTGGGGCGCGAAGTCAGCCTCCGCGTCGATCGCAAGCCGACCGACCAGAGCGAGCGCGTCGCCGCCGTTTCCGGCCTCCGGGTCGTCAACGCGCGCGGCACCGAAGTCGTCGCCGGGCTAGATCTCAACGTCCATTCGGGCGAGATCGTCGGCCTTGTCGGCGTCGAGGGCAACGGGCAGGCCGAAACGCTCGAGGCCATCGCCGGTCTCCGCGCCATCGCCGCCGGCACCATCACCATCGCCAACCAGAACGCCGCGACGAAAAGCGTCCTGGAGCGGCGCGCACTCGGCCTCGCCTCGATCCCCGAGGACCGCATCGCCGAGGGCCTCGCCACCGGCGCCAGCGTCGGCGAGAATCTCGTCGCGACGCGGCTCAACGACCGGCGCTATGTGCGCGGCGGCCTGCTCGACCTCAAGGCCATCCGGGCCAACGCGCTCAAGCTCATCGAGCAGTTCTCGATCCGCGTCGGCGGGCCGAGCTATGCCGTGGGCACGCTCTCGGGCGGCAACATGCAGAAGGTGGTGGTAGCGCGCGAACTGAGCGAACAGCCGAAGCTCCTGCTGGTCAACCAGCCGACCCGCGGCGTCGATCTCGGCGCCACCCAGTTCATCTGGCGCACCATCACCGATGCCCGCGACAACGGCGCGGCGGTGCTGCTGAGTTCGGCCGACCTTTCGGAACTCCTCGCCCTCAGCGACCGGCTGATCGTCCTTTACCGCGGCAAGATCGTTGCCGCCTTCCTCAATACCCCGGATCTGACGCCCGAAACCCTCGGCACCTACATGCTCGGGCTTTCGACCCAGACTTCGGATGAAATGCAGGCGGCCCTCAAATGAGCACCCTACCCGCCACCAACCGCGCCAATCGCTGGAAGACCGTTCGCCGTGAAGCCGGCCGCGCCATCGGCGCGCTGGTCATCGCGCTGGCCGTCACCTTCATCATCGTCTTCCTGACCTCGAAGGCGCCGTTCGAGGCCATCACCCAGCTGCTGACCGCGCCGATTTCGCGGCCCCGCACCATCGGGCTGTGGATCGACGACGTGGCCAAGCTGACCATCACCGGCCTCGCCTTCAGCCTCGTCTTCCAGGCCCGGCAGTTCGCCATGGGCGTGCAGGGGCAGGTCTATATCGGGGCGCTCTGCGCCAGCTATGTCGCCCTGTCGCCGCTCGGCGCCACCTGGGCCGGCATTCCGCTCGGCATCGCCGCCGCCATGCTGGGCGGGGCGATCTACGGCTTCATCCCCGGCATCGCCAAGGCCAAGCTCGGCGCCAACGAGATCGTCTCGTCGCTGATGCTGAACTACATCGCCATCGAGATCGTGAACTTCCTCGTCCGCACCAACCTGCCCAAGCCGCAGGCCGGCGTGCTGACCACCAACGATTTCCCCGACACGGCGGTGTTCCCGGCTCTCGTCGCCAACACCCGCGTCGACCTCGGGCTGATCTTTGCCATCGTCGCCGTGCTGGTGGTCTGGTTCGCGCTCTATCGCACCAGCTGGGGCCTGAAACTCCGGCTCGTCGGGCATAACGCGCGCTTTGCCGAGTATGCCGGCATCAAGGCGACCTTCATCATGGTCTCGGCCATGACCGCCTCGGGCGCGCTCGGCGGCCTCCTCGGCTCGATGTTCGTCCAGGGCCAGACCTACGGCAAGCTGACCGTGCTGTTCGAGGGCGGCCTCGCCTTCGAGGGCATACTCGTCGCCATCGTGGCGCGCAGCCGGCCGCTGGCAGTGCCGATCGTCGCGCTGTTCTACGGCTATTTGCGCCAGGGGGCGCAGCTGATGAACATCCGCACCGACGTTCCGGCCGAGGTGATCGGCGTCGTCACCGCGATCATCATCCTGCTGGTTTCGTCGAGCTTCTCGCTCAGCTTCATCACCAAGTGGTTCAAGCGTGAGCCCGCTGCCGCCACCCAGGCTGCCGCTGCCGGGGGTGCCGCCAAATGATGGAACTGTTCATCACCGTCTTCTCGGCGGCCTTCTTCGTCACCATCATCCGCACCACGACGCCGCTGCTGCTGGCGACAATGGGGGGTCTCGTCGCCGACCTTTCGGGTGCGCTGAACGTCGCGCTCGAAGGCATGATGCTGGTCGGCTGCCTTACCGCCGTGATCGTCTCGGTCTATGCGCCCTGGTATGTCGCGGTCGCCGCCGGCCTCGGTGCGGGTGCGCTGCTCGGCCTGATCATGGCCTTCTTCGCCTACCGGCTGAAGGCCGACATCATCCTCGTCGGCTTCGCCATCAACATCTTTGCCGCCGGCGGGACGGTGTTCGCGCTGGCGCTGGCCACCGGTGGCGACAAGGGCACCTCGATCAACCTGCCCTCGAAGGCCATCCCGGCGGTGGACCTGAGCTTCCTCTCGAACATTCCCGTCGTCGGCCCGACCCTGACCGCGTTCCTTTCGGGCCATTCGGTGCTGAGCTGGCTCGCCGCCTTCCTCGTCTTCGCCGTCTGGTACTTCCTCTACCGCACCCCCTGGGGCCTGTGGCTGCGCGGCGTCGGCGAGTATCCGGCCGCGCCGGAGGCGGCCGGCATCCCGGTCAACAAGATCCGCACCTGGAGCCTCATCGTCTCGGGCGCCCTCGCCGGCCTTGGCGGCGCGCAGCTGGCGATGTTCAACTATGTCGGCTTCACCCGCGACATGACGGCGGGCCGCGGCTTCATCGCGCTGGGCGCCGTGCTGCTGGGCGCGCGCCATCCGATCGGCGCGCTCATCGCGGCGCTGCTCTTCGGTGCCTTCGAGGCGCTGGCCGTGGTGATGCCGGGCCTCTTCAACGACATCCCGGCGGAGCTGATCCGCATGATCCCCTTCGTCGTCACCATCGCCGCCCTGATCCTGTTCTCGATCAGGGCCCAGCGGGCACTGGCGCTGCGTGGGGTGAAGTAGCGGCGGGGTGGGGCCGGATCGGTCGCCACAAACTCGGTGTCATCCCGGCGAAAGCCGGGATCCAACTCTCCACCTGCGCCAGCCGATAGATGGATCCCAGCTTTCGCTGGGATGACAGCCGGTGGAGGTGGCCAGTGCGGGACTGGCATCAGCGAGACTAGTACGCCAGCTCCGTGAAGCTCGCGGCGCGGCCGTCGTAGAGCAGCAGGCGGCCGATCAGTGGTTGGCCGACGCCGGTGATGAGCTTGATGGCTTCCATCGCCATCAGCGTACCGATGACGCCGGTGACGGCGCCGAGCACGCCCACCACTTCGCATGCCGGCAGGTCGGCCTCGTCGGGCGTATCCGGGTAGAGGTCGCGGAACGTCCTGCCGCCCGGCATGAACACCGTGATCTGCCCGTCGAACATCGAGACGGCCCCCGAGACCAGCGGTATGGCCGCCGCCTGCGCCGCTTCGGCGACCACCGCGCGGGTGCCGAAATTGTCGGTACCGTCGATGACGAGGGCATAGTCGGCCATGATCCGCGTCACGTTCTCCGCCGTGACCCGCTCGATATGCGGCACGAACTGGACGTGATCGTTCAGCCCGGCAACAAAGGCGCCGGCGCTTTCCGCCTTGGTGCTGCCGATGCCCGCCTTCTGGTGGATGACCTGGCGCTGCAGGTTGGAGAGCGACACCGTGTCGTGGTCGACGACGCCGAGCGTGCCGATCCCCGCGGCCGCGAGATAGGCGATGACCGGGCTGCCGAGCCCGCCGGCGCCGACCACCAGCACGCGCGCCGATTTGAGCCGCTGCTGGCCATCGCCGCCGACACCGCGCAACACGATATGGCGGGCGTAGCGCTTGATCTCTTCGGGCGTGAGGCTGGTCATGGCCAGCTCTCGATCGGCACGGCGATGAAGCGCCGGTCCGGCCCTTCGAACCCGTGCGAGTAGACCGAGACCATCGCCACCGGCTGGCGCTCGTGCCAGGTCCAGTTGAACGGCACGACGACAGCGGAGAGGCGGTAGTCGACGGTGCAGCCGCGTGAGGCCGGCACCGCCTTGTCGCGGTGGATTTCGGCTTCGCTGCGATCGAAGGGCTTGAGGGTCAGCGCAAATCCGACGGGCGGCTCGAAGCCATAGTCCTCGACGCAGGGCACGCTCGAGGTCGAGGGGAAGGTAGTGAGCGTCAGGGTCGAACTGTCGTTGGGCTCGTCGAGCCCGAAGCCGAGCGGTCCGAAGACGAGCGACTTGCGGTCCTCGATCGGGGTGCCGTCGGCATTCATGGCGACGATCACGGCAGGCTCGGTGATGGCGAGGTCGGCGATCGCCTTGGCCGCCTGCCCGGCCGCCTCTGCGCGCGCTTCGGCGAGGCCCGGCTTTTCGTCCTCGATCACGGCGCGGAACGGCGAGCCGCCGGCCCACTTGTCTTCGGCGACATCGAGGATGAAGACGTTGGAAAAGGGAAAGCCCGACCCGTCCTGCACCCCGAATTCCTCGTAGGCGAAGTAGCGTCCGTCGAGCGAGAAGCCGAGCGGTGTAAACTGCGCTGCGTCGCCGGCCAGCGCCGGCGCGGCGGCCAGCACCAGAAAGCCGAAGCTAGCGGCCAGTCGAGCCGAAGCCGCCTGCACCACGTTGCGTTTCATCGAGCGCCTCCTTCAGTTCGAACTGAACTGCCGTTACCGGAGCAACGACTATCTGCGCAATGCGGTCCCCGCGCCGGATCTCGAACGGGGCCTCGCCGTGGTTGATCAGGATCACCTTGATCTCCCCGCGATAGTCGGCGTCGATCGTCCCCGGCGTGTTGAGCACCGTGACGCCGAACTTGGCGGCGAGTCCCGACCGCGGCCGCACCTGCGCTTCATAGCCGTTGGGGAGCGCAATCGCCATGCCGGTAGGCACCAGGGCGCGCTTGCCGGGCTCGATCGTCAGGGTTTCAGAAGTGCCGAGCGCGGCGAGGAGGTCCACTCCTGCCGCGCCGGATGTCTGCTGGCGCGGGGCCTCGAGGCCCCGGCCATGTTCGAGCCAGATGAACTGGATGGACAGGCTCGACGCCATCAGTTGGTGTCGACCACGGCGAACATTTCGTCGGGCAAGTCGACATTGCCGTCGAGCAGGTCGGTGAACGGGATGACCGTCTCGGCGGCGTTGTCGCCGACCTTGGTCATGTTGGTTTCGACGATGCGCTTGCCCTTGATGCGGATGGTGACGCTGTGGCCTTCGAAATAGGCCTTCATCATCGCCGCGGTCTGCGCGTCCTGCTCTTCGCCCTGGGTGACCTGGTTCTTCATTTCGTCGGTCTTGAACGCGACGCGCACTACGCCGGGGCTCACGACGGTGAAGGTGGTGTCCTCGTTCGGGCCATCGCCGTCGGCGGTGATCTCGGCCAGCGTGCCTTCCTTGACGGAAGTGCAGGTGGCGCTGCCATCGGCATTCTCGGTCAGCACGTCGCCTTCTTCCTGGCAGAAGTCGGTATCGGCGGACGCAGTGTCGTCCTCGCCACCGGCCTCGGCGGCTTCCTGCATCTGCTTGATCATCGGATAGAACTCGGCCCCCATCGTCATGGTGGTGGTGGCCTTGCCCGTGGTTTCCGAGGTGACGTCGATCTCGGCGGTCACGTCCATACAGCCGGCGAGGCCGGCCCCGAGCATCAGTACGCCAGCCAGCCGGGCAATAGTCTTCAGGGTCATGGAATTCTCCTCGACAGTGCCCGCCGCTTCCCCGGCACGTTATGGCTGGGGCCCAAGAGCTGCAAGCGCGTGCCGCCTCGGTATGGCCCCGATGATGAACGGCTGATGAACCCCGGTTCAGAAACCGAGCAGCCGCCACAGCGCCACCAGCAACACCGCGAGGCCGACCCAGAATCCGGTGAGGATCATGAACCGGTTGAAGCGGCGGGCGGGGGCATTTTTCTCGCGCTCATAGTCCTCGAGAGCCGCTTCGGCCTTGCCGACCAGCGCCGGCAGGCGGCCAAGCGTCGCAACTGCCGTTTCGAAGTGCTCCTTGAGCTGCTCGAGCCGGCCCAGCGGTCCCGCCTCGCGCCGCACCCAGTCGCCGACGATGGGCTCGGAGATGGTCCAGATGTCGAGCTCGGGGTCGAGCGCCCGCGCCACCCCTTCGACCAGCACCATGGATTTCTGCAAGAGGATCAGTTCCGGCCGTGTCTGCATCTCGAACAGCTCGGTCGTCGCGAACAGCTGGCCGAGCACCTTGGCCATCGAGATATCGGAGACCCGGCGCCCGTGCTGCGGCTCGCCGATGGCGCGGAGTGCCTGGGCGAAATCGTCGATCGACTGCGTGCGGGGCACGTAGCCGATCTCGAAATGCCGCTCGGCGATCAGGCGGTAATTGCGTGTTATGAAGCCATAGAGGATGTCGGCGAGGAAGCGCCGCTCGCGGCGCGTGATCCGGCCCATGATGCCGAAGTCGACGGCGATGACATTGCCGGTCACGGGATCGGCGAAGAGATTGCCGGGATGCAGGTCGGCGTGGAAGAAGCCGTCGCGCACGGTGTGCCGGAGGAACGCCTGCAACAGGTTCTTCGCCAGCGCCTTGCGGTCGACACCGGCGGCATCGAGTGCGGCGTTGTCGCGGATCGGAATGCCGTCGACCCAGGTCGTCGTCAGCACCGTGTCGGACGTGTAGTCCCACATGATGCGCGGAATGACGAAGCCGCTGTCGTCCTTGATGTTGTCGGAGAACTCCGAGATCGACGCCGCTTCCATGCGGAGATCGAGCTCGATGCGGGAAGAACGGTCGAGCGTCGCCACCACATCGACGGGCCTGAGGCGCCTGAGCTTGGGCACGAAGGTCTCGGCCAGCCGCGCGCCGGCGTACTGGCTCTCGATATCGGCGGCAAAGCGCTGGCGGATATTGGGCCGGAGGATCTTCACAGCCACCTTGGTGCCGTCGGGCAGTCTGGCGTGATGGACCTGCGCGATCGAGGCCGCCGCGATGGGCGGCGACAGGTCGGTGAGCTCGGTGGCGCGGGGACCCAGCGCATCCTGGAGCAGCGTGGGGACGAGGGCCGAGTCGAACGGCTCCATCGAATCCTGCAGCACCGACAGGTCGGCCGCCACTTCCGGCCCGACGATATCGGGGCGGGTGGCGAGGGTCTGGCCGAGCTTCACATAGGTCGGCCCCAGCCGGTGCAGCGCCCGGGTCAGCCGCTCGACCTTGCCGCTGCGCCGCACTTCGCCGCGCTCGAACAGCCGGCCGAAGCGGATGCCGGCTTTCATCACCGGGGGCAGGGCATCATTGTCGGCGATCGACAGCGCGCCCTCGCGCGCAAGGACGAAGCCGGCCCGAGCCAGGCGGAAGTAAGCCCCAAGTCCCATGCGTCAGAGTTTCCAGGCCGCGTGCAGCGCCGCGATATTGCCGGTGAAGGCGGTGTGGGTGACGCGCTTGAAGCCAGCCGCGCCGATCATCTGGCTGAAATGCTCGGCCGTTGGGAACTTGCGGATCGACTCCACGAGATACTGGTAGGGCTGCGCATCGCCGGTCACGGCCCGACCGATCGGCGGGATCACGCGGTCGGAAAAGACCTTGTAGACCTCGTCGAGCACCGGCGCGTCGACCTGGCTGAACTCGAGCACCAGGAGCCGCCCACCCCGCTTCAGCACGCGGAACGCCTCGCTCAGCGCCAGCGGGATGCGCGGCACGTTCCTGATGCCGAAGGCGATGGTGTAGGCGTCGAAATAGTCGTCCTCGAACGGCAGTTCCTCGGCATTGGCCTCGACGAACTTCACTTGCGAGGGGAAGCGCCACTTCTTCGCGCGTTCCTCGCCGACCCGCAGCATGTCGGAATTGATGTCGGAGACGGTGACCTCGGCATAGCCGACCGAGGCATTGACGATGCGCTCGGCGATGTCGCCGGTGCCGCCGGCCATATCGAGCACGCGATAGGGGGCACTGCCCTGCTTGGGCGGCGCCAGCCGCGCGACCATGGCGTCCTTCCAGAGACGGTGGACGCCGCCGCTCATCAGGTCGTTCATCAGGTCGTAGCGGTCGGCGACGCGATGGAAGACGTCGTTGACCAGCCCCTGCTTTTCCTCGAGGGCGACGGTACGTTCGCCGAAATGCGTCGTCTCTGCCATCTCACGCGTCTCCGAAAACTGGCGGCGTTATAGCGGAGAGGGGTTGCGGTTGCCATGCTTCACGGGCGCGCATGGTTGAGGTGGTGTGCTCCTGCCAAACACTGACATCGCCTGGCGCTTGCGTAGTGTAGCTTCGCCCGCCACATAATGCCCGCCCAACGAGGAGCGCCCATGCCCGAACTGCCAGAGGTCGAAACCGTCCGCCGCGGGCTCGAGCCCTATGTCACCGGCGCGCGCATCGACAAGGTGACGCTGAAGCGCAAGGACCTGCGGTTCCCCTTTCCGGAGGGGTTCAGGAAAGCGCTCGAAGGCGCGACCATCGAAAGCACGGGACGGCGCGCCAAGTATCTGCTGTTCCGCCTCTCGACGGGCAAGACCTGGCTCAGCCATCTCGGCATGACCGGCACCTACCGGTTCGAGGACTTCAAGTTCAAGGAGCCGAGCCGCTACTATGAGCCGACCGAGGACCGGAAGCACGATCACCTGATCCTCGAGCTGACCCATCCCGAGCATGGGCAGATGAAGCTCATCTATAATGACGCCCGCCGCTTCGGCTTCGTCGACCTGTTCGAGGACGAGGCGCAGAGCCCGCTGCTGGCCGAACTCGGACCCGAGCCGCTCTCCAATGCCTTCAACGCCGCCGAGATGGCCGAGCGCTTCAACAGGAAGAAGGCGCCGATGAAGGCCGCCCTGCTCGACCAGCGGGTCGTGGCGGGCCTCGGCAATATCTATGTCAGCGAGGCGCTGCACCGGGCCCACATTCGCCCCGATATCGCGGCGGGGACGCTGGTGCTGAAATCGGGCAAGCCGTCCAAGCGCCTCGAGGACCTGGCCGACGGGGTTCGCACGGTGCTCATCGAGGCCATCGATGCCGGCGGCTCGACCCTGCGCGACTTCCGCGCCGCCGACGGCAACTCGGGCTATTTCCAGCATCGCTTTGCGGTGTATGACCGCGAGAACGAGCCGTGCCCGACGCCGGGCTGCCGCGGCACCATCAAGCGGATCGTGCAATCGGGCCGCTCGACCTTCTTCTGTCCGGTCTGCCAGCACTGACCCCTGGGAGTCGCAGGGCCCCTGAATCCGGTTGACGCAACCGCGCTCCGCGACTATACACCCCGCAACTTGGCGGCTCGGTGCCGCCGATTTCATTTCATCGCCCATGGCTGAGCGGCTCGAAAGGCTGCACCATCGGGTTGAGAAGCGCCAAGAGGATTTCATGGCCAATACCGCCTCCGCCAAGAAGGCCACCCGCAAGATCGAAGCCCGCACCGCGGTGAACAAGTCGCGTCGCTCGCGCATGCGCACCTACGTTCGCAAGGTCGAGGAAGCCATCACTGCCGGCGACCACAAGGTCGCGGTCGAGGCCCTCAAGGCAGCCGAGCCGGAGATCGTGCGCGCTGCTCAGAAGGGCATCGTCCACGCCAACGTGGCGGCCCGCAAGGTGAGCCGTCTGAACTCCCGCGTGAAGGCGCTGCAGGCTTAACAGCCGCACCCCATTCCGTATCGAATTGGCACAGGGCTCCCAGCGGGAGCCCTTCGCATTTTCACGGCGTGCTGATACACTGAATGTCGCACGGTCCGGGCGGGGGTGTGGCGGGATTGCGACAGTTCTGTTGCGGAGTTTTCCCCTCACCAAACCCTAGTATTTCCGGGCGTTTGCGCATCGCTGTCATCCGAATTTCATCTTCGATTTTGAAATGAAATGTTACTGTCGGGGGCTCGGTGCCACAATTTGAATCGAGACCGGTTTCACGCGAAATCGGGGATTCAGCGTGGAGTCACAGCGCCTTAAAAAAAGGGGTGCGAGGGAGCCGCCGGAAAGGTTTTTGCAAAGGTTGCGAGTCAACCCCCTCAAGGCAAAAAACCCCCGTTGATTGGAAAATTCCCCCCCTCTAAGATGCCTCCACTGGCTCAGGAAAAACGGCACCAGAACCGCGTTCCCGACCAGTGCTGCGTAAATGAGTGCTGAACTTTAGAACATGACTGGGACCCGGTTCGGGGCATGGCCGGCAGTCATGGGGAACGTTATTAGTGGTCTGGATTGACTAGTATTTGAGTGTGCTGCGCTCCGCGCAGGACGTTGCAGTAGCCGGGTGCGACAAGCGGCCGGATCCAAGTGAAATAGGTGCGTAGTCTGAACCGTGGCGAAGTCCGCGGACGGAAGAGGCTTGCCTGAAAAACGGCAAGCACAGGTTGGCGGCGTCGTGCCCAAAAGGGGCGGCGATTAGAAACAGGATTGGGGCTGAAATCACGATGGCGACACAAGCGGCGGCAAGTCGTGCTGACTGGATATCGAATGGCAAAAACGGAAAGGGGCAGGGCAGCGTAGAGGGGGGAGTGATCATGACGACGGGCAAGGATGGCCAGCCGATCGGCACGGACGAACTGTTCCAGCGCGTGCGCGCCCGCCTCAAGGCCGCGGTCGGCGAAGACGTGTTCAATTCCTGGTTTGCGCGGCTCGAGCTCGAGGAAATCGTCGATGACCTCGCTCACCTGAGTGTACCGACCCGTTTCCTCTGCTCCTGGGTGCAGTCCAACTACGCCGAAAAGATCCTCGATGCGTTCCGCGCCGAGTCCGCGCTGCTTGCTCGCCTGCACTTCACCGTGCGCGTCAACGGCCAGGCCCGCCCCCGCCTGCAGCATCCCGAGCCGACGCCCGATCCGGTCGAGCCCCAGTCTGCCGCGACGACGCCTGTCGCGCCGCGCCCGATGCGCGACACGCCTGCCGCCATCGGCGCCACGCCGCGCGGCGATGCCCTCTCGGGCTCGGCGATCGATTCCAAGATGACCTTCGACAACTTCGTCGTCGGCTCGTCGAACGAAATGGCGCTGCAGGTGGCAAAGCAGGTCGCCCACGCCGTGCAGAACAACACGGTCAGCTTCAACCCCGTCTATATCCACTCGAGCGTCGGCCTCGGCAAATCGCACCTGCTCAACGCCATCGCCTGGGCAGCCGGGGCCAACGATCCCAGCAAGAACATCGTCTACCTGACCGCCGACCACTTCATGTACCACTTCATCACGGCCGTGCAGCGCCAGTCGGCGCTCGGCTTCAAGGAGTGGTTGCGCCGGGTCGACCTGCTGCTGATCGACGACATGCAGTTCCTGCAGGGCAAGTCCGCCACCGAATTCGGCCACACGCTCGGCACGCTCCTCACCGGGGCCAAGCAGGTGGTCGTCGCCGGCGACGCGCCGCCGCGCGATCTCGAAATGCTCGATGAGCGCGTCCGCTCGCGCCTCTCGGGCGGGCTGGTCGTGCCGATCAACTCCTTCGACCTCGACCTGCGCCGCGCCATCGTCACGCGCCGGGCCGAGCAGGCGGTCGCCCGCTTCTCCGATGCGCATTTCGCGCCCGCGGTGCTCGACTACGTCGCCCGCGTCGTCGTCAGCCACGGCCGCGACCTCGATGGCGCGGTGAACCGGCTGCTGGCGGCCAACCAGCTGACCAAGGAACCGATCACCGTCGCGCTCGCCGAGCGTACCCTTGCCGATCTCGTGCGCCAGCGCGATGCGCGCCGCGTCCGGATCGAGGACATCCTCCGGATCGTCTCGCGCCACTACAAGGTGCCGCGCAACGACCTGCTCTCCTCGCGCCGCTCGCGCGACGTGGTCCGGCCGCGCCAGATCGCCATGTATCTCGCCAAGTCGCTGACCTCGCGCTCGCTGCCCGAAATCGGCCGGCGCTTCGGCGGTCGCGACCACACCACGGTCCTCCACTCGGTCCGCAAGGTCGAGCAGATGATCAAGGACGATGCTGAACTCGGCCAGGAAATCGAGCTCCTGAAGCGGATGCTCGAGGAATAGGCGGCGGGCCTGAGACTGGCTCTCCCCCATGGGGGAGGGCTGCCGGCCCGATGGCCGGCGCGTGTGATCGAGCCCAGTAGGGCGCTGTTTGTGAGTAGTAGCGTTGACGGTTTCGCGTCCGAAGACACCGCGGCTTTTGCTGCGGATCAGGCGGGGATTCAGGCGCCTCGGGACCGGCAGGCCCGTGGAGCAGCAGGACGTGACGCCCGATAGGGCCTGGCACGAGATGCTGGCCCGGCTGGATGCCGAGGAAACCGAGCGGCGGCTCGATGCCATGGAAGCGGCGTTGAACGACGACCGGCGGCACTGACCGGCGGGCGCTTTTACCCGTTGGAAATATGGGCTCCGCAGCCTGCCGGACTTGCCTTTTGCGCCCTCGCTTGCAAATGTCGCAGCCCGGCTTTACCGGGCGAATAATGCCGCATGCCGCAGGGGTTTTGAGTTTATGAAGGTCACTCTCGAGCGCAATCATCTGCTCAAGTCGCTGGGGCACGTCCATCGCGTCGTCGAGCGCCGCAACACCTACCCCATCCTTGCCAACGTGCTGCTCAAGGCCGCCGACGGCAAGCTGGACCTGCGCGCCACCGATCTCGACATCGAAGTGACCGAGAGCGTGCCGGCCATGGTCGGCCAGGCCGGCACCACGACCGTGCCCGCGCACACGCTTTATGAGATCGTCCGCAAGCTTGCCGACGGCGCCGAGGTGCGGCTCGAGAACAATGGCGGCGAGCAGCTGACGGTCAGCTCCGGCCGCTCGCGCTTCAACCTCGCGTGCCTCTCGCCCGACAGCTTCCCGGATCTCAAGTCCGGCACCTTCACCCATACCTTTGCGATGCCGGCAGCCGCCCTGCGCGAGCTGATCGAGCGGACCCAGTTCGCCATCTCCAACGAGGAGACGCGCTACTACCTCAACGGCATCTACATCCACGTCCTCGACGTCAACGGCACGCCGACCCTGCGCGCAGTTGCCACCGACGGCCACCGCATGGCTCGCGCCGAGACCGATGCGCCGGCTGGCGCCAAGGGCATGCCCGGCATCATCGTGCCGAAAAAGACCGTCTCGGAAGTGCAGAAGCTCCTCGATGGCGCCGATGGCGAGGCCGAAGTTCAGGTCGAGCTTTCCGACACCAAGATCCGCTTTACGCTGGGCAGCGTCGTGCTGTTGTCAAAGCTGATCGAGGGCACCTTCCCCGACTACGACCGGGTCACGCCCAAGAACAACGACAAGCAGATGAACGTCGACAAGGCGAGCTTCGCCACCGCCGTCGACCGCGTCTCGACCATCGCGTCGGATCGCGGCGGCAAGGCCGTCAAGCTCGCCATGCGCGAGGGCCAGCTCGAACTCAGCGTCACCAACCCGGACCACGGCACGGCGAGCGAGGAGCTGGCGGTCGAGTTCGAGCCCGAGAGCTTCGAGATCGGCTTCAACGCCCGCTACCTGCTCGACATCATCAGCCAGATCCGCTCCGAAAACGCGGTGTTCATGTTCAACGACGCCGGCTCGCCCACGCTGGTGCGCGAGGACGGCGAGGCCAAGGCACTCTACGTGCTGATGCCGATGCGGGTGTGACCGCTACTCCGGCGTCTCCAGACAGGCAGGAACTGATCACCGCGCTGGCGGATAAGGATGTGTTCCGGCGCCGTTCGGCGTTGGAGTCACTCGGCAGGCTTCAGCGTGACGCGGCTATTGAGTCGATTGTGGTGTCATCATTGAATGACCCTGCGGGCTACGTGGTTCGGACCGCTGCCGAGATCGTTAAGCAATGGGAACTGGCCGCGTCCGCCCCCAGGCTGCGTAAACTCGTCAGCGATCCGGATCCGCTTACTCGGCGGGCATCCCTCGACGCACTGCGGGCGGTAGGCTCCGAAGTGGATGTCGACCAGTTGATTGGGATCATCTCCCGAGACTCCAGTCACGACGTACGCAACGCCGCCGCTTGGGCGCTCATTGCCGTCACTGGCCCGAGCACTTGGCGCCAGAGCTTTGAGGTTCTGGTGACCGATATTGTTCCACGGCACCGCCAGTTCGCCTGCGAGCTTGTCGCCAAGTTCGGCGAGGGCATAGATCGCGAGCTCATTCGCACGCTTCTCGCGGACCCGGATGGTCATGTCCGCAAGGCAGCGGAACGAGTGCTGGCCGGGGCTCCCAAATGAACCCCTCCCGCTACATCTCCCGGCTTCGTCTCAGCCATTTTCGTAACTATGCCTCGGCCGCCCTCGATCTCGACGGGCGGCATCTGGTGCTGGTCGGCCCGAACGGGGCCGGCAAGACCAACCTGCTCGAGGCGGTCTCGCTGCTGGCGCCCGGCCGTGGCCTGCGCGGGGCGGCGTTCGAGGATGTGGCGGCGCAGGGTTCGGACGGCCAGTGGGCCGTGGCCTCGACCATCGAGACCCCTGAAGGGCCGGTCGATATCGGCACCGGCGCCGGCGCCGATGGCGGCCGCCGGGTGCGCATCAACGGCGCCAATGCCCGCACCATCGAGGAGATGAGCGCCTACTTGCGCGTCCTCTGGCTGACCCCGGCGATGGACGGGCTGTTCACCGGCCCGGCCAGCGAGCGCCGCCGCTTTCTCGACCGCCTGGTGACCACCCTCATTCCCGGCCACTCCGCCGCGGTCTCGGACTTCGACAAGACCATGCGCCAGCGCAACCGGCTGGTGGACGAGCATGCCGACCCGATCTGGATCGACGCCGTCGAGGCGCAGATGGCCGCCTCCGCCGCGGCGGTGCATTTTTCTCGGGCCGACAGTCTCGACGACCTGCAGGCCGTGCTGTCGGCCTGCGTCGACGAGGCCAATTTCCCGGCTGCGCGGCTGGCGCTGACGCCGCTGTTCGAGGACCGGCATGTGCCGCAATCCTCGAGTGCGCTCGAGGCCGAGCTGCGCGAACTCTGGCAGCGCGAGCGCCACCGCGACCGCGCCGCCGGCCGCACGCTCGTCGGTCCGCACCGGGTCGATCTCGAAGTCCGCCACGCCCAGAAGGACATGCCGGCGGCGCTGGGCTCGACCGGCGAGCAGAAGGCGCTGCTCATCGGGCTGATCCTCGCGCAGGCGCGGCTGGTCAAGCGCTCGACTGGCATCGCCCCGTTCCTGCTGCTCGACGAGGTCGCCGCGCATCTCGATCCGAACCGCCGGGCCGCCCTGTTCGAGGCCCTCGATGCGCTCGGCACGCAGTGCTTCATGACCGGCACCGACCCCATGCTTTTCGAGGCCCTCGGCGAGGGCGCGCAGCAGGTGATCGTCCGGGACGGGCGACTGGGCGTCAAATAGGCGCAAAACCTTGTAAACCGGGCTCAAAATAGCCATTTGTCTTGGGTATCCCAACCGCTTCCGCTAGACCCGGTTGAGCGGACCTGCTGACCTGATTCGGGACTTCCTTGAGCACCTCCGAGACCCCCAACGATCCGAATGAATATGGCGCCGATTCCATCAAGGTCCTGAAGGGCCTCGATGCCGTGCGCAAACGCCCCGGCATGTATATCGGCGACACCGATGACGGCTCGGGCCTGCACCACATGGTCTACGAGGTGGTGGACAACGCCATCGACGAGGCGCTGGCCGGCCATGCCGACCTCGTGACGGTGCAGCTGAATGCCGATGGCTCGTGCACGGTCATCGACAATGGCCGCGGTATCCCGACCGGCATCCATGCCGAGGAGGGCGTGTCGGCGGCCGAAGTCATCATGACCCAGCTCCATGCCGGCGGTAAGTTCGACCAGAACTCCTACAAGGTGTCGGGCGGCCTGCACGGCGTGGGCGTCTCCGTGGTGAACGCGCTGTCGGTCTGGCTGAGGCTGCGGATCAACCGTGACGGCGAGATCCACGAGATGGAGTTTGCGCACGGCGATGCGGTCGCGCCGCTGAAGCAGGTCGGCAGCTACGTCCAGGACAAGCGGCCCGGCACCTATGACGGCCGCTCCGGGACTTCGGTCTCGTTCATGCCGTCGCCCCAGACCTTCACCATGGTGGAGTTCGACTTCAAGACGCTGGAGCATCGCCTGCGCGAGCTCGCGTTCCTCAATTCGGGCGTGCGCATCATCCTGCGCGACCTGCGCCATCCCGAGCCGATCGAGACCGAGCTGCACTACGAGGGTGGTCTCGAGGCCTTCGTGCGCTATCTCGACCAGGCCAAGACACCGCTGATCTCGGCGCCGATCCTGCTGCAATCGGAGCGCGACGGTATCACCGTCGAGGTCGCGATGTGGTGGAACGACAGCTACCACGAGAACGTGCTGTGCTTCACCAACAACATCCCGCAGCGCGATGGCGGCACGCACCTTGCGGGCCTCCGCGCCGCGCTTACCCGGCAGGTGACCAAGTATGCCGAGGAGAGCGGCATCCTGAAGCGCGAGAAGGTCGAGCTCACGGGTGACGACATCCGCGAGGGCCTGACCTGCGTGCTGTCGGTGAAGGTGCCCGATCCGAAATTCTCGTCGCAGACCAAGGACAAGCTCGTCTCGTCCGAGGTGCGTCCGGTGGTCGAGAACGGCGTCAACGACAAGCTGCAGCAGTGGCTCGAGGAGCATCCTGCCGAGTCGAAGACGTTGGTCGGCAAGGTTGCCGAGGCCGCCGCGGCCCGCGAGGCCGCCCGCAAGGCGCGCGAGCTGACGCGGCGCAAGTCGGCGCTCGACATCAACTTCCTAGCCGGCAAGCTCAAGGACTGCTCGGAGAAGGATCCGGCGCTTTCGGAGATCTTCATTGTCGAGGGCGACTCGGCCGGTGGCTCCGCCACTCAGGGGCGTGATCGCCGCAACCAGGCCGTCTTGCCGCTCCGCGGCAAGATCCTCAACGTCGAGCGAGCCCGCTTCGACCGCATGCTGAGCTCGGAGACGATCGGCAACCTGGTGATGGCTCTCGGCACCTCGATCGGGCGCGAAGAGTTCAACATCGACAAGCTGCGCTACCACAAGATCATCATCATGACGGACGCCGACGTCGACGGCGCCCACATCCGCACCCTGCTCCTGACCTTCTTCTATCGGCAGATGCGCGAGCTGATCGATCGCGGCCACATCTACATCGCCCAGCCGCCGCTCTACAAAATCAAGCGCGGCTCGTCCGAGCAGTACCTGAAGAACGAGCGCAGCCTCGAGGACTACCTGATCGACACCGGGACCGAGGACGCCGTGCTGACCACCCGTGACGGGGTCGCGCATTCCGGCGAGGACCTGCTGCAGATCGTGCGGCAGGCGCGCGATATCGTGCACGCCATCGAAGGCCTCAACACCAAGTATAACCGCTCCATCATCGAGCAGGCGGCAATCGTCGGCGGCCTCGCCGATGCCGCAGGCGACGCGGAGCGGGAAAGCACCGTGATCGAGCGCGTGGTTCGCCGGCTCGACCGGCTGGCCGATGAGTTCGAGCGCGGCTGGCAGGGCAAAATCGACGGCCAGGGCGGCTATCTCTTCAGGCGCACGGTGCGCGGCGTCACCGAGCAGCACGCCATCGACGCGCAGCTGCTCGCGTCTGCCGATGCCCGCCGCATCCGCGCTACCGTCGACAAGCTCGGCGATCTCTATGGCGGCGTGGCCAAGCTCGTCCGCAAGGACCAGAGCTACGACATCTTCGGGCCGTTCTCGCTGTTCGAGACCATCGGCTCGGTCGGCCGCAAGGGCATCTCGCTGCAGCGCTACAAGGGCCTCGGCGAGATGAACCCGGGCCAGCTGTGGGAGACGACGCTCGATCCGAACGCGCGCACCCTGCTCCAGGTGGAGCAGAAGGAGGACGACAGCGAGGTCGGCATGCTGTTCTCCGAACTGATGGGCGACGTGGTCGAACCGCGCCGCGTCTTCATCCAGGACAATGCGCTGAGCGTCGCCAACCTCGACGTCTGATCGCAGCCACTGAAAGCGAAAGGGCCCGCGCGAAGCGGGCCCTTTTCATTTGGTCGATCTGGTCGGGGCTCAGAGCCCCAGCGTGATGCTGACAACGACCAGCAAGGCGGCGACGAGGCTTGCACCGGCCGCCGCGACGGCCAGCTTAGCCATTCATGCTGCGCCGCCCCCGGCGGCGCTCCTGCGGCTGGCGCTCCTCGAGCCGCTTCAGCAGCCTGTTCACGCTTGCGAGGACGGCCGCCGGCTGGATGGCCCGGGCAACGCTGGAAAGATCGATAGTCATTTGGGTCCTCGCTTTCTGTCGCGGGCTTGGCGCCATCGCGATGGCACCGATATAGGGCCCAGCCGCGCAAACACGGTAGATCGATGCTCCAGAATAATTGCACGATTCTACAAATCGCTGCGAAATGTCGTGACTCGCGAGGAGGCGATGCTATGTATGAACCACGCAATTCAAGGGGATTTGGCCATGAGCCGCATCGATGAGCTGAAGACAGCGATTGCACAGTTCGCGACGGAAGACGGGATTCAGGCAACCGACGTAAACGGGCTGAGCATCATCCGGCTGTCCCAGCCATCGGAAGCGATCCCCGGCGTCGCTACCGCCGCGCTCTGCATCGTGGCGCAGGGGCGGAAGCGGGTCATCTCCGGCGACCGGGTGCTGCACTACGATGCGGAGAACTTCCTCGTCATCACCGTGGATACCCCGACGATCGGCCAGGTGGTCGAGGCTTCGCCGGAGGCACCCTATCTCTGCATCAAGATGGACCTCGACCCCGCCGAGATCGCCGCGCTGCTGATCGATGTCGGTGGCCTTGGCGCCGGCGCCGGCGATGCCGAACCGAGCCTTGCCGTCAGCCGGGTTACCGACGACCTGCTCGATCCCGCCATTCGCCTCGTCAAGCTGCTCGCCCGGCCTGACGACATTGCCGTGCTGGCCCCGATGATAAAGCGTGAAATCCTCTATCGGCTGCTCCGCTCCGACCAGGCCACCAAGCTCCAGCAGATCGCCGTGGCCGAGAGCCGGCTGCAGCAGGTCAACCGCGCCATCGGCTGGATCAAGTCGAACTACCGCGAGCCCTTCGCCATCGAGACCCTGGCGATCGAAGCGCGGATGAGCGCCTCGGCGCTGCACCTCCACTTCAAGGCGGTCACGGCGATGAGCCCGCTGCAGTACCAGAAGCAGCTCCGCCTGCAGGAGGCCCGCCGCATGATGCTGACCGACGCCGTCGACGCGGCCACGGCCGGGCACCGGGTAGGCTATGACAGCCCCAGCCAGTTCAGCCGCGAATATGCCCGCGTCTTCGGTGCGCCACCGCTGCGCGATGTGGCGCGGCTCAAGGCAGGCGACCTGCAATCGGCGGGCTGACAGGCGGCCGCATTTCCGCCATTTATCCTGAACGTGTCGCTCAAGTTTACTTGACGAAGTTTAGAACTGTTATAAAGTGTGGCGGCTTACCGAGCGCGAATCCGGCTGCTATCCGGTGTCCACGTGCGGTGAGGTTGGGTGGAGCAGCATTCCGCCCGCACCGGAGCCCCAGATGCGACTGACACGTCAATCCAACTACGCCATCCGTACCCTGATCTACTGTGCCGTCAACGATCCGGGCCTCAGCCGGGTCGCCGACATCGCCAAGGCGCACGGCATTTCCGAACTCTTCCTGTTCAAGCTGATCAAGCCGCTGGTCGAGAACGGGCTGATCCAGACCGTGCGCGGCCGCCGCGGCGGCATCAAGCTCGGCCGTCCTGCCGAGGACATCACGCTGCTCGATACGGTCCGCCTCACCGAGGAGAGCTTCTCGATGGCGGAGTGCTTCGACGACGCCGAAGTGACCTGCCCGCTCGCCGACAGCTGCGACGTGAACGCCGCCCTGCGCGAGGCGCTGGGCGCCTTCTTCAACGTGCTCGAGAGCCACACCATTGCCGATCTCGCGGCCAAGCGCCGTTCGCTGCGCCAGCGGCTGGGCCTGAGCTTTGAAGAGATGGAGCCGGTGCTGGTGGCGCAGGCGGCCCACTGAGCCTGAGCTGACGATCCTGCCGAAATGGCGGATGCCGGACTGACTCCAAAAGTCCGGCATCCGCCCTCCCTCCGCACACGCTCCGACCCGGAGGAGCGCTTTCAACCGGTGCGGCGGATTTTCCCTCTCGTATGGGAGGCCGGACGGGCCGAGAGCCTGCGGGGGGCGGGTGAGACTCTCGGCCGCGTACCGGCTGTGTGAACTTTGCAGTTCACGAGACCCCGCGCTTTTGCTCCCCTGTCGTTGAACGCCCACTGACGCCCCCCTTCAGCGCCGGTTCATCTGCCCTCGGACAGCAGGCGAGTCGGTCGCGTTGATCTCGGCCGCCCGGCATGCTCTATGCGGCCATCCCCAGACCGGACCGATCATTCATGGCCGCAGCGCCCATCCTTTCATTGCAGGACATCCGCCTCCGCCTCGGCACGACCGCGTTGCTGGAGGGAGCCGAACTGTCGCTGCTGCCGGGCGAGAAGCTGGCGCTTGTCGGCCGCAACGGCTCGGGCAAGTCGACGCTGCTGAAGTTCGTCGCTGGCGAGGTCGAGCCCGATTCCGGCCGGCGCTTCCTGCAGCCCGGCGTCACCATCCGCTACCTGCCGCAGGAGCCCGATCTCTCCGGCTTCGCCAACGTGCTGGCCTATGTCGAGGCAGGGCTCGAGGCTGGCGACGACCACTATCGCGCCACGTACCTGCTCAACCATCTCGGGCTGACCGGGGCGGAGGAGCCGCACCGGCTGTCGGGTGGCGAAGCCCGCCGTGCGGCGCTCGCCCGGGTGCTGGCGCCCGAACCCGACATCATCCTCCTCGACGAGCCGACCAACCATCTCGACCTGCCGGCCATCGAATGGCTGGAAGAAGAGCTGAAGTCGATCCGCTCGGCTCTCATCATCATCAGCCACGACCGGCGCTTCCTCGCCGACCTCACCCGTTCGACGCTGTGGCTCGACCGTGGCACGACGCGCCGGCTCGACCGCGGCTTCGGTGCATTCGAGGAATGGCGCGACCAGGTGCTCGAAGAGGAAGAGACGGCGCGCCACAAGCTCGACCGCCAGATCGTGCGCGAGGAGCATTGGCTCACCTACGGCGTCACCGCCCGGCGCAAGCGCAACGTCCGTCGCCTCGGCGCCCTGTTCGACCTGCGGCAGCAGCGGCGCGACCTGAAGCGCTCGGTCGGCGACGTCAAGATCTCGGTCGCCGAGGGCGAAACCTCGGGCAAGATGGTGATCGACGCCAAGGGCATCTCGAAGTCCTTCGGCGAGCGCGTCATAGTCGCCGATTTCACCACCCGCATCATACGCGGCGATCGCGTCGGCATCATCGGGCCGAACGGCGCCGGCAAGACCACGCTGATCAAGCTGCTGACCGGCGAACTCGCGCCCGACAGCGGCACCGTGCGGCTCGGCGCCAATCTCGAGCTAGCCAGCCTCGACCAGCGCCGCGCCACACTCACGTCCGAGATGACGCTCAAGGAAGCCGTCACCGGCGGCGGCTCCGACACGCTGGTGATCAACGGCCAGCCCAAGCACTTCATGGGCTATCTCAAGGATTTCTTGTTCGGCCCCGAGCAGGCCGGCACCGCCGTGAGCAAGCTGTCGGGTGGCGAACGCGGCCGGCTGGTGCTGGCGCGCGTCCTCGCGCTGCCCTCGAACGTCCTCGTTCTCGACGAGCCCACCAACGACCTCGACCTCGAAACGCTCGACCTGCTGCAGGAAATGCTGGCCGACTATCCCGGCACGGTGATCGTCGTCAGCCACGACCGCGATTTCCTCGACCGCGTCGCCACCTCGGTGATCGTCGCCGATGGCAACGGGGTCTGGACCGAGTATCCGGGCGGCTATTCCGACATGGTCAGCCAGCGCGGCTATGGCGTCACCAAGCCCGAGACCGCGGCGCGGCCCAAGGCGGAAAAGCCCGTGCCCGTCGCGCCGGCTCCGGCTCCGGCTCCCGCCGGCAGGCAGAAGCTCAGCTTCAAGCAGAAGCACGCGCTCGAAACCCTGCCCAAGGAGATCGCAAAGCTCGAGGCGGAGATCGCGCGGCTGAACGCCATCCTCGCCGACGGCAATCTCTACGTCCGCGACCCCGGCAAGTTCACCGACACCAGCAAGGCGCTGGAAAAGGCCCAGGCGGCCCTCGGCAAGGCCGAGGACGAGTGGCTGGAACTGGAAGCCCTGCGGGAAGAGATAGAGGGTTAGGCGGGCGTTCGGCCGCGGGCGCCAGCGCGCGCTCCCCCACCCTCATCCGGGCTTCGCCTACCTTGAAGGCCTGAAGAGTGGCCAGCGGGGTGCCCTTCTCCCCTTGTGGGAGAAGGTGTCCGAAGGGCGGATGAGGGGTGAGCCCCATGGTCTGACCGCCCCGCCTAGAACCACACCCTCGGCTCGTGGAGGATCTGCAGGTCCTCGGCGGCTTCGCCCTGGATGCGGCGGAGCAGGAGTTCGCCCATCTGCTGGCCGGCGAGCGCGGTGTCCTCGAAGATCGCGTCGACCTTGGGCCGGATCAGGCTGAAGATGCCCGATGTCTGCTTGGCGACGACCTGCACGTCGTCCCCTATCCGGCGCCCGGCATCGGTGAGGCCGGCCATCACCGACAGGGCGGCGGCATCGCCGGTGCAGACGAATCCGTCTGGCGCGTCGGGCTCGGCCATGCGCCGGATGATCGCCTGGCGGATCTCATCGGCCGTGTTGTCGAGTGTCGCGCCGGTGAGGATTTCCCACTCGAGGCCGGCTTCGGCGACGGCCTTCATGAAGCCGTCGCGCAGGTGGTAGCCGAAGCTGTAGCGCATCGGCGGCAGGATGATCGTCACCTTGCGGCAACCCTTGGCCTTGAGCCGCATCACCGCGTGGTGGGCGAAGGCATAATTGTCGTAGTCGACATAGGGGTGGGGCGAGGGGAAGGCCGTCCGCCCGTGCGAGACGAACGGGAAGTTCTCCTCCATCAGCAGCTTCACCCGGTCGTCGTCGGGTTCGGTGCGCGAGAAGATCACCCCGTCGGCCGCCTTGTTGCGCAGCACGTAGAGGATCGGGTCGATCGGCTTCGCGCTCCTGGCGCTCGGTGTGATGACGAGGTGGTAGCTCGTGCCGGCCAGCGCCGCCGTGAGCCCCGAGACCATCGACTGGCCGAAGCCGAGGATTTCGTCATGCGGATCGAGCATCAGCGCGATGACGTTGGTGCGGCCCGTCTTGAGGCGCAGCGCCGTGCGATCGGGCACGTACCCGATCTCGGCGGCGATCTTCTGCACCCGGATGCGGGTTTCGTCGCTCAGCTCCGGCGCATTGTTGAGGGCGCGCGAGATCGTCGTGATGGCGAAGCCGGTCATTTCCGCAATGGTGCGGAGCGTCGGCTTGCCGCCCGGCTTGCGCCCGGGCGCACGCCGGGGCACGGGGGCAGCGCCGCGCTTGCTGTCGCGCGTCTCACTCTCGGCCAATGCTCATATCCTCCCGTGGGTGTTGGGGACCTTCTCCCGAGGTCCGACAACGCCGAAGGTGTAGCCTATGGATCCGCCCGAGTTCAGTGCAGCAGATTATGCAATCGATTTCAAGGCCAGAAGCTGGAGCTTTGTCGCAGCGACTTTGGTCGCATCCGCTCGTGCGTCCGCCGGCGGGCGACCTCCGCAGCGCAGCGCTCGGGCAAGCTTGCGAGGCCGCGGTATCGAGGCAGTATATTCCGCTTTGATGCGAGTAATTTGGAACGCCGGCATCTGGCGGATCAAGCTTTCATCACATATCTTGCTGCCATCGCTCAACTTTAGGCGCGACGAAAGCGGGATGGACCTCCATCCGGCGGTGCCATAGAAGAGTCGAGTGGCGGACTCATCGTCGCCACGAAAAAGCTGCGGGGACAGGGCCTAACTCTGTCGTCGATTGGAATCACCCAGGCCGCCGGCCGCCGGAAGGAGACGAAAATGCACATCGCTATTCGCACCACTCTCCAAACCGGGACCAAAGGCAAATGGGTACGCCGCTCCGTAGGGTGTCGCCGAACCAAACGAATGTGACCTCTGTCACCTGTTCGTCTCACAGTTCAGCTAACACCCCGGCCGTCCACCAAGACGTGCCGAATGGAGGTATTCCATGCAGCATGCCCATTTCGAAAAGCCGCATAGCCTGAAGCCCATAGCCGTCGATATCGACGGTGAGCCGAAGGGCGTCCTCGTCGCGCATGAAAGCGGCTTCCGCTTCCTCGCCGTCAAGCTCGATGCCTTCGGGGTCGACGGCCAGGTGTTCGACACCGTCGAGGCGGCCGAGGCCGCCGTGCGGGTCGCATTGCGCCCCGAAGCCTGATCCCCGGGGCTTTGCGCCCCGGGATCGTCACACGCCGACCAGCTGCCGCCAGGCCCTCGCGTAGCTCTCCGCCGCGGCATCGCCCTCGATCACCAGCCCGTCCTGGGCCACATGCCGATCCATGCGCGCCAGCAGCGCCGCACCGATCGAGGTGCCCGTGGCGCTCCGCTTGATCGGCTCGACGCCGCGTCCGGTCGCCGCTGCCAGCATGCGCAGGTAGAGCGCGTTGCCGGCGAAGGGGCCCTCGACGACGCTGTGATTCTCCGCTCCAGTCAGCTTCAGGCACTCGGCCGTCATCATCGCCAGATAGAACGAGGTGACGATATAGACCTCATCGTCGCTCAGCTCTTCGCGCGGCACCGTCCACTGTGCCTGCCGGTCGGCGAAGGGACCCGAGCCCTGCACCACGGACGGCGTCAGCATGATCCGGTCGCTGAGGACCTTCCACTCCGCCAGCTCGTCCGGCTGGCGCGGCGAGGTCAGCATCTCGAACTCGCGGCCGCCCATGAAGCGCGACGACGGCACGGCGTGCCCGAAGGCATCGATATTGGCGAGGCAGTCGCGGCTCGGATCGAGATTGTCGATATCGCCGCCCGGCGAGGCGACGATCACCCAGGTGCCGGTCGAAACCAGCCCGAAGGGGGGCTCGCGCTCGAGCAGGTGCGGCAGCAGCGAGGCGTTCGAATCATGGATGCCGGAATAGACCGGCAGCGGGCGTTTCAGCCCCAGCGCCGCGGTCACCTCCGGCAGTGTGACGCCGAGCACGTCGGATGCCGGCCGCACCTCGGGCAGCTTGTCGAGCCAGCCTTCCTTCATCACCAGCGAGGAGTAGAGGTCGGTAGTGAAGTTCCAGAGGTCCGTGTGGCAGCCCCACGAGGTGATCTCGGCCGCGGCGACGCCGGTCAGCCGAAACGACCAGTATTGGGGATAGGGCAGGATCCAGCGCGTGGCGGCAAAGGCTTCGGGAAAGCAGCGCGCCTGCCAGAAGAGCTGCGCGCCCACATTCAGCCCGCCCGGCAGGCGCGGCGTAAAGCTCTCCGAAAAGTCGGGACGCACCGCATCGTACTCGGCCCACAACTGGTCGGGGCCGGCGAACTCGTAGTCGAGCACGGGCAGGGTAAGGTGGCCGTCGCCATCGACCAGCGCGGCGCTCGCGCCATGCGTCGTGACGCTCAGGGCATCGAGCTCGATCTCCTGGTTCAGCTCGCGCAGGCCCTCGATCACGAAGGCCCAGAGCGCCTCGATGTCGTAGTGCGGATACTTCCCGCCCTTGACCACCGTGTTCGGCGTCTTGCGCACCGCGAGCTCGGTGCGGGTGTCGAGATCGACCACCGCCACCTTGGCGTTGGACTTGCCGATATCGATGACGCCGACGCGGTGAACAGTCACTTCCGAACCATCCGGTAGACGATGGGCAGGGCGATCACGAGGATCAGCAACAGGCCGATGAAGATCGACATGACGATGCCCGGCACATTGAGCAGGCCCATGCCGAAAGTCACGAGCCCCATGATGAAGGCGGCGATGACGACCCCGGTGATCGAGCCGGCGCCGCCGAGGATCGAGACGCCTCCGAGCACAACCATGGTCACGACTTCGAGTTCCCAGCCCATGGCGATCGACGGCCGGGTCGAGCCGAGCCGGCTGGTCAGCAGCACCGAGGCAATGCCGGCCATGAGGCCAGTGAGGCAGAAGAGGATGAACTTGATCCGCTCGACCTGGACGCCCGAGAACTGCGCCGTCGTCGCGTTGTTGCCGATGACGAAGATGCGCCGCCCGAAGCTGGTGCGGTGCAGCACGACGTAGAAGATCGCCGCCATGACGAGGAAGAGCACGAACTCGAAGCTCACCACCCACCACACATAGCCCTGCCCGAAGAAGGCGAAGCTCTCCGGGTAGCCTTTGTAGGCCTGGTCGCCGAGCATGATGTAGCTGATGCCGCGGAAGAGGCTCATCGTACCGATGGTCACGACGATCGACGGCAGGCCGAGCCGCGTCACCAGTGCGCCGTTGAAGACGCCGCAGGCGAGCCCGGTGCCGATGCCGATGGCGACCAGCACCGGCGTGTCGGCGCCATATTGCAGGGCAAGGCCCATCATGGTGGAGGCGAGCGCAATGATCGCCGCGACCGACAGGTCGATCTCGCCCGAGATGATCAACAGCGCCATGGCGAGCGCGATGATCGCTTTCTCGGTGAAGTTGAAGGTCGCGTCGGACAGCGACCACGGGGTCAGGAAATAGGGCGAGGCCAGCGAGTTGGCGATGAAGATCACCACGGCGACGAGCAGCAGCAGGCTCTGCCAGCTGAACAGCGCCGAGCGCAGCGGGTTGTCGAGCCGGTCGGGGATATGGCGCGTGGCCGGGGTCTGGTCGTTCATGCCTTTGCCCCTTCGGCCTGCTTGAGGATGAGCCGGCCGGCCTTCTTGTCGCCCCGTGCATTGAGCACGACCGCGAGGATGATGGCGGCGCCGGAAATGGCCATCTGCCAGAACGGCGAGACGCCGATCACCGGCAGGGCCGAGTTGATGACGCCGAGGAACAGCGCCCCGAGCAGGGCCGAGCCGACGGTGCCGACGCCGCCAGCGATGGAGACACCACCGATCACGCAGGCGGCGATCACCTGCAATTCGTAGCCGGCCGCCGTCTCGGACGAGGCGATGACGTAGCGGCTGACCCAGAGATAGCCGCAAAGCCCTGCCGCGAGGCCGGAAATGCAGAAGGCGATGAACTTGGTCCGCCCGACATTGATGCCGGCATAGACCGAGGCCGTCGGGTTGACGCCGATGGCGTAGATCGAGCGCCCGACCGGCGTACCGGTCATCAGCACGTAGAAGGCGATTGCGATGACGATGGCCGCCCAGCTGAGCATCGGCAGGCCGAGGAACTGGATGCGGGTTCCAGCGATGAACTCCGGCGTCATCTCGTCGGCATTCACCCAGGTGCCGCCGGCGATGAGGAAGGTCAGCCCGCGATAGATGGTCAGCGTGCCGAGCGTGACGACGATGGCCGGAATATCGAGCTTCCAGACGAGGAAGCCGTTGATGGCACCGAAGGCGAGCCCGATCAGCGGTGCGGCGAGGATCAGCAGCGGCACCGGGAGGCCGGGCATCGCCTGGTTGGCGAGTGCCACCACCATGCCCGAGAGCGCGACATTGGCGGCAATCGAGAGGTCGATCGAGCGCGTGAGGATCACCACCATCTGCCCGAGCGCGAGGATCATCAGGATGGCGGTGTTGTTGAACACGTCGGCGAGGTTGGCAGGCGTCGCAAAGCTCGGCGCGCGCCAGATGGCAATGGCGGCGATCATCGCGGCGATGCCGAGCGCGAGCCAGAACTCGCGGGTTCTCAGAATGCGGTTCATGCCGCCACCTCATGGGCGCCGATGGCGCGCTTCACGAGGTCGTCGGCCGTCAGCCCCTCGTTGTCGAGAATCGCGTCGATCCGGCCCGAGCGCATGACGACGATGCGGTCCGACATGCCCATCACTTCGGGCAGTTCCGACGACACCATGATCACCGCGAGACCCTCGGCGACGAGCTCTGCCATGAAGGCGTGCACGGCCGCCTTCGAGCCGATGTCGATGCCCTTGGTCGGCTCGTCGAGGATGATCACCTTGGGCTGCGTTGCCAGCCACTTGGCGATCACGACCTTCTGCTGGTTGCCGCCCGAGAGCGTGCCGGCATTCTGGCTGAGCGAGGCGGCGCGGAGGTCGAGCCGCTCGGTGTATTTGCGGGTGAGGGCAAACTCCTCCGCCATGCGCAGGAACCCCTGGCGCGAGGTCTTCTTGAGCGAGGGAAGGGTGACGTTCTGGACGATCGGCAGGTCGACCACCACGCCCTGCTTGCCGCGCTCTTCCGGCACATAGACGATGCCCGCCTCGATGGCGTCGGCCGGAGTCTTTGGCGCGAACGATTCGCCGTCGAGCGTCATCGTGCCCCTTGATGTCCGGGTCAGGCCGAAGATCGCCTGCATCACCTCGGAGCGCCCGGCGCCGACGAGGCCGTAAAAGCCGAGGATCTCGCCGCGGCGGAGTTCGAAGCCGATATCGGCGAACTCGGTCGGATGGCTCAGCCCCTCGAGCTTCAGCACCGGCGCGCCGATGGTCGGGGTGCGCTCGGGGAAGATGTGGTCGACATTACGCCCGACCATCATACGGATGATCTCGTTTTGCGGCGTCTCGCTGATCAGCCCCTTGCCCACCATCTCGCCGTCGCGGAACACCGTGTAGCGGTCGGCGATCCGGTAGATCTCGTCGAACTTGTGGCTGATGAACAGCACCGCCTTGCCGTCTTCCTTGAGCAGGTCGACGAGGACGAACAGGTCCTCGATCTCCTTGTGGCTGAGCGAGGCGGTCGGCTCGTCCATGATCACCACTTCGGCGTCGATCGACATCGCGCGCGCCACCGCGACGAGGTGCTTGTTGGCGATCGACAGGTCGCGTAGCCGCGCCTCGGCATCGATATGGCCGGCGCCCATGTCGCCGAGCACCTGCCGCGCGTTCTTGCGCATCGTCGTCCAGTCGATGGTGCCGAAGCGAGTCTTGGGCGCGTGGCCGAGATAGACGTTCTCCGCGACGCTAAGGTCATCGAACAGCACGGTTTCCTGGTGGATGGCGGTGATGCCGAGCTCGAACGCCTTGTGGGCGGAACTCAGGTGCACGGGCTTGCCGTCGATGGCGATCTCGCCCCCGTCCGGCTGGTAGATTCCGGTCAGCACCTTCACCAGCGTCGACTTGCCGGCGCCGTTCTCGCCGATCAGCGCGGTGACCTGCCCGGGATAGAGCTCGAGTCCCACCTCATGCAGCGCCCGCACGCCGGGAAAGGATTTCGAGATGCCGGTGAGGGTGAGCTTGGGTTGGGACATTTTTGTCATTCTATGCTGGGCGCATCCAATAGGGGGCGGATGTCGCCCCATCCCCGGTGTCATCCCTGCGAAGGCAGGGATCCGATTCACAGCCCGCGCTGGCGGAAAGA
>JAEWLC010000074.1 GCA_023393475.1 Pseudomonadota bacterium
CGTCCGCCGCGGAGTTCCGTGCCGACCTCGACGCGGTGCTGCGGGGCGGGCACGTCGGCGCGCCCGCCGTCGGCGCCGCCATGGCCGCCGTCCCCACGGCCGACGCCACGCAGGTCATGACGCCGCCGGTCGCGGCGACGCAGGCCATGCCGCCCGCCACGGGCGGCGCGCCCTGGGGGCCCACCGGTCTCGCGGCGACCCCGCAGGAGCAGGCCGAGCAGGAGGACGAGGAGAAGAAGCGCCCCTGGCTCATCTGGGTGCTCGCCGCGGTCGCGCTGCTCGCGGTCGGCGGGATCGTCTGGGCGATCATCGCCAACTCGTCGCCGCCGCCGGAGACCACCGTCGACGTCCCCGACGTCGCGGGCATGTCGCAGGAGCAGGCGCTGCAGGCGATCCGGGACGCCGACCTCACGCCGCAGCCGGCGCAGGAGGCCAGCGACCAGTACCCGTCCGGGCAGGCGACCCGCACGGACCCCGCGGCGAAGACCAAGGTCGACAAGGAGACGACGGTCACCGTCTACATCTCCACCGGACCCGCCGAGGTCACCGTGCCCGACGTCTCCGGCATGACCGAGGCGCAGGCCGTCGCCGAGCTCGAGAAGGCCGGGCTGACCGTCGACCCCACACGGCAGCGCGAGGACGTGCCCACGCAGCCCAAGGACCGCGTCACCAAGACCGACCCGGCGGCGAAGACCCCCGTCTCGTCGGGCTCGGTCGTCGTGCTGTACCTCGCGTCGGGCAACGTGGTGGTCCCGAACGTCACCGGGCAGAACGCCGAGGTCGCGACGCAGACCCTGGGCGACCTCGGCCTGCGGGTCAACACCAGCGAGGTCGAGTCCGACCAGCCCGAGGGCACGGTCGTGCAGCAGTCCCGCGCCGAGGGCGACATCATCCCGCAGGGCACGGTCGTGAACCTGGGGGTCGCCGTCCCGGCGTCCACCGCGACCGTCCCGAACAACCTGCGCGGCATGACGTACGACGCCGCGGTGCAGGCGCTGAACGCCGCCGGCCTGACGAACGTCACGCGCGAGGACGTCGCGTCGGACCAGCCCCAGGACACGGTGGTCGCGTCGAACCCGAGCGGCGGCACCGAGATCGCCAAGGACCAGAAGGTCACCCTCCAGGTGTCCCGTGGTCCCGCTCCGGCGCAGACGACGCCGCCCGGGAACCCCGGTGGCGGCGGTGGCGGTGGCGGTGGCGCCGGTGGCGGTCCCGGCAAGGACGACTGACGTTGCACCGAGAAGGGCCCCGGCTCGTGCGAGCCGGGGCCTTTCCTGGACCGGTGACGCTAGAGCCGTACGAGCGGGTGCAGCCCCGCGGAGCGCTCGACCGCGTCGGCGGAGCCGCAGACCTGCAGCCAGTTCGCGAGCAGGCGGTGTCCGCCCTCGGTCAGGACCGACTCGGGGTGGAACTGCACGCCGTGCAGCGGCAGCTCGCGGTGCTGGAGCCCCATGACGATGCCGTTGGTGCGCGCGGTCACGACCAGCTCGTCCGAGAACGTGCCGTCCACGACCGCGAGCGAGTGGTAGCGCGTCGCGGTGAACGGCGACGGCAGGCCCGCGAGGACACCCTGCCCGGTGTGCTCGACGGGGCTGGTCTTGCCGTGCATGAGCTCGGGCGCGTGCGTGACCGTGCCGCCGAACACCTCGCCGAGCGCCTGGTGCCCCAGGCACACGCCGAGCATCGGTGTGCCCGACACGGCGCAGTCCCGAATCACCTGGAGGCTCTGGCCGGCGTCGGACGGCGCACCCGGCCCCGGGGAGACCAGCACCCCGTCGTACGCGGCGCGCTCGCCCGCCGGCGGCACCGCGTCGTTCCGCACGACCTCGGTGGTCGCCCCGAGCTGGTCGAGGTAGCCGACGATCGTGTAGACGAACGAGTCGTAGTTGTCGACGACGAGGATCCGCGTCATCCCTCACCCACCGTGGTCTCGTTGAAGGGCATGTACGGCGCGACCGCCGGGTAGACCCACAGGAAGCACGCGGCCAGCACGCCCGCCGCGAGCAGCAGGGCGATCAGCAGCCGCACGACGGTCGGTCCCGGCAGGTGCCGCCAGAGCCATCCGTACATCATGAGCCTCCCGTGGTGGTGCGCGCCCGGCCGCCCGGCGCCCGGGTCATCCGAGCAGCTCCGCGGGGGTGCCGCTCGACGTCGGCGCCCAGTAGTCCAGCACGCCGTGCACGATGTACCGCTCCCGCGCGGAGAACATCGGGTGGCACGTCGTGAGCGTGATGTAGCGCTCGGTGGGCTCGACCCCCGGCTCGTTGGGCACGGGCTCGATCACGCGCACGTCGGCCGGCGTGACGACCTCGGAGGACGTCACGCGGTACACGTACCACGCGTCGGGGGTCCAGACCACGAGCGGGTCGTCGACCTGGAGCTCCTCGATGCGGTTGAACGGCTTGCCGAAGGTCACGCGGTGCCCGGCGAGCGCGAAGTTGCCGACGCCACCGGGCATCGCGGTGCCCTCGTAGTGCCCGATGCCGAGCACGTCGAGCACGGTGGGACGGTCGGTGCCCTGGCTGATGGGCCGCGCGGGCTCGCCCTCCCAGCGCGGCACCGTGAGCGTGGCGAACGAGACGGCGTGCTCCGGCTCCGCGAGGACCGGGGGGTCCTCCGTGCTGGGGTCGGCGACGCCGTCGTCCTGCGAGGCCGTCGGCGTGGGCGCCACGTACCCGAGGTCGCGCACGATCTGCGCCTGCGCGGCGTCACCCTCGACGTCGGTCCACCACAGCTGCCACACGAGGAACCCGAGCAGGAGCACGCCGACCGTGATGAGCAGCTCACCCAGCACGCCGACCACGCCGTACACGACGCCCGCGCCGCGACGTGCGCGGGGCGGGCGGGCGTGCGCCGCGCGCCGGCCGGGCGTCGT
>JAEWLC010000097.1 GCA_023393475.1 Pseudomonadota bacterium
GCCTCACCCTGGGGGCGCAAGGCATCGTGATCGATCAGGACGACCGCGTCCTGCTCATTCGGCATACCTATCGCCCCGGCTGGCATTTTCCCGGCGGGGGTGTTGAAAAGAACGAAACCGTCGTGAAAGCGCTGGAGCGTGAGCTGGAGGAAGAAACCGGCGTGCTGATGGCCCAGTCGCCGGAGTTGCTGGGCATTTACACCAACTTCCGCGCTTTCCCCTCAGACCACATTCTGCTGTTCACCGTTCGTCACTGGACGCAACCGATGGTGCCGCCTCCAAATCATGAGATCGCAGAACAAGGCTTCTTCGCGCGCGATTCGCTGCCGGTCGGCGTCGTCGAGCCCGTGCGGCGGCGTCTCGCGGAGCTGTTCGAAGGGGCAGAACGCACCAGCACATGGTGAGCGGGAATTTTACCGCACGGCCTCACGCCTATGGACCCGCCTTGCCGCGCCTGCTACAGCACAGCCGCCATGAGGAACTGGACCACATTGCCGACAGCCGATTTGCGACGACGCCGCACGCCATAAGGCGTGCCTGCGGCGCGCCACTCGATCTGCCGCCCTTCATTCAGTTCAAGTTCCAGAAAGCCCATCATTCATGGCCTCCGATGTCGAAGTCCGGCAACCCCGGCCCGATGACCTTCCGCAAATCTTCGACTTGCATGCACGCGTTTTCGGCCCGGGTCGCTTTACCCGTACGGCCTACCGCATCCGCGAAGGAACGCCGCTGATCTCGCCGTACTGCCTTCTGGCCAGGATCGACGGCGCGCTGGTGGCTGCGATCCGGTTCACTAACGTCACAATCGGCGGGCAAGACAAAGCGTTGCTGCTCGGCCCTCTGGCCGTCGAGCCGCAATGGGCGGGCCAGGGTTATGGCCGACGCCTCATCGCCTCAGGATTGGCGATGGCGAAAGCCGACGGCGTCCGCTTGTCCGTCCTCGTCGGTGATATGGCCTACTATCAGCGTTTCGGCTTCGTCCGCGTGCCGCCTGGGCAGATTCGTCTTCCTGGTCCCGCGGACCCGGCACGAATTCTCGTCTGCGAGCTGGATCCCGGCGCGCTGACCAGTTTTCGAGGTCTGGTCAGCGCCGCCTGATCAATCCGCGAAGGGATCACGCATCAGGATCGTGTCGTCGCGCTCCGGGCTCGTAGACAGCAGCGTCACCGGGCACTCGATCAGTTCTTCGATGGTGCGAACATACTTGACGGCCTGGGCCGGCAGCTCCGCCCAGGAGCGGGCGCCGCGGGTGGTGTCCTTCCAGCCTTCGAAGGTCTCGTAGATCGGCTCGACGCGGGCCTGGGAGCCGGCGTTCGACGGGTAATAATCGATCTCCTTACCGTCCAGCTTGTAGCCGACGCAGACCTTGATCTCGTCGAAGCCGTCCAGCACGTCGAGCTTGGTCAGGGCGATGCCGTCGATGCCGCCGGTCTTGACCGCCTGGCGGACCATGACGGCGTCGAACCAGCCGCAGCGGCGCTTGCGCCCGGTGACCACGCCGAACTCCTTGCCCTTCTGGCCGATCAGCTCGCCGATCTCGTCCTTAAGCTCGGTCGGGAAGGGGCCGGAGCCGACGCGGGTGGTGTAGGCCTTGCAGATGCCCAGCACATAGCCGACGGCGCGCGGGCCCATGCCGCTGCCGGCGGCGGCGTTGCCGGCCACCGTGTTGGACGAGGTGACGTAGGGATAGGTGCCGTGGTCGATGTCCAGCATCGTGCCCTGGGCGCCTTCGAACAGGATGCGCTTGCCGGCGCGGCGCAGCTCGTCCAACTGCTTCCAGACGACGGCGGCGTAGGGCAGGACCTGCGGCGCGATCTCGCGCAGCGGGTCGAGAATGTCGGCCGGGGTCATCTCCGGCGCGCCCAGCGCGCGGAACAGCGCATTGTGGTGGGCGAGCAGGGCGTCGACCTTCTCGACCAGAACGGCGTCGTCGGTCAGGTCGCACAGGCGGATGGCGCGGCGGGCGACCTTGTCCTCATAGGCCGGGCCGATGCCGCGGCCGGTGGTGCCGATCTTGCCGGCGCCCTTGGCCTCTTCGCGCGCCTTGTCGAGTGCGCTGTGCACCGGCAGGATCAGCGGCACGTTCTCGGCGACGATCAGGTTTTCCGGCGTGACGGAGACGCCCTTTTCCTTGATCGCGTTGACTTCGCGGATGAAGGCCCACGGGTCGAAGACGACGCCGTTGCCGATGACCGACAGCTTGCTCTGGCGCACCACGCCGGACGGCAGCAGGCTCAGCTTGTATTCGACGCCGTTGATCACCAGCGTGTGGCCGGCGTTGTGACCGCCCTGGAAGCGCACCACCACATCGGCCCGGCTGGACAGCCAGTCGACGATCTTGCCCTTGCCCTCGTCGCCCCACTGGGCGCCGACCACCGCAACGTTGGCCATCTCTCGTCTCCGCAAAACTTCAAAAGGTACCGCTCGACCACCCGATCCGCCGCAGGGCACCATCCGCGCGGCGTGGGGGTCCGTTCACGCTAAAAAACCGGATTACCCGACCGGCTTGACGTCTCCGCCGGCCAGCCAATGGCCGCACTGGAGCCGCTTCGCCTCGGCGGCCGCATCACCCACCGGGGTGAGCCCGGCCACCGTAACCCAACCCTCGGCCCGCAGACGGCGCGCCGATTCCCAGCCGGAGCCGTGCGGCACATACACGCGCCCCGGCGCCTTCGCCGCGGGCACCGCCCGCAGCAGCGTATCCATGTACAGCGTGAAGCCGGTCGCCGGCTCCCCGCGGTCTTCGCCCTGCGCCCCGGCGCGATAGCGCCCGCCCTGGCCCAGTTCGCCCGCCGCGCGGGAGAACAGGGTGAAGCTGAGGCCGGTCTGGTATTCGAAGCCGCGATGCTCCACCAGATCGATGGTCACCGTCAGGTCGGGCATCGCGGCGCGCAGCAGGGCCAGCGTGTCGGTCAACCGGCGACGGTCCTTCTCGGCGCCTTCCGGCAGCGGCAGGGCGGCCAG
>JAEWLC010000103.1 GCA_023393475.1 Pseudomonadota bacterium
GTCCTGGTCGAGCAGCAGCACCGGCTCGCCGCCACGACCCGTCCGGGCCGGCAGCCGCGACGCCTGGATCTCCATCAGCGCCACCAGCCCGTGCACCTCGGGTTCGTCCGGCACCAGTCCCGCGAGCACGCGGCCGAGCCGCATCGCCTCGTCGCAGAGCTGCGGCCGGGTCCAGTCCGAGCCGGCCGTCGCCGTGTAGCCCTCGTTGAAGATCAGGTAGAGCACCTCGAGCACCGAGCCGAGCCGTGCCGCCCGGTCCGCCCCGCGCGGCACCTCGAACGGCAGGCCGGCCTCGGCAAGGTTGCGTTTCGCCCGCACGATGCGCTGCGCCACCGTCGGTTCGGGCACCAGGAAGGCGCGCGCGATCTCGTCGGTGGTCAGCCCGCCGAGCAGGCGCAGGGTCAGCGCCACCCGCGCCTCCGGCGAGATCGCCGGGTGGCAGGAGGTGAAGATCAGCTTCAGCAGGTCGTCGCCCACATCGTCGTCGAGCGGCGTGTCGAGGTCGGGGGCGGTCTGCTCCTCCTCCCGCAGGTCATGCCCCAGCTCGTCGAGCTTGCGCGCCGCCATCTTGTTCCGCCGGAAATAGTCGATCGCGCGGCGCTTCGCCGTCTGCATCAGCCAGGCGGCCGGGTTGCGCGGCACCCCGGCCTCCGGCCAGTGCTTCAGCGCCACGATCAGGGCGTCCTGCGCCAGTTCCTCGGCCAGCCCGACATCGCGCACGATGCGGGTCAGCCCGGCAATCAGCCTGGCCTGCTCGAGGCGGAAGACCGCCTCGATGGCCCGTTGCGTTTCTCGTTCGCCGGTCGGTCCGCTCATGGCGGCGGATCAGACCAAATCCGCTCCGCCGCATCAAGCTGCCTCTACCGGACGTCAGCCGCCGGTCTGCTCCCGCATCGCCTGCTCGCGGGCCTGCAGTTCCGGCGTGAACGCCTCGCCGAAATCCTCGGCGGTGATCACCTGCCGGAGCTCCAGCTGCACGTTGCCGTTACCGTCGAGCGCCGGCCACTGCTTCACCCACTCGAGCGCCGCCTCGTAGGAAGGCACGTCGATCAGCGTGTAGCCCGCGATCAGCTCCTTGGCTTCGGCGAACGGACCGTCCATCACCGTCGGCTTGCCGTTCTGGAAGCTGATCTTCGCGCCGTACCGGCTCGATTTCAGCCCGTCGCCGCCCACCATCACCCCGGCGGCGACCAGCCGCTCGTTGTAGCTCGTCATCGCCTCGATGAGCTCGGTGGTGGGCAGGGCTTCGGCCTCGGTCTCGGCATCGGCCTTGCGGATGATCATGAAACGCATGTCGTGTCTCCTGTTGTCGGCTTATTCGGTGGAACCGGCCAGCTGGGATTCGAACCGCTGGATCTGCTCGGGTGGCAGCACGTCGGCGAAGTCGGCCGCCTCGTAGACGCGCCGCACCTCGACCCGGCCGCCATCGCCGAGCGGTATCCGCCGGGCCCAGCTCAGCGCCTCTTCCTTGTCCTTGGCGCTGATGATCCAGAACCCGGCGACCAGCTCCTTGCTCTCGGCGAAGGGCCCGTCGACGACCCGGATCTTGTCGCCCTCGTTGCTGACCATCGCGCCTTCCTTCGACGGGTGCAGGCCGTCGGCGGCCAGCAGCACGCCGGCGCTGATCAGCTCCTCGTTGAACTTGCCCATCGCCTCGAATTCCTCGGGCTTCGGCAGCACGCCCGCCTCGGTCTGGGCATCCGACTTGATGATCATCATGAAGCGCATTTTCCGTCTCCTCTTTGTCGGCAGTCTCGGTCCAACGCGGCCGATTGCAACCTGCCTTCGCTGACACGACGAGCGGACCCGGGCGCAATCGACACGCCCCTCGCGGTTATTTCTGGAGATTTTTCCCGGGCCCTCATCCTGAGCCTGTCGAAGGTCCTGATCCTGGGCCTGCCGAAGGACGAGGGCGTGCGACGCCGGTCAATAGACCGTCGTCAGCACCTCGATTTCCTCGCCCGCGCCCGGCTGCACCTGGAACTCGCGGTTGTAGACCTGCTCGCCGCGCTTGGCCAGGACGAGGTAATCGCCCTCGGCCAGCACGGTCGAGGGGAAGGCGCCGATGTTCGAGAACACCGTCTGTCCGTCCTGCGTCTTCACCGTCCAGTCGATGTCGGCAATGGCCTCGCCCCCGGGCTCCGACACCAGCTTGAACGAGACCTGCGAGGCCTTGTGGTAGAGCGTTGCGTCGGTGAGTTGCCCCGGTTCGACGCGCAGGTCGGCGCGCACCACTGCGTTCACCTCGCCGAAATAGGAGACGATGTGGTAGGTGCCGGCGTTCAGCGTCACCACGTCGCTCGGCGCGAGGTTCTGCGCCACCAGTGTCCGGTCGTTCTCGCCGCCCGTGTTGTAGATATCGAAGCGCAGCAGGTTGATCGGGATCTGGATGTCGCCGGTCACCTGCGCGTTGAGCCGGATCGCTCCGGCGTCGAGCACCAGCGATTTCTGGTTCTGGCCCTCGGCCACGGTGATCGTGTCGGTGGTCTGCGCCCGCCCATAGGCCACGTGCACCACGTAGTTGCCCGGCGCGAGTTCGATCCGCGCCGTCGCGTCCTCGGACTTGGCCGCCAGCGCCAGGTCGCCCGATGCGTCCGTCCGCGTCTCGAACACCCGCCAGGTCAGCCCATCGGGAATGGCCGCGCCGCCATCGGTGATGGTCGCGACCAGCGTTACCGGCTGCGGCACCGCGGCAACCTTCTCCACCGCCTCGACCGCCGGGGTGTCGGGCGCTGTCGCGGCCGATTCCGGGGTGGCCGCTCCGGTTGGTTCGTCGCTGCCGAGTACCTCGGCCTCGACGGCCGCGGGGTCCTGCACCTGCTCGATGGTCTGCGGCATGCGGTCGACGCGGCGGGGCAGCGGCTGCGGCGGTTCGTCCTGTGCCACCACGATGCCGGGCAGCAGCAGGGCGAGAACGCTCATCAAGCTGATCAGATGCCGAATTTTCACGCCAATCCCCGCGACCAAGCGCCCCGCCCAAGACGCCCCGAACTTCTGCGGCGTTCGTCTACGCTTGGATTAGGGAAAAGCTGTGTCATAAGGTGCCCGGCCCTCGCAAGGATCAGACCATGCCTATCAACGCTCCAGTGCGGGACTATCTGAAAACCCGCCGTTCGGTCGGCATCGGCTTCCTCAAGGATCCCGGTCCCACCCCCGAGGAGCTCAACGAAATCCTCACCATCGGCACCCGCGTGCCCGATCACGGCAAGTTCGAGCCCTGGCGGCTGATTCTCATCGAGGGCGATGCCCGCATCCGCGCTGGCGAGAAGCTGGCCGAGATCCAGAAGCGCCGCCGCCCCGAAATCGACGAGGCCGGCCTCGAGATCGAGCGCCGCCAGTTCCTGCCTGCGCCGGTCACCGTCGGCGTGCTGCTGTCGCCCAAGCCCAATCCCAAGGCGCCGGAGATGGAGCAGCTGCTCTCGGCCGGCAACGTGTGCTTCAACCTA
>JAEWLC010000023.1 GCA_023393475.1 Pseudomonadota bacterium
AGGCAGAGCACGATGGTTTCGTCCTTGCCCATGGTCGGCGCCACCTTCATCAGCAGCGCCAAGCCGTGCGCGCTTTCGAGCGCCGGGATGATGCCCTCGAGCCTGGTGCAGAGCTGGAAGGCTTCGAGCGCCTCCTCGTCGGTGATCGGCGCGTAGGTGACGCGCTTCGTGTCGTGCAGGTACGAATGCTCGGGGCCGACGCCCGGGTAGTCGAGGCCGGCCGAAATCGACTGGCCTTCGAGGATCTGTCCGTCGGCATCCTGCAGCAGGTAGGTGCGGTTGCCGTGCAGCACGCCGGGGCGGCCGCCGGTCATCGAAGCGGCGTGGCCGTTCTCGATCTCGATGCCGTGCCCGCCGGCCTCGGCGCCGTAGAGCTTCACCGAGGGATCATCGAGGAAGGCGTGGAACGTGCCGATAGCATTCGAGCCGCCGCCGACACAGGCGACCACGGCGTCGGGCAGCTTGCCCTCGAGGTCGCGCATCTGGGTCTTGATTTCCTCGCCGATGACCGACTGGAAGTTGCGCACCATCTCGGGATAGGGGTGCGGGCCGGCCGCGGTGCCGATCAGGTAGTAGGTGGTCTCGACGTTGGTCACCCAGTCGCGCAGCGCCTCGTTCATGGCGTCCTTGAGGGTGCCGGCACCGGCGGTAACCGGACGAACCTCGGCGCCGAGCATCTTCATGCGCAGCACGTTCGGATACTGGCGCTCGACGTCGGTGGCGCCCATGAAGACGACGCAGGGAAGGTCGAACTTGGCGCAGACCGTCGCGGTCGCCACGCCATGCTGGCCGGCACCGGTCTCGGCGATGATGCGGGTCTTGCCCATGCGCTTGGCGAGCAGGATCTGGCCGAGCGTGTTGTTGATCTTGTGCGAGCCGGTGTGGTTCAGCTCTTCGCGCTTGAAGTAGACCCTGGCGCCGCCGAGGTGCTGGCTCAGGCGCTCTGCGTAGTAGAGCGGCGACGGGCGGCCGACATAGTGCGTGGCGAGGTACTTGATCTCCGCCTGGAAGTCGGGATCGGCCTGCGCGGCGCGATAGGCCTTCTCGAGGTCGAGGATCAGCGGCATCAGCGTTTCGGCGACGAAGCGGCCGCCATAGAGACCGAAACGCCCCTGCTCGTCGGGGCCGTTGCGGAGGGAGTTGGCCCCGGTCGCAGTCACTGTCGCAAACTCCTATGTGTGCGCGGCTCGCGCACTGTCGATAAAGGCCCGGATCAGCGCAGCAGTCTTGACGCCGGGTGCCGTTTCCACCCCGGAGGAGACATCGACGCCAAACGGCCGCACGGCCTTGATCGCCTCGCCAACCGTCGCCGGAGTGAGGCCCCCGGAAAGCATGAAGGGCAGGCTCGGGTCAAGCGCCTTGAGGAGAGTCCAGTCGAAGGGCACACCGAGGCCGCCAGGACGTTCGGCGCCCTTGGGCGCCTTGGCGTCGAGCAGGATCCGGTCGGCCACGTCGACGAAGTCCGGCACCTTGGCGACGTCCTCGGCAGTGCCGATGGAGATGGCCTTGAGGATGGCGATGCCGGCTTCATCGCGGATGGCCTCGACCCGGTGTGGAGTCTCCGGCCCGTGGAGCTGGATCCAATCGGGCGACAGGGCCGCGACTTCCATCACGGTGGAGTTGTCCGGATTGACGAGGACCACGCAGGTCTCGACGCGGCCGCGGGCTTCGGAGATCAGCTCCTGCAACGTCTCGAGGCCGACATGGCGCGGGCTGCGCTCGAAATGCATGAATCCGACGATGTCGGCGCCTGCCTCGATCGCCGCATCCAGCAGCACAGGCGTCTTGATGCCGCAAATCTTGATCACGAGAGGGTCGGGCATAGCTCTTTGGTCAGCTGGTATGAGCGAAATCTTCGGCGCCGAGCGCCGTGTGCGGCTCGGGCGAACGGCGGGCCACTTCGAGCTCGCGATGCAGCCGCTCGGTCTCGCGCTTGAAATGACGTTCGTCGCGGCGATGCGGACCCTGGGCGAACCAGGTGGCAATGCCGCCCAGCAGCACGCCGAACAGCAGGACCGCGAACAGCACGAGGAAGAGCGGGACGCCGACGCCGGGCGTCGACAGCGCCTCGACCGGCGCGAGCGGGTTGAAATTGACGACGACCAGCTGCCGGTTGGCGAGCGCGAACACAACCACGGCCGCGCAAAGCGGTACGAGCACGAACCAGCCGACTATCCGCCTAAACATGCGAAGGCCCAGACATCATCCTGCGCGATTGATCCGCTCGCGGATTTCCTTGCCGGCCTTGAACTGCGGCACGTATTTCTCGCCCACGTCCACGGTCTCGCCGGTCCTCGGGTTGCGGCCGACGCGTGCCGGCCGGTTCTTGACCGAGAATGCGCCAAAGCCGCGCAATTCGACGCGGTCACCCCGCGCCATCGCATCCCCGACTTCATCGAGGATGGCGTTGACGATGTTCTCGATATCCCGCTGGAACAGATGCGGGTTTTCTTCGGACAGTCGCTGCACGAGTTCGGACTTGATCATACCGCCCCCCGGCGCTCCTTACGAACGATGGGTATCACATCGACGCCTGAGCGTGCCAAAGCGAAACCAGCCCGTCAAGCGACATCGCCTGATCGACGCCGGAACGGACCGCTTCCGCGGCAGACTTGCCGAGCCAGCGCGTGACCCCGCCCCAGCCTGTTTCGGGCCTGGGATAATAGTCCACCACCGGCAGGTCGGGGGCGACGGACTTGTCCGTTTCGAGCCAGGCGATGGCTTCGGCCTCCCCGCCGATGGCGTCGATCAACTTTGTTTCGACACCCTGGCGGCCGGTGATGATGCGGCCGTCCGCCAGCGCCAGCGTTTCGGGGCGCGCAATGCCGCGGCGTTCGGAGACGATGTCGACGAACCACTCGAACGAATCATCGACCAGCGCCTGGAGCGAGGCACGCACCTCGCCCTGCAGTGGCTCGTTGAGATCGGGCTCGGCCTTCAGCGGGCCGGTCTGCACCTTGTCGAGGTCGACCCCGATGGTGTCGAGGAGCTTGCCGGCGTCGACATGCTGATACAGCACGCCGATCGAGCCGACGATGGAGAGGCGCCGGGCAAAGATGCGGTCCGACGCGATGGCGGTCATGTAGGCGGCCGAGGCGCCGAGTTCGTCGATGGTGGCAACGACCGGTTTCTTGGCGCGCAGCGCGCCGAGCGCTTCGTACAGTTCCTCGCCGCCGGCGGTGGTGCCGCCCGGCGAGTTGATGGAGACGATCACCGCCTTCACGGCAGCGTCGTCACCGAGGTCAGTCAGCACCTGCAACCGCTCACGGCTGGTGAGGATGGTGCCGGCGATGGTGACACGGGCGATGCGGTCGCCCGGGCCGCCCTGCTCGAGACTGAAGCGGCCGACAAGGGCCAGCACCACGGCCGCGAGCGCGACGAAGAACAGCACGCGCCATGTCCGGCGCGAGCGGCGCAGCACGCGATTGGCGGGGATCAGGTGGGCGGGATCGCCGGACGTATCGGTCATATTGGCCTCGAGCCGAACAGGTGAGGACGAGGTAGCGCGGAGGGGCGCGAAAAGGCAAGGCGGTAGAGCAGCGGGTCCGCCGCGCCGCCGGCGCTAAACCGTGAGCCTCTGGCGCTCGTCCCTGATGAAGCCGGCGATATGGTCGGCCTCGAACAGGCTGAGAGCGCGGCCCTGCTCGATCAGCCGCGCGCACTCTTCGCCGGGCAGGGCCTGCTCGAGCAGCGCGACCAGCCGGAGCCGCTGCGCTTCTTCCGTCGCCTGCCGGCCGTCGGGCCAGCCTTCGAAGCAGCGATCGGTGAAGCCCAGTATGAGCGCGGCGTCTGAAGCCGCGCCGCGATTGGCGGCGAGTTCGGCCATGCCCTGGAGCACGCACCAGTGCCAGTGTCCGCCATCGCGCGGCACGACGCTGACCGCCTCGCGCAGCGGCGCCTCCGCTGCATCGGCGCGGCCGAGCGCGAAGTTGTAGGCGGCAATGTTGGTGAGTGTGATGCAGAGCTGCAGCGAGCTGCCGTCGCGCCGGAGATCGGGCAGCACCTGCTCGGCGATGCGGAGCGCGCGGGGCGTGTCGCCCCAGCGGTGCAGCATCTCGCAAAGGTTGATGGCGGAGCGGTAGCGGCCCTTCAGGTTGCCCAGCTCTTCATGCATCGCCATACCGGCTTCAGCTCGTGCGAGCCCCGCTACCCGGTCGCCCTGCACCCAGGTCTGCACCCCGACAGCAACCAGCGCCCAGGCTTTCACCTTGGAGTTCTCAAGGCCGGGCAGCATCTCCTGCAGCTCGCGCACCAACGCGGCAGCCTCGTCGGGCTCGCGGAAGAAGATCGTGATCCAGGCGAGCAGCAGGACGGACTGGGCATAGCGCAGCCGGTCGGACGAGGTCCGGAAGAAGACGAGCGCGGGCTCGAGGCCTTCCCGCGCCCTCAGATCCATGGCGTTGAAGCGGCAGATTTCACCGAGCGCCAGCTGCAGGCGGGCGGCGATCTCGGGCGAGACGGCGCCGATCAGCGCCATGCCGCCGTCGATGGTCTCGAACCCTTCGGCGCCCAGTTGTTCCTGGATGAAGTAGCGGTAGGAGGCCGCCGCCAGTTCGACATAGAGCGGCCAGTCGGCGCGCGAGCGGGCCCAGGACAGGGCAGCACGGAGGTTATCGCCGTCGGGGCGGTAGAGGCGCTCCCACTCGAGATCGGGCAGCGTTTCCCAGCGCCTGAGGCCATCCTCGAAATGGGTGGCAACCCAGGCGGCGTGGCGGGCCCGGGCGGAGGTCTCCTCGTCGGCCTCGGCCAGCTTGTCGAGCAGGTAGTGCCGGGTCGAGTCGAGCAGCCGGTAGCGCGAGCGATCCTGCCCGTCGCGCACGACGAGCGAGCGCCGCACCAGTTCGGCGATGCGCGGTCCGGCATCCTCCCCGAGCACGGCGGCCACGGCTTCGATCGAGAAGCTGCCGTGGAATACGGCAAGCGCGCGGAGGATGCGCTGGTCTTCCGCCGTCAGCAGGTCGTAGCTCCAGGCTAGCGATGCGGCGAGCGAACGGTGGCGCGGCAGCGCCGGGTCCCAGTCGGCCTCGAGGCTGGCCAATTGCTGCTCGAGTTGCCGATCGACGGTCTCGATGCCCACCGTCGCGGCACGGGCGGCGGCCATCTTGATGGCAAGCGCAACGCCGTCGAGGCGGCGGCAGAGGCGGGCCACAACCGGCAGTTCGTCGTCGGAGAGGTTCTCGCCGAAGGCTTCGTAGCAATAGGCGAGGAAGCGGGTCGAGGCGGCTTCCGCATCCGGGCCCGCGGCATCGACGCCGAACGGCAGCAGCTTGAACATGTGCTCCTCGGCGAGGCCGAGCGCCATCTGCGAGGTGGCGAGGATGCGGATGCCCGGCGCTTCGGCGAGCAGCGTGCGGGCGACGCGCGCCACTGCGCCGCGGACATGCTCGCAGTTGTCGATCACGAGGACGGCGCGGCTCGCGCGCAGGTATTCGGCGATGAGCTCGAGCGGCCGGCTGCCGGCGCGGAACGGCACCGCAAGGGTCTGGATCAGCACGCTTTCCACGAACTCGCCCGAGGCGATGGCGGCGAGGTCGACCATCCAGACGCCGCCCTCGATCTCGCCGAGGCCGCCTGCCACCGCCACGGCAAGGGTGGTCTTGCCCACCCCGCCCGGCCCGACGATGGTCACCAGCCGGTGCTGTTCCAGCAATTGCCCGACGGCGGCGATCTCCGCCTCGCGCGCCACGCAATCGGCGCGGTAGCGGCCGATATTGCCGCCGGCGCCGGCGCGAGGTGCTGGCGCGGCCGCCTCCGCATCGCGAGGCAGCGGGCCGACATACTTGTAGCCGCGGCCGTGGACGGTGGCGACGAAGCCGGGCCCCAGCACCTTGCGCAGGGCCGACATATGGACCTGCAGCGTGTTCTCCTCGACCACGACGCCGGGCCAGACCGTGTCGAACAGAGCCGACTTGTCGAGCAACTCGTTCGGCCGGGCGAGGAGCGCCGCGAGCAGGTCGAAAGAACGGCTCGACAGCTCGACAGGCCCGTCGGGGCCGACAAGCTCACGCTCCCGCGGCCTCAGCCGGAAATCGCCGAACAGAATCTCCATGGGCCGAAGCATAGCGCGCGATCCAGAAAGACGTCGATCAGGACTCGATCAGAACTCTTCAGGATCGCCCCAAGGACTGCCGGGACGGTTGGCGCGATGGTGGTGGCACGGACATCAGGAGTTGACCGAAAATGCTGTTCCAGCCCGCGCCCCGCAGCCATTTCTTGAAGCGTGCACTCGCCTTCACCACCGGCATCCTCGCTGGCATCGTCGGCAATCGCGCCGACGCCGCCTATCTCGACGGAATGCGCCCGAGCGAACTCGAAGATCTCGGCCTGCGGCGCGGCGACGACGGCGGCTATCGCTTCTTCAAGTGAGGTGGTGCGACCGGCCCTCCCGGCCACTCGGGGCCGGTCCACGCCGCTCAGTCGAGCTTGCGCACCATGTAGCGGGCGGCTTCCTCGTAGCTCAGCAGCTTGCCGTAGAGTTCGGGCACCTCGGTCGCTTCGAAGCCGTGGCGCTCCCAGAACGGGATTGAGCCGTTGACGGCGACGAGCGTCATCGTGGGATAGCCCTCGGCGCGGGCGTGCTTGACCAGCGCGTCGACGATCTTGCTGGCCGCGCCGATGCGGCGGGTGACCGGCAGCAGGCAGAGGTCGTGCATATAGTAGGTGTCGGGCTCGGCCGGCAGGCGCTTCAGGAGCGTATTGAGCGGCGGCAAAGAGCCATAGGTCCAGGGGTGGCTCAGCACGTAGCCGGCGGGCTTTTCGCCGACTTCGAGCAGGTAGCAGCCGTTCTGGTAGAGCTTCAGGCGTTCGGCGAGAACTTCGGGGCTCTCGAAGAAATCGACATGCACGGTGTCGGCGATGCCCTGCACGGCAGGCAGGTCATAGGCGGTCATGGCGCGCCAGGCGACATCCTTCAGAACCATCGGCTTTCCCCAAACAAAGGGCCCGCACCTGACGATGCGAGCCCCGAATATCGGACCGGGGGGGCCCGTGAGCGGGCGCGCCCCGGGGTAATT
>JAEWLC010000080.1 GCA_023393475.1 Pseudomonadota bacterium
GTCCTGGGCTGCCTTGACGAAGTCGGCGACGATATCGTTGGCGCGAATGCAGAGCGCCGTCGTGGTCTCGGAGAGCTCCACCCGGCCGTCGCGCACATAGTCGAGCAGCGTCTCATAGGCATGGGCGAAGGCCACCAGCGCCGAGAATCCGAACGCCCCGCCGCCGCCCTTGATCGAGTGGATGGCGCGGAACACCGCATTGAGCCGGTCGCTGGAACGGTCGCCATCCTCGATGGCGGCAAACTGCTCCTCGAGCTCGAGCAGCAGCTCGGAGCACTCGTCGAAATAGGTGGCCTTGAAGTCGTCGAGGTCGCTCATAGTCTGGAACGAAACCCTTCTGGGCTCTTGGAGGCGAGACGCGCGGGAAAGCTCAGTGGACGACGCGGTGGATGACCGAGATCAGCTTCTCGGGGTCGAACGGCTTGACGATCCAGCCGGTGCCGCCGGCGGCGCGGCCCTGGTCGCGCTTGTCCTGGCTGGTCTCGGTGGTGAGGATCAGGATCGGCAGCGAGTTGTGCAGGCCCGAGGCGCGGACATTCTTGATGAACTCGATTCCATCCATCACCGGCATGTTGATGTCGGTGATGACGACATCGACGCTCTCGTTCTTGAGCACGTCGAGGCCCTTCTGACCGTCCTCCGCCTGCAGCACTTCAAACCCCGCATTGGAGAGGGTGTGATGCAGCATCGCGAGAATGGTGCGGGAATCGTCAACGGTCAGTACGCGCATGATTATCCTTCCAGAATGCCGGCAAACTGGCTTCCGAGCCCCAGCCGCGACACAGCGGCGAGGAACGCCTCGCTCGGCTCGGAAACCGTGAATGCGTGAGTGTTGCGCCGCGCCGTCTCGGCGGCGCTGAGCAGCATGAACAATGTGTTGGTGGCGACCCGTTCGACGTTCGCGGCCTTGACCGTCACGGCACCCGAATCGATCGCATCGACCAGCTCGTCCCGGATCGGGTCGAGCGCATCGAGATCGATGATCGCCGGCAAGGCGATGGATTTGCTGCGTGCCTGCGCCATAGAACTGGCTGCCCCCAACGGACTGGTCCCGGCGCCAGCATCGGATGGAACGGTTTAGGAAGTGCTAAAATGTACCGCTTTCAGACCAGTCGATCCGCCTCGACCACGGCGGCGATGGCCTCGGAAACAGCGGCGATGTCGTCCCTGTTCCAGGCGGGCTTGCGATCCTTGTCCACCAGCACGGCGCGCACCCCTTCGGCGAAGTCCGGACGCCTGCACATCAGCCGCGCCAGCGCGAGGTCGAGGGCGAGGACATCCCGGATATCCGCCTTGCGGCGCGCCGCCATGTGGCTTTCGAAAATGGCGACCGCACTGGCCGGCGCCCCCGCCCTCAGCCCCGCCGCGATCGGCTCGTCGCCGACGGCGGCGAGGACGTCGCTCGCCTGCGTCCAGCTGGCGGCGCGATAGGCATCCGCGAGTGCCGTGAACGGTGCCTCCCCCTCGGGGATCATCTCCACCTGTACGAGATGCACGAGCTCGGCATCCGGGTTCGCGGCGGAGGCGGCAGCGACGGCCGCCCCCAGCAGATCGTCGCGACGAGCCGGATCGTGGATGCAGTCCGTGAGCCCCAGCGCCATGGCATCCGCCGCACCCACCGCCACTCCGCTCATCAGGAACAGCAGCGCCCGATGCACCGGTGCCTTGGCGAGGAGGTGGCTGACCCCGACATCGGAGACGAAGCCGATCGCCGCCTCCGGCATGGCGAAGCGCGCCTCCGGCGTCGTGAACCGGTAGCGGCAGTGCCCGGCAATGCCGATGCCCCCGCCCATGACGACCCCATGCGTCAGCGCCACCGTCGGCTTGGCATAAGTCGAGATCAGCGCGTTCATCGCATATTCGGCGGCGAAATAGGCATCGGCCGCCGCGTAATCGCCCTGCAGCGCCAGCGACCGCACCGCCCGCACATCGCCGCCCGAGCAGAAACCGCGCGGCCCCCGCCCCTCGAACAGCACGGCCCTGATCCCCTCGTCGTCGCGCCACTGCTCGAGCGTGCGGGTGATCCCGTCGATCATCTCGCGGCTCAGCGCATTGATCGCCTCGGGCCGGTTGAGCGCGATGATTCCAAGATTGCCCTCGCGGACGACATCGAGCTGGCCGGTCATCTCGTATGTTCCCATGTTGCAGTCCCAGTGGTAGAGCACCGGCCATGAAGGCCATCAACCCCCCGACCCCGCTCACCAATGTGCACCTGACCGGCATTGCCCGCGACCTCAAGGCGCGCGCCGACGAGGGCAGGCCGATCCGCATCGGCGTCATCGGTTCGGGCGAGATGGGCACCGACCTCGTCACCCAGGGCGGCTTGATGCGCGGCATCGAGGTCGCGGCGATCGCGACGCGCCGCCCGCATACCGCCCGCGCCGCCATGGCCATCGCCTATGGCGACGACGCCCATGCGGTCGAGGCCGACACGCAGTCCAAGGTCAACGCCGCCATCGAAGCCGGCAAGATGGCCGTCACCTCGGCCGAAACGCTGGTCAAGAACCCGCTGATCGACGTGGTGATCGACGCCACCGGCAAGCCCGGCGTCGCGGCAGACTACTGCCTGACCGCGATGGAACACGGCAAGCACCTCGTCATGATGAATGTCGAGGCCGACGTCACCATCGGTCCCTATTTGAAGCAGCAGGCCGACAAGCTCGGCGTCGTCTATTCGGTCGGCGCCGGCGACGAGCCATCGAGCTGCATGGAGCTGATCGAGTTCGCCTCCGCGCTCGGCTACCGCATCGTCTCCGCCGGCAAGGGCAAGAACAATCCGCTCAACCACGATGCCGTCCCCGACGACTATCGCGAGGAAGCGATCCGCCGGAACATGAACCCGCGCATGCTGGTCGAGTTCGTCGACGGGTCGAAGACCATGGTCGAGATGGCCTGCATCGCCAATGCGACCGGCCTCGTGCCGGACGTCCCGGGCATGCACGGTCCCGCCGCCGACCGCGACCAGATGGTCAAGGTACTGATCCCCAGGGAAGACGGGGGCGTGCTGAACAAGAAGGGCGTTGTCGATTTCACCGTCGGCAAGGGCGTCGCCCCCGGTGTCTTCGTCATCGTCGAGGCCGAGCATCCGCGCATCATCGAGCGCATGGACGATCTCCATGTCGGCAAGGGCCCCTACTACGCCTTCTTCCGCCCCTACCACCTCACCTCGCTCGAAGTGCCGCTGACCGCGGCCCGCATCATGCTCTACGGCAAGCCCGACATGGTGCCGCTCCCGAACCCCGTCGCCGAAGTCTGCGCCGTGGCGAAGCGCGACCTCGCGGTCGGCGAGACCTTCGATGCCATCGGCGAGACCTGCTACCGCAGCTTCATCCTCACCGCCGAAGACGCCCGCCGCCAGCAGGCGGTCCCCGTCGGGCTCCTCGAAGGCGGCAGGGTCACGGCGCCGGTGAAGAAGGGCCAGCTCCTGACGCGCGCCAACGCCACGCCCGACCAGACCACCCGCCTCTTCGCCCTGCGCCAGCTGCAGGACCAGATGCTCGCCGTCAGCGCCTAGTCCCCGGCAACGGAGCCAATCCACCCCCATCCGCGTTGTGCTGGCACCGCGCCGGCTCGCCGGTCGCGTCCTGCCGTCCATCTTTCAAGCAAGGAGTGAGCCGATGGGTTTCTTCGATGACATCAAGAACGCCATCTTCGGTGGCCCGGCCAAGGCAGCCGAACCCAAGGCGGCCCCCGCCGCCGAGCCCGCCAAGGCGCCACCACCGCCCGCATCGGCAGCTCCGGCAAGCACAGTCACGCCGCCACCCGCCGCAAAGCCCGCGACCGCCCCGACCCCGGCACCCGCCGCACCGGCTCCGACCGCGACCCCCGCGCCAGCTTCAGCCCCTGCGGCCGCCGTCGACGTCGGCGCCATTCTCGATGCCGCCGCCAAGGCCAGCGGCCAGAAGCTCGACTGGCGCCACTCGATCGTCGACCTGATGAAGGCGCTCGGCATCGACAGCAGCCTCACCGCGCGCAAGGCGCTGGCCGCCGAGCTCAACTATTCCGGCGACACCTCGGATTCGGCGTCGATGAACATCTGGCTGCACAAGCAGGTCATCCAGAAACTCAAGGACAATGGCGGCAAGGTCCCCGCCGACCTCCTCGACTAGGCTTACCCGGGCGGCGCCAATGCCGCCCGCTTCCCGCTGTTTTGGCCCCATGCTAGGCTGCCCGCCTGGCAGGAGGGCGTTGCCATGCCGGTTTTCGATCGTGCCATCACCTCGATTCCCGGTAGCCAGCGTCACGGCCGGACGCCTTTCGGCGCCCCCATGATCGTCCATGCGACGTCGGCCGAAACCGCCGGCGCCCTCGGTTCGTGGGACACCATCACACCACCGGCTCGCGGGCCCGATGGCCATATGCACACGCGGGAGATCGAGCTCTTCCTCGTGCTCGAAAGCACCTACCACTTCATCTGCGGCCGCGACGAACTCGACGCTCCCCCGGGAACCGTCGTCGCCCTGCCGCCCCATGTCCCGCACAAGTGGTGGAACATCGGCGACACCACCGGCCGCATGCTCGGTCTCGTGGCGCCGGGCGGCTGCGAGCAGCAGTTCCTCGACATCGCGACCGAGAAACCGACCACCCGCGCCGACATCGCCCGCATAGAGCATCGTGTCGGCATCACCAATGACGAGGTGCGGGCCCTCGGCCTCGACGTGGAGAGCGGTCCCGGCATGGCGCCCTTTCCGCGCGTCGTCGCTTCCTTCCCGATCGACCTGCCCAATGGCAGCACGGCCCGGGGCGACGACGTGCTGGTGCACGTCCGCTCCGCCGATACCGCCGGCCGCATCGGCGCCTGGGTCGCGACCATCGCGCCCGGAACCGGCCCGAGCTGGCACACCCACACCCGCGAAACCGAGCTCTTCTGCGTCGTCTCCGGCACCTTCCGCTTCTGGTGCGGCACCGAGAGCTTTGTCGCCGGCCCTGGCTCGGTCATCACCCTGCCGCCGTATGTCCCGCACCAGTGGATCAATATGGGCGGCGAGCCCGGACGGCTCTTCGGCATCGTGACGCCCGGTGGCTTCGAGCAGATGTTCATCGATTTTCGCGCGCTCGGCACCGTTTCCGATGCCGACGTGGCGAGGATCGAAGGCGCCCTCGGCGTCACCGACAGCCCGCCACCAGCCGGCGCTCCGGCGTAGCGCTAGAGCGTACCCCGCAAGGCAACCTTCCCGGCCCGGCCCGCGACATTGCTCGCCTCTGCCGCATCCGCCGCCTCATCGAGCGGGAACACCTCGGCGATCGGCAGCTTCAGCTCGCCCTTCGCCGCCTTGGTGACGAACTCGATGAGCGCCCCGCGGATCTGCTCCGGCGTGTGGAAGCTCGAGGGCTTTGCCGCCCAGAACCCCTTCACCGTCGCTCGCTTGAACAGCAGGTTGTCGGCGGTGATCTGCACCGGCCGGCCGCTCAGCGCGCCGAACGAGATCAGCCAGCCTTCCTCAGCAACGAGATCCATCAGCTCGTCCGAGGCCCGCCCCGCCACCGAGTCGAGCGCCCGCCGGATCGGCGCGCCGCCGGTTAGGGCCCGCGCCCGCTCCTGCCAGTCCTCGTGCTCGCTCGACACGGCATCGCCGATCCCTTCGGCCGCGAGTTCGGCCACCGCCGCCTCGCGGCGCACCACGTTCAGCACTCGCACCCCGCGCTCCGCCGCGAGCTTGGCGATCACCTTGCCCACGGCGCCATTGGCCGCATTCTGGACGATCCAGTCGCCGCGCTCGACCTGCAATTCCCCGAGCAGCCGCCAGGCGCTCAGCGGCATCGACACCAGCTGGCAGGCCGTCGCGTCATCGACGCTGTCAGGCACCGGCACCAGCGCCGCGGCATTGCCGAGATAGTATTCCGCCCAGGTCGCGCTGCCGCCGCCGGTGACCCGCTGGCCGACCGCAAGGTTGCTGACGCCCTCGCCGAGCTTGTCGACGACGCCGAGCGCTTCGGTGCCCGGCACATGCGGCAGGTGCGGCTTGAAGCCGTAATGCCCGGTGACGATCATCAGGTCGTGGTTGTGGAGCGGCGACAGCACCATCCGGACCCGCACCTGCCCCGGCTCCGGCTCGGGCAGCGGCCTTTCCTCGATCCGCAGCACTTTTCGCGGGCTGCCGAATTCCTCAACCACCACTGCCTTCATCACTGCCGCTCCATGAAATCGGCCTCGCGCTCGAACCGTTTCGCCAGCACGCTGACGAAGCCCCGGACCTTGGGGGTGATGTTGCGGTTCGACGGATAGACCGCGTTGACGTCCACCGACTGTATCCGCCATTCGGGCAAAACCCTGACCAACCTGCCGGCCCGGATCGCAGCCCCGGTGATGAACTCCGGCAGGTAGGTGATCCCGAGCCCGGCGATGGCCGCATCGCGCAGCACGCCGCCGATATTGACCTGCACATGCGGCGTCACCGGAATGCGCCGCTCCTCCTCGCCCCGCCGCATCACCCACAGCGCCCCGGCTTTCAGCCCGGAATGATGGACGATGTCGTGGCTGAGCAGATCGTCCGGCCCCTGCGGCACGCCGCGCCGCTCGAGATAGGCCGGCGCCGCGGTGAGCGTCACCGGTGAGGTTGCGAGCCGGCGAACGATCAGGTTCGGCTCCACCGCCAGCGAGGCGCGGATCGCGAGGTCGAACCCTTCCGCCACGATATCGACCCGGCGCGAGCCGAGTTCGATCTCCATCGTCAACCCCGGCTGGCTGGCAAGGAATTCCGCCATCGCCGGCACCACATAGCGCTCGCAGAGTTCGTCCGGCGCCGTCAGCCTGATCTTGCCGATCGCCTCGGTCTGGAAACTCTGCGCGATCCGCTCCGCTTCCTCGACCTGGCCCCCGACCCCGCCCAGCGCCACGCGATAAGCCTCGCCCGCCTCGGTGAGCCGCACCGCCCGCGTCGAGCGCTGGAACAGCCGCACCCCGAGGCGCTTTTCGAGATCGCCAATCTGCGCCGATACCGTCGCCCGCGACATGCCGAGCCGCTCGGCCGCCGCGCCGAAATTGAGCAATTCTGAAACCGCGATGAACGCCGACACTCCGGCGAGCGGATCGAGCGTCTTCATTGGCGCGATTATCCGGACAATCCTGCCCGATCATCGGGATTATCGCTGGCGATAGCAAGGCGTATTCCTCCTCCCACAGAGCGGCCCCGCCGCACGCATCAGGAGAAAGCCCATGTCCGCCATTGCCATCTCGCCCGCCGGCGAGTTCCGCCGCGTCAACGCCTTCGGCCAGATTGACCTCCGCATCGTCGCTCCCGCCACCGAGGGCGAGATGGCGGTGTGGGAGACCATCGTCCCCCCGGAAGCCGGCCCGCCGCTCCACATCCACGCCCGCGAGGACGAGACCTTTTACGTGCTCGCCGGCCTGTTCCAGGTCTGGGTCGGCGACCGCACCCTCCTCGCCGCCCCCGGCGCCACCATGTTCCTGCCGCGCGGCATCGCGCACACCTTCAGGAACATCGGCAAGACCGACGGCCGCATCCTCTGCATGGCCACCCCCGGCGGCTTCGAGGAGTTCTTCATGGAAGTCGAACGCACCGGCATCACCGACCCGACCGGGCTGGACGTGATCGCCGCCAGATACGGCCTCACCTTCATCAAGGACGCCGTACTGCCGATGTCCTCACCCATCGACTACGGCGACCAGTTGTCGGCGTGAGTCACAGGCCGTCACGGTAGCGCTCGGAAGGCGGCCACCCGCTAGTCGAGCGTCTGCCGGTACCGCAGCATCGCGATCCCCGAGATCACGACGAGGATCACCCCGAGCGCCCACAGCTCCCCGGTGACATCCGCTACCTCGCCGCCCTTCAGCATCACCTTGCGCACGACGCGCAAGAAGTGCGTCGCCGGCACCGCCTGCCCGACCGTCTGGGCCCAGCCCGGCATGCCGGCGAAGGGGAACATGAAGCCCGACAGCAGGATCGACGGCAGGATGGTGAAAAAGCTCAGCTGCATCGCCTGCATCTGGCTCTTGGCCGCCGTCGAGATCAGGAAGCCGAGCGCGAGGTTGACGAGGATGAAGAGGTTGAAACCCCAGAAGAAGGCCCAGACGCTCCCCTCGAACGGCACGCCGAACACCAGCGCCGCCGCGATCAGGAACACGATGGTCTGCACATAGCCGACGAACACATAGGGCAGGATCTTGCCCAGCATCACCTCGAGCGGCTTCACCGGCGTCGCGATCAGCATCTCCATCGTGCCGCGCTCGGTTTCCTTGACGATGGCGACGGCGGTGATCATCACCATGGTCATCGAGAGGATGATGGCGAGCAGCCCCGGCACGATATTGGTCGAGGTCCTGCCTTCTGGATTGTACTCGCGATGCACCACCATCGAGAACGGCGCCGGGCTCTGCGCCTGGGCCAGCGGCCCGGTGAGCGTCTCCGAGATGGCGACACTGACGATGCCCGACAGCGCCGCCACCGCCCCGCCCGTCGCCGAGGGGTCCGACGCATCGGCGGCAATGAGGATTTCCGGCCGCTGCCCGCGCACCACGTCGCGTTCGAAGTCCTCGGGGATCACGACGACGAAGTTGGCCTCCCCCCGCCGCAGCGCCTCCTCGCCCTCGCCGATCCCCGAGACGGCGCCGCGGAAATCGAAATACGTGGAGTTCTGCATCCCCGAGATCACTGCCCGGGTCAGCGGCCCGCTGTCGTTGATCTCGACCAGCGTCGGCAGGTGGCGCGGGTCGGAGTTGATGGCGAAGCCGAACAGGAACAGCTGGATGATCGGCAGTCCGATCATCATGCCGAAGGTGAGGTGGTCGCGGCGCATCTGGATGAATTCCTTCACCAGCACCGCCGCGAACCGGCTGAACGAGAACACCGCGTTCATGCCACGGCCTTCCCGGCATCGCCGGCGAAATTGTCCCGGGCGCCCGCCATCAGGTAGATGAAGGCTTCCTCGAGCCCCGCCGTCTGCAGCCGCCACTGATGCGTGCCCTCGGCCTCGTATCGCTGCACCACCGCCTCGAGCGCCGCCTTGTCGGTGCCCGACACATGCAGCACCGTGCCGAAGCGCGCCACCTGCACCACGCCCGGCTCCGCCTGCAGCCGCGCCTCGAGTGCCGCGAGGTCGGGGCCCTCGACCCGCCAGGTCTCGAGCCCCACCATTTCCGGGATCTTCGCCGATGGGCCGTCGATCAGCTTCTTGCCGTAGGCGATGTAGGTGATGAAGTCGCACTGCACGGCTTCATCCATGTAGTGGGTCGAGACCAGCACGGTGACGCCTTGGGCCGAAAGCCGCCGGATCTCGCCCCAGAAGTCGCGCCGCGCCTTGGGATCGACGCCCGCCGTCGGCTCGTCGAGGAGCAGCAGTTTCGGCTCATGCAGCAGGCAGGCGGCGAGCGCCAGCCGCTGCTTCCAGCCACCCGACAGCGATCCCGCGAGCTGCGTCTGCCGGTCGGCGAGCCCGAGCTGGTCCAGTGCCTCGTCCACCCGCTGCTTCCGCCGGTCGACCCGGTACATGCGTGCGACGAAATCGAGGTTCTCGCGGATACTGAGGTCCTCGTAATACGAGAACTTCTGCGTCATGTAGCCGACCTGCTCCTTGATGTGCTCGGCATCCTTGCGCACGTCGAAACCGAGGCAGGTCCCCTCGCCTTCGTCGGCGGTCAGGAGCCCGCAGAGCATGCGGATGGTCGTCGTCTTGCCCGATCCGTTCGGCCCGAGAAAGCCGTAGATCGCGCCTTTCGGCACCTGGATGTCAAAGTGGTCGACGACCCGCTTCGGCCCGAAATTCTTGGTCAGCCCGCGCACGTCGATGACCAGTTCGGTACTCACTTCACGCGCTCCACCGTCACCGGCTGTCCCGGCGGCAGCGTGCCGTCGAGCGTTGCCTCGACAAGGAAGCTCAGCCGCTGCCGCTCGTCGCGCGAGTAGATCACCGGCGGCGTGAACTGCGGGTCGGAGGCGAAATAGCTGAGCCGCGCCGTCAGCCCCGCCGGGCACCCGTCGCAGCTCACCGCCACTTTGTCGCCCATCTGGAACTCCGCCCGCGCCGTCTCCGGCAGGTAGAATTTCACCTTCAGCGCCCCCTCGGGCAGGATCGAGACCACCGGCGCTCCGGCTGCGACGATCTCGCCCGCATCGTAGTAGACCCGCTCGATGCGGCCCGCGGCCGGCGCCGTGATGCTGCGGTCGGCAAGATCCCAGCTGGCCTTCTCGGCCTCGGCATGCGCAGCCGCGAGGTTGGCCTCGGCCTGCTGCTGCTGCGCATCGCGCGCCGGCAGTTCCGTCACCTTGAGCTGCGCCTGCAGCTGCTTCACCAGCGCCTCGGCGCTCCTCAGCGTCGCCCGGTCCTGGTCATACTTGCTCTGCGCGATCAGCCCTTCGGCAAAGAGCTTGCCGCTCCGCGCCGAGGTTTCGCGCGCCAGCGACAGGTCGGCCTCCGCCTTCTGCAGGCTCGCCCGCACTACGTTGAGCTCGTCCTCGCGGCCGCCCGTAGTGAGGTTGGCGAGCGCTGCTTCCGCCGCTGCCACGCGCGCTTCGGCCGCCGACAGCGCCGCGATCTGCTGGTCCTGCTTCAGCCGGAACAGCAGGTCGCCATCGAGCACGACGTCGCCCTCGGTCACCGAGATGGTCTCGATCTGGCCGCCGCTGACCGCCGAGGCATAGACGTAGCGCGCCTCGACATAGCCGTTGAAGCTGGGCGGCTCGGTGGCGCCGAACCCTGGAATGACGATGGCGATGAGGCCGGTGAGCCAGGCAAGAAACGCGTCCACGGGAGATCTCCTAGCTCGCCGACCAGGTTTTCGCGCTCGGGGGCGCGCTCAACCCGTCGAAGAGGATGGTCAGGTGGTTGTCGACCAGCTTGTCGAAATGCAGCCCGCCCTCCGGCGTGATGCCGAAGATCTCCGCCATCAGCAGGTGCAGCATCAGCGGCCCGATGATCGAGCGCACCGTCAGCTCGGGGTCGACCTGCCGCAGGTAGCCCTGCTCGATGCCCCGGCGGATCAGGCCGATCACCACCGGCAGCACTTTGTCGAGCACTTCGACCCGGTACATCTCGGCCAGATGCGGAAAGCCCAGCACTTCGCGGAACACCACCTTAGGCACCGCGATGATGCGCGGATCGGAGAAGCGCTGCCCCACCATCTTGATCACCGTGGCGATGACGATGCGCGGATCGCCCTCATAGTTGGCCAGCGCGCCGAGGGCCGAATCGGCGATGGGGATGATCGCCCGCCGCACCAGCGCTTCGAGCACCGCCTCCTTGGACGGGAAGTAGAGATAGACCGTGCCCTTGCTGAGCCCGGCGCGCCTGGCGATGTCCTCGACCCGCGTCGCGGCGAAACCGTTCTCCATGAACAGCTCCAGCGCCGCATCGAGCACCTCGTCCGGCCGGGCCTCCGCCCGCCGCCGGAATTTGGGCCCGCGCCCTTCAGCGATCTCGTTCATCGTCCGCAACCTAACTGACTAGTCGGTCAGCAACGTAATAACTGACCAGTCAGTCATTTGCAAGCACGTTATGCGACCTTCGGCCTAGCCACCCTCCTCACGACTGCGTCACGGTAGCCGAACGGGCCTGTTGCTAGTGATAGGGCGTCCCTGTTGTGGCGGACCCCCCAAAGCGCGGCCGGCAGCCGAAACCTCCTCGACTGCCGGCCGCTGCTACCCCTGTAGAACCAGAAGACGCGTGCCGGCGAGCCACCGCCAGCACGCGTTTTTTGTTGCCGGACCCCCAAAAACAAAAACCCGCGGAACGCATGTCCCGCGGGTCAAATCTCCAGTGCTTTGGCGCGGCTCAGTCGAGCGCGGCGATCGCGATGATCTCGACCTTCAGCGACGGATGCGCGAGGCGCGCTTCGATGCAGGCGCGGGCCGGCGGGTTCGCCGGGTCGATCCAGGTATCATAGACCGAGTTCATCGCGGCGAAGTCGCCGATATTGTTGAGGATCACCTGGCAGCTCAGCACCTTCGACTTGCTGGTGCCGGCCTCGGCCAGCAGCTTGTCGATGGCCTCGAGCACTTCGGCCGTCTGCTTCTCGATCGAGCCGTTGTAGTCGGTGGCGACCTGGCCGGCGACATAGAGGGTGTTGCCGTGGGCGACGGCCATGCTCATGCGCTTGCCGGGCTGGTAACGGGTGATGCTCATCTCAAACTCCTAGCGGATTGCGGTGCCTCTCTAGCCGCTGCGCGGCCGGGGCGGAAGCCGCAATTTGGCTCATGCCGCACCGACCATTCGACGCACCGTACCCGCCCCCATTCACCTAGCTGATCTGATCCTGAGTGCCCCGTTCAGTTGCGGTTCACGGCGCCAAAACTATCAGCCCGCCCACCTACCACCTGCCCAAATCAAGCGAGTTTATGGGAATGGACAAGCGCTTTCCGATCAAAGACCAGATCGCCATGCTGGCGAGCGCCCTCAAGGGCCGCGTCGTCACCCCGGCCGATGCTGACTACGACAGCCTCCGCATCGCGGCCCTGGCCAACTTCGACACCACCCCCGCCGCCGTGATCCGCGTCGCCAACGCCGCCGACATCGCCGCCGTCATCAATTTCGCCAAGGCCACCGACCTCGAGCTCGCCATCCGCTCGGGCGGCCACAGCACCGGGGGCTTTTCCGGCACCAATACCGGCCTCGTCGTCGACCTGCGCGACCTCAAGGGCATCGAACTCTTTCGCGCCAGCCTCACCGGCTGGTTCGGCTCGGGGCTCACCGCTGGCGAAGTGACCGCCGCGCTCGAGCCCAGCGGCCTCATCCTTCCCCTCGGCGATTCCGGCACCGTCGGCCTCGGCGGCATCACGCTCGGCGGCGGCATCGGCTTCCTCGTCCGCAAGTACGGGCTCACCATCGATTCCCTGCTCGCCGCTGAAATCGTCACCGCCGACGGCGACATCATCGTCGCCGATGCCGATCATCACGCCGACCTGTTCTGGGCGGTGCGCGGCGGTGGCGGCAACTTTGGTGTCGTCACCCGCTTCAAGTTCCGCCTCACCGCGCTGCCGAGCTTCATCGGCGGGCCGCTGATCATGCCGGCAACGCCCGAAGTCCTCGCCGGCCTCGTCGCCGCGGCCGAGGCAGCCCCGGACGAGCTCACCGCCATCATCAACGTCATGCCCATGCCGCCGCTGCCCTTCGTGCCGGCCGAGGCCCACGGCAAGACCGTGATCATGGCCATGATGGCCTATGTCGGCGACAGCGCCGGCGCCACTTTCGCGCTGGCGCCCTTCCGCGCCGTCGCGACGCCGATCGCTGATCTCGTCGGCCCCGCCCCGCTCTCGAGCCTCTACATCCCCGAGGACCCGAACATGCGTCCGGGCGTCTCCATGCGCGCCCTCTACCTCGATACCTTCGGGATCAACGAGGCCCGCACCATGCTGGAGCACCTCGGCCGTGGCGAAGCCCCGATGTTCATAGGCCAGGTCCGCGTCCTCGGCGGTGCCGCCGGGCGCGTACCGGCGGTCGCCACCGCCTATGCGCACCGCGCCAGCAAGGTGCTGGTCGGCTACATCACCATGCATGGCGGCCCGTCCGAGCCGCATGAGCGCTGGGTCAACGACGGCATGCTGGCGCTGCGCCAGCACGATACCGGCGCCTATGTGAACTTCGTCTCGAACGAGGGCCCGGAACGTCTCCGCGCCGCCTACCCGGGCGCCACCTGGGACCGGCTGCGCCAGGTGAAGGCCAAGTACGATCCGGAGAACCTCTTCCGGCGTAACCACAACATTCCGCCGGCCGCCTGAGGCGGCTACCCGTTTGCGGCGCCCGCGAGGGTCGGGGCGCCGCAAGTAGCGGATGGGGAGCGTAGCCGCTCCCGGGGCTCGGTCGCGGCCCACGCTCCCCATCTGTCCCCTCCCACTTGACGATCCCCTCCGGCTGGCCCGCTATGCGCATTCCGCAACCGGCCGAGCCCGCCCGATGTCCGATCGCCCCCTCCTCATCGTCGACGGCGATTCCTTCGCCCACCGCGCCTATCACGGCTTGCCCAAGACCATCCGGCGCGCCGGCAACAGGGGCGGCGGCGCCATCGTCGGCTTCTGCAACTACCTGATCCGCCTCTACGAGGCCGAAAAGCCTCGCGCCGTCTTCGTCGGCTGGGACACGCTGGCCAAGCCCAACTGGCGCGCTCTCGAATTTCCCGACTACCAGGGCGGCCGCGAGTTCGACGACGAGATCGTCGACCAGCTCGATGTGCTGCCTGAGATGATGACCGCCATGGGCTTCGCCTGGGGCAAGGCCGCGCGCTTCGAAGCCGACGACTTTCTCGCCACCGCCGTCGCGCTCGAGGAAAAGGCCGGCGGCACCGCTCTCGTCGCCAGCGGCGACCGCGACGCCTTCCAGCTCGTCAGCGACCGCACAACCATCCTCCACCCGGTGAAGGCCGGCGAGATCGCCCGCATCGGCATCGCCGAGGTCCGCGAACGCTACGGCGTCGAACCCAGGCAGGTGCCCGACTTCATCGCGCTCCGCGGCGACCCCTCCGACAAGATCCCCGGTGCCAAGGGCGTCGGCGCCACCACCGCCGCGAGCCTCCTGAAACGCTATCCCGACCTCGAAGCCATGCTCGCCGACAACAAGTTCGAGCTCCAGGCCGACGACCTCCGCCTCTACAAGCGCCTCGCCACCATGGTCACCACAGCCCCCGTCGAGCCCATCCCCGACCAGCTCCCCACCTGGGCCAGGGCCGCCAAACTCGCCCGCGACTGGGAACTCAACAACCTCGCCGATCGCCTCGAGGGCCTGGCGAAGGGCTAAGCACCGGCCTCTCCATGATCCTCCCCCGTTTA
>JAEWLC010000085.1 GCA_023393475.1 Pseudomonadota bacterium
CCCCAGCGCCATCGCCTCGGGGCGGATGCCGTAGATCAGCTTTTGCCCGGCGTGGGCGCGGCCGGTGTCGGCCAGCGGCAGCCTGGTGCCGTCCTCGGCCCGGAACCAGCCGTCCCCGTCCAGCACGCCGGGGACAAAGGTCATCGCCGGGCTGCCGATGAACCCGGCGACGAACAGGTTCGCCGGGTGGTCGTACAGTTCCAGCGGCGCGCCGATCTGTTCGACGCGGCCGTCGCGCATGACCACGATCTTGTCGGCCATGGTCATCGCCTCGATCTGGTCGTGGGTGACATAGACGATGGTGGTCTTCAGCCGGTTGTGCAACTCCTTGATCTCGACCCGCATGGTGACGCGCAGCTTCGCGTCAAGGTTCGACAGCGGCTCGTCGAACAGGAACACCTGCGGGTCGCGCACGATGGCACGGCCCATGGCGACGCGCTGGCGCTGGCCGCCCGAAAGCTGCCGCGGCTGGCGGTCGAGCAGGTTCTCGAGGCCGAGGATCTGCGCGGCGCGGTCGACCTTCTGCTTGATCTCGGTCTTCGGCACGCCCTTGAGCTTCAGCGAGAAGCCCATGTTCTGCGCCACCGTCATGTGCGGGTAGAGCGCGTAGTTCTGGAACACCATCGCGATGTCGCGTTCCTTGGGCGGCAGGTCGTTCACCACGCGGTTGCCGATGCCGATCTCGCCCGAGGAGATTTCCTCGAGGCCGGCGATCATGCGCAGCAGCGTGGACTTGCCGCAGCCCGACGGGCCCACCAGCACCACGAACTCGCCGTCCGAGATGTCGACCGACACGCCCTTCAGCGCTTCGAAATTGCCGTAGTGCTTGCCGGCCTTGTTGATGGTGACGTTTGCCATATGGCTCCTCCGAGGGGTGGGCGCATGCCCGCCGATGCTGGGAACATCGGGTGACGGCCAGCAACCGGTCAAGCGACAATCGGCTGGCATGCGACGAAAGTCGTACGAAAGACTTATACCAAAGTCGTATGCGACGGGCGGATGGCGACGGCCCGGCTTCCGGCTACGAGTGGACATGCGCCACACCCTCGCCGACATCCGGGCCCTCGACCGCAACGACCCGCTCGCCCACCTGCGCGAGCGCTTCAGCGTGCCAGAGGGGGTGATCTACCTCGACGGTAACTCGCTGGGCGCGCTGCCGCAGACGGTGAAGGGGCGGCTGGACGAGGTCGTGACCAGCCAATGGGGCGAGGGGCTGATCCGGTCGTGGAACACGCATGACTGGATCGACCTGCCCGGCCGGATCGGTGACCGCATCGCCAATCTCGTCGGCGCCGCCGCCGGAACGATCACTGTCGCCGATTCGACCTCCATCAACCTGTTCAAGGTGCTGTCAGCCGCCGTTCATCTTCGTCCGGATAGGCGGGTCATACTCTCGGAAAAGGGCAACTTCCCTACCGACGCCTACATCGCCGCCGGCCTCGCCGACCTCTTGGGGCAGGGCCACGAACTACGCCTCGTCGAGGCCAACGAGATCGAGACCGCGCTTGGGGCGGACGTCGCGGTGCTGCTGCTCACCGAGGTCAACTATCGCACGGGCGCCCGGCTCGACATGGCCGGCCTCACCGCCGCGGCCCACGCCGCCGGGGCGCTGACCATCTGGGATCTCTGCCATTCCGCCGGCGCCTTCCCCGTCGATCTGGGCGCCGCCGATGCCGACTTCGCCGTCGGCTGTGGCTACAAGTATCTCAATGGCGGACCCGGAGCGCCGGCCTTCGTCTACGCCGCACCGCGCCATCACCCGCAGATGCAGCAGCCGCTGACCGGCTGGCTCGGCCATGCCGCGCCCTTCACCTTCGCCGAGACCTACAGGGCGGCCGAGGGCATGGCGCGGATGAGGGTCGGTACGCCGCCAATCCTGTCGATGCAGGCGCTCGATGCGGCGCTTGACGCCTTCGAGGGCGTCGATCTGCGTGCGGTGAAAGCCAAGGCCGATCAACTGTTCGAGGTCTTCGCAGGCGAGGTCGCCGAGGGCCTCGGCCTCGCTACGCCCCTCGACCCGGCGCGCCGCGGCACGCAGGTGTCCCTGCGCCACCCCGACGCCTATGCGGTCATGCAGGCGCTGATCGGGCGCGGCGTCATCGGCGATTTCCGCGAGCCCGATATCCTCCGCTTCGGCCTGACGCCCCTATACTTGCGTTTCGAAGACGTTTGGCAGGCGGCTCAAATCCTGCGCGACGTCATCGTTACTCGCGCCTGGGATCGACCAGAACTGCGGGCTCGGGCGAAAGTCGTCTGACGTCGTCGCAGAAAAATCTACAACAGGTCGGCATTTCAGCCCAAGGAACCCCTTGGCGAGGGCGTCACATCCCAGCATAACTCAACGGGCAGGCAGGGGTAGCTGCTGTCCACAGGGATGGGCGAGGGGTTTAATGAGGGCGTATCAACGTTTCTGGGGTGGGCTCGGTGCTGTCGTGGCGCTGGTCCTGTTGTCTGTGCCGACATCGGCGCAGGAGAGTTTTTCGCGCGGCTATGGGGCCCTTCCAAGCGATCCTGAAAAGGTCCGCAGCCTGACGGGCACGCCGGAATTCCGCTCGTTCCTGCCGGAAGTGGTGGATCTCTCGTCTTACTTCCCGGTACCGGGCGATCAGGGAAACCAGGGCAGTTGCACCGCATGGGCGGCCGGCTACGCC
>JAEWLC010000012.1 GCA_023393475.1 Pseudomonadota bacterium
CGGTAGCGGGCGCCCGAACCTCGTCAGAGGCCACAGCGGTGGTACTGCCCGTCGTAGCCGAGGAACATGTCAGTCTCGGCGTTGTACGAACGGTAGCGGGCCTCGCAGGCGGCGACGTGATCGTCGAAGTCGCTGTCATAGCTGCTGTAGCCGCGATCGCGGTTCATGCTCGATACGATGGCGGCGCCGACGGCAAAGCCGAACAGGCCTGCGGCGACGTTACCCACGTTCGGCCGGTTCCAGCGGTACCAGTTGCGGTACTCGTTGTGGCCCCAGTGCTTGCGGTTGTGCTTCCAGTCGTTACAGCCCCGCCAGTTCGGATGGGCGAGGCACTGCTGGGACACGAAGCGTTCCTGCTGGCCGATACTGACCGAAACGCCTTGTGCGGAAGCGGGGGCCGGGATGGCCATGATGCCGGCGAGCACAGTGGCGACGGCGGCTGAAGCGATCTTGCGCATGGTTCAACTCCAAGTGTTCTTGTTGTGGCTGACGCTTGTGTCTCTAAACGTACCGATCTCGCGATAGTTGCGGGCGGGGGCGACAGCGCGGGGCTTTTCCGGGGCCGCCAAGTCTGCGATAAAGGGGGCGTTCGCGCGACTGGCGAGATCAGATGGGGCACCATCGGGGAACGCGAACGTCAGATGCCGCTCGCCTGGGCACCCCCTTAGTCCTTCATGGGAGCCCGCATGATCCTGACCGTCCATTCCCCCTGCCAGGCTGTCGCCAGCTTGGAATCGCCGGAGCCAGCGTGCTACACGCACGCGATCCGAACGCCCTCCACATCGTATGCCCCGGGAGCCGCCAAATGAGCGCCGCCGCAAACCTTCCGCTCTTTCCCCGCTTCTTCTCCAACACGCTGGCTGAGACCGATCCCGAGATCGCCGAAGCAATCAAGCTGGAACTCGGTCGCCAGCAGCACGAAATCGAGCTGATTGCATCCGAGAACATCGTGTCGAAGGCCGTGCTCGAGGCCCAGGGCTCGATCATGACCAACAAGTACGCTGAGGGTTACCCCGGCAAGCGCTACTACGGCGGCTGCCAGTATGTGGACATTGCCGAAAACCTCGCCATCGAGCGGGCCAAGGAACTGTTCGGCGCCGGCTTCGCCAACGTGCAGCCGAACTCCGGCTCGCAGATGAACCAGGCCGTGTTCCTCGCTCTGCTCGAGCCCGGCGACACCTTCATGGGCCTCGATCTCAACTCGGGTGGCCACCTGACCCATGGCTCGCCGGTCAACATGAGCGGCAAGTGGTTCAAGGTCGTCTCGTATGGCGTGCGCCAGGACGACCACCTGCTCGACATGGAAGAGGTCGCGAAGAAGGCCCGCGAGCACAAGCCCAAGCTGATCCTTGCCGGCGGCACGGCCTATTCGCGCGTCTGGGACTGGAAGCGGTTCCGCGAGATCGCCGATGAAGTCGGCGCCTACCTGATGGTCGACATGGCCCACATCGCCGGCCTCGTCGCTGGTGGGGTGCATCCGTCGCCGGTGCCGCATGCCCATGTGGTGACGACGACGACGCACAAGTCGCTCCGCGGCCCGCGCGGCGGCATGATCCTGAGCAACGACGAGGCGATCGCCAAGAAGATCAACTCGGCGGTGTTTCCCGGCCTGCAGGGCGGCCCGCTGATGCACGTGATCGCGGCCAAGGCCGTGGCGCTCAGGGAAGCGCTGCAGCCCGAGTTCAAGGCCTATGCCCGCCAGGTGGTAACCAATGCCCGTACGCTGGCGGCGACGCTGGTCGAAAACGGCCTCGATGTCGTTTCGGGCGGTACGGACAACCACCTGATGCTGGTCGACCTGCGCAAGAAGAACGCCACGGGCAAGAAGGCGGAGGCCGGCCTCGGCCGGGCCTACATCACCTGCAACAAGAACGGCATCCCGTTCGATCCGGAAAAGCCGTTCGTGACCTCGGGCATTCGCCTCGGCACGCCGGCCGGCACGACGCGTGGCTTCGGCGAAGCCGAGTTCCGCGAGATCGGGCAGCTCATCGTCGAAGTCCTCGACGGACTGCGTGAAGCCAACTCGGATGAAGGCAACGCGGCCGTCGAGGCTGCCGTGCGCGAGAAGGTGAAGGCACTCACCGCCCGCTTCCCGATCTACGCCGACTGAGGTCTCGCCATGCGCTGTCCCTATTGCGGAAACGACGATACGCAGGTCAAGGACAGCCGGCCGACCGAGGACTCAAACTCGATCCGCCGCCGCCGCATCTGTCCAAGCTGCGGCGGCCGCTTCACCACTTTCGAGCGCGTGCAGCTGCGCGAGCTCATGGTGGTCAAGAAATCCGGCCGGCGCGTGCCGTTCGATCGCGACAAGCTGGCGCGTTCGGTGGGCACGGCGCTGCGCAAGCGCGATGTCGAACCCGAGCGTGTCGATCGCATGATCTCCGGAGTGGTGCGCCAGCTCGAGAGCCTCGGTGAGGGCGAGGTGACGTCCGACCAGATTGGCGAGTTCGTCATGGAGGGGCTGAAGGGCCTCGACGACGTTGCCTTCGTCCGCTTTGCCTCGGTGTACAAGAACTTCTCAGCGGCGGACGACTTCCGCTCCTTCCTCACGGAGCTCGACGACGACGATCGCCGGAAACCCAGCCGCGACGATTGAGATTGCGGTTTCCCCGCCCGTCGGAGTAATCCTTAGGGCAGAACATTGCGCTTGAGGCGCACACAAGAGAACGACTTTCTAGATATGGCCGAACCCAAGCCACGCGATCCTTCAGTCTCCCGGACGGCCAATCAGCGCGGTGCGGCTCGGCTGGCAGCGGTCCAGGCGCTCTACCAGATGGATGTGGGGCGCCAGTCGCTCGAGGACACGCTTAGCCAGTTCGGCACGATCCATGTCGGGCGCGAGATCGAGGGCGAGGAGTATCTGCCTGCAGATGCTGACTTTTTCCGCCAGATCGTGACCGGGGTCATCAAGGCCCAGTTGCAGATCGATCCCGCCGTGGACGCCGGGCTTGCCGACAGCTGGCCCATGGGCCGCATCGACGCGACGCTCCGCGCCATCCTTCGCGCCGCCGCGTTCGAACTGTTGCGCCGCAAGGATATTCCGTCACGCGTCGTGATCACCGAGTACGTCGACGTCGCCAAGGCCTTCTACGAGGACGAGGCGCCGAAAATGGTCAACGCGGTGCTCGACCAGATCGCCAAGGCAGCCGGGCGGGACAACGATCCGGTGAAGACAAGGTAAGTGGATATGGACGAGCGTGCCGTGAGTGTTGGGTCGCCCGTCCGTAACATTGGCCTGCTCGCCGCCGCGCAGGCGACCATGGGGTCGAACCAGGCCATCCTGATGTCGATCGCCTCGCTGACCGCCGCCGGAATGGTGGCGGACAAGGCTTTCGCCACCGTCCCCGTAACTCTGATGATCATAGGCACGGCGCTCTGCACCGGGCCGGCCGCGTGGCTGATCCACTCGTGGGGGCGGCGGAACGGACTGGTGTTCGGCGCAGCGGTGGCCATTCCGGCCGCGCTGGTGGCCGCGTTCGCCGCGTGGATGGGCTGGTTCTGGCTGTTCTGTGCCGCCATGGCAGTGCTGGGCGCCCCGGCCGCTTTCGCCAACCAGTATCGCTTCTCCGCTGCCGACAGCGTGCCTACGCCGTTGAAATCGCGCGCGATTTCGTGGGTCCTGTTCGGCGGGGTGGTGTCCGGATTCCTGGGGCCGCAGATCAGCGCGCACAGCAAGGACTGGATCCCCGGGCACGAGTTCACGGCGACGTACCTGATCATGGCGGTGATGGCGCTGATCGCCATTGCCGTGCTGTGGCAGACGCGGCTGGCGCCGACGGTGCGCCACGCGGCGGACCGGAAGGCTGGGCGATCGATCGGCAAGTTGCTGAGAGATCGAACGATTCTCGTGCCGATGCTGGCAGCTGCCTCGGCCTATTCGCTGATGGTGCTGGTAATGGTCGCGGCCCCGTTGGCGATGGTCTATGTCTGCGGGCACACCAGCGAGGAGGCGGCGTTCGCCATCCAGTGGCACATCGTCTCGATGTTTGCCCCGAGCTTCATCACCGGCGCGGTGATCCAGCGGCTGGGAGCGCCGATGACGGCGGCGATCGGGCTCCTGGCGATCCTCGCCGCGGCAGCGGTGAGCCTGCATGGTATCACCACCCTGCACTTCGATATTTCGCTGATTCTGCTGGGTGTTGGCTGGAACTTCGGATTCATCGCCTCAACCGCGATGCTGGCCGTGGCCTATCGTCCGGAGGAAGCAGCGCGGGTGCAGGGGCTGAACGAGCAGGTGGTGTTCGGCGTGATGGCCGTCGCCTCGATCGCATCGGGCGTGCTGCTGGAACTGGTCGGATGGCAGATGATCAATCTCATCGCCATCGTCGTGGCGACAGTCGCGATCGTGACGCTGGCCTGGGGCGTCTTCGCCCCGAGCAGGTCAGCAGAGCTGACCTGATGAACGGCGCTTCCTGAACGGCTGATCAACCGATCCTGAACGGGATTTTGGCCCCTTAGATCGAGCTGATGATCGACTCGATGAAGGTGCGGTCCTGCCCGTAGGACGGGGTGCGGCGGCTGTCGATGGTGAAGGACTTGCCGTCCTTGATGCCCAGGCGCTCGGTGTCGACGACCTTGCCCTTCTTGTCGAAGTAGATGACGAGCAGGGTGCGCTCCTTGCTGAGCTCCATGCCGAAGGCGGTCTGCGAGACTTTTTCGCCCAGGTAGTACCAGGCGTTCTCGTTCTGGAAGCTGTTGGTGATCTGCGGCGAGCCGAGCACGGCGGTAACGAGCGCGGTGCTCTGGCCGACGCGAATCTGCTGCACGGCATCGTCGGAGATGCTGTAGCCGCGCTGGCGCTGCTGGGTGAGGCTCATGCCGCTCGAGCATGCGGAGAGCGTGACGGCGACCAGCACGGCGGCCGTGATCGGGAGAAGAACTCGAGTGGCGGTGCGCAGAGGCATCAGTTTGACTTTCCCGATCGCTGTCTACTATTAGCTCGGCTTGAGCCGGGCGGGCACTGTGTAGCTGTCAATGGCGCCCGCTGGCAAGCTGGCTGGGCCTTCGACCCGAACCCTTCCACACCGGCAGCAGCTTGAACCGCAAAAGCGCGGAGTGCCACTGATGATATTGAAGTTGTTCAGGAAAAACCCTGCCACGGACGCTGTTTATGCCGTCTATACAGCCATTGTGGCGCAATCCCGGCAACCCGTGTTCTACGCCGAGTGGGGCGTCCCGGACACGGTTACGGGCCGCTTCGATATGATCTCGCTGCATCTCTCCCTGGTATTCCGGCGCCTGCGCGACGAGAAAAAGGTCGGCGCGGAGTTCGGCCAGGCGCTTTTCGACCTGTTTTTCAAGGATATGGACCGCTCGCTCCGGGAAATGGGGGCAGGGGACCTGAGCGTGCCCAAGAAGGTGCGCAAGATGACCGAGATCTTCTATGCGCTGATGACCGGTGTGAACGAAGCGATCGACCGGGGCGACCGGGCTGGCGTCGAGGTTGTGCTGCGGCGCAACGTATTCGGCGAAGCCGAGGCGGGACGCGCCGATGAACTGGCGGCATACCTGTTCGCGCAGGCCGATTCGCTGGCCGCGCAGCCGCTCGAAGCCATAGCCGGCGGTCATATCGACATGGCGGTGGCAGCATGAGCCGGCAAGCAGCACCATTCCGCATCGTCGGCGCCGATATCCGGCTCGATTCGATGCCCACCAACGGGCGCGACCTGACGCTCGATGTCGGGGCCGAGGAACGGCTCGCGGTTGCCGACCAGCTCGGCGTCACCGCGGTGGAAAAGCTGCAGGTGAACCTGCATGCGGTGCGCTTCAAGGGCGGCATCCGCGTCTCCGGACGGCTCGTCGCGACGACCGTGCAGCCGAGTGTCGTGTCACTGGAACCCGTGGTGCAGGAAATCTCCGAGCCGATCGACCGGGTGTTCCTGCCCGGCGGCGAGAAGGCCTATGCCGGTCCCGCCGATGCGGAAATCTTCGTCGACCTTGAAGGCGACGATGTTCCGGACCATTTCGAGGGTAACGAGGCCGACATGTCGGATCTGGTGCTGGAAACGCTGGCGCTGGCACTCGACCCTTATCCGAAGAACCCCGGCGAGACGATCGGCGCGCTGGGCGATGACGGCGACACCGAGAACGATTTGCCCTTCGCCGGCCTCAAAATCCTCAAGACTCCCGAGGACAAGGGCTAGGCCCCCATAACGGGGCAGAAGAGCGCTTCTCACTGGAGGCGTTCGGTTCTCTGAGGTAAGCGTTTGACGAGCAATTCATCCGTTCCCGTGCGGAACGCAGGACCCAAGCGGCGATGAGCGACAGCATCCGTATTTCCGTGGACGCCATGGGCGGCGACAGGGGCCCGCGCGTGGCGGTCGAGGGCGCCTACCTGTTCTGGCGCGAGCGCAAGAACACGACCTACATCTTCCACGGCCGCGAAGCCGACCTGACGCCGCTGCTCGAGGAATTCCCCGCGCTGAAGCCGATCTCCCGCATCGTGCACTGCGACAACGTCATCTCGATGGAAGAAAAGCCCAGCCAGGCCCTCCGCAAGGGCAGGGGCAACTCGTCGATGTGGGCGGCGCTGCAATCGGTGAAGGACGGAGAGGCCGATGTCGCCATCTCCGGCGGCAACACCGGCGCGCTGATGGCGATGGCGACGTTCTGCCTGCGGCCCATCGAGGGCATTTCGCGTCCTGCCATTGCTGCGCTGTGGCCGACGCTCAGGACCGATATCATCGTGCTCGATGTCGGCGCGACGGTGGGTGGTGACGCCAAGCAGTTGACCGATTTCTCGATTCTCGGCGCCGCGCTGGCGCGCGCGCTGTTCGACCAGGAACTGCCGACGGTCGGCCTGCTCAATGTCGGGACCGAAGAAATGAAGGGCCACGACGAGGTCAAGGATGCCGCGCGCATCCTCCAGGCCGCGAGCGGGGAGGGCTTCATCTACCACGGCTTTGTCGAGGGCGACGATATCGGCAAGGGCACGGTCGACGTGGTGGTGACCGAGGGCTTTGCCGGCAATATCGCGCTCAAGACCGCCGAAGGCACGGCGCGGCAGATCGGCGGCTACATTCGCGAAGCGCTGAAGGCCGACATGGTCTCGATGCTCGGCGCCGCCATTGCCGGGCAGGCGCTGCAGGCGCTGCGCCGCAAGCTCGACCCCCGCAACATCAATGGCGGGGTGTTCCTCGGCCTCAACGGCGTCGTCATCAAGTCGCATGGTGGCACCGACGAGATCGGCTTCAAGGGCGCCCTTGGACTTGCCTATGAAATGGCGCGCAACCGGGTGATGGACAAGATCGCCGAAGGCATGCGCCGCTTCCCAACCCTCAATGCAGCGCCGGCACCGGCCGCTGTCGAACCCGAGGCCAAACCCGCGTGACGAATACCAGGAACATTATCCGCAGCGTTGGCGCCTACCTGCCGACGCGCGTCATGACCAACGACGATCTCGCCAAGATCGTCGATACCTCCGACGAGTGGATCCAGCAGCGCACCGGCATCAAGCAGCGCCATGTCGCGGCCGAAGGCGAGAACACCTCCGACCTCGCTGCGGCAGCCGGCCGCCGGGCACTGGAGAATGCAGGGCTCGAGATCGGCGATGTCGACCTGATCGTCCTCGCGACGACCACGCCCGACATGACCTTCCCGGCCACCGCTGCCGTGGTGCAGCAGAAGCTCGGCATGCATCACGGTGCAGCCTTCGACATCCAGGCGGTCTGCTCTGGCTTCGTCTATGCCGTGGCGACGGCCGACTCATATCTCAAGAACGGGCTGGCCAAGCGTGCGCTGGTGATCGGCGCGGAAACGGCGACCCGCATCCTCGACTGGAACGACCGCACCACCTGTGTGCTGTTCGGCGATGGCGCCGGCGCGGTGATCATGGAACCGGCCAAGGCCGGCGACGAGCGCGGCGTGCTGGCCACCTCGCTCCGCTCCGACGGGCACCACTGGAACAAGCTCTATACCGATGGCGGCCCGAGCTCGACGCAATCGATGGGTCACGTCCGCATGGAGGGCAAGGAAGTCTTCAAGCACGCCGTCGGGATGATTACCGACGTGGTCTACAAGGTGCTCGAGGATACCGGCCACACCATCGACGACCTCGACTGGTTCGTGCCGCACCAGGCCAACAAGCGCATCATCGACGGCGCGGGCGTCAAGCTCGGCCTGCCGCCCGAGAAGGTTGTGGTGACCGTGGATCGCCATGCCAACACCTCGGCTGCCTCGGTGCCGCTGGCGCTGCACACTGCCGTTTCCGACGGCCGCATCAAGCGCGGCGACCTCGTGATGATCGAGGCCATGGGCGGCGGGTTCACCTGGGGCGCGTCGCTGATCCGGTGGTGAGAGCGACTTCGCGGGCCGCGGGGTGAGAGCGCGCTACGTTGCCGCAATTGCGATGTCATCCCTGCGAAAGCAGGGATCCAACTCGCAGCTGGCGCACTCTGTGGCTTGGGTCCCAGCCTTCGCTGGGATGACAGCCGGTGGGTGCGCGAGTCCGTGCCACGCAGGATAAAGCCGGGCTTGGGTGCCCGCGAAATCTCTACCTAGGGGCCGGATTTTGTTCCCTAGCCTTTGATAGATCAGCCAGATTGCCAGTCGGGCGGACCCGCGTTAATCTTTCTTCACAATCCGTAGGTGGGGCGCCTGACGGGACTAACCGGTGCGGCGATTAGCGGAGGGGCGGCAATGACACAGAAGACGGTCACGCGGGCGGATCTTGCGGAAGCGGTTTACGAGGCCGTTGGCCTCTCCCGAACCGAATCGGCGGAGCTGGTGGAGCGCGTGCTCGACCTCATCGGCGATGCGCTGGTGGAGGGCCAGCACGTCAAGTTGAGCTCGTTCGGCTCGTTCCAGGTGCGCTCGAAAAACCAGCGCATAGGCCGCAATCCCAAGACCGGCGAGGAAGTGCCGATCCTGCCGCGACAGGTTCTGGTGTTCAAACCGTCCAATGTGTTGAAATCCAAGATCAACAAATCTATGGTCCGGTCTGGAAAATAAGACTCTTTCCGGGCGGGTGAGTCCTTTTGGACAAGTCTCCAGACGCTTTCCGTACGATCTCCGAGGCAGCCGACGAGCTGGACCTGCCGCAGCATGTGCTGCGATTCTGGGAGACTCGGTTCTCGACCATCAAGCCGCTGAAGCGCGGCGGCGGGCGGCGTTACTACCGGCCCGAGGATGTGACCCTGCTCAAGGGCATCCGTCACCTGCTCTACGAACAGGGCTTCACCATCAAGGGCGTGCAGCGGATCCTCAAGGATCAGGGCGTGCGCTACGTCATCGCCATCGGCGAGGGCCGTCCGGTCGAGTCGCTGCCGGCCCCGGTGGAGGCCGCCGATGAGGAGGACTTCGTTTCCGAGTCCGCAGCCATGCCGGAAGTGGACGAGACAGGCGAGGCGAACGGGCAAGCCGTCGCCGCGGCACCACGGGGGCTGAAGCTGCCGAGCTTCAAGGCCAAGCCGGCAGGGCTGGCCCCGGCCGATCGCGACAGGCTCTCGGATGTGCTGCGCGAACTGCTCGACTGCAAGCGGCTGCTGGAACGCGCCCGCGAAGGGTGAGTCGCGCTGGCGCTGCTGGAACGAAAAAGGGCCCTGCGGGGCCCTTTGCGTTCTCTGCTGCCGATGGAATCAACTGTTTGATTCGGGCGGCGTTTCCTGTGGCTCGAGCACGCCATACGACTGCGAAGTCCCGCTGCCGCCATCCTCGACGTCGCCGGTTACGCCCAGCCCGCGCCGCAGCAGTTCGCGAACGGCAGCGGCACGGCTCGGCATCCGGTTGGCGAACCGGAAGTCATCAAGCGCGCGCAATTCCAGCGGTTCCAGCATGATCTGAAGCCGCTCACCGCGCTGCAGATCATTGCCCTTGTAGGTCTTTTCGCTCATCGGAGACATGCCATTTGGGTACTCATCAACTCACGAACCGCTGGCGCGGTTCCGCGCCCAATGAGTAACTTACTCATTTTATGCAATGACGGGTATTCGTGCAACAGCCTAACTCGGGTTTCGCTCGACCTTTGACCCCGCAGGGCGCAGGTATGCTGCAAAGGCAGAGGTTCATGTTCACTGATTTGCAGTCCGGAATGTCAGACGTAGGCGCAGTTCTCGTCCTCGAGGACGAGATGCTCGTCGCCGTGCTGATCGAGGACTGCCTGCACGACCTCGGCGCCACCGAAGTCACGCTCTGCATGACCGTCGGGGAGGCTGCGCGCCTGATTGAGGAGAAGCACTACGATTGTGCGGTTCTCGATGTGCGGGTCGGTGGGACCGACAGTTTCGCCATTGCCGACAGGCTGGCCGATAAGGGCATCCCCTTCGTCTTCGCCAGTGCTTCGATGCCGGAGGAGTTTCCCCAACGGCATCGCGACCGCCTGCAACTGTCGAAACCGTTCTCGAACCAGCAGCTGGTCGAGGCCCTGCTCGCGGCGCTGGCGGCAACGACCTAGAAGGCTTAGGAGGCCGCGCACGGCCTCCTGCCGCGTCAGCCGCGCTTGGGGATCTGGATGTCCCTGAGCAGCATGGTCAGCCCGGTGTTGAGCACGTAGACCCCGGCGAGGAACAGGAACAGCACGTTGAAGCCGCTCGTGTAGTGGCTGAGCACGATCTCCCGCGTCGCCTCGGGCAGCCCGGCCGCGACATGCGGGCTGAGGCTGGTGAGCCCGCCCGGCACGGCGGCGGCGGCATCGGGCGGCAGCAGCGCGTTCTGCGCCGTCAGCGCCCAGGTCATCACCGCGCCGTTGACCGCAAGACCCAGCGAGGCGCCGATGGTGCGGGCCTGGGTGATGAGCCCGGTGGCGGCGCCGATATCCTGCAGCGGCGCGGCGGCCTGGATGGCGACCATGAGCACCTGGAACTGCAGGCCCATCGAGATGCCGAACACCGCCATCAGCAGCGCCATGACCCAGACCGGGGTATGCGAGTCGACGAAGGTGTAGCCGACCATCAGCAGGGCGCCGATGGCCATGGCCACGACCGGCATCCACTTGTAGCGCCCGGTACGCGCGATGACCCGGCCGGCCAGCATCGACACGACCATCGAGGTCGCCGAGGCGGGCAGGAACAGGAAGCCGACCTCGGCCGGTCCGAACCCGGTGATCACCTGGAAGTAGAGCGCGAAGTAGAAGAACTGGCCCAGCGTCACGACGCCGGCGAGCAGCGAAACCAGCGTCACGATGGTGATCGTGTGGTTCTGGAACAGCCGCAGCGGCACGATCGGCTCGGCTGCCCGGCGCTCGGTCATGACGAACCAGATGCCCGCCGCGATGCCGATGACGGGGAGGGCGAAGGTGAGGAGGTCCGGACCGGCCGGATCGATCACGTGATCGCCCCAGTAGACGATGGCCGTGGTGGCGACCGCGAGCAGCACGCCGCCGAGGTAATCGACCTTGTGCTTCTTCTCGGTGAACCTCGAGCGCATGGCAAAGAAGATGAGCGCGAGGACCACGATACCGACCGGCAGGTTGACGAGGAACACCCAGCGCCAGCCGAAGAGGCTGGTGATGTAGCCGCCGGCGACCGGACCGAGGATCGAGCTCAGCGCGAACACGGCGGACGAGTAGCCCTGGTACTTGGCTCGGTCGCGCGGCCCGAACAGTTCGCCGATCATGGCGAAGGCCGAGACCATCAGCCCGCCGCCGCCGATGCCCTGCAGCACGCGGGCGGCGATCAGCGATTCCATCGACCAGGCCATGCCGCAGACGGCCGAGCCGATGAGGAACAGGACGATGGCCGTCATGACCACGTTCTTGCGGCCATACATGTCGCCGAGCTTGCCGTAGAACGGCGCCACCGCGGCGGTGGAGAGGAGGTAGGACGAACCGACCCAGCCGAAGAGATGCAGGTTGCCGAGTTCGCCCGCGATGGTGGGCAGGGCAGTGACGACGATCTGCATGTCGAGGGTCGCCATGAACATGGCGATGAGGGCGGCGAAATAGACGAGCAGCGTCGCGCGATCGGGCCGGGCAGGGGCCTCGACCGGCGCGTCAGCGGCGGAAATGGGAGATGAGTCGACAGTCATGGATTGCCTCCGAAACTCGGAGGCGGGTTATCTGCCTCGGGCAAAAGCATGTCAACGACAATTATATGACATGCGCATATAATTGACCAAAGCACGCATTCATGCTACCGCGACCCACATGACTGACAGCAAGAGTGGCGATGGCCGCGCTCCACTCCCCGACCTTCCGATGATCTGCCAGACGCGTGGCGATCGCGAGACGGTTGAGCTGGCGCGGCAGACTGGTTTGTCGCCCAATGCGGCCGAGGCTGTCGCCACGATCGATGCCGTGATGCACAAGGTGCGGCGCTCGATCCAGCGGCGCGAGTTCGGCCGGCGGGTGATGGCCGAACTGGACCCGAGCCTCGATGTCAGCCATCTCGATGCCATCAGTGCCATCGCGCACAAGGGTGAGGAGGTCGCCGAGGTGACCGTTGGCCTCGTGGCCGAGCGACTGGGCATCGATCCTTCGCGCGCCAGCCGGGTGACCTCCGACCTGGTCGAAAAAGGCTACGCCCGGCGCGTCGCCTCGCAGCAGGATGCGCGGCGCATCTGCCTCGAGCTCACCGAGAAGGGCGACAGGTTCGTAGAGGCGGTGCGGCGCAACAAGGTGCAGATCTTCACCCGTGCACTGGCGCAGTGGAACGAGCAGGAACTGATGGTGTTCGCCGCCCTGTTCGAGCGTTTCTCCAACTGGGCCACCGACGAGAACGGCGCCACCCGCTCGGCCGAGAACATGCGCCGGCTGCTCGGGGAGACGGAGCCGAAGCCGAAGGAAGCTGCCGACGCCAAGTAGCGGCTGGACGCGCCGTCCTCATCGCCGTAACCCTTGCGCATGTCGAAAACCACCGCTGCAACGCTGGCGCTGACCAAGGCCGGCATCGCCTTCACGCCATTCCCCTACGACTACGACCCGGACGCGCCCCGCATCGGCTTGCAGGCCGCCGAAGCGCTTGGCCGCTCGCCCGACCAGGTGTTCAAGACGCTGATGGCGGAAGTCGATGGCAAGCCGGTCTGCGTGGTCGTGCCGTCGGATTGCGAGGTCAGCATGAAGAAGCTGGCAGCGGCCTTCGGCGGCAAGTCGGCGAACATGATGAAGCCGGTGGATGCCGAGCGGCTCACCGGCTTCAAGGTCGGCGGCATCAGCCCGTTCGGGCAGCGGAAAAGCGTGCCCACCGCGATGGATGAGACGGCCGAGCTGTTCGACGAGGTGCTGATCAATGGCGGCCAGCGCGGGCTGCTGATCGGGCTCAGTCCCTCCGATGCGGCCCGTGTGGCGGAGATGAAGCTGGTGGATCTGGTGGCTTAGGGCTGGGCCGGACGCACGCACATTCAGTGGGGGGCACCGGACCCAACGCGTGAACGCAGCGGCACAATGAAAAGGCGGGCCGGAGCCCGCCTTTTGTTCGTCACCTGATGAAGAACAGGATGATGATGATCAGCCAGATCGGCACGCCGAGCAGCCAGAGGCCAAGAGCACGGAACATCTAGTGTCTCCTTCTTATCGGACGCGGCGGAACGTAGTGCCGAACGACGTCTTGTTGTCGCGGTGGTCGCCGCCCTTCTGGGCGGCCCAGAAGGCGCCGGCGGCGCTGACCAGCAGCGAGGCAGCGGTGAGGAACGCAGCGAGGATGCCCGTCTTGCGGGCGGTTTCGGCAACTGCCGCGGCCTCGGCCTTGGCGGTATCCACCGCGGTCAGCACGTCGTTGACCCGCGCGGTGGCCTCTTCGTCGGTGAGGCCGGTATTGGCCGCGACGACCTGGGCGAGGTAGGTGCGGTCGGCATCGCTGACCGAACCGGCAATGGCGCCCTGGGCGATGATCCGGCTCGCTTCGCCGCGAACGGCGGTCGTGTCGGCCGGAGTAGCGCCGGGTGCCGCCCGGAACAGGGTATCGACGAAGTAGGCGTTGGGATCGACCGCGCCCGCATCGTCGGCGACGGTCGCCGCTGCGGTGGTAAGGGTCGCGGCTGCCGAACCGACGGCATTGGCCGCTGCACCGATGCCGCCGACGGCAATCAGCGCACCGATGACCAGGGCACCGCCCCAGACGAGGATGCCGTGCGTGCCGTCACGGACATCGCTTTCCTCCTCGTCGGCATCGTAGTGCCGCTTGCGGAGGCGGCCGGTGACATAGGCGCCGGCCATGAAGCTCGAGATCTGCACCCACAGCAGCCAGCTGGCCGCGGCGATGGCGATCCAGACGGCCGAGACATCGGGCCCGGCATGGAAGTTCACCATGCTGAGGCCGATGGCGGAGCCGAAGCTCAGCAGCACCAGCGAGATGGCGGCGGCCACGACGATGCCGGCGATGACCGCCGGCCAATCGACATAGGAGCCGGTGTCAGCAGCGGCGGGCACGGGGGCGACGACAACGTCGACTTCCGACGGGATGGTCATGTCGGCCACCCCTCAACGCAGGCCGAAGAAGGAGAGGATGGCCATGACGATCACCACGAGACCGACAAGGTAAATTATTCCGTTCATTGTTTTTGTCTCCTTGACGCAGTTCGTCATAGGAAGTTCGCGAGTGCCATTTTGGTTGCGGAGCGGCAAAACAATGGCGGGCATGGGGGCGACGCGGGCGAGAGTTGCGGCCCGCCAGTGCCGCCGTTTTTTCTCCGGTGGCGGAGGGTTGCCATGCGCCGAGCTTGCGAATAGATAGGGCGCCAAGTCGGGGTGTAGCGCAGCCTGGTAGCGCATTTGTCTGGGGGACAAAGGGTCGTCGGTTCAAATCCGGCCACTCCGACCATTCTTCCCCAAAGCCTTAGAGGACAGTCGATTGGATAGTGCGCACAGCGATCCAATGGCGGCTGAACTGACTCTGGTCGAGGCCAGCCTCGGGCGCTGGCCGGCAGCGGCCGGGGGCACGCCGGAGCTGATCAACCTCTCCGAGAATCACACCTTCCGCATCGATGGCGCAAAGGGCAGCCGGCAGGTGCTGCGCCTGCACCGCCCGCGCTACCAGTCTCGCGCCGCAATCGGCAGCGAGCTGAGCTGGCTCGAGGCGATCACCGACGACACCGAGATTCCTGTGCCGCGGCCGATCCCCGGTTCGGACGGGGAAATCGTGCAGGAGGTGGCGCCCGATCGCTTTGCGGCGCTCTTCGCGTTCGAGCCCGGCGACGAGCCGAAGCCGGATGGCGACCTCGTGCCGCTGTTCGCGACGCTCGGGCGCTACGCGGCGACGCTGCACAATCATGTCGCCACCTGGCAGCAGCCCGAAAAGTTCGTACGCCCGATCTGGGATGCGGTCGGCATCCTCGACCAGGCGGGACTGTGGGGCGACTGGCGCACGGCTCCGCATGTCGAAGGCGAGACGCTGGAGACGCTGACCGAGCTCGACGCCGCCCTGCGGCAGGACCTCCGCGCCTATGGCACCGACATTGACCGGTTCGGGCTGATCCATGCCGACATGCGGCTCGCGAACCTGCTGGTCGACGGCGAGCACACGGTGCTGCTCGATTTCGACGATTGCGGGCACGGCTGGTTCCTCTACGACCTCGCGGCGAGCCTCTCGTTCATCGAGACGTCGCCGCAGGTGCCGGCGCTGATCCGTTCGTGGCTCACCGCCTATCTCGAAATCCGGCCGCTGAAGCCGGAGGACGTGCACATGATCGATGCGCTGATCCTGCTGCGGCGGATGGCGCTGCTCGCCTGGATCGGCTCGCACGGCGAAACGCTGCTGGCGCAGGCGCATGCCGACCGTTTCGCGCTGGACACGGCGGGGCTGGCAAGGAAGTATCTCGCCCGCTGACCCTGCGGTCCGACTTGTCCCGGCGGTCTGCGGACCCTTGGGGGCTTGGGCCGGATGCGTATCCTTGCTGTCGCCGATCTCCACTACAGCCTGCCGCAATTCGACTGGCTGCTGACGGTCGCACCGCGCTACGACCTCTTGATCATCGCCGGGGACCTGCTGGATGGCGCTTCGTTCGTCACGGCCAGCGCCCAGATGGTGGTGGTGCTCAAGTATCTCGAGCGGCTGCGCGAGCTGGCGCCGCTGATGGTCTGCTCGGGCAACCACGACCTCAACCATGCCTATTCGAGCGGCGAGCGCTACGCCCGCTGGGTGCCCTACGCCAGATCCGCGACGGCGCATGCCGACAACGAGACGCTGGAAGTGGACGGGGTGACCTTCACCATCTGCCCGTGGTGGGACGGGGACATAGCGAAGGCCGCGATCGGCCGGCAGCTCGAGGCCGCTTCGGCGCAGCGGGCAGGGCGGTGGATCTGGGTCTACCACGCGCCACCCTCGGAGGCGGCGGTCGCCTGGTCCGGACAGCGGTCCTACGGCGATGTCGAGCTGGCGGCCTGGATCGCGAAATACCAGCCGGACCTGGTGTTCGGCGGACATGTGCACGAGGCGCCATTCGTGCGCGGCGGCTCGTGGGCGTCGCGCGTGGGGAGGACCTGGGTGTTCAATCCGGGCAGGCAGATCGGCGACATGCCGACCCATATCGTGGTCGATACCGATCGCAATGCGGCGGCGTGGTTCTCGTTCGAGGGGGCAGGAGTGTTGGACCTTGCCGCCGACGCGCCGACGGAGATGTACGAACTGCCGGACTGGGTCCCGGCGGCTTGAGGGCAGACCAAGGGCGCTCGTTCTGCATACGCACTGATGTCATCCCTGCGAAGGCAGGGATCCATCTATCCGGTGGCGCTGGCTGTGAGTTGGATCCCTGCTTCGCAGGGATGACACCGAGTGGGGGCGCGAGTTCGCGCCGGCGGCTTGAACCCTACAGCCGCGGATCCGACTTCAGCGCCGAGCCGGCGGGGGCGGCGCTCTGCTGCTGGTTGACCAGTGCTTCCAGCACTTCGTCGACCATGCCGAGGTGATCGCTGCGATCGGCGAACTGGTGCTTGATGTCGGCGAGGTAGGTGGTGGCGTCGATGAGGCGGCGGGCCAGGATGCGGGCGACGTGGAAGACGATTTCCGGCCGCATCTGGAGGAAGCTCTCGGCATCCTCGATGCGGTGGACGAGCGTCGGTTCGAGCGCGCGGACCGTAGCGCTGTGGGCGCTGCCGAGGAGGGCCGAGATTTCGCCGAAGACGGCGCCCGGTTCATCGACGAGCGAGACGCGCACGTCGCCGCGCAGCACTTCGACCGCGCCTTCGACGAGGATGTAGAGGACACCGCTGGCCGGGCCTTCGGTGATCAGGATGTCGCCGGTGTTGTACGGGACCTTGGCGAGGTCCTCGGTGAAAGCGAGGACAGCCTGCATCGAGGTCTGTTGCGGTTCCATCGGCGGCGCCTCGCTGTCATTTCCGACAGCGACATTGACGCAATGGGGCGCCCCCGCCAAGTGCGATTTCGCTAGAGCCAGCGCTCCGAGACGACGATGGTGTCGCCGGGGTAGATCGGGAAATCGAGGTTGACGATGCCCTTGACCATCTCGTTGCCCTGGCGGCGATAAACGACGGCGCGGGTGCGGTCGGCAGTCTCGCTGTAGCCGCCGGCAGTGCTGATCGCGGCGCGGACGGTCATGCCATAGACATAGGGGAACTGGCCACCGGTCTTGACCGCGCCCTGGATGAAGAACGGGCGGTAAGCCTCTATTTCGACTGCGACACTCGGCTCGCGGATATAGCCGGCGGCGAGCGCCGAGGTGATGGCGGCTGCGGCCTGCTGGGTGGTCTTGCCGCGCACCTTCACCGTGCCGACGAGGGGCATGGCGACGGCGCCGCCATCATCGACGCGGTAGCTCTTGGTCAGTTCGGCTTCGCCATAGACGCTGATGCGGACCACGTCGCCGGTATCGAGCAGGTAAGGGCCCTTCACCTCGACGAGATAGGTCGCCGGCGCGCCACTGGTGGCACAGGCGGCGAGGGGGACGAGCAACAACAAAAACAGCAGACGCAGCCAGTGCATGGCTATTCCCGACAAGACCTGATCAGGGCGCCAGTCTCGGGGCGGCATGGTTAACATTCTGCTTAAAACGGCGCGATCTATTGCAGAATGCATCGGGGCTTAACTGAATACTTACCACGTTCGGGCCATAGGTCGGGGGTAACGGAGGGTGGTGGCCCGTGGGTTCTGACGCCGAGCCTGAACAGACGATGCGCGTAGACCTGAGCGCGCCCCGCGGTGCGGTGCTGGCCCGCGCGCTGCGCATTGCCATCGTCACGATTCTCGCGCTGGCGGTGACCGCGGCGATCCTCATGTTCATCCCGCGCACTTACGAATCGACCGCCCGGGTGATGGTGGAAGCATCGACGAGCGCCGCCGACACGACTGCCCGCGTCGCCAGCCAGGTCGAGCTGATCAGGTCGCGGGACCTGATGGCACAGGTGGCGGAGGGCGAAGGGCTGCGCTCGCTGCCCGAATTCTCGAACCCTGCCTTCTCGCCTGTCGCCATGCTGATGCGGCTGATTGGCCTCGGCGACAAGCGCAGCGCCGACGAGATCGTGCTCGGCAACCTTGTGGACCGCGTGACGGTGGCCCGCGAGGGCGAGTCGTCGGTGATCTCGATCACCTTGCGGGCAGGGGACCCGCAGCTCGCCGCCGGCATCGCCAACCGCGTCGCACGCAGCCATGTCGACGGCTGGGCCGCGCGGCAAGCCGCAGATTCGGCGGGCGCCACGACCCGGCTCGAGCAGGAAATCGATGAACTGAAGGCCAAGGTAAGCACCGCCGACGGCGCGGTGGCGAGCTACAGGATCGAACACGGCCTCGCCGAAGCCGCCGCGCTTCCGGCGGTGGACGCGATGACCGAGGCCGCGGCCAGCATTGCCGAAGCCCAGCAGCGCAGGAACAGCGCCGAGTCCCGCGCCCGGGTGATCCGTGGGCTGCTCGAAAGCGGGGAGCCGCTGAACGGCGTCGCCGAACTCGGCAATTCCGCGGTGATGGCCCTGCTGATGCAGTCCCGCGCCACGCTCTCGGCCGAACTGACGCAGAAGCAGACGACGCTGCTGCCGAACCATCCGACCATCCGCGCATTGCGGGCGCAGATCGAGCAGGTGGAAAGCCAGGTGCGCGCCGAGGCGGACAAGATCGCTACCTCCCTCGAAGCCGAGGCCCGGATCGCCGGCGACCACGAGAAGGCCCTGCGCGACGCGGCTGCGACCGAGCGCACGGCGGCCGGGGAAGCCGTGGTGAGCGCGGTGAGCCTCGAGGGTCTGGAAAGGGACGCCAAGGCGCAGCGCGACCTGCTCGCCAGCTATGAGGCGAAGTACTCCGAGCTGGTCGCAGCGAACAATTCCGCCGGCGCCAAACAGGATATCCGCATCATCAGCGAAGCGGCCCCGGCATCGGAGCCCGCCTCGCCCCAATACCTGCTGATCCTCGGAGCGGTCGGCTTTGCCGCGCTGGCGTTACAGGTGGCGGCGGTGCTGCTGGGTCAGGTGTCGGCGCCGCCGGTGCAGCAGCACGTGGCGACGGTCGCTCGCCCGATGGACGAAATGCCGGAGCCGCCGGCCGCGCATGACTTTGCCGAGGTCGAGGCGGATGATCTCGTCGAGGCAGAGGCCGACGCTGTCGCTGATGCCGCCTATGCGGACCAGTGGGTGGTCGAGGCCACCAGTGCGGGGCCCGAGCCCGAGTTCGAACCTGAACCGGAGCCCGAGGCAGAGCCTGAACCTGCCATCGCGACCGTGGTCGTTGACGATGATCTCGTCGCCCTGTCCGACGACCTGATGGCGCAGCAGCAGCGTGTCGTGTTGCTGGCTGGCGTTGGTGGCGCCGCGGATACTCTGCAGGTTATCGAGCGCGTGCTCGAGGACACCATCATGGAAGAGCTCAGCGCCGCAGTCGTCGATGCCGGCAGCGGCAATGTCTCGGAGGCTGCGGGACTCACCGATCTCGTGGCCGGCGCGGTGGACTATGGCGATGCGGTACAGCGAATCGGCGACAATCTCGCCGAGGTCCAATGGGGCAGGCTTGGCGCGCTCGACCTCCAGTCGTCCCGGCCGCTGACGCTCGTCGAGGCGCTGGCGGAAATCTACCACATCGTCGTCGTCGATACCGGCAACGTCCACGGCGGCTTGAACCTCGCGGCCTTCGCCGGCGCCAATGCCAGCGTGGTGGTCATCCCATCTGTGGATACACCGGCCGCGACGATCGTCGCGGCGCAGCAGGAAATCGCGGCGCTTGGCTTTGCGAGCAGCCGTGTCGTACATCTCGCCCCAGCACGGGCAGAGGTGGCTTAGGCCGGATGACGGAAATCGGGGACAGGCTGGTCGGCGCCGCCTTCGAGGTGATCTGGGCCAGCCAGTTGCCCCGATTGCTACGCGCCCGCTCAAAGGCGCGCGGTGTGATCTTCGCGCTGAACCGCGTGCTGCCCGATGATGCGGCCGACTTTGCGCCCAATGCAGCGATGCAGGTGCGGCCCGACTTCCTCGAATATGCGATCACCCGCGTCCGCCAGCTCGGCTTCGACATCGTCGACATGGACGAGGCGGCGCGGCGGATCGAGGCCGATGCGCCCGGCAAGCCCTTCGCCGTCATGACCTTCGACGGGGCGTTCCGCGACAACCTGAAATACGCGCTGCCGATCCTCAGGCGCCAGCAATGCCCGTTCACGCTCTATGTGCCGACCGCGCTGGTCGACGGCGTGGGCGAAGTGTGGCGGCAGGCGCTCGAGGAAATCGTCGCGACGCAGAATGCTCTGGCCGTGAGCCATGGCGGGGAAACCGAGTATCACGCCACCGCCACGCTGGCCGAGAAACGGCGCGCCTATGCGAGCCTGCTGAAGCGCCTGCGCACCATGCCCGAGGCCGAGCGGGTCCTGCTGATCCGCGATCTCGCGGGGCAGTACGGCCTCGATCTCGAGCGGCATTGCCGCGAACTGGTGATGGACTGGAGCGAGTTGCGGCACTTCGCGGTGGAGCGGCTCTGCACCATCGGCGCCGGCACCGTGCACGGGTACGAGCTGGCCAAGCTGAGCCCGGCGGATGCGCGGAGCGAGATCGAGCAGTCGGTCCGCATCCTCAAGGCGCAGTTCGGCACGGCGCCGGTACACCTCAGCTACCCCGTGGGCGACGCGGCCGCTTCGGGTCCACGGGAGTTCACGCTGGCGCGGGAACTGGGGCTCAGGACGGCGGTGACGACCGTGCGGGGTGGCATCTATGCGGGCGATCGCTACCGCCTGCACGCACTGCCGCGCGTTCACCTGAGCGGCAACCTGCAATCGAAACGGCATATCGACGTGCTGGCGACGCCGGCACTGTTCTCGCTGGGGCGGTAGGGCTCGACGTCCGCTACTGCCTCGACATCCAGCGGATGATCCAGGTAGCCGGGAAGAACCAGCCCATGCCCATGACGGCGAAGAAGCCGATCAGCAGCCACCAGGCCGCAGCTCCGAGAAAGCTCATGTAGATCCACATGCCGAGCACCGACCACACCAGCAGTGAGAGCAGGATGAGGACGGTGCCGATGAGCTTGCGGGTGGACTGGGACATCGCCTGTACGTGATCCTGTGCGGCATCGCGCCCATTGAACCAAGAGGACGCGAGGAGTAGTTCGGGCGCAAAGGAACCCATCTTGACGCTCAGCGCAACTGCTCAAACCACCACACCGACCGCACCCGCCGCAGACAGGCTGAAGCCCGTCCGCATCTGGCTCTATGTCATGGCGCTGTTCGTGCTCGCCATGGTGGTTGTCGGCGGGGCGACGCGGCTGACCGAATCCGGCCTGTCGATCACTTCGTGGAAGCCGGTGGCCGGCACGATCCCGCCACTGAGCGACGCCGACTGGCAGGCCGAGTTCGAGGCCTACAAGCAGATTCCGCAGGGCGTGCAGAACGCCTGGATGGGTATCGAGGACTTCAAGTCGATCTTCTGGTGGGAATGGGCACACCGTTTCCTCGGGCGCGTGATTGGCTTCCTGTTCGCGGTGCCGTTCGTCATCTTCCTCGTGCAGAAGCGCTTCACCTGGAGCCTTGCCGGACCGCTCGCGGGCCTGTTCCTGCTCGGTGGCTTCCAGGGCTTCCTCGGCTGGTGGATGGTTTCGTCCGGGCTGTCCGAGCTGACCTCGGTCTCGCAGTACCGGCTCGCCGCGCACCTGTTTGCGGCGTCGCTCCTGTTCCTGGCCCTTATCTGGGTGGCAAGGCGGCTCGAGCCGGCCAAGGCGGCATCCTCGCCGGGCTGGCCCGTGTGGGGCCTGCTGATCCTGATTGAGATACAGATCGTCGCCGGCGCGTTCGTCGCGGGCCTCGATGCCGGCATGGGCCACAATACCTGGCCGCTGATGGATGGGGCACTGATCCCGCGCGGTCTCGATGTCATGCAGCCGCTGTGGAAGAACCTGTTCGAGAATGCGCTTACGGTGCAGTTCATCCACCGGATGATCGCCTATGTCGTGGTGGTCTATGCCGGCTGGCTGCTGTGGCGCCAGCAGAGGGCAGGGGGCTTTGCCGGCGTCCACGGCTGGCTGCCGCGCATCGCGGGGCTCGTCGCGCTGCAGGTGGTCCTCGGCATTGCGACGCTGCTCGCCATGGTGCCCATCTCGCTGGCGCTGGGCCACCAGGCCCTGGCCTTCATGCTCGCCGGTGCGACGATCGCCTACCTCGCGGATGCAACGCCGCGGAGAGGGTAGGGTCAGGTCCAGATTCCCTTGGTCAGCCCCGGATAGAGGTCATCCCAGTTCGGATTGAGATCGCGGAACAGGTTGATCTTCCACTCGCGTTTCCAGGCCTTGATCTGCTTCTCGCGAAGGATTGCTGCTTCGACCGATGTGTGAGTCTCGAACCAGACCAAGTCCGCCACGGCATATCGAAGGGTGAAGCCGGGAACGGTGCCGGATTTGTGTTCGGCCACCCTGCGAACGAGGTTGTTGGTGACGCCCACATACAAGGTGCCGTTTCGGCCTGAGGCCGTGAGGTAGACGAAGTAGGTCTTCTCCATTCGGTCCCGCCCCGATGTCATCCCAGCGCAGGCTGGGATCCAACGTACCGCCAGCACAAGCGGAGAGTTGGATCCCTGCCTTCGCAGGGATGACATCCGTCTAGGATGCATGACTTAAGTGAAATCAATGACTTAGCATATGGTATTATAATACCAACTGGCTAAGCCGTTGAAATACAGTGCAAAAATCTTACCGCTTGACGCATCGGTGCGCTCCCCGTATATCCGCGCCACGAAAACCGGGCATGGGTCAAAGCTGTCCGCCTTTCCCAAAGGAAAACATCAATGAGCACCTTCTCGGTAAAGCCGAGCGAGATCGACAAGAAGTGGGTCTTGATCGACGCGAAAGACCTGGTGGTCGGCCGCGTTGCCTCCATCATCGCGATGCGCCTGCGCGGCAAGCATCTGCCGACCTTCACGCCGCACATGGACATGGGCGACAACGTCATCGTCATCAACGCCGACAAGGTGAAGCTGACCGGCAAGAAGCTCGATCAGCGCCGCTTCTTCTGGCACACCGGCCACCCCGGCGGGATCAAGGACCGTACGCAGCGCGAGCTGCTCGAGGGTCGCTTCCCCGAGCGCGTGCTCGAGAACGCCGTCCGCCGCATGCTGCCGGGCGGCCCGCTCGCCCGCAAGCAGTACGGCAACCTGCGCGTCTACGCCGGCGAGACTCACCCGCATGAGGCCCAGTCGCCGACCAAGATCGACGTCGCCTCGTTCAACTCGAAGAATGTGAGGGCCAAGTAATGGCCGAGACCATCAATTCCCTCGAAGACCTGGGCACTGCGAACGTCGCTGCCGTCGCCAACGATGCGCCCGTCCACGTCCAGAAGCTGGACAAGGAAGGCCGCGCCTACGCCACCGGCAAGCGCAAGAACGCCATTGCCCGCGTCTGGGTGAAGCCGGGTAACGGCAAGATCACCGTCAACGGCAAGGAGTTCAACGCCTTCTTCGCCCGTCCGGTGCTCCAGATGGTGCTGCAGCAGCCGATCGTCGCCGCTGCGCGCGTCGACCAGTACGATGTGATCGCCACCGTTTCGGGCGGCGGTCTGTCGGGCCAGGCCGGTGCCGTCCGTCACGGCATCTCCAAGGCGCTCACCTACTACGAGCCCGAGCTGCGCGGCGTGCTGAAGGCTGGTGGTTTCCTCACCCGCGACAGCCGTGTGGTCGAGCGTAAGAAGTACGGCAAGGCCAAGGCCCGTCGTTCCTTCCAGTTCTCGAAGCGCTAAGCTTCGGATTGCAGAATTGCCGAGGGCCCGCAGCGATGCGGGCCCTTTGCTTTTGGTGGAAGCGGGAGGCGCGGGCTGAAACGGGAGCGGCCTAAGGGGGATCAGCCGGCGCGGAGGGCCCTGGCGATTTCGACGATGTCGGCTACGCGCTTTTCGACCGGCTCGACCGCCAGCGGGACATATCGCGGGGCCGAGCCCGGCACCTGGAACAGCAGGCCGGTGAAGCTCGAGTGTGTGACGACACTGCGGTTGTAGCTCGTCTGGCGCTTGAGACCGACCTCGTTGCGCTCTTCGGCCTCAAAGTCCCCCACCGGCAGCATCACGAACAGGTCGAACTCTCGCGAGCGTTGGAGAAAGATTTCGTGCAGCCGGCGCGTGTCGTCAAAGGTGTTGTGCTGAACGAAGGCATGCAGCCAGTAGCCGAAGAGGTCCAACTCCCAGCGGTCTGCCACAAAGTCAGGGTGTTGTGCGTAGGCGGCCTGGCGGGCGTCGCACCAGTCGAAATAGGTCTGCATCCAGTTCGCAAGGGCACGCTTCTGCACCTCCGGCGGAGTGCCTGGTGTCCGGGAGGCATGATGGTACGCGACCTGTGCGTCGTAGAGGGCCCGTAGCCCCTCTTCTATGATCGGAAGCGACAGGTCGGCGGCAAGTGCCTTCACCAACGTCGTCTTGCCGGCCCCTGCAGGTCCGCTTACTCCGATGCGTAGTCGGCCCTTGGCCATGGATATTTCTTCTCCTCGGACAATCGAGCGCGACGATCAGCGTCGGTGACAAGCCACGGATTCGTTGCAGTGACAAGGCCGGCTGTCTTGCGGGCGAGCTGCGACAGGTCTACCGATTGCCGCGCATCCGGACGAGCAGCAAATGCCGACGCCCAAGACAGTTCTCATCGTCACCGACGCCTGGCACCCGCAGATCAACGGGGTGGTGCGCTCGATCGAACTCGTGGCGCGCGAGATGGAGACGCGCGGCATCGTCGTGAAGATGCTGACGCCGAACGAGTTCAAGACGTTCCCCATGCCCGGCTATGGCGAGATCCGGTTGAGCCGGACGCTGATGAAGCCGGTTTACGAGCGGATCGAGGCCTCCGGAGCCGAAGCGATCCACATCGCCACCGAGGGGCCGCTCGGGATCATGGCGCGGCGCTGGTGCCGCAAGAACGGGTTTCCGTTCTCGACCGCCTATCACACCCAGTTCCCGGAATATCTGAAGGCCCGGCTGCCCGTGCCGCTGCGCTGGAGCTATCGGTTCCTGCGCTGGTTCCACGGCGCGGCGAAATACTGCCTCGTCGGGACGCCGCACCTGAAGACGCTGCTCGAGCAGCGTGGCTTCACCAACGCGGTGATCTGGCAGAAGGGCGTCGATACCGAGCTGTTCCATCCGTCGAAGCGCGGGGCGCTGGCCTATCCGGGGCCGGTGTTTCTCTATGTCGGCCGGGTGGCGGTGGAAAAGAACATCGAGGCGTTCCTCTCGCTCGACCTGCCGGGCACCAAGCTGGTGGTCGGGGGAGGGCCCAGCCTCGACAAGCTGAAGCTCGACTATCCGGACGTGGTGTTTCTCGGTCCGAAGCAGGGCGAGGAACTGGCGACGCTCTTTGCCTCCGCCGATGCGTTCGTGTTCCCCAGCAAGACGGATACGTTCGGCCTGGTGCTGCTCGAAGCCCTCGCCAGCGGCACCCCAGTCGCCGCATTCCCGGTGACCGGGCCGATCGACGTGATCGGCGACGCGCCGGTGGGCGCCCTCGACAACGACCTCAAGGCGGCGGCAATGCACGCGCTGGGGATATCGCGAGACGCCTGCCGCACCTATGCCGAGCAGTTCTCCTGGGCGGCGAGCACCGACCAGTTCCTGGCGCACCTGCCGACCCGCGAAGATTAGCGTTGCATCTAATTAGCTGAATGACTAAATAAGGATGGTTCGCACCTGGACCGATCCTGATGGGCATTAATGCCGTCTTCGAAGCGCTGTCGCATCCCGTTCGCCGGGAGATCCTGCAACTGCTGCGCCAGGGGCCGATGTCCGCCGGAGCATTGGCGGAACACTTCACGCTGTCGAAGCCAACCCTGTCGGTGCACTTCGCCAAGCTGAAGGAGGCAGACCTCGTCGCCGTCGAGCGGCAGGGCACGAGCCTCATCTACCACCTCAACATGTCCATTCTCGAAGAGGCGCTGAGCGGCCTCATGAGCCTGAGGGAGCCGAAATGAGCGGCCTGTTCACACCCCTTCGCACCCTGCTTCTGGCGATCACGGCGGCAGCCGTGGTGGCGGGCTTCTTGGTGATCCCGGCCGATGCGACGCTGCCGGTCCACTGGGGGCCGGACGGCACGCCGGATGGCTTTGCGTCGCGCAACGTGGCGCTGCTCCTGCCAGTAGCGATCACTGCCGCGGTCTGGGGCCTGTTCGCGCTGATCGGGCAGTTCGTTGCCGCCGGGACCGTGGAGCGGGGCAGGCACCTGAGTGGCGCCGTGCTGACGGGGCTCACGGGCATCTTTGCCGCGATCACCATTGTCACCGTGCTGATCGGTGCTGGAGTGGAGATCAGCATGGTGCGCGCCATCGGGCTGGCGTTCGCGGTGCTGCTGCTCCTGATGGGCAACGCCCTGCCCAAGTCGCAGCCGAACGGCATCGCCGGCATTCGCATTCCCACCACGCTGAACGATCCTGCCAACTGGCAGGCGACACACCGGTTCACCGGCTGGCTCTGCATGGCAGGAGGCCTGGTGCTGCTGGTCGCGGCCGTGACCGTGCCGATGGCAATGCTGATCTGGGTGCTGATTGCCTGCATCCTCGGCCCGATGCTCGCCGGCACGCTCTATTCGATCGCCTATGCAAAACGCGATGTACGACGTTAGCGGAGCCGACGGGGCAATCGGCTAGACTGGCCGGGCCATCTGCAGGGGTGGCCGATTCGGACTGGAGACTCTCATGCGAAACCTGCGCGCTGCCATAGCGCCCCTTGCCACCGCCCTCGTGCTGTCGGCTGCCTCGAGCGCACAGGCGGACCCTGTCTCCGAGGGGCATGAACTGGTGGTCCTCTACTGCGCCGGTTGCCATGCCGTGGAGGCCACCGGCGACAGCCCGCTGGCCCTTGCACCGCCATTCCGGGAACTGCACCAGCGGTACGATGTCGAGTTCCTCAGCGAGGCGCTGGTCGAGGGTATCGTCACCGCGCACCCGGAGATGCCCGCGTTCGAGTTCGCCCCGGAGCAGGCCGCAGCCATCGTCGCCTATCTCAAGACGTTCGAGGCGGCGTCGCCGGCCCAATAGGCGCAAAGAGCTTGACCGGCGCGGCCGCTCGCTACTAAACGAAATACTTGGACCACAAGGGACCGGGTGAATGACTCAGGGAGTAGCAGCGCATTTCGTCGCCGCCGGCATTGCAGCCGGTGCCGCCGCGCGTGCTGGCGCCCCCGCTCGCTAGCTCTCCTCGATAGCCGCAGCGCGGCTGGGGAGAGCGGAACCAAAACGAGCAGCGCGGCCACATCGGCCGCTTAACCGAGTCAAAACCATAATTCCGCGATAATCGGCGCCCCATGAGGGTGATGCGTGCACTGAGGTGCGTCGCGGGTCCACGAGGTTCCAATGAACGATTTCCACCGCATCCGTCGCCTGCCGCCCTACGTGTTCGCCCACATCGACCCGATCAAGGCGCGCCTGCGCGCCAGTGGCACCGACATCATCGACCTCGGCATGGGCAACCCCGACATGCCGACGCCGCAGCACATCGTCGACAAGCTCAAGGAGACGGTGAAGGACCCACGGACCCACCGCTATTCCTCGTCCAAGGGCATCCCGGGGCTCCGCAAGGCGCAGGCGAGCTATTACGGCCGCCGCTTCGGCGTGAAGCTGAACCCCGATACGCAGATCGTCGCGACGCTCGGCTCGAAGGAAGGCTTCGCCAACATGGCGTCGGCCATCACCGCCCCGGGCGACGTGGTGCTGGTCCCGAACCCGACCTATCCGATCCACTCGTTCGGCTTCATCATGTCGGGGGGCGTCGTTCGCTCCATGCCGGCCGAGCCCAACGAAGACTTCATGCGCTCGCTCGACCGTGCGGTACGGCACTCGATCCCGAAGCCCATCGCGCTGGTGCTGAACTACCCGGCCAATCCGACCGCCTACACCGCGACGCTCGATTTCTACAAAGAGGTCGTGAAGTACTGCAAAGAGCACGAGATCTTCATCCTGTCCGATCTCGCCTATTCCGAGATCTATTTCGACGGTGAAGTGCCGCCCTCCGTGCTGGAAGTGCCGGGCGCCATCGACATCACGGTCGAGTTCACGTCGATGTCCAAGACCTACTCGATGCCGGGCTGGCGCGTCGGCTTCGCCGTCGGCAACGAGCGGCTGATCGCGGCGCTGGCCCGCGTGAAGTCCTATCTCGACTACGGCGCCTTCACGCCCATCCAGGTTGCTGCGGCGGCAGCGCTCAATGGCGATGACTCGGTCATCAACGAAGTGCGCGAGATCTACCAGAACCGCCGCGACGTGATGGTCGAGAGCTTCTCGCGCGCCGGCTGGAAGCTGCCCTCGCCCAAGGCCACGATGTTCGTGTGGTCGCCCATCCCGGACCAGTTCGCCCACCTCGGCTCACTCGAGTTCGCCAAGCTCCTCATCCAGGAGACCGGCGTGGCCGTGGCTCCGGGCGTCGGCTTCGGCGAGTACGGCGACCAGTACGTGCGCCTTGCGCTGGTCGAGAACGAGCAGCGCATCCGCCAGGCCGCCCGCAACATCAAGAAGTTCCTTGCCGGCCAGCCCAGCCACGGCAACGTCGTGCCGATCACGGCGGCGAAATAGCGAACAGCAAAAGGCCCGTTCAGTGACCGGGCCTTTCATTTGCGCTTGAAGAGCAGGTACCGGCTCAGGGGCTCAGCCGGGCTGTCGCTTCGGGGCTGTCGAGGCGTGCGTACCCGTACCGGATCATCTGCTCGCCGTTCTTGAGCCAGAACTGCTCGAGGCCGGCGCCGGAGAGGCGCGGACGGTCGGACTTCCTCGCCCGGATCCACCTGCCGTCCGCCTTCGCGAGGTCTTCGCGAGAGGGGACCACGTAGGACATGGGCCGCAGGTTCAGAAAGGCGGCCAGCTTGTCGACGGTGCCCTTCGTGTCGGCGAGCATTTCCTCGTAGCGCAGGAGTAGCGTCGATGGGCGTTCCTGCGGCCGCCAGCGCCTGAGGTGCCCGCTCCATGAGCCGAACATGTTCCGGCCCTCGATGATGGCCTGCAGGGGCATCTGCCTCTCGAAGAACTCGAACAGGCTCATCGTCGCTTCCTGCCCATCGCGCACGATGTAGATGGCCGGACGATCGTCTTGCGGCGGATGGTGGGTCTTGATCAGCCGCACCGGCTCGTCGCCGAAGTCGATCGAGCCATCCGGGCCCTGTTCGATGTGGCCGACTACGCTGGACGGCCCCAGCGCGCCCAGGTCCTCGTCGTAGATGCTGGCCGACCGCACCCTGAAGCAATGGTAGATGATCGTTCGCAGGAAGGTGTTGCCGCTTCGTGGATACGAAGCAAGCCAGACGACTGGAGCTGTGGTCATGCAGGTCAGATACGGGACGAAATGGCGAAAACCGCGCGGGATTGGACTGAAAGAACGGCCGGCATGAACGCCTTCGTGAGGGGAAGAACCGGTGCCGGAATGGTCACCGGTAGGAGCGCAGGATTACGCCTGCATTACGGGTGCAGGGTCTTGCCCTCTTAACATGACTATTGCTATCAGCTTTCGAACCCAATCGAAGGCTCACTCATGTTCCGCCATTTTGTCGCTATCGCAGGTTTGCTCGCTGCACTGGCTCTGCCAGCGGGCGCCCAGGAGTTCCCCGTAACCATTAAGCACGGACTGGGGGAGACCACGATCCCTGCCGCGCCTACGCGGATTGTGACGCTGGGATGGTCCTCGACCGACGCCGCCATTGCGCTCGGCACGGTGCCGGTGGGCGTCCCGAGCTTCCGCTCGGAGGGCTATGACAAGGACCTGGTGCCGTGGGTGGAGGAGGCCATCGCCAAGGCCGGGGCCGAGATGCCCGTCGCATTCGACGATACCGCCGGCGCTCCCATCGAGAAGATCGCCGCGCTGAAGCCCGACCTGATCCTCGCGGTCTATTCCGGCATCTCCGCCGACGAATACAAGCTGCTGAGCCAGATTGCTCCCGTCGTGGCTTTTCCGACGACGCCGTGGACGGCATCCTGGCAGGAAGTGATCACCGTGACCGGCGAAGCGCTCGGCAAGGCAGAGGAGGGCAGGGCCCTCGTCGCCGAACTCGAGCAGTTCGTCAGGGACGAAGCGGCGAAGTATCCGGAGCTGGCGGGCGCCAGCGCGGTGACGCTGCTCGATTACAACGACGCGCTTGCCATCCACTCCGCCGACGACGCCCGCGCCAAGATGCTGGCACTGGCCGGCCTGACGATCCCACCGAAGCCGGACGCGGCGGGGCCGAACGAAGGCTTCTGGTATCCGCTGAGCTACGAGAACGCCGACCTGATCCCGGCGGACGTGCTGATCCCGTTCTTCAGCACGACGGCGGCAGCTGACGAGTTCTACGCCAAGCCGTTCATCGCCTCGATTCCGCAGATCCAGAAGGGCGCCTATGTGCGCATGGACGACCGCATCGCCAACATGGCGGTGATCTCGTCGAGCGCGCTGTCGATCAAGTGGGCGATGCCGGACTATCTCAAGCGCATCGCCGAGGCTGTGCAGAACGCCAGGAAGTAGGATTCGGATGCCAATCCTATTGACTGATAGGGTCTTTCCTATCCATAGGTCTCGGACACGTCCGAGAGCAGTTTGATGTCCGATATCCAGTCGTTCCGCCAGTCCGTCGAGTCCTTCATTGCCGCGCGCGGCTGGACGCCGACCCGGTTCGGACGGACCATTGCGGGTGACCCGCTTTTCGTCTTCGACCTCCGCGAGGGCAGGGAGCCGCGCTCGGACACGCGCACCCGTATCCTGAAGACGATGCAGGAGCATGCCGACGCTGCACTCGAGGCGCCGCTACGCATCGGCGTTGCCGGTCTCGGCAATGTCGGCGCGACGCTCGTCCGCATCATCCAGAAGGACGGTGAAGAGCTGACGCGAAAACTCGGTCGCAAGATCACCGTGACGGCGGTGTGCGCTCGTTCGCGCAGCCGCGACCGCGGGATCGATACCTCCGACCTCGAATGGTTCGATGATCCCGTCGCGCTGGCAAAGTCCGACGGGATCGACCTTTTCGTCGAACTGATCGGCGGCGAGGATGGCCCGGCGCTGGCGGCGGTTCGCGCCGCGCTGGAAATCGGCCGCCCGGTGGTCACCGCCAACAAGGCACTGCTGGCGCGCCACGGCGTGAACCTTGCCAGGATCGCCGAGGAATCGGGGGCGCAGCTCGGCTTCGAGGCTGCGGTTGCCGGCGGCATTCCGGTCATCAAGACGCTGCGCGAGGGCCTGGGTTCGGCCCGCATCGCCCGCGTCTACGGCATCATGAACGGCACCTGCAACTACATCCTCACCCGCATGGGCAACGAGGGTATCGGCTTCGCCGAGTGCCTCGCGGACGCTCAGAAGCTCGGCTACGCCGAGGCCGACCCGAGCTTCGACGTCGACGGCTTCGACACGGCGCACAAGCTCGCAATTCTCGCTTCGCTCTGCTTCGGCTGCGAGATCGCGCCGGACGAGATTTTCGTCGAGGGCATCACCTCGATCAGCCAGGCCGATATCAAGGTGGCGGGCGATCTCGGCTACAAGATCAAGCTGCTCGGCATTGCCCAGCGCTCGGCCGACGGCATCGACCAGCGCGTGCATCCGACGCTGGTGCCCAAGACTGCCGCCGTGGCGGGCGTCGACGGGGTGATGAACGCGGTGGCGCTTGAGACCGACCACGTCCACGAACTGCTGCTAGCCGGCCCGGGAGCCGGTGGCCCGCCGACGGCCTCGTCCGTCCTGTCGGACATCCTCGACATCGCCCGCGGCACCAAGGTGCCGCCGCTGGGCGTGCCGAGTGCCGAGTTGACGCCCTATCGCCGCGCGCCGATCCGCGAGCACGAGGGCGGCTACTACATCCGACTAAATGTGAGGGATGTACCCGGCGCGTTTGCCGCTATTGCTACTCGCATGGGTGCGGCGGGCATTTCGCTCGAGAGTGTCATCCAGCGTCCGGATTTGCGTGTTAGCGAGCCCGGCGTGACGGGGACCGACTCCCGTACGGTGGTGCTGCTCACGCACTCCACCATGGAGCAGACCGTTCGTGACGCGCTCAACGCGATCAAGGGCGACGGCTTCATCGTCGGCGATCCGCAGATGATCCGGATCGAACAGCTGTAGTCGCCTACCCAGCAAAAGTTGCAGACTTTTGCGGTTCGGGAGGGCGACCGCGAGATAGGCAACGGCCCCTGCAGCGGGGGCAGGGAGTGCGCATGAAGCTCAGCAAATCCGATCCCGAACGGCGTGCGGCGATCGATCGTTCCCTGACACTCGAACTGGTGCGAGTCACCGAGGCGGCGGCGCTTGCCGCCGCCCAGTGGCGCGGCAAAGGTAACGAGAAGGCGGCCGATGCCGCCGCCGTCGAAGCCATGCGCGCGGAGATGGGCAACGTCCATATCCACGGCCGCATCGTCATCGGCGAGGGCGAGCGCGACGAGGCCCCGATGCTGTGGATCGGCGAGGAAGTCGGCGCCGGTGACGGCCCCGAGGTCGACATCGCTGTCGACCCGCTCGAGGGGACGACGCTCTGCGCCAAGAACCAGCCGGATTCGATCTGCGTGCTGGCCATGGCCGAGCGCGGCGGCCTACTGAATGCCCCCGACGTCTACATGCAGAAGATCGCCATCGGCGCCGGCTATGCCGATGGGCTGGTCGATCTCGACGCCTCCGCGAAGGACAATGTCACCGCGCTCGCCAAGGCCAAGGGCGTGCCGGTGAGCGAGATCACCGCCTGCGTGCTCGACCGCCCGCGTCATGCCGCGCTGATCGACGACCTGCGCTCGGCCGGCGTCGCCATCAAGCTGATCTCGGATGGCGACATCGCCGGCATCATCCATGCGGTGAACACCGAGGATACCGGCATCGACATCTACCTCGGTTCGGGCGGAGCGCCCGAGGGCGTGCTGGCGGCGGCGGCGCTGCGCTGCATCGGCGGCCAGATGCAGGGGCGGCTGATCCTCGACAGCGAGGACAAGCGCGACCGGGCCCTGAAGATGGGCGTCACCGAGCCGAACAAGAAATACCGCGCCGATGAACTGGCCTCGGGCGACGTGCTGTTCGCCGCCACCGGCGTGACGGACGGAAGCCTGCTGACCGGCGTCCGCTACCGGCAGAACTCGGTGCGGACCAACACCGTGGTGATGCGCTCGTGGAGCCAGACGGTCCGGTGGATCACGGCGGAGCATCATCGGTAGGGTGGAGTACCGCTCTCTCCGTCGGCGGCGGTGGTGGTCGCTTGGGCGCTCCACCAACGCGGTGTCATCCCTGCGAAGGCAGGGATCCATCTCTCCTCTGGCGTTGGCTGAGCGTTGGATCCCAGCCTTCGCTGGGATGACAGCCAGTGGGGGGGCATCGGAGCCCGAGCACATGCGCCGCAGACCCGTGCCCATGCTCCACCAACGGAAAGGGCCGCCCACTGGGCGGCCCTTCGCTATTCCGGTAATCCGGCGCTTACGCTTCCTGGATGGCGCTGACCAGCCAGGGGCCGCGGTTCTGGCGCTGGAAGGTCCAGATCTCGGTGGTCGTCGTGACCCGGTCCTCGCCGGCGACGATTTCGCCGGTGCTGCGGTTGCGGGTGATGTCGCGCGACTCGTAGCGCATGGCGACACTGGCATAGTCGGTGCCGTCCTCGCGCCAAGCCTCGGCGATGTCGCCATCGAGCAGGGTCACGTCATAGACCTCGTTGCGGAGGCCCTTGCTGGCATTCTCGCCCAGCTCTTCGGCGAGGTAGCCCATGACCTCGGGCGTCGCGATCTTGCGCAGGGCCGCGTAGTCCTCGCGCGAGTAGGCGTCCTGCAACTCGGTGAGCCGCTGCTGGAAGGCGCCAAGGTCCGCGTCGGTCACCCCGACTTCGTCGCGACGGCCGGCCCGCTGCGAGGCATTGGAGCGGGGTTCGGCGGAACCGGAGGGGCGACCGGCATAGTTCTGGCCGGCATTGGGCGCCTCGTAGCGGAACTGGTTCGGCGTCGGCCCGCCCGCCATGGCCGGCTGCTGCTGCCGCCGGCGCATGAAGAAGCTGATGATGAGGCCGATGATCACGACCTGGAACAGCAGGGCGAGCATGCCGCCGAAGCCGCCGAAGCCGAAGCCGAACAGCATGCCGAAGAGGCCCGAGAACAGGAAGCCGCCGAGAATGGCGCCGCCGATGCCGCCGAAGAGGCTGGGGCGCGCGGGCGTCGCTGCCGCGGCGGTGGGGCCGCGCTGCGTGGTGCCGTTCGTCATCGTGTTCTGAACCGGCGCCGTGGTCTTGGGCGATACCTGCGTCGACGGCACGCTGCGCTCGGTGCGGATGCCGCGGCCGCCGAAGCTACCGCCGCGCCGCGCCTCGGCCGTATCGACCGCGACGAGCGAGAGAGCCATGATCAGAGTGGCGAGGAGGGCCGATACTCGGAAGCCCTTCGATGCGAACATTGTGGTCCCCTTGTTGAAACGTGCGTCACATATGGGGACCTATGGACGCGAGTTTTAGTGCAGGGAAGCCCCGCGCGTCCGATTTTGCCGCGAGGCGAGGAAAACCGGGCACTGACCCTCGACGCGCGCCCCCAATCTGCTTACTTCGGCTGCGATGGACGAGCCGCGCGCCAATTTCCTCGATGTCAGCAGGTCCGTGCTCGGTCGCCCATGGGTCGATCGGCTCGACGCTGCCGGCGTGCGGACGGCGACGGCGATCGGCCAGCGCACCGAACTGTCGGAAATCCTGGCGCGCATCGTCGCCGGTCGCGGTGTCGATGTGGATTCCGCCGAGCGCTTCCTGCAGCCGACCGTGCGCGAACTGATGCCCGATCCGTCCACCCTCGCGGGCATGGATGAGCTGGCTGAGCGGCTGGCGAGGGCGATCGCCGATGACGAGCCGGTGGCGCTGTTCGGGGACTACGATGTCGACGGCGCCTGCTCCTGCGCGCTGATGGCGCGCTACCTGCGCCATTTCGGGCTCAACCCGCAGGTGCATATCCCGGATCGCATCTTCGAGGGCTACGGGCCGAATACGACCGCCATTGACAAGCTGGTGGATGGCGGGGCGCGGCTGCTGATCACGCTCGACTGCGGCACGACCAGCGACGGACCGATCGCCCATGCGCGCGAGCGCGGCCTCGATGTGCTGGTGATCGACCACCACCTCTCCGACGCCGAGTTGCCCCCCGCCAATGCGCTGGTGAATCCGAACCGGCCCGACGATATCTCCGGACTTGGCTACCTCTGCGCGGCGGGCGTCACCTTCATGGTGCTGGTGGCGACCAACCGGGTGCTGCGCCAGCGCGGCGATACCGGCCTGCCCGACCTGATGAATATGATCGACCTCGTTGCGCTGGCGACGGTGTGCGACGTCGTCCCGCTCAAGGGGCTGAACCGGGCCTTCGTCGCCCGCGGGCTCGAAGTGGCGCGCAGCGGGTCGAACCGCGGCATCGGCGCGCTGGCGCTGGCGGCGCGGCTCAATGGGCCGCTCAATCCGTATCATCTCGGCTACCTGATCGGCCCGCGCATCAATGCCGGCGGGCGCATCGGCGATGCGGCGCTCGGAATGCGCCTCCTGACGCTCGACGACGAGCAGCAGGCGCTGATCATCGCCGCGCAGCTCAACGAACTGAACACCGAGCGGCAGCGCATCGAAGTCGAGGCCGTGGAGGAAGCGGTGCGTGCCGCGGAGGCCGAGATCGGCGGCGGCGAGGGTCCGCCGGTGCTGGTGCTCGCCTCGGCCAACTGGCATCCCGGCGTCGTGGGCCTGGTCGCGGCACGCGTGCGCGAGCGCTTCGAGCGGCCGACTTTCGCGATCGCCCTGAACCCTGATGGCACGGGCACCGGGTCGGGGCGCTCTATGCCCGGCGTCGAACTCGGGACGGCGGTGATCGAGGCAGTGGAGCTTGGGCTCGCGGCAAAGGGCGGCGGCCATGCCATGGCGGCCGGCGTGACCCTGAAACCCGGGCAACTAGGCCCGTTCCGCGCTCATGTGATCGAGCGGCTCGGCGCCAGCGTCGGGACCGCCCGGGCCGCGGCGGCACTGGAGATCGACGCGGCGATGACGGCGCGCGGCGCTACGGTAGAGTTTGTCCACGAGATCGAGCGGGCGGGTCCGTTCGGATCGGGCAACCCGCAGCCGGTCTTCGCCTTTCCCGCGCACAAGGCGAAGTTTGCCGAGGTCGTGGGCGGGGCAGGGCACGTGAAGTTCACGCTGACGTCGGGAGATGGCGCGCGTCTCAAGGCGATCGCCTTCCGGGCGGCTACGACGGCCCTCGGCGAGACCCTGCTGGGGGCCGGGAACGACACCGCGCTCCACCTTGCCGGCACGCTCAGCATCGACCATTGGCAGGGGCGCGAGGAGGTGCAGGTGCGCCTCAATGATGCAGCGGTGCCGAGGAGTTAGCAGGTCCCGCCACCCCGCCCAACGGGTTGAAACTCCTACTTGCATCTCCATTTATGGTGGCTAAAGTGCTGTGTCTTCGGGCGCCGCGGCCGGCTTCCGGCGTTTGTGCCGCCCCGATGCTAGGCCCTCCTTGGTGCCGGATTTTGTCTGGATTGTTGCGTCATGGATAAGCTTGCGGTTGAAACGAGGGCGAGTACGCCCACGCCTTGGACACACTTTCTCTCGGGTGTCGCTGCCTGGGTCGGCAAGCGGTTGGTCGGCAAGCCAAAGCATGGCGCCATCACCATCACCTTCCCGAACGGCAAGACCCGCACCTTCGGCGATCCGTCGACCGGCGAGCATCCGCATCTGGTGCTGCGCAACTTCAAGGTGCTGCAGAAGACCGTGCAGCGCGGCACGGTCGGATTCGCGCAGGCCTATATCGATGGCGACGTCGAGATCGAGGACCTGACGGCGCTGTTCCGCTACTTCCTGCAGAACCGCGACGTTCTCGATAGCGGGGAGAACTCCTGGTATGGCCGCGCCGCCCAGGACATCACCTACCACCTGAGCCGGGCCAACTCGAAGGAAGGCTCGAAGAAGAACATTTCCGAGCACTACGACCTCGGCAACGACTTCTACGCCGAGTGGCTCGACCCCTCGATGACCTACTCGTCGGCCTACTACACATCCGACGACCAGACGCTGACAGAGGCCCAGCACGCCAAGTACCGCAAGGTGGCGGAAATGGCCGGCGTCACGCCGGGCAGCCGGGTGCTCGAGATCGGCTGCGGCTGGGGCGGCTTCGCAGAGACGGTGGCCAAGGATATCGGCGCCGAGGTGCGCGGCATTACGCTTTCGGCCGAACAACTGAAGTTCGCCAACGAGCGGATGGAACGGCAGGGCCTCGACAAGCTCGCCAGGATGCACTTCGAGGACTATCGCGACACGCAGGGCCAGTTCGACCACATCGCCTCGATCGAGATGATCGAAGCGGTGGGCGAGGAGCATTGGCCGAGCTACTTCAAGACCGTGCATGATCGGCTGAAGCCCGGCGGCACGGCCTCGATCCAGGCTATCACCATCGGCGAGCAGGATTTCCTCGATTACCGGGCACGGCCGGATTTCATCCAGCGCTTCATCTTCCCCGGCGGCATGCTGCTGACCAAGACGGCGATGAAGGAGCAGGGCGACAAGGTCGGGCTGATCCTCGAGAACGTCGAGACCTTCCGGCTGAGCTACGCCAAGACGCTGCGGCTGTGGCGCGAGCGCTTCCTCGAGCGCTGGAACGAGATCAAGAAGCTCGGCTACACCGAGGAATTCCGGCGCAAGTGGGTCTACTACCTCTGCTACTGTGAGGCCGGGTTCGCCGAAGGGTCGATCGACGTGGGCATCTACCAGTACCGTCGGCCCGCCTGAAGCCCCCTCAGCGTTCTGTGAGCGTTATCGTACGGAGCTCCAATGCGCCCCCCGGACTCGATTTGATTCGCCACCGGTGCAAATATCCTTGCGCGGGGGCTGGTCGGGTTGGGGGATTCGACGGCACCCCAGGGGCTCGCACATAAGGAGACGCCATGGCAAAGGCGCTCTATCTCGTCATTAGCAGTCGCGACAACTGGTGGGTCGACTTCGAGGGCAAGGCCCACGGACCCTACAATTCGCGTGAGAACGCCGCGCTCGAGGCGCGGTCGCTGGCACGCTTCCAGGCTCATACCGGGCGCGAGGCGGAAGTCCTCGTCCCGGACGAGCACGGCAAGTATTGGGTCGTGTGGTCCAGCATCTATGACACCAGCGGAAGCGGGGCTTTCACGCCGCACCGCATCGCCAGCTAGGCTTCTCTGCGGGACAAGCCAGAACTACGGCTGCACGCGAGCCGTAAACTTGACTTGACTCGTCAGCATACGCCTTGGATAGGTGACCCCGAAGATCAACATTACTTCGGGATCGTCTGGATGTCGCTCAAAGCCATAGCTTTCGCCGCGCTTGTGCTGGGATTGCCCGCTACTGCTTTCGCTGCGGAGTGGACCTATACGGGCGGAACGGGCGAGACCGTCACGCTCGACCACGTCCCGACCCGCATCATCGCCAGCCAGGACGCCGCGGCCGGCCTCATTCCGCTCGGCATTCGCCCGGTTGGCATCTATGCCGACAGCGCCGTTGCCGACGCCAAGGCGCTCGAAGGCCTCGACCTGACCGGCATCGAGATCATCGGCGAGACCTGGGGTGAGGTCAGCATCGAGAAGGCCGCCGCGCTGAAGCCCGACCTGATCGTCGCGGAGTGGTGGCCGCTCGACAGCGTCTGGAGCGGCGGCGCCGACGTCAACAATGCACTGAAGCCGCTGGCCCCGATCACCGGCCCGATCCAGGGAGCCTCGATCGTCACGCTCATCGAGGACTACGAGAAGCTCGCCGCAAGCCTCGGTGCCGATCTCGCCGCGCCGCAGGTTGCCGCCGACAAGGCTGCCTTCGAGGCCGCGCGTGAGAAGTTCAAGGGCTCCATCGCCGCCAAGCCCGATGTCAGCGCCCTCGCAGTCTGGGCCGGCACCGACGCGCTCTACGTCGCCGCTACCGCCGGCTCGTCCGAACTGATGGATTTCGCATCGTGGGGCCTCAAGCTCATCGATCCGGCGATTGCCGACGATCGCGGCTACTGGGAGACGCTGAGCTGGGAGCAGGTGGACAAGTACCAGCCCGACCTGATCCTCGTCGATAACCGCTCCGCGGCCACCATCGAGACGGCCAAGGGCCAGGCGACGTGGACGACCATGCGCGCCGCGGCGGCCGGGCAGGTGACCGACTGGCCGGCCTTCTGGCTGCGCAACTACGCGGCCTATGCCCGCGAACTCGACAAGCTGAGCGCCGCCATCGACGCCGCCGACGTGAGCGTCGGCGACTAGGCGTGCCGGCCGCCGCCACATCGGCGACAGGACTTGCGCCGTCGGCTCGTGCCGGCGGCCTTGTGCTGTTCACGATCCTGCTCGGCTGCGTGCTGGTGCTCTCGATCACGGTCGGCGCGCGACCGATCGCCGTCGGTGACATCTGGAACGCGTTCTTCGCGTTCGATCCCGGACAGACGACCCACAAGATCATCCTCGACCTGCGCCTGCCGCGTACGCTGGTGGGGCTGCTGGTCGGGGCGGCGCTCGGGCTGTCCGGCGCCATCCTGCAGGGCGCGACGCGCAACCCGCTGGCCGATCCCGGCATCCTCGGCATCAACGCCGGCGCAACGCTTTGCGTGGTGCTCGGCATCTCGGTCTTCGGCATCAGCCAGTTGTCGGGCTATGTCTGGCTGGCTTTCCTCGGGGCAGGGGCTGCGACGGTCCTCGTCTATCTCATCGCCTCGCTCGGCCGCGAGGGCGCGACGCCGGTGAAACTGGCGCTGGCCGGGGCCGCCGTGACCGCCGCGCTCACGTCGGTGACCAGCGCCGTGCTGATCACCAATGTCGAGACGCTCGACCAGATCCGCTTCTGGCAGGTCGGCGCGCTGACCGGACGAACCACCGAGATCCTGGTTCAGGTCACGCCGTTCATCCTTGCCGGCATCGCGCTGGCGTTGCTCACCTCGCGTATTCTCGATGGCCTCGCCATGGGGGACGACGTGGCGCGCGGGCTGGGCATGCGGGTCCAGCGCTCCCGCGCCATCGTCGGGCTGGCTGCCGTGATCCTCGCGGGCGCGGCGACCGCCGCCGCAGGACCGATTGGCTTTGTCGGCCTCACCATTCCCCACATCGCGCGCGCCTTCACCGGCCCCAACTATTGCTGGCTGCTGCCCTATTCGATGGTGCTCGCCCCGATCATGCTGATCGGCGCGGATATCGTCGGGCGGGTCATCGTGCCACCGGGAGAGTTGCAGGTCGGCATCGTGACGGCGGCGCTGGGCGCACCGTTCTTCATCGCGCTGGTGCGGCGCAGGAAGCTGGCCGAGCTATGAGCGCCGCCGGGTTCATGGCGACGGGTGAAGTCGCTGCCGTGCACAAGCGCCTGCGGAAGCGCTACGGAGTCGTGGTCCTGGCCCTGGCCACGGTCGTGCTGGCGCTGATGGCGCTCAGCATGTCGGTCGGCGATTATCCGCTGCCGGTGGCGGAGGTCGTGCGCTCGCTCCTGTCGCCGCTGATCGGCAGCACCGATTCCGCCAACGACTTCATCGTGCTGGGCGTGCGCCTGCCGCGGGTGATGGCGGGGCTGCTGGCGGGCGGTGCGTTCGGCCTCTCCGGGGTGATCTTCCAGACCGTCCTCCGCAACCCGCTCGCCAGCCCCGATATCGTCGGCATCACGCTGGGCGCCAGCGCGGTGGCGGTCGCGGCGATCATCCTCTTCAAGTGGTCGGGCGTGGCCGTGGCGCTGTGCGCCTGCGGCGGGGCAGTAGTGACGGCGCTGCTGATCTACGGGTTGTCGTGGCGAAACGGGGTGACGCCCTATCGGCTGGTGCTGGTCGGCATCGGCATGTCGGCGATCGCCGGAGCGGTGATTTCGTACCTCTTCACCCGCGCCCGCATCATGGAAGTGCAGGAGGCGCTGGCCTGGCTGACCGGCAGCCTGAACGGCGCGACCTTCGACGAGCTCGCGCCGCTTGCCGTGGCGCTGGTGGTGCTGGTGCCGCTGGCGACGTGGCTGTCCCGGGCGCTGCAGGTGCTGCAGCTCGGTGACGATGCGGCGACGGCGCTGGGCACCCGCGTCGAGCACGCCCGGCTGGGGCTGATCATCGTGGCGGTGCTGCTGGCGGCATTCGCGACGGCGGCGGTCGGGCCGGTGTCCTTTGTCGCCTTCGTCGCCGGACCCATCGCACGGCGCCTGCTCGGTCCGTCCGGTCACGCGCTGCTGCCGGCCTTCCTCGTCGGCGGCATCGTGACCATCGGGGCCGATTTCATTGCCCAGCACATGCTGGGCCGCAACCAGCTGCCGGTCGGCGTCGTCACCGGCGCGCTGGGCGCTGTATTCCTTATCTACCTGCTCGCCGCCGCCCATCGTTCGGGCCGCGGCGGTTGATCCGGAGGCAAGCCATGTCCGAAAATCACTCGCTTTCGGCCACCGACCTCGTGCTCGGCTATGGCGACCGCACCATCGTGAACGGGCTCAGCCTCGCCATTCCGCCGGCGAAGTTCACCGTGATCGTGGGCGCCAACGCCTGCGGCAAATCCACCTTGCTGCGCGGCCTGGCGCGATTGCTGGCGCCGTCGAAGGGCTCGGTGCTGCTCGACGGCCGTGACATCCACCGCATGCCGACCCGCGAAGTGGCGACGCTGCTCGGCGTGCTGCCGCAGACACCTGTCGCGCCGGACGGCATCACCGTGGCCGATCTGGTCGGCCGCGGCCGCTATCCGCACCAGGGCTGGTTCCGCCAGTGGGTCGCCGCCGACGATGCGGCGGTGACCAACGCGCTGCAGGCGACCGACACGCTCGATCTCGCCGGCCGGACGGTCGACGAACTCTCCGGCGGGCAGCGCCAGCGCGTCTGGATCGCCATGGCGCTGGCGCAGGAGACGGAACTCCTGCTGCTCGACGAGCCGACCACCTTCCTCGACATCAACCACCAGGTCGAAGTGCTGGACCTGCTCACCGACCTCGTGCAGCAGCGCGGGCGCACGGTCGTCGCGGTCCTGCACGATCTCAACCTCGCCTGCCGCTATGCCGACCACATCGTTGCCATGTGCGAGGGCAGGGTGGTCGCCGCGGGCGCGCCGTCCGACGTGGTGACGGCGGAACTGGTGAAGACCGTGTTTGGCATGGACGCCGAAGTGGCGCTCGATCCGGTGTCGCACACGCCGATGATCGTGCCGGTGGGCCGGCACAAGGTCAGGCCCAGGCTGAAGGCTGCGGCGGAGTAGGGGCTCAGCCGAGCCCGTGCCGGGTGAGGAACTCGGTGACGGTATCCCAGAACAGCGGCCGGTTGACCGCCTCATGGCCAGCACCGGCGATGATCGCCAGCTCGCCGGCCCCGAGATGCCGGTAGAGCGGATGCGCCGCCTCGACCCCGCCGAGCTGGTCGCGATCTCCCATGATAACGAGCGTCGGGTCGGCGATCCCCGCCAGTTGCTGCTCCGAGTACCGGGGCAGGGTGAGCCAGAGCTCGGAGATCTGGCGCAGGTAGGAGTGCCAGTAGTCCTGGCCGTAGTGATGGGCATGCGCCGTCTTGAGATGATCGAAATAGGGACCGAACTCGGCCGCGACCTGCTCGAGATTCACCTCGCCCGGCGCCGGGAACCCCCAACCGTGGAGGCCATCGAGATAGGCAGGGGTCGGCTCGCTGATCGTGCCGCCGAGGACGAGCGCAGCGGCCTTGCCGGGATGGCGGATGCCGAACTCGAGCGCCGTCTGCCCGCCATCGCTGTAGCCGACGATCACCGGTCGCTCGAGCCCGAGGGCATGGGCCAGCATCGCCGTGTCGTCGGCGAACTGCGCGTAGCTGAGCCGCTGCAGGGGATTGCTGGTTCGCCCGTGGCCGCGCGTATCCGGCGCGATGATGCGATACTGCGCGGCGAGGCGCTCGATGGCGCCGTCCCAGTCGGACGAGGTGGCGGTGCCGCCGTGCAGCAGAATGAGCGGCCGGCCGCTGCCGGCCTCGAGGTAGAACACTTCGAGGTCGCCAAGTGCGATCGTTTTGCCGGACGGCGTCACGCGTTCTCGTCCAGCCACTTGCCCATCAGGTCGATGAGGTAGTTGGTGCCGGCCTCGCGCTGCGTGTAGTCGTCGAGCCCGTCGAGGAAGGCGCCATCTTCCTTGACCACCATGCGGGTGCCGCTGCCATCGGGGAAGAGCTCGATGGTGGCCAGCGAGACCGACATCCGCTTCCCGTTCACCGACATTTCGTAGGTGTAGACGATGCGGTTGTCGGGGACGATATCACGGTAGGTGACGTCGAAGATGTAGGTCTTGCCCTCCATCGCGCTTTCGTTGAACTCCCGGCCGCCGACGCGGAAATCCATGACGTCAGTCGGCTTGTCGGGATTGGGCGAGCCGAACCACTGGCGCTTGAATTCTGGGTTCGCCCAGGCCGAAAAGACCTTGGCCGGCGCGTGCTTGTAGCTGCGCTGTACGGTGAAGCTGCCATGGGCAATGGAACGGTCGGTCATATCGTTTTTCCTCTTCCTTGGATCAATGCAGGACGTCGTATTCGAGATGCGTCACGTCGGGTGATGCGGCGACGGCGCGGGTGCGCCGGAGTTCGATCGCGGTGTCGCCGATATCGTCGAACAGGCGCTTGCCCCGGCAGAGCAGGACGCTCACCACCTGGATGTGAAGGGCATCGGCAAGGCCGGCACGGAGCACCTGCTGCGCTGTCTCGGCGCCCATGACGATGACGGACCTGTCGCCCGCGGCGTTGCGTGCGGAGGCGATGGCGGCGCGGACATCATCCACGAAATGGAAGCTGGCGCTCTTCATCTGGCGGTCCGGCTCGCTCCGATGCGTGAGGACGAAGGACGGCACCGGGAAGGGTGTGTCGCCCCAGTGCTGCAACCCGATATCGTAGGTACGGCGGCCCAGGACGACAGCGCCGACGGAGCTGCTGGTCACCTCGGCCATTGCCGCGTCGGCGGGGTGCTTTTCCCCCGAGGGCGGGAACATCCACTCGTGCAGCCGCTCGCCGCCGACGCCCATTGCGTTCTCCATGTCGATATCGGGCCCGGCCACGAACCCATCCAGCGACATGGAGAAGTTCAGCACCACTCGCGCCACCACACGCTCTCCTCTTGGGCATGATTCATCGATCGCCGGACCGACTGGTCCGGGCAGTGCAATCGTCTGGTCTTCGTTCGTAGCGCTAGCTTGCGCCTTTATCCGGCTCGTCCGGCAGGGCATCGAGAAACGCACCCAGCCGGTCGAGCCGCCTCTCCCAGCCGATGCGCCGGTCGTTGATCCATTTCTCGGCGAGGCTGAGCGCCCCGGTGTCGATCGTGCAAGTGCGAACCCGCCCGACCTTCTGCGTCGTCACCAGTCCGCTTTGCTCGAGCACCTGCAGGTGCTGGACCACGGCCGGCAGGCTCATCTGGAACGGCGCCGCCAGTTCGCTGACCGACGCCGAGCCCTGGGTGAGCCGCTCGACCATCTTTCGCCGCGTAGGGTCGGCGAGAGCCTGGAACATGAGATCGAGCGGTTCGGGCGATTGCTTAAGCATGATCTTAAGTATAGCGCTGGCGCGCTTCTGTCAACCGCGGCTTGACGGTGGCGGCGCGAGCGGGTTTTGTCCGCCGCCTAGACAGGTTATCGGACTTAGGCACGAGATGGGCGACGGCGTAGGCCTCCGGGTACTGGTCACCGGGGGAGCGGGTTTTCTGGGTAGCCACCTATGCGATCGCCTGATCGCCGCTGGACACGAGGTTGTCTGTCTCGACAACTTCTTCACCGGCAGCCGACGGAACATCGAGCACCTGGTCGGCCACAGCCGCTTCAGCCTCGTGACCCACGATGTCACCGAGCCGGTCTCCATGCCGGTCGACCGCATCTTCAACCTCGCGTGCCCGGCATCACCGGTCCACTACCAGCGCCATCCGGTGCAGACGATCAAGACTAGCGTACACGGCGCGATCAACCTGCTCGGTCTCGCGCAGAGCACGGGCGCCCGAATCCTGCAGGCTTCGACGAGTGAGGTCTATGGCGATCCGGAGGTGCATCCCCAGCCGGAGAGCTACTGGGGACGGGTCAACCCGACGGGGCCGCGAGCCTGCTACGACGAGGGCAAGCGCAGCGCCGAGACGCTATTCTTCGATTATCACCGGCAACTCGGCGTCGACATCAAGGTGGTCCGGATCTTCAACACCTACGGGCCGCGCATGCACCCCGACGATGGCCGGGTGGTCTCCAACTTCATCGTGCGGGCCCTGCAGGACAAGCCGCTAATGATCCAGGGTACCGGCGAGCAGACACGCAGCTTCTGCTATGTGGACGACCTGGTGGAGGGGCTGATGCGGATGATGGACACCGGCCCCGAGTTCACCGGACCGGTCAACGTCGGCAACCCCGGTGAGTTCACGATCCGCCGACTCGCCGAGCTTGTGATCGCAAGGACCGGCAGCCGCTCCGATATCCAGTTTCAGCCGGCGGCCGAGGACGATCCGCGCCAGCGCCAGCCTGACATTTCGCTGGCGCGCGAACAGCTGCACTGGTCGCCGACGGTGCAGCTCGAGGAAGGCATCGATCGTACGATCGAGTATTTCCGCGGCGTGCTCTAAGGATCAGCCCCAGATCGGCTCGCCTTTGAAGCGATGGCTTTCGAGCCAGTCGAGGTCGAGGTCGACACCGAGGCCTGGAGCGGTCGAGATCGCCATCTTGCCGTCCGTGATCTTGAGCGGGTTCTCACTGGCCCAGCGCAGCGACGTGGCGCCCCGGGTGCACTCGATGCGGGGGCAGTTGAACACGGCGGCTGCCAGTTGCTGGCTCGCGGCGTTGAGCAACAGGCCGCTGACATTGTGCAGCGTGATCGGCGTGCGATAGAGCGAGGCCAGGTCGGCAATCGCCTTGGTGCCGGTGATCCCGCCGGAATTGACGATATCGGGCTGCAGGCAATCGACGCTCTGGTGCTGCAGGAAGGGCAGGGCCTGTTCGGGCAGTTCGATGTTCTCGCCGGTCATGATCGGGATGCGCGTCGTCTTGCGCAGCGCGGCCCAGTTCTCGGAATAGCCGGGCTGCAGCGGGTCCTCGAGGTAGATCGGATGGATGGCTTCGACCGCCTCGGCGACCGAGATGGCGCTCGGCGCGTCGAGCTCGTTGTGGCAGTGGACGATGATGTCGATGTCCTCGCCCAGGTGCTCGCGGGCGAGTTCGTACGAGCGCCGGATCTTGCGGATGTCGCCGGGCGACAGGCTGGGGACGTATTCCTGCATCTCGATGCCGATGGCGTCGTGGATATCGACCTTGAAGGTTCTGAAGCCGTGCCTGTCGGACTTGAGGTCCGCTGCCGCGTCGCGCCAGGCGCCGGGATCGGTGAGGTCGAAATGCGGGCAGTGCGAATACAGCTCGATCTCGCTGCGGAAGCCGCCGCCGAGCAGCTTATGCACCGGCTGGCCGAGCAGCTTTCCGGCGAGGTCCCAGAGCGCCATGTCGATGCCGGAGCAGACCATCATGTGCGCCGGGCGCTGGCGGTAGGCGTAGAACATGTTGTGGTAGTGGACGCCGATATCGAGCGGGTCCTTGCCGACCAGCTGCAGGTGCGGCAGGCGCGCGCCACCCTTGCCGTGGGTCAGAATGGAGGCGCGCACCAGATCGCCGTCGAGATCGCCGCATTCGCCATAGCCGGAAATGCCGGCGTCGGTATCGAGGCGGATGAGGCAGAAGCCGCTGTCGAGGCGCATCGCCTTGATGTCGGTGATCGTTGCCTGGCCCCGATCGCCGGGGGACAGGTGCTGCGTGGTCTGCGCCATGTGATTTCTCCCTTTGCCGGAGCTATAGCGTCCGGTTCAGGGGAGCGAAACCTCACTGGCGGGAGAGACTTACGGCATCCACCGTCCATTCCTGCGCCGGGCTGTTGTCGAGCCGTTCGACGGTGACGGTCTTCGGCGGTCCGCTCAACTGGCCGAAATAGGTTGCGAACGCCGTATCGGCCGCATCGCGACCGACCCCGATCTTGATGATGCCGTCGATCGGGCAGAGGCGGGTCGCATCGAAGAGGTACCACCGGCCGCCGAGATAGGCCTCGAACACAGCGTGGAAATCCTGCGGCGTGAGTTCGAGGGCGTAAGCCGAGACGAACCGGGCCGGGATGCCGACCGCGCGCGTCAGGGTGATGCCGAGATGGGCGAAGTCGCGGCACACGCCGGCGCGCAGGGTGAAGGTATCATGGGCCGAAGTGCTGCTGTCGCTCGAGCCTTCGAGATAGTCGACATTCTCGAAGATCCAGTTGCAGATCGCCTGCACTTTCTCGTGGCCGCTCGCGATGTCGCCGAACTGCCGCCAGGCGAAGCGGGCGAGTTGGTCGGAGGGACAGTAGCGGCTGGCATAGAGGTGCGGGATGACGTCGAAGGGCAGGGTGGCCACCGGCGTTTCCGCGATCACGCCGGGGTCGGCGATGTGGACCGAATGGGTATCGACCACCGCCCTGTAGCTGAAGTCGTGGGTGCCGGGCGGCAGGACCACACGGCGATAGCGGTTCCCCGTCTCGGGCACCTCGTGGACGTCGCCGGACGGACCGGAGAAGCTGTCCTCGAGCAGGCTCTGCCCGCTGGAGCGCTGCGCCTCGATGTTGAGGAGCAGCGTCGTCTCGGTGATCGCTTCGTATTGCAGTTCGCAGCCTACTGAAAATCGCATCGTCCACCCCGCGTGATGGCGCTCAATTCGGAAGCTGGGCAGAGAGTTCCGGAACCCGAACGCAAGTCTGCGACTTTCGTTTGCACACAGACGAGTGCCAGCAGCGTCATGACAGTCCTCGCGGTCCGCCACGTAACCACCTATCGATACACGCGCCCCGTTCGGTTCGGCGAGCATCGGATCATGTTCCGGCCGCGCGACAGCAACGATCAACGGCTGCTTGCGGCGACGATCGAGACCTCGCCGAAAGCCGAGATCCGCTGGATGCATGATGTGTTCGGCAACGGCGTAACGCTGGCGACCATCAAGGGCGAGGCCGACACACTGCGGTTCGAGACCAACATCGCGCTCGACCACACCCCGGAAATGGTGCCGCGCTTCCGCACCGAGGAACGCGCCAAGCTCTGGCCCTTCGAGTACGACGCCGAAACCCTGCCGGACCTCGCCGCCTACATGCGCCCGCACCACCCCACGCCGGAGGTGGACGCCTTCGCGCGGAAGTTCACGCGCTCCGGGCTCGAGACCGAAACCGGCCACCTGCTGATGACCATGACCATGGGCATTCGCGAGAGCCTGAAATACAGCCGCCGGACCGACCCCGGCACGCAACTGCCGATACAGACGCTGACCACCGGAACCGGCACCTGCCGCGACTACACTCTGCTGATGATGGAGGCCTGTCGTGCCCTCGGCTTCGCGGCGCGCTTCGTCACCGGCTACATCTACGTCCCCGCCCGCGACAGGCCGGGAGCCAAGCGCGGCGGCGGAGCGACCCATGCCTGGGTGCAGGTCTTCCTGCCCGGCGCCGGGTGGGTGGAGTTCGATCCCACCAACGGCATCGTCGGCTCGAAGGACCTGATCCGGGTCGGCGTGGCGCGCGAACCCCGGCAGGCGAGGCCGCTGAGCGGCAGCTTCGTCGGCAGCCGCGATGACTATCTCGGCATGCAGGTCGAGGTGGAAGTCTCCGCCGACAATGGCCTGGCACGCGCCACCGCCGAGGCGACCGCGGCCGGACGACGCCTGCGCCGCGCCACCGCCGCAAATGTCGAGCGCGGCGCCCAGCAGCGCGCCCGGGACACCTACTAACCCATTCGCCGGATTGCGCTTTGAACTGGGCGCGCTACACCTCTCCGCCAACCAACGAGGGAGGAAATCATGGCCGGCAAGGTACGGTGGGGAATTCTGGGTACGGGCTGGATCGCCGATCTTCAGGTCAAGGATCTGCAGATGCACGGCCATGCGGTGACCGCCGTCGGGTCGCGTTCGCAGGCCGGCGCCGATGCCTTTGCGGGGCGCTTCGGCATCGGCAGGGCCCACGGCAGCTACGAGGCGCTCTGCGCTGACCCCGAGGTCGATGCGATCTATGTCGCGACGCCCCATCCCATGCACCACGCCAACACCCTGCTGGCGCTGCAGAACGGCAAGCATGCGCTGGTCGAAAAGGCCTTCACCGTGAACGCCCACGAGGCGCAGGAACTCGCCGACCTGGCCGCGGCCAAGGGGCTCGTTGTGCTGGAGGCCATGTGGACCCGCTACCTGCCGCACATGGTGAGGATCCGCGAGATCGTGCGGTCGGGCGTCCTGGGCGAAATCCGCTCGGTGGTGGCCGACCATACGCAGGACCTGCCCGACGACCCGAAGCACCGCCTGAACGCGCTCGAACTCGGCGGCGGCGCGCTGCTCGATCTCGGCATCTATCCGATCTCGTTCACCTTCGACGTGCTGGGCAAGCCGCAGGATATCGTCGCGCGGGCGCGGATGAAGGAAACTGGCGCCGACGGCACGGTCGCGACGCTCTTCACCTATGCCAGCGGCGCCATCGCCTCGACGATCTCGGCCAGCGATACGGCCGGGCGCAACGTCGCGACCATCCACGGCACCGAAGGCCGGATCGAGATCGACAAGGTCTGGTATTCGCCGACCAGCTTCCGCCGCTATGACGCCAAGAACGAGGTGGTCGAGGACTACCGCTCCGAGGTCAAAGGCCGCGGCATGCAGTATCAGGCCGCCGAGCTGGAGCGCCTCGTTGCCGAGGACAAGACCGCCGGCGAGATCCTGTCGCCCACAGAGAGCGTCGCCATCATGGCCTGCATGGACGAGGTCCGCCGCCAGATCGGGCTGAAGTACCCGACCGAGTAGGTCGCTGGACTTGGGCGCGACGCTGACCTAGCGTTGCGCCTTTCCTCGGACGGGGGCGGCCCCTGACTGCCACAGAGCGCATTGCGTGGCTCGATGTAGCCAAGGGCCTGTCCATTGTCTGCGTCGTGATGTTCCACGCGCACCTGACCGCCTATTCGCTCGGCTTCCGCCCGCTGCTCACCGGGCCGATCAACGTCGCCCTGCAGCCCATCCGCATGCCGCTGTTCTTCGCCATTTCGGGCATCCTCGCGGCGCGCTCGCTGTCGCGCCCCTGGCCGGAACTGCTGCGCAACAGGGTGTGGGTCTTTGTCTACATCTTCGCGCTCTGGGGCTTCATCCGCTGGCTGTTCTTCGGACAGGTGCTCGAGAACGTGCGCGCGCCGGAAGAGGGCGACGACTGGATCCAGTTGCTCACCATGTGGGTGATGCCCTCGAGTTCGCTCTGGTACATCTGGGCCCTGGCCATCTTCTACGTCGTCGCCAAGGCCCTGAATCGCCACAAGGCGGTCGCGCTGGTCGTGACGTTCATGCTCGCCTGCCTGACCTGGGGCGCGGTCATTCCGCCGAGCCTCACGACCTACCAAATCTCGGTCTATCTCGTGTTCTTCCTCGCCGGCGCCTGGTACGGCCCGCAACTGCTGGCCTGGCTCCCGTCGCGGCCCTGGGCGATCGGGCTCCCGGCGCTGGCAGCGTTCCTGCTGCTCGAATTCGTGGCGCTGCCGGCGCTCGATACGGGGCTGGCGGACGGAGTTCTGCGCGCGCTGGAATCGGTGCTGGGCCTCGTTGTCGGTGGCGCGGTGGCGGTGCTGCTCTCTCGCTTGCCGCCGGTGCGCGATGTGCTCGCCATCATCGGCCGCCATACGCTCTCGGTCTACGTTACCCACGGCCTCGTCATCGCGGTGGTGGCGCAGGCGCTCGTCGGCTTCGCCGGGACAGAGCCCTGGCGCTACCTGATCGTGCCGCTGCTGGTGATTGTGTCGGTCGCCGCCTCGCTGGCGCTCGAAGCAGCAAGCCGGCGTTTCGGCTTCCCCTGGCTCTACCAGGCACCCGCCTTGCCCGCGGCGCAACGGACCGTGACGCCCTGACGGGCCGGCAGCTAGCAATTGCGGAGATTGGCGCGCCCTAGGGGAATCGAACCCCTGTTCCCGCCGTGAGAGGGATGTCCGGAAGTCTGGCCGTGTAAGGCGGTGTACGCCAAGAGCCCAGGAATCACTGGCATGGTCGCGAATGTGTCGGACCTTGTCAAACCCTGTTAGCCCGCTTATTTTGGGGAGAACGTTGGGGAGATTTGGGTATGGCGAACGCGGTCAAGGAAGCCAATCTGGCAACTCGAGAGGCGAGGAGCCGACTGGACAAGCGCAAGAAGCCGCACTGGCGGCTGCTCGATAGCGGCCTGCATCTCGGCTACTTCAAGGGTGAGCGAGGAGGCTCATGGATTGGGCGCCGTTACGCGGGTAAAGGCAAGTACTCAGAGAAAACCCTGGGCACTGCAGACGACCGGCAGGACGCGGATGGCAACACCATCCTCACCTTCTCACAGGCCAAGAAGCACGCGGAGGCGTGGGCGGCCGGTGACTCTGAGCGAACCCGTCTGGAAAAGCTCGGCGCTCCGTTGACCGTCGGGATGGCGGTCGAGGAGTACCTCGCGGCGCGGGAGAAGGCAGGCCTGCTCGACGGCAGCTACCGGCTGAAGCGCCACCTGCTGACCCACCCTATTGCCGACAAGCTGCTAGCAGGTCTGAAGAGTACGGACCTCTCGGACTGGCTCGGCAACCTTGCAGGAAAGGATGGCAAACCTCTCAAGCCCGCGACGATCGCGCGCACCGCCACGGACCTCAAGGCTGCTCTGAACGCCGCTCGACCCGCACACCCTGAGCAGCTCCCGGATGGGCCGGGGTTCCAGCTGATGGTCAAGGACGGGCTGAAGCCGCGTAAAGCAATGGCCCCCGCGACGCGCAAGCCGCAAATTCTCAGCGACGCCAAGCTCAAGGCCGTTGACGCCGCCGCGATCGAGGTCGACGAGGACGGGGATTGGGAGGGCGACCTGCGCATGATGCTGGCGGTGCTTGCCGCCACCGGCACCCGGTTCTCCCAGGCGGCCCGCATCACGGTGGGCGATGTGCAGCAGGCCGAAAGGCGCATCATGGTGCCGGTGTCGCGCAAGGGGAGGGGCGAGAAGAACCAGAGCCATACCCGGTGCCCGGTTCCCGCCGAGCTGATCGACCTGCTTAAACCCGCGCTGGACGGCCGCGATGACGATGAAATCCTGTTGCTCCGGCCGCGGTGGAAGCAGACGGGGCCGGTCGCGTGGGTTAAGACGGGCCGCGAGCCGTGGCTCCACCCGAGCGAGTTAAGCCGGCCGTGGCAGGCGATCCGCGAGAAGGTCGGCCTCTCCGCGGACATCGTGCCTTACACCTTCCGGCACTCCTCGATTGTGCGCTGGCTACGCAAAGGAAAACCCGTCCTCTGGGTTGCGAAGTTGCACGACACTTCTTCGGCTATGATCGACAGCCACTATGGCGCCTTCATCCTCGACGCCGACGACGAGCACGCCGCGGAGGCCGTGGTGCCGCTGCTTAGCACGCCTGTGATGCCGCTGCTGCGGGCGGTCCCAAAAGAGGCAGGTCGAGCATGAATACCGTCACGGCCTTGGTGTTCACGGAAAGGTGATCGCCCGCTTATCGCGAACCTGGGTCGAGGTAGGTCGCGCTAATGCGCAAGCTTCTGGACTTTTCGCAGATCCTTGAAAGCGCTTAATAATCGTACTCGATCGGCCTAGTGAACTTTTCCCACCACGTGCCGGCAAAATGTACTTTTAGACACTGGTCCAGTACTAGAGCAGTACTGCGAGATGCTGTCACGAATGCGAGGAAGCGGAACCGGAATTACTGTAATAGTTTGACACCTTCGGCCTGTTGCTTATGTTTGGCGCCAGGTTCATGCACACGCAAGGAAGTCGTCAGAAAATGAATAAGCAGCAGCAGCTAAAAAGCGGCCGGCACCTCGAGGCGGGCGAAAAAGTTCGCGCCGGGGTTCCGCTCTCAGTTGAGGATTGGTGCGCGCTGGAGGGCGTGTCCAGGCAGCAGTGGTATTCGCGCGTCGACCGCGGGGACGCACCGGCGTTCTACTACAACGGTGGCGTCGTTCGCATCGCCGCGGCTGACTATCTCGCCTGGGTGGAAATCATGAAAGCCGCTGCGAAGCGAGGGGCCGACGCAGCCCCCGCCGCCGCTGAAGCCGTAGCAGCCTGAAAAGAGCTGCCGCGCCCGGGGGAGGGGCGCGGCAAGTGATCGCGTCTTAGGAATATATTCATGTCTACTCCCAAAATGCTGCGCCCGTCAATGTACGGCGCATACGATGACTGCACGCGGGTACCGCGCTGGGCGATGTTCGGGTTCCCCAGCGAAGCCGCGTTCATCGAGACGTTGGCAGCGCGTGCAGCCGGCGCAGGGCACGACCGCCACGCGGTGCCGATAGCGTTCGCCGTCGAGTTCATGCTGGACCTTTATCTCGCCCTTCCCACAATGCCGCGCGCCGAGCGCCGCCGCATTGCCAAGGAGCGGGACGCCCTAGTCGCGAAGATCACCGCACGTCTCACCGAGAAGCACCTGGGCGCCCGGCTCGCCGCGTGGGAACCGGAGGAGGAGCCATCATGAAGACCCTTCAGCGCGAGGGCGGTACCTTGATACCGCTCGACACTACGCCAGCGCTACCCGGAAACGGCTTCTGGCGCACGCACGGCCCGGCGCTCGCCGCGATGGGCTATAAGCTGGTGCCGCTCAAGCCCGGCACCAAGCGGCCTGACGGCTTTGACTGGGTGGATACCGACTTCAACAGCGACAAGGCCATGCGCCGCGGCTTCCGCGGCGACGGCGCCGGCATAAAGACCGGCGTCCTCAACGCCGACGGCTATGCCGTCATCGGCCTCGACATAGACTGCGACGATCCGCAGGTGGTCGAGCAGTACGTCGCCTGGTGCTGGCAGCACCTGGGGCGGCCACTACGGCGAGACGGCAGCCGCGGGACGATGCTCCTCTATCGCAGTGGCAAGCCGCACAGGTACACGCCGTCCCACGCGTACAGGGCGCCGGGGCATGAGAAGCCACAGCGCCTTGAGGTGCTTGGTACCGGGCGGCAGGCCGCCGTCTATGTCGAGCACTCCGACAGTGGGCAGCCCTACTACCGCTACCCGGAAGGCGAGCTTACCGATATGCCGTGCGGCGAGCTGACGGAGATCAGCGAGCAGCAAATCTTCGCGGCCGTCGACCATTTCGACGGCCTGGCACGTGGGGCGATCGGCTGGACGCAGGTCGTGTCCATCGCCCGTACGGGCGGTGGCGAGCACAAGGCGGGCGCGAACCAGCAGGCGCCGCTCTGGAAGCTGGAGGCGGCCATGGCCGTGATCCCGACGAGCGTCGCCGACGACTACAACAGCTGGATTACATTTGGCGCGGCGCTGCACACGGCCACCTGCGGCAGCGCGCTCGGACTGAGGCTGTGGGACAACTGGTCACGGCAGAGCGACCGTTACGACGACGACACCGACACGGACGCCAAGTGGGCGTCATTTGGCAAGACAGCGCCGGGGCAGGTGCGCGCCGGTGCCGGCTTGATTTTGCACAGGGCCGACAAGGCCTCACCGGGCTGGCGGCGGCGGGCCCGGGAGGCACGCGCGGCGGCGCTTGCCGCCAGCCAACCCGTCGAGCGGTACCGGATTGGCGACGACGTTTTCGACATGAACGAAGTGGCGGAAAAACTCCGCCGAGCAACGGGGGCTAAACGATGACAACCGAAGAGACCACCGAAGCGAGCTGCATTCTACCGTCACCCACTGCGCCCCGCTTGGTCGCGAAGCTGTTTCTCGCCACGCAGTGCATGCAGGGCGACGCCCTGACGCTCCGCCATTGGCGCGGCGGCTGGTGGTCGCATTCAGGCGCCAATTGGCGCGAAGCGAGCCGGGACGACATCATGGCGCGCCTTTACGATTTCACTGACGGAGCGTTCTACAGCAACGCCAAGGACGAGGTCGTCCCTTGGTCGCCGACCAAGCACCGCATCGCCAACCTGATGGAGGCGCTGAAGACATGTTGCCTGACGGACGACAAGGTCAACCCCGGCGAATGGCTCGACGGCCGCGCCTCCGGACGCATTGTCGCCTGCCGCAACGGGCTGCTCGATCTGAAAAGCCGCGAACTGCTGCAGCACACGCCGTGGTTCTTCAACCTGCAGGCGCTGACGTTCGACTACGACGCCGAAGCCACATGCCCGACCTGGGAGGGCTTTATGGGCGACCTGTGGGGCGACGACGACGAGCCGCCGATGGCATTGGAAGAGATGATGGGCTGCGCCGTGGCCGGTAAGCACGATCTGCATCGCATCCTGGTGCTGGTGGGACCGCCCCGTGGTGGCAAGTCGACGATCGTCAACGTCTTCACGGCGCTGGTGGGGAAGGAAAACACGGCGTCACCGAGCCTGATGGGGCTGGCCGACGACAAGACGTTGTCCTCGCTCATCGGCAAGTCGCTCTGCATAAATGGCGACATCCGCGCCACAGGCGGCCAGGGGCCGAAGATCGCGGAACATCTGCTGCGCATTTCCGGCGGCGACAGCTTCACGATCGACCGCAAGTACAAGGAGCCGTGGATCGGGACGCTACCCGTGCTGATCGTCCAGGTCAGCAACGAGCTGCCGACGATCAGGGATGCGAGCGGCGCGCTAGCGAAGCGCTACCTGCCGCTGATCCTGAGAGAGAGCTGGGAGGGCCGCGAGGACCGGAGCCTGGAGGGGAGGCTATTGGCCGAGCTGCCGGGCATCCTCAATCTGGCCCTCGAGGGGCTTGACGCTGTCGAGAAGAGCGGCAGGTTCACTGAGCCGAAGGCATCGCAGGAAGCAGTCCTGGACCTCGCCGAAATGGCGTCGCCGATGAAGCGCTTCGTGAACGAGCGGCTCGCTGTGATGCCGCGCGGCGGCGATCGCGACGACTACGTCGTAGAGAGTGGTGCACTACTCGCCGCGTACAACAGTTGGGCGATCGAAAACCACGAGGGCCAGATCGACAAGACGCGGCTGGGGCAGCGCCTGCGGGCCGTTGTCCCGTACTGCGCACGGACGCAGCCGCGCGGCGAGGAAGGGGGGCGCGTCTCAGCATATTCAGGCGTTCGGCTGCTGCGGGGAGAAAGTCCGACACTGGCGGCAGTCAGCAAATTGTCGCTGCGTATGGGGCACAACGTCCACGTCATCGGGGGAGGCGAGGGGTGATGGCAAGCAGTAAACGGCCTGTGCCGCAGCCTTGTGCCGGCACAGGCTGCGGCAAGGCGTGCGCCGTGCCGCACAGGCTTGGCACAGGGGTGCGCTTGTGCCGGCACAGGCTTGGCACAGGTCGTTGCAATGGCTTAAGTGATTGTTGCTGAACTTCTTTTTCGTCTTGGCACAGGTGGCACAGGCCTTTTCTAGAAAGACTTTCTTAGGTTAGAGCGAAGGCACTAGAGGAAAACATATAGGGAATTGGCCTGTGCCACCTGTGCCAAACCCTGCCAGCGGCCGCGGTAGGGCAGCAAAGGAACCCTCTGCAAAGGACCTTGCCACCACGAGCAACCGAGGAAATGCCATGGCTACCCACCCCCATAGGGCGATACCAGGCGCAGTGCGCGGTAGGCCGACGCTGCTGCCTTCCACAGTGATCTGTGAAACCCGTATCCTCGCTCATGCGGGTTTCACCGTGCAGGATATGGCCGAGCATTTTGGTGTGGATCGCTCGACGATGTACCGTCAGAGGAGATACGCGCCGGTATTTTTGCAGTCCCTAAAGGAGGGCCGTGGCGCGTTTGTCGCTCTGGAGGCCGCCGCGGCCGCGGTGCAAGCCGCTGAAACCGCCGCCGCCGAGCGGAGAGACCTGCAGGAAGCCGCGCGGGCGGCTGCGGCGTTGATCCGGGACTTCATGCCCGCACCTGCGCCGACCGGAACCTCGCCCAATAGGGGACCACCGGTCGCGGACTGGCAGGACGGCCCCGACGAGGCCTGGCCGCAGGATGATGCCACCGCAGGCGAGCCGATCCCGCTCGACGATCCGCTCCGCGACTGGAGCTGAGGAATGGGGCGATACCGCCTACTGCCCGGCGGGCATACCCTGCTCACCGCCCCTTCACTCGCGGCTCTCGGGACGGACAGACCTGCTCCACCGCAGACATTTTTGCTGCGCCCTGAAATCAGTACTCCGCTGTAGTAGGGGTGGAACAGCCCGGTATTTCTGACATGCCCTGACAAAAATAATCCAAACTATTACAGCGCACTAGGGCAGTTCGCGGGCTATGCTTTCGAGGCGTTCCCCAACGAAATCCCCCAGAAGCGCCAAAGAAACATGCCCGATACCGCCAACGAAGTCCTTAAGTCCCACTCCGCGCTGCGACATAAGGCGAACGCCAAGCCGTTCACGGGCGACGGCAGAACGGTCGTCGCAAGGCGCTTCCGCGAACTTATCGCTACCCACACCAGCGAACTGGGGCACGAACCATCTGAAGCCGAGGTTAGCATCATCCGCCGAGCCAGCGCGCTCGAGGTTCAGCTCGAGCAGCTCGAGACTGCCTGGCTGTGCGAGGCGCCGCCAACGGCAGACCTCGAGGCCTACTCGCGGCTATCCAACACGCTACGCCGGCATCTCGCAGCTATTGGGCTCGGCCGCCGCTCGCCACCGGTGCGGCGTGCGGCCCCGACGCTGTCACAATATCTTCCGCAACCGAAAGGACTTGCCAAATGACCAAAGCCGCCGCTCGCGCCGCTACCGCTACCGCTACCGCTACCGCTACCGCCGTCGCCGCCGCCGCTCAGGCTGACGTGAACCGCATTGCAGCCGAACTCGAGCAGGCCGAGCTCTCCCTTGCGGAGTTGGAGGGCGGCCGCGGTGCGGTAGTCCAAGCCAACGGCGATGTTGCCGGCCTCGGTCGCGCAATTGTCGACGCCAGGGAGCTCATCACGACCTTGACCGCGGGCCTCATGGAGGCTCGGTCCGCGTACAACGCTGCTGCTGACGCCGAGGCCGCGGCGGAACTCGAGGCCGAGGGGAACGCGCTTAGCGCCGGCGAGGCACAGGAGCTCGAGTCTGCCTACGAGTCCCTTGGCGAACTTCTCGGGACGATCGCCAACCTGGGACCCACCATCAGCGCGCACGAGGACGCGATTAGGCATTTCAACGACAAGGCAAATCGCTTCCGCCGCCCTGATCTGGTGCTGTCGCCCGAGACGATCCGGGAGCGCGCCAAGGTCGCCTTGGGCGGGCTCGACGCGGGCGCCGGGACCCGACCTTCTGTCGCGCGGCAGGGCGAGAGCGACGAGGTTTGGCTGCAACGCGTTACAGTGACCTTCGAGAAGCGCTCGCGTGAACGGCCCGGGCGGCGCGAGGACCATGTGGCCTTCGACCGCCGAGCACCTGGGGCGGACTTCGCCCGAGCTGCCTTCGTCGCGCGCAACGAAGGCGAGGGCGAGACCGAGCATCAGCGCCGCCAACTGCGCTCGATAGTGCAGCATCTGCACGTGTCCCCGTTCTTCGGCACGGGCGGTAGCGCAGGTGCGTCCCCAGAGGAGAGTGAGGACGACTACTGTCGCCGCGTGTGGGCGCAGGTCGCCAGGAAGTTGGGCCTCGAACGAGAGGGCGAAAGCGATGAGGCCTATCGGCTGCGCCGTTTGCGCGCGGCGGAAAAGGCTCAGGATCGTGCGGTCGCTTCCAACCCGCTTGTAAGGGCAGGAGAGCGGGCAATGTTGGTGATCCAGCAGCACGCCCTCGGTCTATCGCCCCACGAGCGTAACCGCCGCTACCCGCGGCAGGTTTCGCAAGCCAGCCTTGAGGGTAGGAAGATTGCCCATCCCGATGACCTGGTGCTGGCCGGCCAAAGGTCGATCCGCGCAATACGGGCTTTGCGAGGTTAAGCGGGCACGCTAGCTGGCGGGCGCCGCGCCGCTAGGCTCGTAACCTTCTCCTCCAGCCCGCTAGAAGGGCGATTAGATTTGTGTAACTGTGCACTGGGGAGCGGGGGCTGAGATGATGGGCGACCAATTATTTCAAGAGATCTGTGTCGACCTTCAAAGAGAGCTTGAAAAGGCAGTCCGACCGCTAAATGTGCTGCCCGCCAGTGCCGCTACTTGCAAGGATAAGGTTACAGCGCTTGTAGCGGAGCTTGACGGTGCCCAAGGCGCCGACAGCGTCCAGATCGCACTGCGGCGTGTGGCAAAAAGAGCCAGTGAGCGACATCCGGACTCCGAAGCTGAGGTGAAGAAGTATCTTGGATTTCTCGTTCCTTCGGCCACGTTCTAGCACTCAGGCTGGCTAGTAGACGCAGCCTTTACGCGCTCCGCGACTTCGGGGGGCGAGTAGTCGAACACGCTGTGCCAGGCCTCGGAACCCTGCGCGAGCCACCCAGTGCAGTACTGCTGGATGGCAAGGTTCACGGGCACCGTGCCGATCGCATGCCCTTGCGATGCCAGAATAGCGACGATCTCAAATAGGAAACTCGCGTTCTCCGGCCCGGGAGTGTGGAGGCGCCCGGCGACTTTATCTAGGATTTCAACTCGGATGTGATCCTCTATAAATACTTGTAGCTCGGCGCTATCAAAAACGTGTTTCCCGACGACCTCATCATACGAGTGACGCGCCGCTGCCGACAGATGTCGGTACAGCTTCCAACGGAGGGAGTTGAGCCGCTCACTCTCCCAGCGGTCTCTATTTTGTAGAAGCGCCCGAAGCCAATCGGCAGCTGTGAGGTAGCCCACAACCCAGCATGTCGCTGTAAGCAGGAAAAGCAGCCAGAGGTAGCTAGGTGCTCCCCCCAGATAAATCCAGCACAACCAAGCTACCGCGGGAACTGCGAGCGCCACCAAGGACGAGGCGAGAACGTAGGCGTCACGCTTCCTAAGCACCGATCTCTCCTAGTTCCCACGTCATCCACCACGAGCACGAGCACTATAGTGCGTAGCACGATACTGCTCAATCTGGCCGCATGGTGCAATGGATGTGCGCCTTGTGGTCGGTCAAAACGTGCGAAGGCTGAGAGTAGCGGCCGGCCTTACGCAAGAGGGCTTAGCGGAGCGCATGGGCGTCGATCGCGCGTACATCAATGCGCTCGAGCTAGGAAAGCGGAACCCCACCATCATTACGCTCTGGCGTGTCGCAGAGGCATTGGCTGTACAATTGACCGACCTTCTTTCGCAACAACGATAAGGTCGCCCGAAATTCGAAGAGGGGCAAAGGCTTGGCGGCAGCTGGCCTAACGTTCGCCGCGACGGGACTGCGCCCATAAAGTAGGTCATGGTACAACTCAGCTTAACCGATGATCGCGATGGCTGTGAGCCATAGTCCATGCACACTTGCTCGCAGACAGCATAATGGGTAGCCATGCCTACGTCGTTTGGGGGAGGCAGGCAAATGACTACCCGGGGTCTAGGTGGTTTTCTGCAAGGTATACTTTGCAAATCGCGGGAGCCCACACCCGAACCGAAATTTGTCGACTTGGCTCCTACGGCCAAAGCGGACAACGCAGAGATATATTTCGAAGCTCTGGACTACGCGACCAACAATGACGATGTGTTGAACATCGCGCTTACAGGACCTTACGGCTCGGGAAAGAGTAGCGTTATTAAATCGTTTCTGGCGAGATACCCTGGGGCCCCGCTGCAACTCTCGCTAGCGTCATTCACCTCAGACGCGCCTAACGATACACCCGGAAGAAAGCAGGCAATTGAGCGGAGTATTCTGCAGCAGATCCTCTACGGTGTAGAAGCAGATAGGCTGCCATTCTCTCGGTTCAAGCGAATTCGGTTGCCTAGGCCGATGTCAATCTGGACCTCCGTCCTAATAACCGCGGGCCTGGCCGGCGGCTGGTATCTGTTTAACAAACAGGCGGAGATCGTTTCTGGGGCGTTCTTCGACCCCTTCCGCCTCTCCAACTGGTTCAACTACGTGTCGGCCGGCGTATTCGTTGTCTTCGTCGTAAAGATAGTCCATGGCGTTTACACGACAAGCTTTGGCCTTTCATTAAAAAGCATCTCCCTAAAGGATGTTCAGATTGCCCCCGCAGCGGCGAACGAAGAATCCATACTCAACAGACATTTTGATGAGATACTGTATTTCTTTCAATCGACTAAATACGATCTCGTTGTAATTGAGGATCTCGATCGCTTTGAGGATCCGGATATTTTTGTTACACTGCGCGAAATCAATGGATTGATTAACGGCAACGAAATCATAAAGCGGCCCGTACGCTTTCTGTACGCTTTACGAGATGACATTTTTACAAACACGGATCGAACCAAGTTTTTTGAGTTCATTGTGCCGATCATTCCGGTCATCAATCACTCCAACTCTATCGACAAGGTGTTGGAGCAGGTACAGCGCATCGACCTCCATAAGCGGCTGAACACTCAATTCTTGCGAGAGGTCTCGCGACATTTAACAGACATGCGTTTGATCCGGAATATTGTCAACGAATACGTAGTCTACGCCGCCAACCTCAAGGTCGACAGTCAGCCCCTCGACCCGAATAAGCTCCTTGCGATACTGATCTATAAGAATGTAATGCCCAAGGACTTCGCGGCCCTCCACCGCCAAGAAGGGGCATTATCGCAGCTGTTAAGGCGCTACGATCAGTATATCTCGAAAATCGAGCGAGATATTCACAGTGAGATCTCTTCAGTCGAGACCGATATCGAGATTGGAGAAGCGCAGGCCCTCAGGGATCAATCCGAACTTCGCAAGGTCTATGCGATGGCAGTCATCGCGCGCATCCCAACTGGCCACTACAATCTACAAACGCCGACCATCAGTGTATCTTTAGGTGAGCTCGCAGACAGTAGTGCACTAGAAGAGATTATTTCACAGAAATCAGTGCTCGCCAGTGGCCAGTACGTGGGACGAACAACTGTGCCCCTTCCAGAGCTCGAGAGTTCAATAGATCCTACTCGCTCGTTTGAACAGCGCAAGGCAGACATCGACCGTAAGTCAACGAATTTTAAGGAGAGCTCGGAGAAGCGGCTGCGCAAGTTAAAGTCTCAGCTCGCCTCTCTCCGCACCCGGCGCTTCAATGAGGTCGTCCGCGAGAGCGCCAGCCTGATCGAGGAGGTGTTCGCTGAGCTCGGCGAAAATCGGGAGCTCCTTAAATATCTCGTCCTCGAGGGTCATCTGGACGACACCTACTATCAATATATTTCGCTCTTCCATGGTGGGCGACTATCGCCGAACGACCACAGTTTCTTGGTTCAAATTCGCGCTTACAGCACTCCTCCCCCAGACTTCCCTCTGGACAACGTGGCGGAGGTGATCGTTTCGATGAGGAGCGAGGACTTCGGGCACAACTATGTGCTCAACCGCTTTGTCTTCGATCATTTGCTGTCGGACGTGGAAGCAAACGCGCGGCGCGTTGACGATGCCATCGAGTTTATAGCGTCGCACTTCGACGTCTGCGGAGACTTCTTCCGCAGTTATTACGCGAAAGGCGCCCACGTCGAGAAGTTCATCCAGATTCTGGCTGCACGATGGCCGAACTTTGCAGCTGTTGCATTGGAAGGAACGGATGGCGCATCACATGCAGCTCGCATCCTGGCTTATATGCCTGATCCGCTTCTGGTGGGCGGATCGAATGCTGGTGCATTGAGGTCGTTCCTGGCCGATAACGCGCGTGAGGTTCTAGAAGAGGGGGTCGACTTTGATCTTGTCCGCCTCCTTTCGCTGTCGGTTGAGGTTGCCGACGTCGAAAGCTTGGTGGGCTTTCCGGACGCTCTGTTGTTTGTCGTACGGGAGGGCCTCTATCGCATCTCTATCGATAACATCAGGCTTGTTCTCGACCGGGTGGTCGGCTGGCAGCTGATGGCCGACCTGGAAAAGCGACACCTTTCGACGCTCAACGAGGCGAACGACGAGGCGCTGCTCAAGCGCATAGACAGAGACTTTCCGGCTTACGTAGGCGACGTTCTCCTCCCCCTCGATTCAAATACCGACGAGGACATGTCAGCAGTATCGGAGGTTCTTGAACGTGAAGAAGTCGGGCATGAACTGCGAGCGGAATTTCTGAGGAGGCAAACGGTTGCCATTCCCAACTTCGACAGTATCCCCGCCAGCTTCCATCGGGTTGCGTTGGAGGGACGCCAGGTCGAGCCTACTTGGAAGAACTGCTTTGGGTTCATGACCAGCGAATTCTATGAACCGGACCTGCTCACGGCGTACCTTCAGGATAGCGACGTGGCGGAGGCGCTCTCACAGCAGCCAATTCCGGGCGACGAGGCGTCGCTCCGTCTACGCAAGTTCGTAATAGGTAATGACGCCCTCACCCCAGAGGTCTACCGGCTCTATGTCCGCCAACTGCCGAAAACCTTCAACGAGCTGCCCGAGGTGAATGCTGGTAAGGTCAAGATACTAATCGATGAACGAAAGCTCACCTTCAGTCCTGCGATGTTCGGAGAGCTAAAGGACTCCGACCTTCAGGTCTTGTTCGTTGCCACGAACTATCCCGCCTACGAGGTCGGGAAAGGTCAATACTCGATCGACGATGGCTTCCGCGCCAAGCTCTTGCGCACCGGGATTTCGGACCCCCAGAAGTTAGATCTTATCGGTGAAATGCAGGAGTCCTTTGTCGTGGGCGAACCGTCGGCGGCAGCTGATATCGGCACGATCCTGGATAGGTCTCCTATGCAGAAGCGTGACTACAGCGCCGACTTCATCAAGGCGGTGATCCTGAATGCGCGCCCCGTAAAGGTTCAGATTTCGCTTTTCAACAAGCTGCATCCCACGCTCTCTATCTCTGACGTCCGCGAAGTCCTTCTGGGATTACCAGGCTCGTTCAAGGATATCGCCATCTTCGGAAGGGCGCCGAAAATCGAGAACAGCGACGTCAATCGGCAACTCGTCACGTGGCTTAGGGAGCGCAGTATCATCTCCTCCTTCGGCGATACTGCTTTCGGCGACGAGATCAGAGTTCACACCTTCAAGAAGGCGCCTTGAGTCTGCGACAACTGGGCACGCCCGTGCAGTGCGTTGCTACCCCTTTTGGCGTCGGAATGCGTCATAGGCCAGAAGCGGCGCCCTCGAAGGAGACGGAACCGATTCGCGGCAGCGATATTGAATCCTGCATGTTCACGAGTGCGCAATGCCGGCCGTAAAGGCCGCCTCCCGTACAAGGCGGCCAGGCCGCAGGGACTCAGACTCTACCCAGCTCATTCTTCCCAAGTTTCGCCCGCCACAACTCGCCTCTCTCGAGCGCAGAGTGCCCGCCGGGAGTAACTGGTTGTTCGAGATGAAGTTCGACGGCTACCGCATGCAGGCGGCGATCGCCGGCACCGAGGTCCGCCTCTACACCCGCAATGGCCATGACTGGACGCCGCAGTTCGGTTACGTGGCGCCGGCGCTGTCTCGGCTGACAAAGGGCACGGCGCTGATCGACGGGGAGCTCTGCGCCATCGACGAGCACGGCCGCACGAACTTCACCCTGCTGAAGAACAGCCTTGATGGGCAGAAGCCGGTGGTGTTCTACGCCTTCGACCTGCTCGAGCAGGACGGCGTGGACCTCGCGCCGCTGCCGCAACTCGAGCGCAAGGCGCGGCTGGAGGTGCTGCTAGGCAACCTGCCGGCGGACGAGCCGATCACTTACTCGGACCATGTCGTGGGCGATGGCGAAGCGGTGTTTCGCGCCATGTGCGAGGGTGGGTACGAGGGCGTCATCGCCAAGGCGATCAACGCCCGCTATTACGGCGGCGATCGCTCGAGCACTTGGCAGAAGATCAAGTGCGTTAGGCGGCAGGAATTCGTGGTGATCGGCTGGCGTCCGCCGGATTATGGCGTCGACAACGTACGCGGCCTGTTCCTCGCTAGCTACGAGGGCGGCAAGTTGGTTTACCGCGGCGGCGTCGGTACCGGCTTCACCGACCGGATGCGCCGCGAGGTGTGGGAGGTATTGCAGCTGATCCGCACCGACCAGCCGGCGCCGGTCGCCGGCATGCCGCGCGCCGAGATACGGGTGGCGCGATGGGTCGAGCCGCGGCTCCTCGCCGAGGTCGAATACACCGAAATCACCCCGGATGGCCTGATCCGGCACCCGTCGTTCAAGGGGCTTCGCGAGGACAAACCCGCCATCGACGTTCACCTGGAGGAGATACCAAATGGTTGAGCTGAACCGTCATGCCGCAGCCGAGGCCGAGCATCGCCTGGTACGCCAGCCCGTTAACGCTGACGACATCGTCGTGATGGTTTCCGACGTGATCTACGGCTACCTGCCGCCCGACAGCGGAGTGTCGCCTCAGGAGGCCATTAGCCGGTTGCTGGCCATCCTCGAGACCCCGCTCGCCCTCGAGATCTACGAGCGGGAAATGGAGCGCCGGCATCCAAGGGACGCGAGCCGCTGGCACTAGCCATGATCGAAAAGAAATTCCCACCGAAGCCCGCGGCACCCAGCGTCCGCCAAACCATTGGAGCCGCCATCGCCCGCAGCCGGGTGCTGACCGGCGAAGCTCCGATGTCGCAAAAGCAAGTGGTGCAGGACGTGCTCGCCAAGCTGGATCTGCTTGCGGCGCTGAAGACACAGTTGCGCGAGCGCCACGACCTGGACAAGTAGCGGCTACTGCCGCTCTCCAGTCCTGAACTTGTAGAGTTCGCGCGACAGCGCATCGATCAGCTTGTTGAGGCCCGGCGTTCGCGTCCGGTGCCGGACCTGGTCCATCAGCCACGACAGGGTTTGCTTGTCTGCCGCCGAGATCGAGAAGATCGCGGCGACATCCGGATCCGCCTCGACCGTCACCCGCTCGATGGCCGCCAGAAGCTCGGCGTCGTGCTGGGTCTTCGCCCGCAGCTCGAGGTCATGGAGGATTGCCTTCGGCCAAGCGTCGTTCGCCGCATCTGATGCTGCCTGGCTGCTGCTGGCAATTCCTGGGGTCGAGGCGAGGCCATGGCGAATAGCCCAAGTCCACGATCCGGTGGGAGAGATAGCCGGCCGCAGGGTCGCCGATTGGTCGGGATGATCGCGGCCGTTCGGGTAAGCCTCAAACCCCCCAGGGCCACGTTCCCACGGGAGACGCTTCGCTTCCTGCGCCTCGACAGGCGTTGCGGGTCTCTCAAGCTGCATTGCACTAACTTAGTGCGAACGAGAGGGAATTTGAGTCCCCTTGTTCTTGCTCCGTTCCGGCATGTATCAATCGGCGTATAAGCGCGCCTGACGACCCCCTCAGCGGGCACCTTTCCGACTACCGGGACCCCCGGCTGAAGATCGGCTGCGCCCGCTGCCACCGTCGGGGCGACTATTCGGTGAAGACCCTGCGCATGCTCTACGGCAACCCGCCCATGCCCGAGCTGCCGCGCCTTGTCGCTATGCGGGGCGACTGCCCCCTGGCGCTGCACTACCCCGGCACCGGCTGCGAGGCGCGATTCGTCACCGACCGGGCGCCGGTCATCGAATATCTCGGTTCGGCCTACCATGCCGGCTGGAGCGCCGTTCTCACCTGCCGCCGGCATCACCAGGGGCTCAAATCGGTGAAGCCCTGCAAGGACCCGTATGTCCTCGATCTCGGCAGCCTGGTGGCAGCGCTTGGGCACACCTTTCCGATCGATCGACTGGACCGGAAGCTCTGCTGCCCAAAGTGTGGCAGCACACACTACGAGCTGAGCTGGATCATCCCGAAAGCACCGCCGGCATCAGGCACCGAGCCCGTACCGCTGCGGCGCGTGGGGTAGAGCCAATGTCCACTGCTGGCTCGGGGCGGACGATAGCCTCTTACCGTAGGTCGGCTATTTTGCGCCCGTGGTTTCCGCGGCGATGGCGGCGACAGCGCGATCAAGGTCGGCCGTCGCCTTTGCCTTTTCGGCAGCCTCATACCGCTGCTCTAGCATCATGATGACGGCTGCGCGTACTACGGGGAAGTGTCGCTTGCATTCCGCCTCGGTGAGCTCATGCAGGCCTTTTGAAAGGATGCCATAGGCGTCCTTGTATTTGACCACTGCAGGCGGAAGGTGGGCTGCCAGTTCGCTCACGCGATCAGCCATCCTCATCTTCCTGAATTCGGCCTCACGCTCTCCCTTTGGGTCCGCCGACGATCTGGCGGCCTCGACCAGGTTCTCGAAAATGCGCCGGAGATAGACAAACGAGCCGATACCGATCCCGTGCGCAAACAGGCCCGTGGCCCTGCGCAACTCCCCAAAGTCATTGCCGAGAATCTTCCGATAGCGCTCGATGTCCGCTCCGGCGACATCTTCGAGTGAGGGTGTCTGCCCCACTTTCATGAGGACACCCTGCTTCTCGTCGTAATCGAAGAAGTACCTGTAGAGGTGGTCCGGGCGCCGCGAGCAGCCCAAGTGCAACGCAAACTGGCCGTCTTCCAGCTTCAGGCGCTTGGCCTGCTCCTTGGCTCGCTCGTTGAAGTCTTGCACCTTTTCTGCTTGAGCGACGTCCGCCGGCAGGCGATCTGTCAACGTTCTAAACGTAGCGCCCTGACCGCAATAAACGCAGTGTGCGTCAAACTGCTGCGCTCCAAATTTCAACGACCTGAGGAATTCGACGTCGCGGTCCGGGTTCAACTGGATGCCCGAATAGAGCGTATGGTCGAGACAGAGCGATTGGACCGAGGGCGGGCGCGGTGCCTCATCCTGACGTGCCTTCAGCGCGGCGGCGCGCTCTTCTGATTCTCTCTTGAACTTTTCAAGGGCGGTCTCGATCTCGATCTCAGCCAATCTGCTTCATCCCTCATCTCCATGGCACTATGCGGCCCAGCTGATCCGACGCACAAGACCCACGGGCGACTGAGGCGGCCGAGTTGACGTCCGCATCTGGCGCGTAGCGCAAGCCCCAGTTGTCAGAACAGGAACGACTCTCCAACAGGCCCGGGCGGGTCTTCCTTTGGCCCCACAGAGACGACCTGTAACATACCCGGCGGCAACGGACGCTGCAGCAGCTTGGCCTCGTCCCAAGGTGCCGTCATCCAGATCTCGATCTCGTCTGGTGTAGTGAGGATAACCGGCATTGCGTCGGGGTTGGCCTGCGCCACGACATCGTTCGGATCGGTGGTGAGGAACGCGAACAGGTCAGTGGTGATCATCCCCTCTGAGGTCTTGCGGACGCTGGTCCATTGCGGGGCCACTATGCCGGCGAAGTAGGCCAGCGGCCGATCTGCATCAAAGGCAAACCAGGTGTTGCCGAGCTTTTTGCCATCCGGGCCGACCTGGCTCGAGAACTCGGCGAAGCTGGTGAACGGCACGATGCAGCGGAACTCCGGCGCCAACCATCGCTTCCAGTGCAGGCTGTCAGTGTTGCGCACGTTGTGGGTGCCGCGATCGGGCTCATTGCGCACCAACTCGTCAAACTCGGCTTGACTAAGGTCGCGACCCTGCTTTTCGGCGATCTTCCTCGCCCGCTCCCTTGCCGCCAGGTAAAGCGCTCGCGACGAGCTGGGCATGCCCCAGCGCACCTTCACCAATTCGCGAAACCCACCGGGCACGTTGCGGATGATCGGCGCCAGCATGTCCGGATAGATCCCGGTTTGCGGCGCCAGGTTGCCGATGTTCGAAGCCACCTCGAACGTGAAACGAACCCGCCGCAGCGCCTCGAGATTGGTGGTGATGGAGTAGGCGTGACACATAGCCGGAGGCTACCGGCGACCCTGTCGCGGGGCAACTATGTGCAGAGGGTCAACCGGCTTACAACCCGTCACTGCCGCTGCGTGATGGTGTACAGCATTTTGGGGAGCCATTGGGGACGAGCTCACGCGCAGCTGCATGCCGCGCCTTAACTCCTTGAAACAATTGGAGAAGTTTGGCGCGCCCTAGGGGAATCGAACCCCTGTTCCCGCCGTGAGAGGGCGGTGTCCTGACCGCTAGACGAAGGGCGCGGCGGAAGTCGTTATGGCGTTGAACGCCAACCGCGTCAACCACTCCTCGCGGAGTGGAAGGTGGTACGCCCTAGGGGAGTCGAACCCCTCTCTGCACCGTGAAAGGGTGCCGTCCTAACCGATAGACGAAGGGCGCCTGCGGTGGCGTCCGTATAGGGAGGTTCCCCAAAGCTGGCAAGAGCTAATTCCCGCCTTTTTGCGCTTTCAGCAACCTGAGAAGGTGATGGGCTTTTTCCAGCCGCGCGGACGATCGCGCACGTCGACATGGATGAACTCGCGGCCCGGGTAGCAGCCGAGGCCGCCGACTTCAGGGTTGCGCATCGCGAAGGCGATGAGGTTCGACTTGCTGACGCCGGGAATGAAGAAATCCACGGCTTTGCAGTTCATGTGGTAGCTGCTGTCGACGCCGCCGCCGATGATGTTGCGGATGGGATCGCGGTACTGCGAGTTTACCACGATCTTGCGGCCGAACTGGCGCTCGAACGAGGCGATGACCCCGCGCAGCTTCGGATCGACGCACGAGTTATCCACATCGGAAGAGGCGAGGTACATGCCGGCGCGCTGGACGTAACCGCCGTAGGATGCGGGGCCAGCGCCGCCGAGGAAGAAGCAGCCGCTGAGAAGCGTGGCGCAGCACAGCGCCGCGATGAGGCGTATCATGTAGTCTTCCCCGACCCGCCGGATGGTGTGGCGCGAGGCCGGCCTTGCCCGGCCGACCTCGTGTCGGGAAGCTACGTTGGTTTGGCTAACCCGCCGCTAAGCGGTGTGGTTAGCGACCGGTTACCAGCTGCCGGTGTTGGGCATCGACAGCCACGGCTCGGCCGGGGCGAGGGCAGGGCCCGCCTGCAGGATCTCGATCGAGATGTTGTCGGGCGAGCGCACGAACGCCATGCGGCCGTCGCGCGGCGGGCGGTTGATGGTGATGCCCATGTCCTGCAGGTGCTTGCAATAGGCGTAGATGTCGTCGACCTCGTAGGCGAGGTGGCCGAAATTGCGCCCGCCCGTATAGACCTCGGGGTCCCAGTTGTAGGTGAGTTCCACCTGCGCGTCGGGCTGGCCCTCGGGGGCGAGGAAGATCAGCGTATAGCGTCCCTTTTCGTTTTCGCTGCGGTGCGATTCCACGAGCCCGAGGCCGTCACGGTAAAAGCGCAGGCTGGCATCGACATCGGTGACGCGCACCATGGTGTGGAGATATTTCAACTCGGTCCTCCGGGATCGTCGGGCGGCGCAGACAGGCGCTGCCGGGGCCGGCACTGTATTGTTGCGTAGGCCATGCAGCAACCCGGCCACACCGCCCGATCATCGCGAAAAAGCGCGGGCATAATGGTAAACGCTTCTTAACTTCCGCTAGTGAATCGGACAGAGTGTTCAAGTCTTGTGGCGTACCCCGTTTAGCGGCGGGGCGAGTACGAAAAGGCTTGAGGGCATGGGGGCCAAATCAACACCCGACGGTGAAGAACCAGGAGTTCGCTCTTTCGAGGCGGGCGATCTGGGCCAGCGGCCGGCGGTGAGCCAGGGAAATGATGCTTCGCTCGATGTGATCGAGGTCGTGGGCACCATCAAGTGGTTCGACGTCGCCAAGGGTTTCGGCTTCATCGTACCCGACGACGGGCGTGCTGACGTGCTGTTGCATGTGACCTGCCTGCGGCGTGACGGCTACCAGACGGCCTACGAGGGCTCGCGGGTGGTTGTCGAGGCGCTGGCGCGTCCAGGTGGGTTACAGGCCTTCCGCATCCTTTCGATGGACGACACCACCGCCAAGCACCCGGCGCAGATGCCGGCGCCGCGCACGCATGTCAGCGTCGAGCCGACCAGCAAGCTCGAGCGCCTCGAGGTGAAGTGGTTCAACCGCATCCGCGGTTTCGGCTTCCTCTCGGCTGGCGATGGCGCCCCGGACATCTTCGTCCACATGGAAACGCTGCGCCGCTTCGGCATCACCGAGCTGCGCCCCGGCCAGCATGTCCTCGTGCGCTACGGCAACGGCCCCAAGGGCCTGATGGTCGCCGAAATCCGCCCCGACGGCTGGGGCGACGCACCCAGCTCGCACTGAGCGGGCGAGGGAAGATGGAGCGGCGCCCAACGGGCGCCGTTTGCTTTTTGGGGCGGGGCAGGTTCGTCCGGTGTGCGGTAGCTCCGGTCAGCGCGAGACTTACCGGTTCGGCGGCTCCGCGCTGAGCAGGCGGCGGACCAGGGCTGATTGGGTCCGTACACCGGTCTTGTCGTAGGTCCGCTGCAACTGCGTCCGCACCGTGTTGATGCTGACCTCCAGCATCTTCGAGGCGGCGGCGAGGTCGTGACCCTCAGCGATGAGGCCCGCAAGCCGCGCCTGTGCCGGCGACAGCCCGTAGACGGCCTGCGCCTTGTCGATGCGGCGGCCGAGGGTTGCCGCATCGTCGAACGACACCATGACCTTGCCGTCCTCGAGCTGGACCCAGCAATAGAGCGGGGCCGAGAAGTCGTCGTCCCCGAGTTGCACGGCCCAGTCCTGTTTGCCCGACACGTTGAGGGGCACCTGGCTGTCGAGTTCGTGGAAGGCCTGCCGCAGCGCCTCGCGCAGCAGCGGCCGGCTCTGCCGCTGCCGGGCCGCCAGCCTGCCTGCGGCGACGACGAGCCCAGCATGCGACCCGATGCGGTCGCGCGCCTGCTGGTTCATCCACACCACGCGCGCGTCTGCGTCGACCTCGATCAGCGGACAGCCGGAATGGGTCGCGATGCTCTGCATGACGGCGAGGCAGGCGATCTTCCAGACGCCCTCGACCCGATGCACGACCTTCAGCAGCCGCTTGACGTCGGCCTCGTCGTCGAGGCCGATCTGGTCGTAGGTGATCCAGCCCATGTTGCCGTCGACGAAGACGTTGATGCCTTCCCAGCGGACGCGCCCTTCGAAGGCGTTCGGCTTGGGGTGGCGCGCCATGACGTTGCGGATGTGGTCGGCGATCGTCTCCCAGCCTTCATCGACGCGGACGCCGATGGAGGCGAAGGAGTGAAGCCGCCGGGTCTGCGGCGAGTGCACCCAATGGCTGGCGAGGGCATCGAAATCGCGCCGCAGCCAGGCGTCGGTCTCGGCCCGGATCACTGCCAGTATCGCGGCCTTGTCGGCTTCGATGTCGCCCGCCATGCGACCTCCGATGGCACTTTCATCCAGCATATCACAGGCTAGAGCAGGGCGGTGCCGACCATCAGCACGACGCACAGGACGGCTGCGCCGGCCAGCGAGCCGAGCCTCGCCCATGGCACGCCGGGCAAGCTGGTGCGGGCGTAGTAGAGGTCTTCCTCCCGGGCGCTCATCTTGTGGCGGGCGGGTCGCTCCGGAAACATGCCACTGTAGACGCTGTAGAGATCCATCCGTGCCTCCCATCGAGGATGAGGGGAGGGTGTCACGACCCAGGCGATGTGCCTGTCATGCGGGCGGACGACACCCGGCAAAACCTGCCGTTGGGCCCGGCCGCTTTTGCCGCTTTCTCGCCACAGGAATTACCGCGCACGCAAAAAGACAAGTAAGATCAACGGCATGGCGAACTGGCACTGCCCTTGCATTGCTCTATCCGAACCCGCGTGTCCGCACGCCGAATGGGGGTACTGGAGCATAACATGGGCATCTACGGCGCTCTTTCGACCGCAGTAACTGGGCTTCGCGCCCAATCCTTCGCGCTTGAGAATATCTCGGGCAACATCGCCAACAGCCAGACCACCGGCTTCAAGCGCATCGACACCGACTTCGTCGACATGATCCCGGACGCGGCGCAGAGGCGCCAGACGGCGGGCTCGGTGCTGGCCTATTCGCGCTCCACCAACAACGTGCAGGGCGACATCAAGGGCACGACGACCGAAACGAACATGGCCATCAACGGCAACGGCTTCTTCGTCGTCGAGCCGGCCATCGGCATGTCGGATGGCGACACGCTCTTTGCGGGTGCCAGCTACTACACCCGTCGCGGCGACTTCGAGCTCGACAAGAACGGCTACCTCGTCAACGGCTCGGGCTATTACCTCAAGGGCCTGCCGATCGACCCGGCGACGCAGAACATCTCGAGCTCCGTGCCGCAGGTGCTGAAGGTCTCGAGCTCGTTCCTCCCCGCCGAGCAAACCACCTCGATCAACTACGAGCTGAACCTGCCGCAACTGCCCAAGACCGCCGCCTACCAGGCGTCGAACACGCCGGGCAGCGAGTTGCTGCGGGCCCAGGACTTCATGAACATCACCCCGAACGTGCCGGCGACGACAGCGGGCTCGTCGGCCGTCGGCTCCGACCCGGCGACCACCATCGCGACAGCGACCAACACGCTGAAGATCACGGTCAACGGCACGGATTACGACTTCAGCTTCAACCAGGGCAGCGGCACGGTCGGCAACGACATCGACGTTTCCATCGCCCCGACCAACACCGTGACGGGTCTTCTCAATGCCATCCAGGGCGCGCTGCCGGCCGGCACGCAGATCGGACTGGTCGGCGGCAGGATCACGGTGACGGCTGCGGACGACAACGACGTGATCGCCATCCAGGATGGCACGACCGGCACGTCGTCGCTTGGTTTCGGCCTCGCCGATGGCACCTACAACCCCACCGTGTCGCAGGCGCTCTACCTGCAGCAGCGCGTGAACACCGTCAGCGCCGATAACGCCGACACGTTCATTTCGCAGTCCATCTCGGGCGGCGCCGTGACTGTCTACGCCGGCAACGGCGCACCGGCCAACGTGCAGATGCGCTGGGCCAAAGTGAACTCGACCGCCAATGGCGGCGCCGAGCGCTGGAACCTCTTCATCCTCACCAATTCCGAGGCGACGGGGGCCGGCACTGAGTGGAGCCGCGTCGGCGGCGACTACACCTTCGGTCCCGATGGTTCGCCGAGCCCGGCCGTGGAGTACACCGACCTTCCGGGCCTCACCGTCAACGGCGTGACCATCGGCGACCTGCGCCTGCAGCACGGAACGACCGGCCTTACCCAGTTCTCGGATCCGAACGGCAACGCCGAGGTTACGCGCCTGACCCAGAACGGCTATGCCGCCGGCGAGTTCGTCTCGGTCGCGGTGAACGACAACGGCCGGGTGGTGGTGTCCTACACCAACGGCCAGCAGCTCGAAGTCGCCCAGGTGGTGACCGCCAACTTCAACGCCGTGAATGCGCTGAAGCGCATGGACGGCGGCGTGTTCGCGGCGACCTCGGAGTCGGGCGAGCCGCTGCTCGATACGGATGGGGTCATCGGCTCGGCCGTGGAAGCGTCGAACACCGACATCTCGGAAGAGTTCACCAAGCTCATCGTCACCCAGCAGGCCTATGCCGCCGGCACCCGCATCGTCTCCGCAGCCGACCAGATGCTGCAGGAATCGCTGAACATGATCCGCTGATGCGGAGCTGAACTTCTCCGGCGCGGGCACCTCCTGCGCCGGAGCGAACTCAACTGGAGCAGGATGGCATGGGGCTCTCCGTTACCCTCAGCAATGCGCTCTCCGGCATGCGTGTCGGGCAGAACGCGCTCGACACGCTGTCGAACAACGTCGCGAACGCCGGCACGCCCGGCTATCACCGCCGTTCGACCAGCGTCATCGACTCGCTGGGCGTCAACTCGTCCTATGCCCGCGAAGGCCAGCTCACCCGCGCCTTCAACACGAGCCTCCAGGCGCACTACACGCGCACCACCTCGGAATCGGGCTTTACCGGCGTCCAGGCGAGCTTCCTCGATCGCGTGCAGGTGCTGTTCGGCAAGCCAGGGACGGTCGGCTCGATCGATAGCGCCTACAACGCGTTCGAGAGCTCGCTGGCGGCGGTGGCGACCAGCCCGGACAGCTATGCCAACCGCGCCGACTTCGTGCAGAAGGCCCAGGCACTGGCCGGCACGCTGAACCGGCTGAGCTCCGACATCCAGTCGCTCCGCCAGGAGATCGAGGCGAAGCTGTCGAACAGCGTCGAGCAGATCAACAACCAGCTGCAATCGCTGGAAAAGGTGAACCTGCGGCTCGCCGATCAGGGGATCGATGCCACCTCTCGCGCGACGCTGATGGACCAGCGGGATCGGCTGGTCGAAGATCTGTCGACGCAGATGGACCTCAACGTCACCTATCGCAGTGACGGGACCGTGGCACTGATGACCCGTTCGGGCGTCGGCATCCTCGACGTGAAGGCCTCCGTGTTCAGCTACGAGAGCGCCGGTGCGCTCTCCGCAGCCTCGCGCTTCAGTCCGAACGACGCGGTGAGTGGCGTCGGCAAGCTGTCCATCATGACGCCGGCTGGGCTGGAGATCGACCTCGTCAAGCAGAACGTGCTGCAATCGGGCGAACTCGCCGGACTGGTCCAGCTGCGCGATCGCCAGCTTGTACAGGCCCAGGACCAGCTCGACGAGATCGCCGCTTCGGTGGCGCAGGCGATGTCGACCAATGTCGAGCAGGGCACGCAGGTGTCGGTCGGGCCGGCCAACGGCTACGAGGTCGACCTGGCGGACATCCGCAACGGCAACGAGTTCAGTTTCAAGTACCTGCAGGGCGGCGCCGAGCGCACCGTGCGGGTGCTGCGCGTGGACGATACCTCGAAGCTGCCGCTCGACTATGTCGACGCCAACGGCGCGCGGGTGATCGGGCTCGATTTCTCCGGTGGTACGGCGGCTGTGGCCGCCCAGCTGCAGCAGCGCATGGGCGGCGGCTTCAACATCACCAACCCGTCGGGCACGACGATCCGGGTACTGGACGACGGTGCGGCCGGGACAACCGACATGCTTTCGCTGTCGACGCGCACGACCTCGACCGGGCTGCAGAACGGCACGCTGGGTTTCTCGCTGTTCGTCGACACCAACAATGCCGACTTTACCAACAACCTCGACGGCGTCGGGCAGAAGCTCGGCTTTGCGAGCCGCATCACCGTCAATTCGGCGATTGTCGCCGACAACCGGCTGCTGGTGCAGTTCACCGGCACGACGCCGCTCGGCGACCAGGACCGGCTGAACCAGCTGATCTCCAATCTCGACGACATGCGTTTCGCCGGCGGGCAGGGGAACGGGGCGACCAATGCCAGCGCCCGCCTCGGCGGCACTGTCGCCGACCTGATCTCGCAGACACTCAACTACCAGGGCAACGTCGCCGAGGCGGCGATCTCGAACGACGAGACGCAGCAGATGACGCTCGATGCCCTGACCCAGCGGCTCGACAGCGAGTATGGCGTCGACGTCGACGAGGAAATGGCCCGTCTCATGGAACTGCAGAACGCCTTCGCCGCCAATGCGCGGGTGATGAGCGTGGTGCAGGAGCTCATGGACGCCCTGATGCAGCTGTAGGACTAGAGATGACCTCTATCGGCAAGACCATGTTCCCGCTGTCCAACGGCATCGCCAACATCACGGCGATGAAGGGCCGCTACGACAAGCTGCAGACTCAGCTCTCGAGCGGCGAGAAGGCCGCGACGCTGGCTGAGATGGGCTCCGACCGCTATTTCGACCTGGCGCTGCGCCAGCGCATGGCGCGCATGGACGGCTACCAGCAGTCGATCTCCACCGTGAACCTCAGGCTCGAGGTGCTGGACTCGGTGATGAGCCGCATCGACACCATCGAGTCCGATGCCCGCGCCGCGGCGCTGTCGGGTGGCGGCGGCACGTCGGGCCTCAACTTCCAGACGGCCCCGACGCTCGCCATGTCGCGCTTCGACGAAGTGCTGACGCTGCTCAATACCGACGTTGCCGGCCGCTACATGTTCGGTGGCAACAAGACCGACAGCAAGCCGGTCTCGACCCCGTCGGACATCATGAACGGCGTGGGCGCGCGGGCCGGCTTCAAGCAGGTGGCCGCCGAGCGCAAGCTCGCCGACCTCGGCACCGACCATCTCGGCCGGCTCGGCGTGACCAGAGTCACCGACACCGTGACGCTGGCCGAAGAGAACACCGTGTTCGGCATGAAGCTCTCGGGCATCAGCACGACCTCGGCCAACATTGCGGTGACGCCGCCGGGCGGCAGCCCGCAGTCGCTGACCGTGCAGTTCGGCGCGACGCTCCCCACTGCCGGCGACAAGGTGCAGGTCAACCTGACCATGCCCGACGGCACCGAGGAGCAGATCATCCTCGTTGCGACCACAGGTACGCCGGGCGAGGGCGAGTTCCAGATCGGAGCGGATGCCGACCTTACCGCCGCCAGCTTCGAGACCTCGCTCACCAATTCACTGAAGGGCCTCGCCGAGACTAGGATGGTCTCCGCCTCGGCCTTCGCGGCCGCCGAGAACTTCTTCAATGGCCAGGGCCAGCCGGTGCTCCGCGTCGATGGCCCGCCCTATGACACGGCAACCGGGACGATCGCCGGCACCTCGGCCAACACTATGTTCTGGTACACCGGCGAGGACAGCGCCGATCCGCGCAACACGGTCACCGCGCGGGTAGGCGAGGGGACCACCGTCGGCTACGGCGTGCAGGCCAACGAGATGGGCTTCACCAACCTGATCCAGACACTCGCGGCGATCGCGGTACAGGACTTCCCCGATTCCGACCCGACGTCGGAACTGCGCTACAGCTCGATGATGGAACGCAACGCGACGCGGCTGGCCGATACCAAGGACAACAATCCCGGCTCGCTCGCGGCCATCACCGTGGAGCTGGGGCTGGCGCAGAGCACCACAGGCGCCATCTCCGAGCGGCACACCACGCACTCGGCGCAGCTCAACAACATGCTGCAGGACATCGAAGTGGCGCCGACCGAGCAGATTGCCATGGAGATCCTGGCGCTCAAGACCCGCCTCGAGGCGAGCTACCAGACCACCGCGCTGCTCAGCCAACTGTCGCTGGTGAACTACATCAGGTAGATGCGCCGAGAGAGACGGCCCCTCCCATCCTCCCCCATAAAAGGGGGAGGTGCTCCGCCAGTTCACTTGGCCCGATCGAAGACCGAAGCTCGACTCTTCACCTCCCCCTTTATGGGGGAGGCCGGGAGGGGGCCGTCTGCCCAAGATGAGAGAAGAAACAACAAAGCCCGCGTTTCCGCGGGCTTCTTCATTCGCGGCGATGTCTGTTGCTCAGGTGGGCTGGCCACCGCCGGCGCGCAGGCCGGCCGCGATTTCGCGGTTGATGTTAATCAGCACCGTGAGCTTGCCAGGCGCCGGTTCGGCCTGGATGGTCATGGTCTGCTTCATCACGAACAGGCCGAGATTGGCGATGTTCTCGCGCAGCGACTTGGGCAGCGTGCTTTCCTCGCCGGTGACGGACCCGAGGAACACGGTCCACAGCTTGCGGTTGAAGGCGAGGGCGGTGCCGAGCTCGTGCCGGGAAACGTCCCACTCGTCCCTCACTCGCTGCAACTGGCCGGCGGCACGGGAGAGGAGGTTTGCTTCGAGGAGGCGGGGGTTGATGGTCTGCTTGCCTACCTGCTGATAAGCGAGCGCTGCACTATTCTGCATTACCGAGAAGTTCCTGCTCGTATTGAATCAGCTTTTTCGCAGCCTTGAGAGCTTTGTACAGGTTGCCGGTTAATATCTCGTTATTGATTTCGTCAACAATGCGGACGGTTGATGGCGCCGCCGTGATGATGTCGTTTACCAGTTGAAAGTAGTCCTTCGTCAGTCGTTCGACGTCTTCGTGAATATACATCAGCTGGACGGCCAAGTAGATGCGCTTGGCAGGACTGTTGGCGGTCTCGAAGGTCAAGATGTCCTTCTCGCGCAGAATTGGCGCCTTGCCGTCGATGAACAGCCGCGTGCGCTGGTCGGAGTTGGTGATGACGCAATTTCCGACGATCAGCCGTTCGCCCGGCTTGAGTTCGACCTTGAGGGACATGTCGTGTGCTCGCCCGTGATTCCTGGGGAGGAACATACTGCATGCGGGGCGTTCCCAAAACGCTACCAGCGGCCGAGAAATGCGGTGGCCGGGGCAGGGTCGGTGCGTGAGCTGAGTGGTGGGCAAAGAAAAAGGCGGGCCGAAGCCCGCCTTTTCCGTATCGGTTTTGGATCGACTTCTTAGAACAGGCGCAGCACGGCCTGGTCGGCCTGCGAGGCCATCGACAGAGCGGTCGAAGACAGCTGCTGGCGGGTCTGCAGGGCGAGGAGGTTCGCCGCTTCCTCGTTGGTGTCGGCGAGCGTGAGGTTCGCGGCACCGGTCTCGAGGGTGTTGATCATGTTCTTGGTGAAGGCCTGGCGGTTTTCGACGACCGACAGGTTCGAACCGAAGGACGACGACAGCGAGCGGAGCTGGCCGAGAGCATCGGACAGGGTGTCGAGGCGTGCGTCGATCGAGGCATCGCTGTCGAAGTCGGCGTTGACGGCCGACGTGATGCCCAGGTTCGTGTTGTTGATCGAGGTGGCGTCGCCGTCGGCATCCTTGGCCTGGATGTCGATGGTCGAAGTGCCGGTCTCGTTGAACGTCAGCTTCAGCTTGTCGCCGCGGAGCAGGTTGATGCCGTTGAACGAAGCGTCATCGGCAAACTTGTCCAGCTGGTCGCGCAGGTCGTTGAACTGCGACACCAGGTTCTTGCGGACGGTGTTACCACCGATCGTCCCGGTACCCGTCTCACCATCGGCAGTGCCCGCGCCGGAGACGACGCCGGTGACGGTCAGTTCTTCGGTGGACTGGTTCTCGATGCGGAGCTTGCCGTTGTCGTTCGACGCACGGATCTTGCCCTGCAGGTCGGTGTTGGCATTGATCTCGGAAACGAGCTGGTCGACGCTCTTGGCACCGATGTCGTTGGTCTTGACCGTGGTGGCCGAGGCAAAGCCGAGGCTCGCCGCAACGACCGGGGCCGTACCGGTGACGCCGCTGATGCTGACCTGAGCATCGGCGGAGAGGGCGCCATCTTCCGAGGTGAGGGCGAAGCGGTTAGATGCGAAAGCCACGCCAACCTTCACACCGGCACCATCGAGGCCGGCGTTGAGAGCGGTGGCCATTTCGGCACCGGTCACGGCGTCGGCATCGGCCACCGCCGAGGAGACGGCAGTGCCGCCATCGATCGAGATCGACAGGGCAGTATCGGAGGTCGCGGAGATCGAGACGGTGTGCGACTTGCCGTTGTGGTTGAGCGTGAACTCGAGCGCTTCACCACCGAACACGCCGCCGTTGTTGAAGTCCATGGCGACATAGTCCACGCCCGAGGTCGTAACGGCCTTGGTCAGGTTCATGTCGATGGCAACGGAGTCGGTGCCGAGGGCGCCGCCGGTGAACGAGAGTTCCTCGGCGCCGTCGATAGCCGCAGTGTCGCCGAGGGCTACGCTGTACGACTCAGTCTTGAACGACTTGTCCTGACGGGCCTGACGCAGGGTCGACTGCATCGACTCGACGGTCTTGGTGATCGAGCTGAGGCCGTTGTCGGCTGCTTCGATCGTCTTGATACCGTTGGACATCGAGTCCAGCAGGTTGGCCATGTCACCGGCGCGGCTGTTGAGAGACGCGGCAGTGAAGAAATTCGAGGGGTTGTCGAGCGCCGAGTTCACCTTGAGACCGGTGGCGAGACGCTCCTGCGTCTTAGCCATCTGCGCAGCGGTGGACTGTAGGCTCAGCAGGTTCGAGCGAACTGCCTTTGACAGATTTACATCAGCCATTTTGGAGGCCCTTTCTGGGTCCGTACTCAGTTACTAACGCCGTCTCGTCCTGAGACGTGGCTGGATCATTGGCTGGGATCGGCAAAAGAAGTCTTAAGTTCGACTTTCGAATTGACTTTGGAGCGTCGCATTCGAAGCAAAGTTAATGATTCGTTGGGGCGTTGCTTCGCGCTGGCACAGGAGTGCGGGCAACAAAAAAGGCGGGCCGAAGCCCGCCTTTTCGATTTGATCTTTCGACTGACCTAGAACAGGCGCAGCACGGCCTGGTCGGCCTGCGAGGCCATCGACAGAGCCGTCGAAGACAGCTGCTGGCGGGTCTGCAGGGCGAGGAGGTTCGCTGCTTCCTCGTTGGTGTCGGCGAGCGTGAGATTCGCGGCACCGGTCTCGAGGGTGTTGATCATGTTCTTGGTGAAGTCCGTGCGGTTCTGCACGATCGACAGGTTCGAACCGAACGACGATGCCAGCGAACGGAGCTTCAGCAGGGCGTCGCTGAGGACCGAGAGCTTGCCGTCGAGCGAGACGTCGTTGTCGAAGTCGGCGTTGACGACATGCTCGATACCGAGCTCGGTGTTGTTGACCGAGATCGGGTCGCCATCCTCGTTCTTGGCCTGGATGTCGATGGTCGACGTACCAGTCTCGTTGAACGTCAGCTTCAGCTTGTCGCCGCGGAGCAGGTTGATGCCGTTGAACGAAGCATCGTCCGAGAACTTGTCCAGCTGGTCGCGCAGTTCGTTGAACTGAGTGACGAGGTTGCGGCGAACAGTGTTGCCCCCGATCGTCGAGGTACCCGTCTCACCATCGGCCACGCCGGACGAGGCGACGACGCCGGTCACGGTCAGCTCTTCGGTGGACTGGTTCTCGATGCGGAGCTTGCCGTTGTCGTTCGACGCACGGATCTTGTCCTTGAGGTCAACGTTGGCGTTGATCTCGGCGATCAGCTGGTCGACGCTCTTGGCACCGATGTCGTTGGTCTTGACCGTGGTGGCCGAAGCGAAGCCAAGGCTGGCCGCGACAACCGGAGCCGTACCCGTGACAGCGCTGATGCTGACCTGAGCGTCGGCGTTGACCGCGCCTTCCTCGGAGGTGAGGGCGAAGCGGTTGGCCGCGAAAGCCACACCAACCTTCACGCCGGCACCATCGAGGCCTGCGTTGAGAGCGGTGGCCATTTCGGCGCCGGTCACGGCATCGGCATCGGCCACGGCCGAGGAGAAGGCAGTACCGCCATCGATCGAGATCGACAGGGCAGTGTCGGAGGTCGCGGAGATCGAGACGGTGTGCGACTTGCCGTTGTGGTTGAGGGTGAACTCGAGAGCCTCACCACCGAACACGCCGCCGTTGTTGAAGTCCATGGCGACATAGTCCACGCCCGAGGTCGTAACGGCCTTGGTCAGGTTCATGTCGACAGACACGGTGTTCGTGCCGAAAGCACCACCGGTGAACGAGATCTGCTCGGAGCCGTCGATGGCCGCAGTGTCGCCGAGGGCAACGCTGTACGACTCGGTCTTGAACGACTTGTCCTGGCGCGCCTGGCGCAGGGACGATTGCATCGACTCAACGGTCTTCACGATCGAGGTCAGGCCGTTATCGGCTGCTTCGATCGTCTTGATACCGTTGGACATCGAGTCCAGCAGGTTTGCCATGTCGGACGCACGACTATTCAGCGACGCGGCGGTGAAGAAGTTCGTCGGATTATCGAGCGCAGAATTCACCTTGAGACCAGTTGCCAGACGCTCCTGCGTCTTAGCCATCTGGGCGGCAGTGGACTGAAGGCTCAACAGGTTCGAGCGAACCGCCTTCGACAAATTGACTTCGGGCATGGATGGAATCCCTTCTGGCTAAGTTCGTAAATCTCGTTCTGAGATTGGTAACGAATGTAACCGGCGGGTTCTTAGGAATGGTTAACGAGACGCTTTTCGGCGCAGTTAATTTCAGGTTTCGCGAAGCTGAGCCTGCCCACGTAACGCACTGAAAAAGCGTGATAAAATCGCTACCCGGCAGGAGTTGCCGAGTTGTGCTGGAACGGTCAGAGTTAGTGAATGACGCCTCGAGAAGCGTCAGAATCGTGCCTGCTAGACGCGCCGGTCGTGAAGCGCGAGTGAGCCCTGCGCCGGCAGGTCCGCGCTGCCGAGGCGAAGCAGAACTTCGCGTTCGGATCTGGGCTTGGGCGGCAGCTGGCCGGAGAGCAGGGCGGCGGCGAAGGCCGAGCCTGGAGGCGCCGGTGGCGTTGGGAGAGGGGGCAGGGACTCAGAGACCGGCTTCGGCTCACTGACCGGCTGCGGCGGATCCTGCTCGGGCGCGAGATGGGAATCGCCAAGCAGCGACCGCGAACGATAGTCCGCGATGGCTCCGATTCCCGAGCGTATCGGTTCGGGCGCTATTCTGGCGCTCATGACCGGCATTCCCTGTTTCTTTGGGACAGAGGATGCCGGCCCAGCCTTTCAGCCCGCTTGCGCCGATGCGGACGATTTTCGCAAAATTGTACGGAGCTAGAGGGCGCGGTTGATCGATACGCCGCTGGCCACCTGCGGCGGCTGGCCGGTAAGCGCACCGTTGGCGCCGTAGGTCTTGGGGCGCGCCTTGGCGCTGATGGCCTGTGCGACGTCGGTCAGCAGATCCTCGGTCAGGGCACGGGCCGAGGCGATGACGCGCAGGTTCTCCGCCATCTGCATCGCCAGCTTCTCATGCCGGGCGAACAGCGCATCAACCTCCGCCGGTGCTTCCGCCTTGAGGCGCGCGGCCTGGCGCTGAACCGAGCGCGCGAGACCCATATAGTCCTGCGCGAGGCGGGTCTTTTCGGCCGAGATCTCGCCGGCATCGCGGGCGCGGCCGGCGCGGAGCAGGGTCGTCTCCTGGTTAAGGACGAGAACCAGCCCCTCGAGGGTGCTCGATGCCAGCTGGCACAACTCCACTGCGGGCAGGGAATCGATCGCAGCCAGGCGTTCGGCGGCAGAGTTCATTACAGCGCTCCTCGTAGTTTGGTCGCGTTCTGGGCGGCTTCCTGTGCCGCGATAAGGTCGGGAAGGATGGACTGGGCGATGCCGACGCCGCCGGCTTCAGCCATGGCCTCGGCGAACTGCTCGGCCTGCATGCCGCGCCACGTCTCCTCGCCGAAGCCGCCGCCAAAGGCGCTCTGGTCGGTCTTCAGCGAGGCGAACATTTCCTTCATCAAGGTGTTGAGGAAAACGCCCTCAAGCTCTTTTGCCTGCTTGCTGAGGTGCCCGATCTGGGCCGGCGAAAGCGAGCCTGCCTTGTCCTTGCCATGTGCGCCGAGCGCCGATGCGGAAGTGAGCATCACAGCACCTCGATTTCGGCCTGGAGGGCACCCGAGGCCTTGATGGCCTGGAGGATGGCGATGAGGTCGCGCGGGGAGATGCCGAGGGCGTTGAGCCCGTCGACCAGCTCCTGCAGGCTGACCGACTCCCGCACCATGGCGAGGTTGCTGCCGGCTTCGTCGACATTGATCTCGGTCCGCGGCTCGACTGCCGTGACACCGAAGCTCAGCGGGTTCGGCTGAACCACCTGCGGGTTCTCGGCAATGGTGACGGTGAGGTTCGACTGCGCCACCGCGACCGTGGAAACCCGCACATCCTTGCCCATGACGATGAGACCGGAATTCTCGTCGATCACGATCTTGGCCGACACGTCGGTCTCGACGATCAGCTGCTCGATATCGGTCAGGAGGTCGACGATGTTGCCGTTGAAGTTGCGGGGCAGGTTGACCCGGATCGTCGCCGGATCCTCGGGGGTGGCGCAGGGAATGCCGATGAAGTCGTTGATGGCGAGGGCAACGCGGCGCGAGGTGGTCAGGTCGGGGTTGCGCAGCGACAGCCGCAGCGAACGCTGGGCGCCGAGGACGAAGCCGATTTCACGCTCGATCAGCCCGCCCGACGAGATGCGGCCGGTCGTCGGCACGCCGGAAACCACCGAAGCGGCATCGCCCGCCGCCGAGAAGCCATTGATGGTCACCGAGCCCTGGGCAATGGCGTAGACCTCGCCATCGGCGCCAAGCAGCGGGGTGACCAGCAGCGTGCCGCCCTGGAGGCTCTTGGCATCGCCCAGCGACGCCACGTTGACGTCGAGGCGCGAGCCCTGGGCCGAAAACGCGGAGAGGTTGGCGGTGACGATGACCGCGGCGACGTTGCCGGTCCTCATGTTCTCGCCGCGCGTGTTGACGCCGAGCCGCTCCAGCATCGCTTGCAGGCTCTGCTTGGTGAAAGGCGAGTTGTTGAGCCCGTCGCCCGTGCCGTTGAGGCCGACAACGAGGCCGTAGCCGACCAGCTGGTTGTCGCGCACGCCCTCGATATTGACGATGTCCTTGATGCGGGCCGCCGCGCCATAACTGACGGAAGGTTGCGGCAGCAGCAGGAGCGCGGTCATCAGGCCGAGCAGCGCGCGCTTGAGGTTGAATTTGGCCATCTGGCATTCCCCGGAGTTCGACGCATCCCCATGCGCCGTGATCGTCGGGTACCTTGCTAGAACCGTGCCAAGTTGGACGACACGAACTAAGCCGTTGAATAGAAACAAGAAAGCGTGCAGGTCGGTGCTCGCCGGAGCGGCGCCCGGCAAGTCCTGCCCGGTTGGTTAACGGTTGATTAACCGATGGCGGCAGATTTTGCCGGGGCGAAGGCGGAGCAGGTGAGTCCGGTGCGGATCGACAGCAATACTCGGGTGGGCAACGTATCTGGACGGGCGGCGACACGCACCGGCTCCGGCACGTTCCAGGTCGGGGAGGGCGCCACTGCCTCGCAGGCCCGTCCGGTTGCGAACCTCGCTCCGACAGCCTCGATCGACGCACTTCTTGCCCTGCAGGCCGCCGAGGATCCGCTCGCCCGGCGCCGCAAACTCGTCCGCCGGGGCAACCAGCTCATCGACTCGCTGGATGGCCTGCGCACGGACCTCCTGGCCGGAAATCTGTCCGAGGGACGGCTCAACCAGCTCATGGCCGTCATGTCCCAGGCGCGGGATCGCGGCGACCCCGGCCTCGATGCTTTGCTCGACGATATCGAGTTGCGAGCGCGGGTCGAGCTGGCCAAGCGCGGACTGTACCCGTCCTGACACAGTCGGTAACAACCGTATCACGCATTAATCACCGGGTTTTTCAAAGCTTGCCCGGGGGTTCCACGGCCATTATAAGCCCCCCGACTAGGGGCATTTGGAATCGAGTCACAATGTCGACTGATGTTCTTGATTATCGTCCTACTGAGGACGAGCCTTTTATGAACCCGCGTCAGCGGGAGTACTTCCGGCAGAAGCTGGAGCGGTGGAAAGACGAAATCCTGCGCGAGAGCCGTGAGACTCTCGAGAATCTGCAGGAAGAGAGCCAGAACCACCCGGATATGGCAGATCGCGCGTCTTCGGAGAGCGATCGTGCCCTGGAGCTCAGGACTCGTGACCGCCAGCGCAAGCTGATCAGCAAGATCGACGCAGCGCTGAAGCGGATCGAAGACGGGACCTACGGCTACTGCGAGGAAACCGGCGATCCGATCGGCATCGCCCGCCTCGATGCCCGGCCCATCGCAACGCTCTCCCTGGAAGCCCAGGAAATGCACGAGCGCCGCGAAAAGGTGTATCGCGACGAATAACGACAAGGCCCGCAGCGATGCGAGCCTTGTCGTTTCTGCTCTGGACGGAGCGGCTGGCTAGGCGCCGTAGGCCGCGAGGAAGACACGCACGCCGTCACGGAGCCGGTCCGCTTCCCCGGCGACCACATGGGATTCGAGGCAGAGGCCGACGCCTTCGCCGCCGCCATGCACCGCGCCTTCAGCGCCCACTGAGCGAGAAGAACGCCCTCAGGCCGGCGCGCGGGTATCGTCCAGTGCGCCGACCATGTACTGCACCAGCTCCGAAGCGTTGGTCTCGGCCGTCCGCTTCTCGGTGACCTTGCGCCCGCGATGCATGACGATGATGCGGTCGGCCACGGCGAACACATCGGGCATGGTGTGGGTGATGAGGATCACCGGCACGCCCTGGTCGCGGAGCTTCCGGATCAGTTCGAGCACCTTCTGCTGTTCGGGCACGCCAAGGTTGTTGGTGGGCTCGTCCATGATCATCAGCCGCGCCTTCCAGTAGATGGCGCGGGCGATGGCGACGGCTTGCCGCTGGCCGCCCGAGAGACTCTCGATCGGCTGGGTCAGGCTGGGGAAGCGGATGTCGAGCGCCGCGAGGCTCTGCTCGGCCTCGCCCAGCATGAACTTGTCGTCGAGCGTGTTGATGAGCCCGCCTAGGTAGCGGTTCTTCTTCTCGCGCCCGAGGAAGATGTTCGAGGGCACGTCGAGATTGTTGGCGAGCGCGAGGTCCTGGTAGATCGTCTCGATGCCGGCGCTGCGTGCGTCGATCGGCTTGGGGAACCGCACTGGTTGCCCCTCGAAGCGGATCTCGCCTTCGTCCGGCAGGTGGACGCCCGACACGCACTTGATCAGCGTCGACTTGCCCGCCCCGTTGTCCCCGAGCAGGGCCACGACCTCGCCCGGGTGAATGTCTAGGCTGACGTCGTTCACGGCCACAAGCCCGCCGAAGCGCTTGACCATGTTGCGGATGGTGAGGATCGGCTCGCTCATGATCCGCGCCCCCGCCGGCCCAGGATGAGGTCGCGCGACTGGTCGATCAGCACGGCGATGATGACGACCGCGCCGACGACGATGAATTGCCAGAACGCCTGCACATTGAGCATCACGAGTCCCGTGGTCAGCACTGCGATGATCAGCGCGCCGATCACCGTACCGACGATCGAGCCGGCGCCGCCGAAGAGGCTCACGCCGCCGATGATGACGGCGGCGATCGAACTGAGCAGCAGCGGATCGCCGATGACGGCAGAGCCGGCTGTAAAGCGCAGCGTGGAGAGCACGCCTGCGACGCCGGCCGTCGATGAGCTCAGCATGTAGAGCTTGATGATGTGGCGATCGACCGGGATGCCGGTCCGCAGCGCCGCCTGCATGTTGCCGCCGATGGCGTAGGTATGGCGCCCGAACTGCGTGCGCTTGAGCAGGAAGATGCAGAGGAAGACGACGACGGCGGTGATCACCACCGGCCACGCAAGGATGCGATCCATGGCCCGCAGCAGTTCGCCGGTGACTTCGGGCTTGTCGAGGAAGTAGAAGCCGCCGCCCTCGCCGCGCACCCAGTAGAACATCGACTCGTTGCCGTAGTCGCGAATGCCCTCGGGCAAACCGATGACGGTGGTGTTTTCGGAGAACAGCAGCGACAGGCCGCGCACGATGAACGAGGTGCCGAGCGTCACGATGAAGGCCGGGACCTTGAGCTTGGCGATGATCAGCCCGTTGACCAGCCCGACCATCGCGGCGCCACCGATACCGGCGGCAAAGCCGAGAACCACGGCGAAGAACAGCGGCACGCCGGCATTGTAGCTGGCGCGGATCGCGTGGGCCGAAAGCACCGAGGCAAGGCTCATTACCCAGCCGACGCTGAGGTCGATGCCGGCGGCGATGATGACGAAGGTCTGCCCCAGGCCGAGCAGCAGCACGGGTACGATGGCGACGAGGATGTTCTGGCTGTTGCGCACCGACAGGAAGGTCGCGCCGCCGAACAGGGGCACGGCGATGATGAAGAAGATGATCATCACGGCGAGGAAGACCCACGCCCATAGCCGGCTGGTCAGCAGGATGAAACGCCTGCCCGCCGACATCTGCGGCTCGTCAAAGCCCGCAACTGCCTTGGAATCTGTCACTTGGCCCCCGAGACACTGGAGATGGATGGGGCCGGAAGCGGCATGCGCTCCCGGCCCGGATCAGGTTCGGGTCAGTTGCCGACCTTGTAGATGAAGCGCGAGTAGTTCGGATCGCTGACATTGTCCTTGTCGATGATCGCGAACCCGGTCTCGACACGGCGCGGCAGGCTGGTGACGCCGGCGGCGTCTGCCACGGCGAACTGCACCGCCATGTAGCCCATGTCGAACGGCTTCTGCGCCAGCACGAGCGAGACGACGTCCTTGCCCATCAGCTCGATGGCCTCGGCGGTGGCATCGTACGCCACCACCTGTACCTGGCCGGCAAGGCCGGCATTGACCACTGCGTTGCCCGCGCCACCGGCCGAGAACACGTTGGTGCCGAACACGCCCTTGAGGTCGGCGTTCTGCTCGATCACGGCGCCGGTCTGCTGGGCCGCCTTGTTCTGGTCGTCGAGGTTGTAGTCGGGCCCGAGTACCTTGATGTTCGGGAACTCCGCCGCCATCACTTCCTTGAAGCCCTGCTCGCGGCCTTCGACCGAGGAAACGTTCGGGTTGGTGGAGTTGATGTAGACGGTGCCTTCGCCGCCGATCGCCTTGGCGAGGCCGCGTGCCGAGATACGGCCGCCCTCGACGTTGTCCGAACCGATGTAGCTGATCGGGAACGTCACCGGACCGCCAGCATAGTCGCCGTCGCCGAGGAAGGTATCGACCGTGATGACCTTGATGCCGGCATCCACCGCGTGCTGCAGCGGCGCGACCATCTGGTCCTTATCGGTAGGTGCGGTGATGATGTAGTTGAGGTCGCCGCGCGCCACGAGCGCATCGAGGATCGGCGTCTGTGCCTCGACGCCCCAGGTCGGCGGAATCTGGGTCACGACCTCGACGCCGAGATCCTTGGCCGCGGCTTCGACGCCGAGCTGCATGACCTGGTAGAACGGGTCCACCACGCCCGGCAGGAAGCCGATCTTGATGTCGGCGGCGGATACGGCAGTGCTTGAAAGCAGCATGGTGCCCAGCAGGGCAGCAGTAATGGTCGACGCGTTCCGCATCGAATCCTCCCCTCGATTGCTCTTGTCTGGCCTCCCGAAGGTTCCTCCGGCCAGATGTCTGACAATAGGCACCCGGCCCGGAGATTGTAAACTGGCTGGATATATTCCGGCCGAGGAGCAAATGGCCGAGCCGGCAACTACGCCGCGGCGACGGCCGCCAGAGGCGGGACGTTGAAGTTGGCGTTGAACATTTCCGCCGGATCGTACTCCGCCTTGAGCCGCTGCAGGCGCTCCAGCGTCTCGCCCGGGAATGCGGCCTCGAGATAGTCGCGGCCGATGCCGGTTTCGAAGCTGATATAGAGCCCGTCGAGTGCAGGCTTCATCGGCGCCATCAGCGCTTCGAGCCGTGGTGCGAGGCCGTCCGAGGTGGTGGCCAGCAGCGAGAAGGCCTGGTGCCGGTGCGCATAGGCCGTGGCATCGGCGGGCATGTCGTTGACCGCTCCGCCGACGGCGCGCAGCTGCACGAAGCCGGAGGCGCGGGCCTTGAGGATGTTGCCGATCTGGTCGGCCAGCTCGGGCGTCACTTCGTTGATCAGCCCGCCATGCACGGTCATGCCGCCCTGGCCGTCGTGCTCCCCGTAGGATGGCGCGACCAGCGCCTGGTAGGGCATCTGCCGGGCCTCGCTGCCTAGCACCGGCGCGACATCGAGGAAGGGCATCAGCATCTTCTCGGCGGCGCTGATATCCTCATTGTCGATGACCACCATGGCCTGGCCGATGGCGGGGTTGCCGCCGCGGGCCGGCACCATGATCATGAAGCTGGTCACATCGCGCGAGGACTCCGTCACGGTCTTCGCCCATTTCGCGATCCCCTGCGGATCGGTGAGGTCGTAGACGAAGGTGGCGAACACCACCTTGCCAACCGGGTAGGCCTCGAACTCGAAGGCGGTGACGACGCCGAAATTGCCGCCAGCGCCGCGAATGGCCCAGAACAGGTCCGGATGGTGCTCCGCGTCGACCCGCAGCATCCGGCCATCGGCGACGACGATCTCCGCGGCGACGATGTGGTCGATGGTCAGCCCGCGCTTCCGCGACAGCCAGCCGATGCCACCCGCCGTGGCGAGGCCGCCGACGCCGACATCGCCGTAGTCGCCCGAGCTCATGCCGAGCCCGTACTCGCTCAGCTTCTCCGCCACCTCGCCCCAGCGCGCACCGGGGCCGATGCGGACGCGGTTGGTCGTGGGGTCGATGAGTTCGATCGAGTTGAGCCTGCCCACATCGATGACGATGCCGCCATCATTGGTCGAGCGGCCGGACATGCCGTGCCCGCCGCTGCGCACCGCCAGCGGCACGCGCTGCTCGCGCGCGAAGTTCACTGCCGCGACGACATCCTCCGCATCCTCGGCGCGGATCACGAGGCCGGGCGAGCCGCGATGGACATAGGTCGAGCGGACGCGGGAATAGTCGTGGTCGCCGGGTTCCACGACCTTGTTGGCGAGCCGTGCCGGAATGGCGTCGTAGGCGATGCCGGGCGCCCGCAGGGCCAGCGCGGTAGCGCTGCGGACGGCGTCGACATTCGTGCGCGCGGCAGCACGAATTCGGGCGACCTCGTCGCGAACGCGGGGCGCGACCTCCCGGCCATAGCTGGAGAGCTTCCCCGGATCGTCCGAGGCCAGGATGAAGGTGCTGAAGCCGTGGTCCGTGGCGAGGCGGGTGATCTGGCGGACGAGTTCATCGTCCTCGCCGCTGTTGCCCAGCAGGTTGACCAGCCGCCGGATCTCGCGCGGGTCGCGCCCGGCGCGGATCGCAGCCTCGTCGATCAGCCGGTTCGATTCCTCGATGGTCGGGCTCTTGATGTAGCTCAGCGAGGGCAGCCAGCCATCGGCCTTGCGCCCGACGAGATCGAGCATCCGCGGCTTCAGCGCGCCGAGCCAGAGCTGCACGCGATGGGCGGGCAGGGGCCCACGGCGCGCGCCGTTGGCCCGGTGATACTTGCCGTCCACCCGCACGCCGCCACCGGCGCCGACGTCCCAGATGCCGCGGATGATGTCGATCGCCTCTTCGAGCGCGTCGACACCCTGGCCGGGCGTCAGCTTCGTCTCGCCCATCGCCTCGATGCCGTCCCAGAACGCACCGGCGCCAAGGCCAAGCTCCACGCGGCCCTTGGTCAGGAGATCGAGGCTGGCGATGGAACGCGCCAGCACGGCCGGCTGCCGCAAGGGCAGGTTCAGCACGTTGCCGGCGAGCTTCACCTTTTCGGTACGCGCGGCGACGAAGGAGATCAGCGTCCAGGCATCGAGGAATGCGGCCTGGTACGGGTGGTCCTGGAAGGTGACGAGATCGAGCCCGGCCGCTTCACTCACCTGCGCCAGCGCCACGACGTTCTCGGGCTGCTGGTTGGTAGGGGTGATGAAGCTGCCGAACTGCAGCTCGTGTCCATAGTCGGTCATGATTGCCCCGGTAGTTTCGATTGGTTACCTGGTAACTAGGAGTGACCGACATCCGTCGCAAGACGTTACACGGAGGATACCATCCCATCGGCACCCGCATGGCATTCGCTCGCCCCTTCACCGCGTGTCATCCCTGCGAAGGCAGGGATCCATCCGTCCGCTGGCGCTGGCTGCGAAATGGATCCCTGCCTGCGCAGGGATGACAACGGTGGGGAGGACAACTCACGAACGCAAAAGCGTCTCATCCCCCGAGCACGATCTCGCGGGTGATGCCGACAGCCTCGAGGAACGCGCGATCGTGGCTCACCGCCAGCAACGCGCCGTCATAGGCACGCAGCCCCGCTTCGACCGCCGCGATGGCGTGGATATCGAGGTGGTTGGTCGGCTCGTCGAGGATCAGCAGCTCCGGCGGCCTGCCGCTGCCGATGGTGCAGGCGAGGCCGGCGCGCAGCATCTCCCCGCCGCTGAGCTGGCCCACCGGCTTCAGCGCCGCGTCGTTGCGGAACATGAAGCGGGCGAGCGCGGCCCGGGCGGCGTTCTCGCCATCGCCGGGGTTGAGCCGCAGGTAGTTCTCGCGGATGGTCTCGCGGGGATCGAGCAGGCTCACCTGCTGGTCGAGCAGCACATGGCGCGGGGTGATGCGGACCGAGCCTGAGACCGGTGGCAATTCTCCGGTCACCAGCCGCAGCAGCGTCGTCTTGCCGACACCGTTGGGGCCGGTGATCGCAACGCGCTCCGGCCCGGTGATCGCCGTGCTGAGGTCGCGGATGATCGGAGCTTCCGGCACCGGCCCGCCGGTCAATCGGTCGAGCTGCAGCACGGTCGTCCCGCGCGCCAAACCGGTCGGCTCGAGCTTCACTGCCATCGGCTGCAGGATCTCGATCTCGGCCCGCGCTTCGGCCAGTGCCATGCCTGCCGCGGCCCGCCGGCGTTCGCCGAGCTTGGCCTGCTCGCCGCTGGTGTTCTCCGAGTTCATCTTCATGCCGCCGAGCATGATCTTGGGGATGTCGCCCTTCGCGGCTTTCCGCGACCCTGCGGCGTCCTTCTTCGCCTTCCGCTCCCGCATCATCTGCGTCTTGCGGTCGATCTCGCCGAGGGTGCGCTCGGCATTGGCGAGATCGTGCTCGGCCGCCGCCAGTTCGGTGGCCTTGCGTTCCTCGTAAAGGTCCCAGTTGCCGCCATAGACATTGGCTCCGATGCTGGTCAGCTCGACGATCTGGTCGACCTGCCGGAGCAGGGCGCGGTCGTGGCTGACGACGATGGCGCCCCCGCGCCAGCCGGCGAGCAGGCTGGCCACCGCCTCGCGGCCATCGGCATCGAGATTGTTGGTCGGCTCGTCGAGCAGCAGCATGTCGGGCTGTGCGATCAGCATTGCGGCGAGCGACAGACGCGTCTGCTGCCCGCCACTGAGCGTCGCGACAGGCCGATCCGTATCGAGCGCCGGCAGCCCGACCTCCGCCAGCGCCAGCTCGATCCGGCCGGGCAGGGTCCAGTCGGCCTCGCCGGCGTCATCGAGGGACCCCTCGCCACGTTCGAGCCGGTCGAGGCGCGCGAGGTCCTCGGCCACGCCGAGCGCCTCGCCGACTTTGGCATCGGCGCGCTGCACCGCCTGACGCAGCAGCGCGATCGTACCCGATACCGTCACCGAGCCGGACGCGGGCGTCAGCTCGCCGGTGATCAGCTTGAGAAGCGTCGTCTTGCCCGTGCCGTTGCGGCCGATGAGACCGGTGCGCAGCGGACCGAACGAGAGATCGAGATTTGAGAAGAGTTCGACGCCGTCAGGCGTCTTGTAGCTCACCGCTTTGAGCGAGATGGAACCGGGCATGCTTGGACTCCGGGAGACGGATCAGGGCGAAATGATCGGTCATGCGGAAATCCATCGGGCACCAGCCTGTTGAGTTGCGGATGCGGGGAACATAGGGGCCGTGCCCGGGATGTCAACCGTAGCGGTCCTTACGGCGGATCGATCGTGCGGTTCGCGGCGATGGCGGCGAACCAGTTCGGCGGCCGCTCGATCAGGCGGTGGACCACTGGACGATCCGGGCCTTGGTGCAGGGCGCGGAGCCGGTCGCCGATGACCTCGTCGGCGTGCGTAAGGCGCTGGTTGTGGCGCGCGTACTCGGTCCAGGTCGGGCTCTTGTAGCTCTCGACCCAGAGGTCGGTTTCGGCCAGGTCGCGCCGCAGCGTCCATTCGCGCGCGCCGTCGCGGATGCGGATGCGCTTGCGATCGGCCATGACGGTGAGGAACTCGCGCACGTCCTGCGGCCGGATCCGATACTCGATGCTGATGACGATCGGGCCGGACCGCGGCTCGATCGGCACGTTGATGTCGGGCTCCTTCCAGCGGTCGGCCGGATCGAGGTCGAGCATGACGCGCGGCGGAATGGCGAGGACGAAGCCGACCGCCGCGCCGACGATCATCACGACCGCGGAAGCGAGGAGGGCGGTGCTGACCCCATACTGCTCGCCCGCGACGCCCCACACCCAGCTGCCCGCGGCCATGCCGGCAAAGGTCGCCGTCTGATAGAGCGACAGCGAGCGCCCCACCACCCAGCGCGGCCTCGAGAGCTGCACCGTGACATTGAACAGCGTCAGCGCCAGCACCCAGCAGGCGCCGCCGAGCGCCAGCGCGATGGCCGTCAGCCATGGCGATGGGCTGATGGCCGTGACTGTGGCGCAGAGGGCGAAGCCGATGAACGCGATGCGCACGATCGTCTCGCTCTTGAAGCGCTCGTTGAGGCGTCCTGTCAGCAGCGCGCCGCCGACGGCGCCGATGCCGAACGTGCCGAGCAGCAGGCCGTAGAGCAGGGGACCCGCGCCCTCGATCTGGTTGGCCACCACGGGCAGCAGCGCCATCACTGAAATCGCGGAGAAGCCGAAGATGAAGCTCCGCAGCAGCACCTTGCCGAGGTTCGGTGACAACGCCACGTAGCGGATGCCGGCAAACATTGCGGCGCCAACTGCCTCGCGCGGCAAACCCTTGGGTGGCGGTGCGGGCTTCCAGCCGAGCAATACCGCGATCAGTCCGACATAGCTGATCATATTGACGGCAAAGGCAGCAGCAGCGCCGGCCGCGGCGACGATGATGCCGCCGATCGCTGGGCCGAGGCTGCGCGACAGGTTGAAGCCGATGGAGTTGAGCGCCACCGCCGAGCCGACGCTGGAGCGGGGAACGAGGTCCCCCACCGACGCCTGCCACGACGGATTGTTCAGCGCCGCGCCACAGCCGATGAGGAAGGTGAAGCTGAGCAGCAGCCATGGGGTGATAAGCCCCATGAACGCCGTCAGCGTCAGCAGCGCCGAGACCACGAACATGAAGATCTGCGCGAACAGCATCACCCGGCGGCGCGGATAGTTGTCGGCGATGGCCCCGCCGAGCAGCGAGAACAGCATGATCGGCAGCGAGGTCGAAGCCTGGACAAGCGCGACGAGATCGACCGAGTTGGTCAGCGCGGTCATCATCCATGCCGCGCCCACGCCCTGGATCAGCCCGCCGAAGCTCGAGGCGAAGTTGGCGATCCAGATGTTGCGGAACGTCGGCAGCTGCAGCGGCTGTAGTACCGACGGCCGGTCCTTGGCCATGCTGGTGCTCCGTGCCGTCAGTCGAGGTAGCGCTGCGTCAGGTGGTCCTGGAAGTGCTTGGCGTTCAGCTTCTCGCCGGTGGCGCGCTGGATCAGGTCGGGGATCGAGTACTTGCTGGCCTGCTGCCAGATGTTCTCGCGCCGCCACTCGTTGAGCCCGACGAACCGGCCGTTGCGCATATCCTCGCGGGCGCTGGGCTGGTCGCGCTCGATCGCCGACCAGAGCTGCGCCGCGATGATGGCGCCGAGCGTATAGCTGGGGAAGTAGCCGATGGCGCCGGACGGCCAGTGCACGTCCTGCATCGGCCCATCCTTCATGTTGTCAATGGTCGAGATGCCGAGATACTCGCGCATCTTGGCGTCCCACGCCTCAGGCAGATCCTTCGGAGCGAGCGAGCCGTCGATCAGCCCCTGCTCGAGCTCGAAGCGGAGGATCACGTGCAGCGGATAGGTCGCCTCGTCGGCATCGACGCGGATAAGGCCGCGCTTGATGAAGTGCACATGCGCCAGCACGTCCTCGACGTCCCACCCCGCCATGGCGTCTTCGCCGAGCTTTTCGCGGACGTGCGGCATGGCCCACTCCCAGAACTCGGGCGAGCGGGCGATTTCCTTTTCGACGAACAGGCTCTGGCTCTCGTGCATGGCCATGCCGCGGGCGCGGCCCACCGGCCAGTGCGTCCATTCGTGCGGCAGGTTCTGCTCGTAGAGCCCGTGGCCGGTCTCGTGCATGATGCCCATCAGCGAGGTGATGAACTCACCCTCTGTGTAGCGCGTGGTCATGCGGATATCGGTCGGCACGCCGCCGCAGAACGGGTGGGTCGAGACGTCCAGGCGGCCATGTTCGAAGTCGAAGCCGACGGCTTCCATCATCACGAGCCCGAGCGCCTTCTGCTTGTCGATCGCATAGGGCGGGCTGAGCGGCTTCAGCGGCCGCGCCGCGAGCTTTTCTTCCTGGCGCGCCAGGGCTCTCGGGGTGAAATCCTTGAGGAAGACCTTGAGGTCGGCGAAGACCGGCGCGACGTCGGCGACGCGGTTGCCGGGGTCGAACTGCTCCATCAGCGCGTCGTAGGGCGAAAGGCCGAGCACGTCGGCGCGCAACTGCGCTTCCTCGCGGGCCGTGGCGACCACGCCCTCGAAGGCCGGCAGGAACGTCTTCCAGTCGCCGGTGGGCCGCAGCTCGCGCCAGAGCTGTTCGCAGCGGATGCGGGCGTTCACCTGCTTGCGCACGAAATCTGCAGAGAGGCAGGTCATGTTGGTGTGGACCCGGCGGAATTCCTTGATCGCCAGCGTCTGCATCTCGTCGAGGGGTTCGGCCTCAGCATCGGCGAGCCAGTCGCCGACCTCGGGGGCGGTCGCCATCTCGTGGTACATGCCGGCCAGCACGCCCATCGTCTCGGCACGCTTCTCGCCACCGCCCGCCGGCATCATCACGGCTTCGTCGACGCCGAGCATCGACTGCGCGTGCTCGATCGCTTCGAGCCGGCGACTCAGGCCATCGAGCTTGGTGAAGGCGGAATTGGCGGACATCTCACACTCCAGAAGGGATCGGCCTTGTTGGTAGCCCCAAAAACCCGGGCGTGCCACCCCGCGGGACTGTCGCAATTGCGCGGCCAATGTTAGGCAGCCGGACATCATGCCCGATCTTCCGATCCTGCTTTCCTTCATCGTCGCCGCCTTCGTCGTGGTCATCGTGCCGGGCGTCACCGTCTCGGCGCTGGTCTCGACGTCGCTGGCGCGCGGCATGGCGGCCGGGTTCTGGATGGAGGCGGGCGTACAGGCCGGCCGCTTCACCATGGTGCTGGTGGTGGCGCTGGCGCTCGAGGCGGTGACAGGGCTGGTTTCCTCGGCCTTCGACATCATCAAGTATGTCGGCGCGGCCTATCTCGTGTGGCTCGGCTGGGGCTACATCACCAGCCGGCACAGCATTTCGACGGACCGGCCGGTGACGGCGCGTTCGCCGCTGCAGCAGATGGCCTCGGGCTTCTTCGTCCTGTGGAGCAACCCCAAGGCGCTGATCTTCTTCGGGGCCTTCCTGCCGCAATTCGTCAATCCGGCCTATCCCGCCTGGCCGCAGGTGATCGTGCTCGGCCTGATCGAGATGGCGGCGGGGCTCATCACCGATGGCGTCTACATCTACCTCGCCGCCCGGGCCCGCGGCGCGCTGGGCGACGAGCGGATGGTGGTGGTCAACCGGGTCGCCGGCGTCATCCTGATCGGCGCCGCGATCTGGCTCGCCGCTCAGCATCACTGATACCGAGGTCTGAGCTTCGAATCCGCGCGCGGCGTGCTAGAGGCTTTCGCGGTCTTGGCTCACGGTTCGCCAAATACTCGGTGTCATTCCTGCGAAGGCAGGGATCCATCTATCGGCTGGCGCACGCTGTGAGTTGGATCCCAGCCTGCGCTGGGATGACAGCGGTGGTGGGGAGAGGCCGAGCGCCAGATACCCAGGGAGGTTGTGATGAGCGTAGTCGACGATATCGCCAAGGTGACCGAGCAGGAGCAGCGGCTCACGTTCAAGGCCTTCAACGAGGACACGGCCTACGAGATCGGCTCGATCATCCGCGACCTCGCCAGGGCCGACGGCGTCGCCGTCGCCATCGACATCCGCTTCTTCAACCGGCCGCTGTTCTATGCCGCGATGACCGGCACCAACGCCGACAATCCCGACTGGCTGCGTCGCAAGGGCAACTGCGTCCGCCGCTGGGAGCGCTCCTCGTACCTGACGGCGCTGCGCTGGAAGCGTGACAACCGCGTCACGCAGCCCGACCACAACATCGACCCCACCGAATACGCCGTGCATGGCGGTGCATTTCCGATTCGTATCGAAGGGGTTGGCGTCATTGGTTCGATCACTGCCTCAGGTCTGCCGCAGCGCGATGATCACGCCTACGTGGTGCGGGCCATCGCAAAGCACCTGGGGCTCGACCCCGATCCACTCGCGCTGGGTCCGGAATCCGCCTGACCACCCGACTCGGTAAGACTTCTGCTACGTAGCTCTGCTAGTGGCTTCGCGGCCCTGGCGCGTGGACGTGCGTCGGCTTTCCTGGGAGCATCAGATGAAACTGAACTACGTGCTGCTCGATGTCTTCACGACGAGCCGGCTGAGCGGCAATCCCCTTGCCGTGGTGCTGAAGGCCGACGGCCTGCTCGACGACCAGATGCAGGCCATTGCAGCCGAGTTCAACCTGTCCGAGACGGTGTTCGTGCAGAAGCCGCAATCGGAGCGGCACACGGCTGCCGTGCGCATCTTTACGCCCCGCGTCGAGCTGCCCTTCGCCGGACACCCCACCGTCGGCACCGCCGTTGTGCTGGGCCTCCAGGGCCGGGCGACCGCCGTGCGCCTCGAGGAAAATGTGGGCGTACTCACCTGCGTCATCGAACGCATCGACAAGGAAACGGGCCATGCCCGCTTTGCCCTGCCGGTTCTGCCCGAAGAGGCGGGCAAGGCCCCCGCAAACGCGGCGATCGCGGCCACCCTCGGCATCGAGTCGGCCGACATCGGCTGCGGCCCCTACCAGCCGGCGCTCTATTCGGCCGGCGTGCCCTTCTATCTCGTGCCGGTGAAGGATGCCGAAGTGCTGAAGCGCATCCGACTTGAGCGGCGCGGCTGGGACGATGCCTATCCGGCCGGGCGGGGTTCGGTCTACGTTTTCACCCTGACCCCCGAAGAGCGCGGCGTAGATTTCGCGGCGCGTATGTTCTCGCCCGGCATGGGCATCGGCGAGGATCCGGCGACCGGCGCGGCTGCCGCGTCGCTGATCGGCCTCATCGCCAAGTACTCGGACAACGGCCAGCACGAGTTCAAGCTCCGCCAGGGCTACGAGATGGGCCGGCCCAGCATGATCGAACTGCAGGTGCGCAAGGCCGACGACAAGCTCGTTCATGGCGGCATCGGCGGACACGCCGTCATCATCGGCGAAGGCACGCTCAACCTCGGCGACTAGCAGGGAATCAGTGCGAGGGATAACCTGACGGCGAGGCTTCGGGAGGGCTCTGCCGTGGACGTGCTTGCACTCATCCTTTTCTTCATCCACATCGTGGCGTTCATCGCCGGCGGCGCCAACCTGGTGCTGATGCCGATCGTCGGCCCCAAGCTCGCCTCCGCGACGCCGGAGCAGCGCGGCCTGCTGTTCTCGATCATCGAGGGGTTCGGCAAGACCGGCAAATATGCCTTCGGGTTGCTGCTCATCACCGGCATCCTGGTCCTGTGGCTCAAGTGGAACTGGGTCGTACCCAACGCCTGGTTCTGGGTGAAGATGCTCGGCATCGTCGGCATGATCGTCTTCATCGGGCTCAACGACATGAACCGCAAGAAGGCGATGCAGGGCGACCGCGATGCGGCGAAACGCTCGCAGATGTTCGGCCAGTTGACCGGTATCTCGTTCCTCATCGTGGTCTTTTCGGCCGTATTCGCCTTCAACTGAGGTTGCCTTGGACGTCTTTCCCCTTCTGCTCGTCGCCCACCTGCTCGGGCTGATGCTGGTCGCGGCGGCTTTCCTGCCGCTGCTCGGCATGATGGGGCAGGGCGGGTCCGAGCCACAGACCAACCGGCTGCTGACCCAGTTCGGCCACTGGGGCATCATCGTGCTGCTGGTCAGCGGGCCGCTGATGCTGTGGGTCCGCTATGGCGGGTTCGACGGAGTGAGCCACTGGTTCTGGGCCAAGATGGGCTTCGTCGTGCTGCTGGCGGCTGGCGTCGTGATTTCGGCGGTCTCCGCGCGCAAGATGCGCGCCAGCGACCCTGCCGCGACGGCGCGGGTGCGGCTGGGGCGCATCGTTGCCAACGTTTCGCTGCTCGCCATCGTCGTCTTCGCCGTGCTGGCTTTCGGCTGATGCCCAGGCTCGATCACGTCAATATCGAGGTCGTGGACGGGCCGCGCATGGTTCGCTTCCTCGAGGCGGTGCTGGGTGCGGAGGAGGGCTTCCGCCCGCCGTTCGGCTTTCCGGGCCACTGGGTCTATCTCGACGGGCACCCGCTGATTCACCTCAACATCGTGAAGCGCGCCGAGGACTTCCCGGTGGGGATGATCAACCACGTCGCCTTCGGCGTGTACGACTTTGAGGAGATGCAGGCGCGGATCGAAGCGACAGGCTACCGTTATCGCCTCGCCGGCATTCCGGCGACCGGGATCGGGCAGTTCTTCGTCGAGGGTCCGGAGGGCCTGCTGCTCGAAGTGCAGTACCGCCGCTGAACGCTTTTGGCGACAATCGCCTTGCCAAGCCGGGTGAATTCCAGCACAATTCAGCCCGCTAACGGAATCTTGCCATGCAGCGCAACCGCGCCATTGCCATCGCAGTCGCAGAACAGAAGGCTCGCCAGAGCCGGCTGCTGTTCGCCGCTGCCATGCTGCTGCTGCCGGCCGCTCTTCTGCTTCTCCTTCTTATCAGCCCCTGATAACCGACGGCTCGGATAGCGAGCGGGTGGTCAGGGGATAGCGCGCAACAACCGAACAGTGATTTGTCCGGTCGCGATGGTGTCGTCACACCCCGGCCGTTTGATAGGAAAACCGAAATGACCACCCAGGCAGCGGCGCAGAGCAACAAGGCAAGCTCTTCGAACAAGGATCGCGTCTTCATCTTCGACACCACGCTGCGCGACGGCGAGCAGAGCCCCGGCGCGACCATGACGCTGGAGGAAAAGCTCCAGGTCGCCGAAGCGTTGGACGAGATGGGCGTCGATATCATCGAGGCCGGCTTTCCCATCGCCTCGAACGGTGACTTCGAAGCCGTCGTGGCCGTCGCCAAGCACGTGAAGAACTCGGTCGTCGCCGGCCTCGCCCGCGCCATCCCCGGTGACATCGCCCGTGCCGGCGAAGCCGTGCGTCACGCCAGGCAGGGCCGCATCCACACCTTCGTCTCCACCTCGCCGATCCATCTGGCCCACCAGATGAAAAAGACCGAGGAGCAGGTGCTGGAGATCATCACCGCCACGGTCTCCCAGGCGCGCAACCTGATCGACAATGTCGAGTGGAGCGCGATGGACGCGACCCGCACGCCGATCGACTACCTGGCGCGCTGTGTCGAACTCGCCATCAAGGCCGGCGCCACGACCATCAACCTGCCCGACACCGTCGGCTACGCCGTGCCATCCGAGCATGAGGCGATGTTCCGCTCGATCATCGAGCGCGTCCCCGGCGCCGATAAGGTGATCTTCTCGGCCCACTGCCACAACGACCTGGGCCTCGCGGTCGCCAACTCGCTGGCCGCCGTCCGCGGTGGTGCCCGCCAGGTCGAATGCACCATCAACGGCCTCGGCGAACGCGCCGGCAACGCCGCGCTGGAAGAGGTGGTGATGGCGCTGCGCACCCGCGGCGACGCCATGCCGTTCGATACCGGCATCGACGCGACCCACCTGAGCCGGGCCAGCAAGATCGTCTCGGCCGCTGCCAACTTCCCGGTCCAGTACAACAAGGCCATCGTCGGCAAGAACGCCTTCGCCCACGAGAGCGGCATCCACCAGGATGGCATGCTGAAGAACGCCCAGACCTACGAGATCATGACGCCGGAGAGCGTGGGCATCAAGGAAACCACCCTGGTGATGGGCAAGCATTCCGGCCGCGCCGCCTTCAAGGACAAGTTGAAGGAACTGGGCTATGAGCTGGGCGACAATGCCTTTCAGGAAGCCTTCCAGCGCTTCAAGGACCTGGCTGACAGGAAGAAGCACGTCTATGACGCCGACATCGTCGCGCTGGTCGACGACGAGGCCGGCTCGGTCGACGATCGCATCAAGCTGGTCGACATGGCGGTCGTCTCCAGGACCGGCGGCGTCCACCACTGCGACATCACCATGACCATCGACGGCACCGAGGTGAAGGCGTCGTTCGACGGCACCGGCTCGGTCGATGCGATCTTCAACGCCATCAAGCAGGGCATCGGCAAGGACCCGCATCTGGTGCTCTACGCCATCGACGGCGTCACGGGCGGCACCGATGCGCAGGCGAGCGCCCATGTGCGCCTCGAAATGAACGGCCGCATCGTCTCCGGCAATGCCGCCGAGCCCGATACGCTCGTCGCCTCGGCCCGCGCCTACATCAACGCCTACAACCGCCTGCTGCTGGAACGCGGCGCGGCGGCGCAGGGCGCGACCGAGGCCGTGGCAAGCTGACGATGGATCTCGGACTCCGCGGCCGCAAAGCCATCGTCTGTGCGTCCAGTCGAGGGCTTGGCCGCGGTTGCGCCACGGCGCTCGCATCCGAGGGCGTCGAGGTCGTGATCAACGGCCGCGATGCCTCCCACCTCGAGCAGGTGGCCGAGGAGATCCGCAAGGCAACCGGCGCGACGGTGATCGCCGTCGCCGCCGATGTCGGCACCCGCGAGGGGCAGGACGCGCTGCTCGCCGCCTGTCCCGCGCCCGACATCCTCGTCAACAACAATGCCGGCCCGCCCTTCCGCGATTTCCGCGAGCTCGACCGCGAGAAGCTGCTGGCCGGCGTGACCGGCAATTTCGTGACGCCGATCGAGCTGATCCAGCGCGTCATCGACGGCATGGTGGCGCGCAAGTTCGGCCGCATCGTCAACATCACCTCGAGCTCGGTCATGGCTCCGATTGGCGGGCTCGACCTGTCCTCGGGCGCACGGGCAGGGCTCACGGCCTTCCTCAAGGGCGTGTCGCAGTCGGTCGCCGGCAGCAATGTGACGATCAACAACATCCTGCCCGGCTCGTTCGACACCGATCGCCTGCGTTCGGGGCAGGAGCGTTCGGCCAAGCAGCGGAACGTGAGCGTCGACACCGTCCGCGCCGAGAACGCCGCGAAGATCCCGGCCGGCCGCTTCGGCACGCCGGAGGAATTCGGCGCGGCCTGCGCCTTCCTCTGCTCGGACCATGCCGGCTACATCACGGGCCAGAACCTCCTCATCGATGGCGGCGCATTCCCGGGCGCATTCTAGAGATCGGAACCCTGCTGCTATGAGCCCGGCACTCCACGTCGTGACGACGCCCGAGGACTGGGATGCGATGCATGCCATCCGGCTCGAGGTACTGTTCACGCCGGAGCGGCACCCAGGCGTTGTCTATGATCGTGCTCACCCACACGATCTCGAACCGGCCCACACCAAGTTCCTGCTGATGCGGGACGGGCGGCCCATCGGCACCACCCGGCTCGATCCGCGTGGCGAGGGCGGGATCGTCCGCCTCGTCGCCATCGTCCCGGATCTGCAGCGACAGGGCCTCGGTTCAGTGATGGAGGAGCTGCTCACCGACTTCGCCCGCAGGCAGGGGATGACGCGCCTGTGGGTGAATGCTGCTCGCAACGCCACCGGCTTTTACGAGAAGCGCGGCTGGACCCCGCTGGTGTGGGACGAACACGAGCTCGCGACCTTCGGCATCAACTGCGTGCAGATGACGAAGCCGCTCTGACCCGACCTACGCCGCATTGATCGATCCGGCTTCTCTTGGCTAGCCTCACCACTCGGAGGAGAACCCCATGCGCCCCATCCCACCCAGTGTCTTCAGGCAGCGCCTCTATGAGCGCGTGCCGCAGCTCGGATACTGGCTGTCGCTGAACAGCGTGCTCGCGACCGAGGTGGCGGCAGGGTCCGGCTTCGATTGGGTCCTGCTCGACATGGAGCATTCGACGCTGTCGATCGAGTCGGTCGAGCAGCACCTGTTGGCGGCGCGGCACGGCGGCGACGCCGAGTTCATCGTCCGTGTTCCCAGCGTCGACGCGGTGATGGTCAAGCGCCTGCTCGATGCGGGCGTCCGCAGCTTCATGTTCCCCTATGTGCAGACCGTCGAGGAGGCCCGGCTTGCCGTCGCCGCGACGCGCTACCCACCGGCGGGTATCCGTGGCTATTCGGGCAACAACCGCGCCAACCGGTTCGGCACGGATACGGCCTACGCGACGGCGGCGCACGAGCAGATCGCCGTCATCCTGCAGGTGGAAACCCCGCAGGCGCTGGCCAACATTCCCGCCTACGGGGCCATTGATGGCGTCGACGCCATCTTCATCGGCCCCAACGACCTCGCGGCCAGCATGGGATTTGTCGGCCAGGCCGGACACCCCGAGGTGCGGAAGCTGGTGCTGGAGAGCGGCAAGGCCATCCTCGCCACCGGCAAGGCCGCCGGCATGCTCGATTTCAACGTCGAGACCGCCAGGCCCTTGCTGGATGCCGGCTTCGGCTTCGTCGCGGTCGGCAGCGATCTCGCCATGATCGGCCGCGGCTCGCGCCAGCTGCTCGGCCAGTTCGGCCGCGGCTAGTCCGCCGAGGCCCCGTCGGCTTGCTGCCCTGCGTCGGCGGCAGTGGTCCTTCACGCGACTCGCGGCTAGGTTGCGGCCACCGGTAGAGGGGCCAGCATGCTGCGCGAGTTCAGGGGAGCGATAACGGCGTTGGCGCTTGTCGCCTGCCTCGCCGTGCTCGCCGTCAGCTACGATATCGGCCTGCCAGGACAATCGCTGCTGCAGTCCTTGCGCTTCCACATCGCCGCCGCGGTCGTCGGCCTGTCAGTGCCGCTGTTCATGAGCGGGGCATGGTGGCGCGGACTGCTGTTCCTCGTCGTCGCGGGTGCGAGTGCGGCGCAGGGCGGGCTGATCATCAAGGCCCAGCAGGACATGCGCATGGAGGCGGCGGCGCACGAAGTGCGCCCGCTGTTCAAGCTGCTGAGCTTCAACCTCCTGAGTTCCAATCCCAACGGCGCCGCCATCGCCGACTTCGTCGCGGCGTCCGGGGCGGATGTCGTGATGCTGATGGAGGCCGCGCCCATCGCGACGCAGCGCGAAAAGACGCGCGCCGCCTATCCCTATGTCGCCGCCTGCGAGGGCTGCGACCTCGTCATTTTCTCCAAGACACCGCTGACGGACATCAAGATGTCGTCCCTGGGGCCGGTCTGGCGCAACCGGCTCATGTCGGCCGCGACCGTCATCGACGGCGAGCGCGTCAATCTCGTCCTCGCGCACCTGGTGAAGCCCTACTACGACGATCTCGCCGCCGGAGAGATCTACGTCCTGTCCGAGGCACTCAAGCGGCTCGAGGGCCCGTTGCTACTCGCCGGCGATTTCAACGCCGCCGCCTGGTCGGACAATGTCGAGCGCCTGGCCCGCTGGCGCGGGCTGGCCCCTGGGCCCGGTTATCCAGCGACCTGGCCTGTCGACCTCGGTCCGTTCGGGGTCCCCATCGACAACGTATTTGCCCGTGCGCCGCTGGTCCTCACCGATGTCGGGGCGACCGACGATACTTTCGGCTCGAACCACCGTGGCCTCTTGGCCGACGTAGCCATCGCGGCAGGGGGCTGAGGCTCTCAGCCGGCAAGCGCGCCATCGAAGCTGGTTGCCCGTAGCCGCCGCAGCTGCTGCGGCAGGGTGAGGCCGAACAGATCCTTGGGATCGTCCAGCTCGGGGATGAGGTCGATCTCCCTCGCAGCGCGGCGCGTCAGGTCGCGGACGTAGCGCAGGGTCGAAAAATCCTCGACCGCAAAGCCGACCGAGTCGAACAGAGTGACGTCCGCGTTCGAACGCCGACCCTTGGACTTGCCGGACAGCACCCGCCACAGTTCCGCAACCGGGAAATCCGCCGCCATCTGCTGGATTTCACCCTCGATGCGCGTCTGGGGGGTGAACTCGGTGAACACCGACGCCCCCGCCACGATATCCGGATGCAGCTCGGTCTTGCCGGGGCAATCGCCGCCGATGGCGTTGATATGCATGCCCGGCCGGATCATGTCCGGGGTCAGCACCGCGGCGCGGGCCTTCGTCGCTGTCGCGGTAGTGACGATGTCCGCCCCAGCCACGGCATCGGCAGCAGAGGTCGCGCGGTGGATGGCGAGGCCCGATTGGGCGAGGTTGCGGCAGAACTTGTCGACAGCGTCGGTGTCGGTGTCGAACACCCGCACCTCGCCGATCCCGAGCAGCGCCTTGAACCCCAGGGCCTGGAATTCGGACTGTGCCCCGGCGCCGATGAGTGCCAGGACGCGAGCCCCGGGGCGTGCCAGCGCGCGTGCCGCGACAGCCGAGGTCGCCGCGGTACGCAACGCGGTGAGGATCGTCATCTCCGAGACCAGTAGCGGGTAGCCGGTGGCGACATCCGCCAGCACGCCGAAGGCGGTGACGGTGAGCTTGCCCTCCCGCGTGTTCTTCGGGTGCCCGTTGACGAACTTCATCGCGTAAAGCTCGCCGTCCGAGGCCGGCATCAGCTCGATCACGCCGTCACGGCTGTGGCTCGCCAGCCTTGCTGCCTTCTCGAACATCTCCCAGCGCCGGAAATCGGCCTCGATGGTGTCGGCCAGCCCGGCAAGGAACGGCTCGATGCCGATCGTTGCGAGAAGCGTGCGGATGTCGCTGGTGCCGATGAACTGGGTCATGTTTGCCTCTTACTTTTCCGGAGCAGTCAGGCTCGCTGGTTGGAGAACTACGCCGCGGCTCGGCGCTGCGGCCGCGCCGCAAGTTGCTTTTCGCCGAACAGCCGGGCGGTGAGGCTGACCATCAGGTCCGCGCTCATGCAGCCGCTGTCGAGAAGCGGGTTGAGTTCGACGAGATCGAGCGAACCGACCCGGCCGCTACGGTGCAGCAGGTCCATCACGGTCTCGCCTTCGGCGAGGCTCAGGCCCCGGGCGACGGTGGTGCCGACTCCCGGTGCGAGGCTCGGATCCATGGCATCGACATCGAGCGACAGGTGGAGATGCCCGTTGGCGGCCTCCACACGGTCGAGAAAGACGCGCAAGGGCGCTTCGACGCCGCTGACCCGCAGCACGTCCATGTCGACCACCTGCACCCCGCGTGCATCGATCAGTTGCGCCTCCTCGCAATCGAGGGCGCGGGCGCCGAGGATCATCACGTTGGCCGGATCGACCGGTGCGAACCAGTTGGTCCCATTGGTAAATCCCGGCTCGCCGCAGAGTCGCGCCAGCGACATGCCGTGGATATTGCCGGTCTCTGTCGTGCGCCACGTGTTGAAATCGCCATGCGCATCGAACCACAGGACGAACAGCGGGCGGTGGTTGGCGCGGCAGTGCCGCGCGATGCCGGCGACCGATCCCATCGAGATCGAGTGATCGCCGCCGAGAAAGACCGGACGCGCGCCATTCTCGAGGCTCCTGAACCCGGCCTCGCTTGCACTGACGGCGAGCGCGTCGATCTCGGCCGCTCGCGACAGCGTCGGATCGACGGAGAGGTCGCCGAGGTCAGCCACGGCGTAGCCGGCATGGGCCAGCCGCTCGGCGATGCCTGCCGCGCGCAGCCCATCCGGCCCCAGCACGGCGCCACGGCAGGACGCGCCGGCGTCCGTGGGGACGCCGATCAGGTCGATGCGGTTGCCCGCGATCGGGCGGCGGGGACGGGAGTCGTGGAGCATTGTCGGATCCTCGATTCAGTGCGTGACGTGAATCTGGGACCGGCGGGCGCTGGCAAAAAGGCGGAAAAGTGCTAGATATGTGTAGCGCAGTAGGCAAAATGGCGGTAGCCGATGGCAGAAAGTACATTCAGCCTCGATGATCTCGATCACCGCCTCATCGCGCTGCTCCGCACCGATGGCCGGCTGCCGGTGGCCAAGCTGGCGACCGAACTGGGGGTCTCGCGGGCGACGGTCAGCGCGCGCATGGAGCGGCTGGTGAAGACCGGCGCCATCGCCGGCTACACGGTGATGCTGCGCGCGACCGGCCGTGCCGATGCCGTTCGCGCCATCACCATGGTCGAGATCGATGGCAAGAACTCCGAGGCGATCATCCGCCGGCTCACCGGTTTCCCGGAGATACGCACGCTCTACACCACCAATGGACGCTGGGACGTCGTGGCCGAGGTCGAGACGCCGACGCTGCGGGAGTTCGACGAACTGCTGCGCAAGATTCGCCAGGTGGACGGCATCGCCAACACCGAGACCAGCATCCTGCTGACGGCACGTAAGGAACTGGGGTAGGGCGGGCTACAGCGCGTCCCGTAGCGCCCCCGGCAGTTCCTCGGCCACGATGTCCATCTCGGCGTCGGGCCCGACGCTGATGCGTATGTGCCGGTCGAGGCCGGGCGCCATGGGCTTGCGCACAAACACGCCGCGCGCCTCGAGGGCCTTCAGCACTTTCATCGCGTAGTCGCCGTCGCGGCCGCAGTCGATGGCGACGAAGTTGGCCTGCGACGGTACTGATGCAAGCCCCGCGGCCTCGGCGATCCCGTGGAGCCGGTGGCGCGCCGCAACGACCTTGCCGACCACCTGCTGCAGCCAGTCCTGGTCCGCCAGCGCAGCCAGTGCCGCCACCTGGCCGAGGCGCGTGACGCCGAAGTGGTTGCGCACACGGTCGAAGGCGGAGATGAAGCCTGCCTCGCCGATGGCATAGCCGACGCGCATGCCGGCAAGGCCGTACGCCTTTGAAAATGTGCGTGTCCGCACGACGTTTGCCCGGGCAATGTCCAGTCGGGGCAGGGCGAAGTCCGTCGCCGTTTCGCAATAGGCTTCGTCGAGCAGCAGCAGGGTCTCTTCCGGCACGGCGGCGATGAACCGCTCCAGCTCCTCCGCGCCCCAGTGCGAGCCCATCGGGTTGTCGGGGTTGGAGAGATAGATCACCTTCGCCCGCTCGCGCCGCGCGGCCTCGAGCAGCCCGTCGAGATCCTCCTGTACCCCGCGATAGGGCACCGCGACGACGCGGCCGCCGAAGCCGGTGACGTGGTAGTTGAAGGTCGGGTAGGCGCCGAGCGAGGTCACCGCCACGTCGCCGGGCTCGATGATGAGCCGGGCGATCAGCCCGTGGAGGCCGTCGATGCCCTCGCCGATCACGATGTTCGCCGTGGGCACGCCGACATGCACGGCAACGGCGCTGCGGAGATCGTGGATCTCGGGGTCGCCATACTTCCAGACGTCGCCGGCCGCCGCGGCAATGGCGGCGATCACCGTGGGAGAAGGACCGAAGCCGCTCTCGTTTGCCCCGACGCGCGCGCGAAAGGCGATGCCCGTGCGTCGCTCCAGCGCCTCGGGACCGGTGAAGGGCACCGAGGAGGGAAGCGAGGTGGCGATGGCGGTGAGGATAGGGCGCATGATGCGCGCAACTTACCCGTCCGGCACGCCGCCGCAACTGTCTCTATTCGCGCCGGTTCGCCGGGAAGTTTCACCGCTGCGCAGCACATTTCTTTGTCTTGTGCGTGTCGGCCCGCAAGTCCAGTTTCTGCGGGAAGAACTTCCATCAGGGTGGACCGATGAAGAGGAATACGATTGCACTTGCGGTCGCCGTGGCCGGCGCCATGGCGATGACCGGCGCGCAGGCGGCCGAGACGGCGACGGCGATCTTTGCCGGCGGCTGCTTCTGGTCGGTCGAAAGCGACTTCGACCACGCGCCCGGCGTGATTTCCACCACCTCCGGCTATATCGGCGGCCACGTCCCCAACCCCACCTACGAGCAGGTGGTGACCGAGACCACCGGCCATCGCGAGGCGGTGCTGGTCGAGTACGACCCCAGCGTCATCAGCTACGAAAAGCTGGTCGACACCTATTTCCACTTCATCGATCCCATCGAGACCCGCGGTCAGTTCTGCGATTTCGGCGAGAGCTACACCACCGCCATCTATGTCGGGAATGCCGACGAGATGAAGCTCGCCGAGGCCGGCAAGGACGCCACCGCCCAGGCCCTCGGCAAGGACGTCGCGACCATCATCGCGATGGCCCCCACCTTCTACCCGGCCGAGGAATACCACCAGGACTTCTGGGAGAAGGCCGAGCCCTATCCGTTCAGCGGCTGGCCCAGCAACGCCCACTATGCCCGCTACCGCGCCGGCTGCGGCAAGAACGCCCAGGTCGAAGCCATCTGGGGCAAGGAAGCCTTCCGGGGCCTCGACGGCCACGCATAGGCACTTAGGGAACCCTACGAACTTCCGTTCCGCCCTCTGCCACCGCACTCTCTCGGCGAGCACAGGGGACAAGAAGCATGGCGGACGCGGGACGTGGGGGAACCATAGGAGGCGTACTCGAGAAGATCGCCATTGCGGTTGCGTCTCCCTTGATACTGGCCGGGATCGCCGTCGTCGGGAACGTGTTCGTCAATGGTTGGATAATCTCCGCGTTGGGTGGGGTGACAAAGGCGGATGCCCTGCGCGACCTGCTGCCTCGGCGCGCCGTGGTCGCGATTCCACACAATGAGGCCTGTCCTGCGCCTGCTTGGCGTATGGCGACCGAACTGGAGGGCGTCTTCCCGCTCGGCGCGGGCAGTTCCTTTGACGTCTCGGGCGGACATGAGAGCTTTGCGCTAAAGGCTGCAGATCTGCCGCCCCATCGCCACCTGACGACAATCACAGCGGATCCCCCTTCGTACTGGCACATGGCGATGGGCTACAACGCAGCCAGCCGGGACACCTACATACTCGGCCTGCGTGCGGCTCCCGGGCCGTCGGCCTATACCGCGTACTTCCCGGAGGTTGCACTCGATGCCGATCGCCAGCCGCCGCCTGGAACCGACGAACAGGTCCTCACCATACCGACGATGCCGCCCTATCACATGGTTCGATTCTGCGAACTGGCGCCCTAGCTCAAGTCGGGCGTCTGCTCCGCCGCCGTCTGCGTGTGCGGGTCGGCGGCCAGTTCGACCTGGGCTTGTCCGTCGGTAGCCGAGAGCAGCTTGTTGATGGCGACCTTGCACTTCTCGGTCATGTCGCGCAGGGCGTTGAGGTAGTCGGGCGTAGGCACCCAGGCGCGCATCTGCAGCACGATCTTGTCACCGGCGAAGCTCTCGACATGCACCGCCGGTACGGGGTCGACCTGCACGCGCTTGTCCGAGGTTGCGATCTTCAGCATCGCCTTGCGGGCGGCCGCGACATTGATCGTGTCCGGCACGGTCACGTTGACGTCGATGCGCCGCCGCGCCTCGCGGCTGTGGTTGGTGATGGCGCCGGACCACAGGGTCTGGTTGGGCACGAAGATGTAGAGCCCGCTGGTCGAGCGTAGCCGCGTACCGAAAAGGCCGATCTCCACCACCACGCCCGCCACGCCGTTGCCGACGACATACTCGCCGATGGCGATGGGTCGCTGCCAGATCAGCATGATGCCGGCCGCGATGTTGGAGAGCGTGTTCTGCAGCGCCAGGGCGATGGCGAGGCCGGCCGCGCCGATCACCGCGTAGATCGAGGTGCTCGAAACGCCGATGAAGCTCAGCGCGGTGACGATGGCGAAGATCAGGATGCCGTAGCGGGTGATCTGGCTGAGCAGTGGCGCGAAATTCTTGTCGACGCCATAGGCACGCGGCAGCAGGCTGCGTACGAGGCGCGACAGCGCCCGAGACAGGTACCAACCTGCCGTCAGCACGACGAGCGCGATGAACAGGCCGCTGGCGTTGCCCAGCAGCCATCCCCAGATCGCGTTCAGGAAATCGACGGAGTCGTTAACGGCGTCATGCATGGATTCGGCTTTGGTTGCTGGCAGATAGGGCCGCTAGCTTACCAATCTGGCGAAAGCAGGAAATCGCAAATCGGTGCTTGCCAACCCCGAGTCACCCTGATAGTCACCCGCTCGGCCCAGGGTGCATAGCTCAGATGGTAGAGCAGCTGACTCTTAATCAGCGGGTCCAAGGTTCGAGTCCTTGTGCACCCACCACTCCTCCCTTCGACGGAGGATGGTGTCCCGGCCAAATCCCCCCATCAAGGTTTTGCCGTCCATAGCGGCTTCGCCCAGCCCAGGTCTGCGGCCGGACGCCAGCAGGACTATCGCCCGCGACCGGGTTTCGATCACAATCGTGCCCCAGGGTGCATGGATAGGGGCTTCCCGGGGCATAGGCCGAACTTCCGGCTTCACAAGCTCGTGGCAGGCCACTACATAGCCTGATCTTCAACGCACAGGACGATGACATGCCTTTTGGCCTCGACCCTTCGGCACTCTGGGCCTTCGCCAACGTCATCGTCATTGATCTGGTCCTCGCCGGCGACAACGCCGTCGTGATCGGCCTCGCTGCTGCGGGGCTTCCGGCCGACCTGCGCCGCAAGGCCATCCTGATCGGCATTCTGGCGGCAACCGTCCTCCGCATCTGTTTCGCGCTGATCACCACGCAGTTGCTCTCGCTCGGCGGCGGCCTGCTGATCGCCGGTGCGCTGCTGCTGCTCTGGGTGTGCTGGAAGATGTATCGCGAGCTCTCCGTCTCGCACGCCGAGGAGCATGCCGCCACGGAAGCGCTGGCCAATGCCGACCTCAACAAGGACGGATCGGTCGCCGGTGGCGCCAAGCCGAAGACCCTGCGGCAGGCGGTCATCCAGATCATCATCGCCGACGTCTCGATGTCGCTGGACAACGTCCTCGCAGTGGCGGGCGCGGCCCAGCACCACGAAGTCGCGCTGATCTTCGGTCTTGCGCTGTCCGTGTTGCTGATGGGCGTCGCGGCGAGCTTCGTCGCCGAATTGCTGCATCGCTTCCGCTGGATCGCCTGGGTCGGCCTGGTGATCATCTTCTACGTCGCCGTGAAGATGTTCTACGAGGGCCTCGACCAGTTGCTCGGTCACACGCTGCCGATGATCCCGCTGATCAAGGGCGCGCCCCCCATCCCGCACTGACCGATATCGTCAGCGGCCGATGATCAGGTCCATGCGCGCCTTGAACTGCGCGATGCGGCCCATCACCATGCCGCTGTCGTAGTTCTCTGCGACCCGGGTGTAGAACCTCTCCATCACCACGTAATCCTGCCCGAACACCTGCTGGCGCAGCAGCGCGGTCTGCTCGTAGCCGTAGCGGCGGAGCAGGGCGAGCGCGACTTCGTTCTCCGGCCGCACCCAGGTGTAGGCCTTGTGGAACTTGCCGTGGTCCCAGTGCTCGTCGAAGATGCGCATGCCGTGGAGGCCCAGCCGGCTCTGCCGGTGTGACGGAAAGATCCAGCTCCAGTAGCGGAAGATCGCGCCGAGGTCCGGCCCCGAGATCAGGGCTCCGCCCGGAACGCCGTCCGAGGTCAGCACGATGACGTGGTAGGGGTCGACGCGCTGCAGCGAGCGCAGGAAGCCCAGGGTCATCCGGCGCTTCTCGTGCGCCTTGAATTCTTCGTTGTAATGCGGCGACTCGTCGATGACCGCCATCAGCTCGTGATGGACGAACTCGAGTTCCTGGTTGGTGCGCGCTGCATGATAGCCGAGTTCGGGCATGGATTTCCCCGCGAGTAAGGTCGTCACTGTGCCGCAAACTTCAGGTGGCACCTTACCCTTGGCGGCTATCAGCCCAAAGAGGGGGAAGTGGTATTCTTGCTGCGATTGGTCGGCTTGGTTAAAACGGCTGCCAACCGGGAGGATATCTATGTCTGAGAATTTGGTGTTCGAGCCCAGCGCGGCAGCCGTTGCGCGTACCCTCACGACTTCGGCTCAGTACGAAGAACTCTACGCGCGCTCGCTCAGCGACCCCGATGGCTTCTGGAAGGAAGCGAGCCAGCGGCTCGACTGGATCAAGGCCCCGACCAAAATCAAGAACACGACGTTCGAGTACCCCGACGTCTCGATCAAGTGGTTCGAGGACGGCATTCTCAACGTCTCGTACAACTGCATCGACCGGCACCTCGCCGAGCACGGCGACGACGTTGCGCTGATCTGGGAAGGCGACCAGCCCGGCACCGACGAGAAGATCACCTACCGCAAGCTGCACGAGCGCGTCAGTCGCTGCGCCAACGTGCTGAAGTCGCTCGGCGTCCGGAAGGGTGACCGCGTCACCATCTACCTGCCGATGATCCCGCAGGCAGTCTACTCGATGCTCGCCTGCGCCCGCATCGGCGCGGTGCACTCCGTCGTCTTCGGCGGCTTCTCGCCCGACTCGCTGGCCGGCCGCATCAACGACTGCGACAGCCGCGTCGTCATCACCGCCGATGAAGGCCGTCGCGGCGGCAAGACCATTCCGCTCAAGAAGAACGTCGATACCGCCCTGCAGGACGCCCCGGGCGTCGAGAAGGTTCTGGTTGTCCACAACACCGGCGCCGATGTGCAAATGAAGGGTAGCCGCGACGTCTGGTGGCACGAGGCCGCCGCGGGCGTCGAGCCGTTCTGCGATCCCGAGCCGATGAACGCCGAGGATCCGCTGTTCATCCTCTACACCTCGGGCTCGACCGGCAAGCCCAAGGGCGTGCTCCACACCACCGGCGGCTACCTGCTGTGGGCGAGCTACACCCACGAGAAGGTGTTCGACTACCGCCCGGGCGAAGTCTACTGGTGCACCGCCGACGTCGGCTGGGTCACCGGGCACAGCTACATCGTCTATGGTCCGCTCGCCAACCGCGCCACCTCGGTGGTGTTCGAGGGTATCCCGAGCTATCCGGATGCCTCGCGCTTCTGGCAGGTGATCGAAAAGCACAAGGTCAACATCTTCTACACGGCCCCGACCGCCATCCGTGCGCTCATGGGCGCCGGGCCGGATTGGGTCGACAAGTACGAGATGAGTTCGCTGCGCCTGCTCGGCTCGGTGGGCGAGCCGATCAACCCCGAAGCCTGGCTCTGGTATCACGAGCATGTAGGCAAGGGCCGCTGCGAGATCGTCGATACCTGGTGGCAGACCGAGACCGGCGGCATCCTGATCTCGCCGATGCCCGGCGCGATCCCGGCCAAGCCCGGTTCGGCGACGAAGCCCATGCCCGGCGTGCAGCCACTCGTGCTCTCGCCCGAGGGCAAGCTGCAGGAGCAGACCAAGGCCGAGGGCGTTCTCTGCATCAAGGACAGCTGGCCGGGCCAGATGCGAACCGTCTGGGGCGACCATGGCCGGTTCGTTTCGACCTATTTCGAGACCTACAAGGGCTACTACTTCACCGGTGACGGCTGCCGCCGCGATGCGGACGGCTATTACTGGATCACCGGCCGCGTCGACGACGTGCTCAACGTCTCCGGCCACCGCCTCGGCACCGCCGAGGTCGAGAGCGCGCTGGTCGCGCATCCGAAGGTGTCCGAAGCGGCTGTGGTCGGCTATCCGCACGATATCAAGGGGCAGGGCATCTACTGCTACGTCACCCTGATGGCCGGCGAGACGGCGACGGAAGAGCTCCGCCTCGAATTGCGCAACTGGGTTCGCAAGGAGATCGGCGCGATTGCCTCGCCGGACCTGATCCAGTTCGCCCCCGGCCTGCCCAAGACCCGCTCCGGCAAGATCATGCGCCGCATCCTGCGCAAGATCGCCGAGAACGACTTCGGCGCGCTCGGCGACACCTCGACGCTAGCCGACCCTGGCGTCGTGACGGACCTCATCGAGAACCGGCAGCACAAGTAGTCCGGCGGCTGGGCCTGACGCACTGTTTCACCGAGACGGGTGGGAGTCCTTCGCGTTCCCACCCACTGGCGTCATTCCCGCGAAAGCGGGAACCCAGTGCGGCGCCTCGGCCTTCACCGGCTTTTGCGGCATCCCACTAGGTTCCCGCT
>JAEWLC010000063.1 GCA_023393475.1 Pseudomonadota bacterium
GGAAGGGGATCAGGCCGCCGAGCAGCAGGCCGACGACGACATAGGGGTTGGACAGGGAGAAATCGACCGTCACGCCCTTGAAGTACTGGAAGGTGGTCGAGCCCGCCTTGTTCGCCTCGGCGACGAAGAAGTTGAGGTCCGAGGTGTAGGCCGCGAACAGAACCAGCGCGCCGAGGCCGGCCGAGCCGATGGCATAGCCCTTGGTGATCGCCTTGGTGGTGTTGCCGACCGCATCGAGGGCGTCGGTGTTGTGACGCACCGACTTGTCGAGACCGGCCATTTCGGCGATGCCGCCGGCATTGTCGGTGACCGGGCCGAAGGCGTCGAGCGCCACGATCATGCCGGCCAGCGCGAGCATGGTGGTGACGGCAAAGGCGATGCCGAAGAGACCGGCGAGGTTGTAGGTGACGATGATGCCCACGACGATGACGATGGCGGGCAGGGCGGTCGATTCCAGCGAGACCGCGAGGCCCTGGATCACGTTGGTGCCGTGGCCGGTCACCGAGGCTTCGGCGATCGAGTTCACCGGGCGCTTGTTGGTGCCGGTGTAGTATTCGGTGATGACGATGATGAGCCCGGTGATGACGAGGCCGGCCACGCCGCACCAGAACAGGCTCCACGGCGTGAACTGCTTGCCGCCCTCGATGCCGAGCTGGACGTCGAGGCTACCGAACACCCAGGCGAGGGTGGGGAGCAGGACGATCAGCGACAGGATGCCGGTAGCGATGAGGCCCTTGTAGAGGGCGTTCATGATGTTGTTGTCGCCGCCGAGCTTCACGAAGTACGTGCCGATGATCGAGGTCAAGACGCACGCGCCGCCGATGGCGAGCGGCAGGATCATGCCGGCGAGCTTGAACGCATCGGGCAAGACGATCGCCGCCAGCACCATGGTGGCGACCGCGGTCACCACATAGGTCTCGAACAGGTCGGCGGCCATGCCGGCGCAATCGCCGACATTGTCGCCCACGTTGTCGGCGATGGTCGCGGGGTTGCGCGGATCATCCTCGGGGATGCCGGCTTCAACCTTGCCCACCATGTCGCCGCCGACGTCGGCACCCTTCGTAAAGATGCCGCCGCCGAGACGGGCGAAGATCGAGATCAGCGAGGCGCCGAAACCGAGCGCGACGAGCGAATCGATCACCGTGCGGCTCGTCGGCGCGAGGCCGAACATGCTGGTCAGGATGATGAAGTAGAGCGTCACGCCGAGAAGGCCGAGACCGGCGACGAGGAGGCCCGTCACCGCGCCGGACTTGAAGGCGAGGTCGAGGCCGCCGGCGAGCGATTTTGTCGCTGCCTGGGCGACTCGCACATTGGCGCGCACCGACACGTTCATGCCGATGAAGCCCGCGGCGCCGGACAGCACGGCACCGACGAGGAAGCCGAAGGCGGCAAAGGCGCCGAGCAGGAAGAAGGCGAGGATGAAGATGACCACGCCGACGATGCCGATAGTGGTGTACTGGCGACGGAGATAGGCGGAGGCGCCTTCACGCACTGCGGCGGAAATCTCCTGCATGCGAGCAGAGCCCGCATCGGCCTTCAACAGGCCCTGCGTCGTGACGACGCCGTAAACGATTGAGAGCAGACCGCAGATCACGATCGCCCATAGCAACAGGTCCATAGAATTATCCCTCGGTGTGACGACACCGGGGGGCGCTCCATAGTTGCAGCAGCTTTTGAGGCCGCTCCTCCTCACCCCCCGGAGATCGCGTGCCGAACTTGTGCCAAATCGCCGCAGGTGGTGCAATGGCGTTGTCGTATCTCGGGCGGGGCGCCCGCTGGCTCAGCCGAATCGTGCGAGCGCGGCCAGCAGCGCGTCGGGATCGCCGGCGATGCGCAGGGTCTTGAAGCGGGCGGTTTCGCCGGCAGCGAGCGTGATGGCCGACTTGGGGATGCCCAGCGCCTTGGCGAGGAGCGCGATCACCGCGGCATTGGCCTTGCCCTTGTCGGGCACAGCCGTGACGCGAACGCGGAGCACCGCGGTGCCGTCGTCGCGATGCTCGGTGCCTTCGATACGGTCGGCGGAGGCGTTCGGCGTGACGCGGAGGTGCAGGCGCAGCCCATCGGGCAGCCGCTCGAACGCCAGGCTCACTTTGGCCGGTGCAGGTCGGTGCGAACGATCGCCAGCATGCGGTCGGGGCGATCGATCACGGTGAAGCCGTGCCGTTCGTAGAGCGTGTGGGCGTCCTTCGTCACCAGCATGAAGCGGCGCAGCCCCTGCAGGTCGGGATGCTCGAGGATGGTCTCGACCAGCGCCTTGCCGAGGCCCTTGCCCTGCTGGGCCGGGTCGATGAACACATCGGCCAGCCAGGCGAAGGTCGTCCTGTCGGTGATCACCCGGCCAAATCCCACCTGGCCGTCGGGCCCGAACAGCCCGAAGGGCAGCGAGTTCTCGATCGAGCGGGCGACGAGCTCGCGCGGAATCCCGCCGGCCCAGTAGCTCTCGGTGCTGAGGTAGCGGTGGACGAAATCGACATCGATCCGGTCCGGATCGGTGGAGATCTCGAAGCCTTCGGGCAGTCCCATTGCTAGAGGACGCGGCCCATGGCGAGCGAGGCGATCAGGTTCTGCAGGAAGAAGATGATGACGAAGACGATCAGCGGCGACAGGTCGAGCCCGCCGACGGGCGGGATGACGCGGCGGATGGGCTTCAGGATCGGCTCGGTGATCTGGTTCAGGACGCGCCAGACCGAGTTCACGAACTGGTTGCGGGTGTTGATCACGTTGAAGCTGATCAGCCAGCTCATGATGATCATGATCAGGAAGATCCACCAGACGATGTTCAGAATGAAGCTCAGCGTCTGCAGAATGGCAAAGGTCATCGGGCGCCCCTAGGGTTCTGCGCCCCTATTTAGGTGGCACGCGCCCGGGCGGCAAGCGGGCGCGACCATTTTCGCCTTGCGAAACGGTGGCTTGGGTCAGCCTCGCTCGCCGGTCCGACTCGGGCGCCAGGTGAAGAGGCGGAAGACGTAGAGGCCGACCACGGCGATCAGCACCAGCCAGCTCAAGGGATCGATGAAGCTTTCCACGATGTGGTAGTGCTCGTGCAGCAGGTAGCCGGCGGTGACCAGCACGGTGTTCCAGATCAGCATGCCGATGGCCGAATAGAGCGCGAAGGTGGCAAAGTTCATCTTGGCGAGCCCGGCAGGCACGGAGATCAGCGTCCGGAGGATCGGGAACAGCCGGCCGACGAGGACGATCGGCTTGCCCCAGCGCTCGAAGATGCGCGAGGCATAGTCGATCTCGTCGGCATTGAAGGCGAACCAGCGCCCGATCCGGTCGGCCAGCCACTTCACCCGCTCGAGCCCGAACAGCCGCCCGGCAAAGTACCAGGGCAGCATGCCGAGCAGCGAGCCGACCGTCGCTGCGAGGATGACGCCAATGAAGTTCAGCTGGCCCTGGCCGGCGGCGAAGCCGGCAAAGGGGACGATCAGTTCGGAAGGGATCGGCGGGAACACCGCCTCGAGCAGCATCAGCAACGCGATGCCGACATAGCCGAGGTCGGTGATGATCTGGGTGATCCAGGTGGCCATGGATGCTCCGAAGCAGGTGTCCGCGATGTTTCAGTAGCCCACCGGGTCACTCCCGCGAAAGCGGGAATGCCTGTTCGAGGCCCCAAACGAACATCCCCGCTTTCGCGGGGATGACATCGAGCGTCGATCAGCTCGCCTTGGCGGCGCGCATCATCTTCTTGCGGTCGTTGGGGTCGAGCCAGATCTTGCGCAGGCGGATCGACTTGGGCGTCACCTCGACATACTCGTCGTCGGCGATGTAGCCGAGCGACTGCTCGAGCGTCAGCTTCTTGGGCGGGGTCAGGCGGACCGCTTCATCCTTGCTCGTCGTGCGGATGTTGGTCAGCTGCTTGCCCTTGAGGGCATTGACCTCGAGGTCGTTCTCGCGGGCGTGTTCGCCGATGATCATGCCTTCGTAGATCTCGACGCCGCCGTCGATCATGATCGAGCCGCGATCTTCGAGGTTCCACAGCGCGTAGGTCACGGCAGTGCCGGTGCCGTTCGAGATCAGCACGCCGGTGCGGCGGCCGGGCAGGGCGCCCTTGTAGGGGGCGTATTCGTGGAACAGGCGGTTGAAGATCGCAGTGCCGCGGGTGTCCGACAGCAGTTCCGGCTGGTAGCCGATCAGCGAACGGGTCGGCACGTAGAAGCGCAGGCGCTGGCGGCCGACGCCGGACGGGCGCATGTCGACGAGGTCGCCCTTGCGCTCGGTGAGCTTCTGCACGATCACGCCGGTATGCTCGTCATCGACGTCGATGATGACTTCCTCGATCGGCTCGAGCTTGACGCCGTTCTCCTCGCGGATGACCACCTTCGGACGGCCGATGGTGAGCTCGAAGCCTTCGCGGCGCATGTTCTCGATCAGAACGGCGAGCTGCAATTCGCCGCGGCCGGCGACGTCGAAGCTGTCGTTGTCGTCGCCTTCGGTGACGCGGATGGCGACGTTGCCTTCGGCTTCGCGCATCAGGCGCTCGCGAATGACGCGGCTCTGCACCTTGTCGCCTTCGCGACCGGCCAGCGGGCCGTCATTGATGCGGAAGGTGACCGACAGGGTCGGCGGGTCGATCGGCTTCGAGGGCAGCGGCACGTTGTTGGCAGGCACGGTCAGCGTGTCGGCGACGGTAGCGGTCTCAAGGCCGGCGATTGCGATGATGTCGCCGGCCTCGGCAACGTCGATCGGGGTGCGCTCGAGGCCGCGGAAGGCGAGAATCTTGGAGACGCGGCCCTTCTCGACTTCCTTGCCTTCGCGGTTGAGGGCGTGGATCGGGTCGCCGGCCTTGACGCTGCCGGAGGTGATGCGGCCGGTCAGGATGCGGCCGAGGAAGGGATTGCGCTCGATGGTGGTGACCAGCATGCCGAACGGGCCTTCCGCCACCTTCGGCTCCGGCACGTATTCGAGCACCTTGTCGAGCAGCGGGGCGAGCGAGTCCTTGGGGCCTTCCGGCTTCTCGCTCATCCAGCCGAGCTTGGCAGCGCCGTAGAGCACCGGGAAATCGAGCTGCTCGGGGGTCGCGTCGAGCGCGATGAAGAGGTCGAAGATCTCTTCCAGCACTTCGAGGTGGCGCTCGTCGGGACGGTCGATCTTGTTGATCGCGACGATCGGGCGGAGGCCCTGGGCCAGGGCCTTGCCGAGCACGAACTTGGTCTGCGGCATCGGGCCTTCGGCGGCATCGACGAGGATCACCACGCCATCGACCATCGACAGGATGCGCTCCACTTCACCGCCGAAGTCGGCGTGGCCGGGCGTATCGACGATGTTGATGCGGGTATCCTTCCAGACCAGCGAGGTGACCTTGGCAAGAATAGTGATGCCGCGCTCGCGCTCCAGATCGTTAGAATCCATCGCCCGCTCTTCGACACGCTGGTTCTCGCGGAAGGAGCCGGACTGCTTGAGCAGAACGTCGATCATGGTGGTCTTGCCATGGTCAACGTGGGCAATGATTGCGATGTTACGCAAGGACATGTGGGGCGAGCCGATCGGATTTTCTGGAAATTAGTCGCGCCCAATAAAGGACGAGGGTCACATTCTCAAGATAAATCGCGGAATGGGAGGGTTGCGATGCGGCAACATGGTTGAGGGCGTCTCCCGTCTTGCCCAGCGCGATTGCGCCCGGGAAACACCCCCGCAGCTATGACGAAGCAGTCCGTCTCAAATCGACAGCGTGCGGAAGATAGTTTCGGTCAGGACACGAAGAAGGCTTCGGTCAGGACACCCGGCGCAGCCGGGGGCGGTCCTCGGCGTCCAGCATTTCGGTGACCTTCTGGGCGCTGATCGGGGGCGAGAACAGGAAGCCCTGGACCTCGTTGCAGCCCTGGGCCCGCACCGCGTCGAGCTGTTCCTCGGTCTCGATGCCTTCGGCGGTGGTCGACATGCCGAGCGAATGGCCAAGCCCGATCACCGCCTTGATGATGGCGAGGCTGTCGCCCTTCGACTTCAGGTCGCGCATGAAGGAGCGATCGATCTTGATCTTGTCGAAGGGGAAGCTGCGCAGGTAGCTCAGCGACGAGTAGCCGGTGCCGAAATCGTCCATCGAGATGCGGACGCCGAGCGCGCGCATCCGATGCAGCGTCTTCAGCGTCGGCTCGTTGTCCGAGAGCAGCAGCGATTCCGTGATCTCGAGCTCGAGCCGGGCGGGCGACAGGCCGGTCTCGCGCAGCGCGGATTCGATGGTCTCGTAGAGGCGCTTGTTCTTGAACTGGACCGCCGAGAGATTGACGGCGACGCGTACGTCGGCGGGCCAGGTGGCGGCGGTGCGGCAGGCCTCGCGCAGCACCCACTCGCCGATCTGGACGATGAGGCCGGTTTCTTCGGCGACCGGGATGAACTCGGCCGGCGAGACGACGCCGCGATCGCTGTCCCAGCGCAGCAGCGCCTCGAAGCAGGTGATGCGGTTTTCCTTGAGCCCGACCAGCGGCTGGAAGACGAGGCGGAACTCGCCGCGCGCCAGGGCCAGGCGGAGCCCCGCTTCGATGGTGCGGCGCTTCTGGATGGCAGCATCCATGCCCGGCTCGAAGAAGTGGTAGGTCGAGCGGCCCTCGTTCTTGGCCCGGTAGAGCGCGAGGTCGGCGTTCTTCATCAGGATTTCGGCGGTGTCGCCATCCTGCGGCGCCATGGCGATGCCGACAGAGGTGCCGATCACCAGGTGATGGCCGTCGATGGTGAAGGGGTTCGACATCGCCTTGACGATGCGGTCGGCGATGGCGGCGGCCTCGCCGGGGGCCTCGATGTCGCGCAGCAGGAGGGCGAATTCGTCGCCGCCGAGCCGGGCCAGCATGTCGTCTTCGCGCGTCGCGCCCCAGAGGCGCGCCGAAACCTGCTGCAGCAGCTTGTCGCCGACGGAATGGCCGAGCGTATCGTTGACCGACTTGAAGTGGTCGAGGTCGATGCAGAGCACCGCGAGGCGGTCACCGCGCTCGAGCCCGGGCTCTGCCGCTTCCATTTCCTCGAGGAACTGCACGCGGTTCGGGAGCTGCGTCAGCGCATCGTGGCGCGCGAGGTGGCGGATGCGCTCCTCGTGCTGGCGCTGCTCGGTGATGTCCTCATGCGTCGTGACCCAGCCGCCATCCTTCATCGGATGGTGCTGCATCATGATGGTGCGGCCGTTTAGCTCGTGGATGTTCTTGCCGTATTCGCCGCGCGAGATGACCTCGCGGCGCCAGCGGATATAGCCCTCGCGATCGGTGCCGGCCTGCATGCCCTCGTCGAAGAGGTGGCCGAGGATGTCGTCGAGCTGCGTGCCGGGCTTCAGCAGCTGCTCGGGCAGGTTGTAGATGCGCTGGTAGGGCTGGTTGCAGATGACGAGGCGGCCCTTTGCATCATACATGCAAAGGCCCTGGCTGATGTTGTTCACCGCCGCGTCGAGCCGGATGTTCTGGCGTTCCAGCTCGCGCTTCCGCCGCTGGATGATTTCGGAGGAGGCGATCTCCTCGGTGACATCCTCGTGGGTCACCACCCAGCCGAGGCCGGGCGAGAAGACATGCGCGGTCTCGATCCAGCGGTCGCCCGAAACGTATTCGCGCACCTTGGCGCGGGCGCCGCCGCGATTGTTCAGCAGTTCGTGCTTGTAGCCATGGAGGAATTCCTCAGGCGTCTGGTCGGCGTGATTGCCCATTTCAGCCGACAGCCGGACGATCGCCTCGAGCGTCATGCCCTTGCGCACGCGCTTGCGCGGGAAGCCGTAGATGTCGAGATAGTGCTGGTTGAACATCACCAGCTTGAACTGCGGGGACCACACGCAGAAGCCATAGGGTACAGACTGCAATGCTGCATCGAGCAGCAGCGCATCCGCGGCCTTGCGAACGGAATCGACTGCAGGCGCCTTCACTTCTGTTCCGGCCTCACGCCCCTAGAACCCAGCGTGGGACGCTAGCGGGCGCGAGTTAAGAACGCTTTAAGTAGAAGGGGTTGGATTGCGTGTGAGGCTGGATCGGACCGCGGGCTTCGAAGCGCAACCGGAAGACTAAGCCGGCTTCAGCATCACATAGTCATGGAACTGGTAGGGACCCATCTGAACCGGGACGTGCCTTTCGATCTCGAAGCCCTGCGAACGATAGAAGGCGATGGCCGAGGCGTTGCCGTCGTTGACGTAGAGAGCCGCCGGCAGGTCGACGCCGAAATGGGCGCGGGCGGTGGCAATCAGCGCCTTGCCGAGACCATGGCCGCGGGCGTCGGAGAGCAGGTAGAGCTTCTTGATCCAGACCCGGCCGTCGGCGCGATAGGCGGAGGCGAAGCCGAGATCGATGCCGTCCGCCGTCGCCAGCCAGTACTGGTGATGGCGCTCCGAGATGTCGGCGGCGAGTGTCCCGAGGTCGTAGATTTCCTCCAGCATGCCCGGAATGCGGTCGGCGGGCAGGATACCGGCAAAGGCCTCGGGCCAGATACGGTTCGCGAGATCGGCGACGCGGTGCAGGTCGCCCTGGTCGATGGGCATGATGGTTGGCGTGGACATGCCCCGTTGTCGCGCGGCTGCGATGGCACTGGCAAGCGCGTTGCCGCCGTGTCAAAGACGGGAACGCGCAACTGGTGCCACTTCCAATGCCCGCATTCGTCCCAGACCTCACCGTCATCCTCGCCTTCTCGCTGGCCGGCGTCATTCTTGCCATCACCCCCGGACCGGACATGGCGCTGCAGCTCAGCCGCGCCATCAACTACGGCCGGGCACACGGTCTTGCCTGCGCTGCCGGGGCGATGACGGGCGTGCTGGTGCATACGACGCTCGCCGCACTCGGCATCTCGGTGCTGATCGTTGCGGCACCGGCATTGTTCATGGTGCTGAAGGTTGCGGGCGCGGTGTACCTGCTGTGGCTCGCCTGGCAGGCCATCACGGCAGGGGGCGGACTGCGGATCGCGGCGGCGGGCAAGAAGATGCCGACCCTGAGGCAGAGCTACATGACCGGGGTGGGCATCAACCTCCTCAACCCCAAGGTGGTGCTGTTCTTCGTGACCTTCCTGCCGCAGTTCGTCGACGCGCATGATCCGTTCGCGAGCCAGAAGCTGTTCTTCCTTGGCGCCGAGTTCATCATCATCTCGATTCCGCTGGCGGTGCTGACCGTCTTTGCCGCCGACTGGATCGCGGCGGCGTTCAAGAAGACCAAGTGGGTGGAGAAAGCGCTGAACTGGAGTTTTGCGGGCATCTTCACGGCATTCGCTGCGACCATCCTCACCGCGCAGGCGAGACACTGAATGAACTACTCCCACGCCTTCCATGCCGGAAACTTCGCCGATGTGATGAAGCACATCGTGCTGACCCGTCTGGTCGAGTACCTGAAGAAGAAGGATTCCGCCTTCCGGGTGATCGATACCCATGCCGGGATCGGGCGCTACGACCTCACCGGCGAGATCGCCAAGCGGTCGCCGGAATGGGTCGACGGGGTGGGGCGGCTGCTCAAGACGCCATTACCGCAGAAGGCGCAGCCGCTGGTCGAGCCGTATCTCGATGTCATCCGCGAGCTGAACCCCGAAGGTGGCGTCGCCACCTATCCGGGTTCACCGCTCCTCGTGCGCAAGCTGTTCCGTTCGCAGGACCGGCTGTCGGCGCTGGAACTGCACCCGGAATATACCAAGCGCCTCGGCGCCCTGTTCGAGGGCGACGTGCAGGTGCGGGTGATCAACCTTGATGGCTGGCTGGCGCTGAACGCCCACGTGCCGCCCAAGGAGAAGCGCGGGCTGGTGCTGGTCGATCCGCCCTTCGAGCAGGCCGGCGAGTTCGAGCGGCTGGTCGACGGGCTCGTGCGCGCCCACCGGCGCTGGACGGGCGGCATCTATGCGCTCTGGTACCCGATCAAGGACCGCGCCGCCGTAAAGGATTTCCGCGAGAGCCTGAAGGCGTCGGGCATCCCGAAGATCCTCGACGTCGCCTTCGAGGTCCGCCGTCCCTCGCGCGAGGCGCGCTTCGACGGCAGCGGGCTCGTCGTCGTCAACCCGCCCTTCGTCTTCGAGAAGGAGATGCGCGTCATCCTTGCCGAGCTTCACAAGGCGCTCGCCGAGGAGCCGCAGGCGCGCTGGTCGCTGGACTGGCTGGCGGGGGAGGCCGCGCCCGCTTGACCGCGCCCTTCGCAGAAACGATTATGCGCAAGGCTCAACGCCAAAGCCCAGGAGAGGCTCACATGCACCGCTTCGCCCGCCGCGTCACCCGTCCCGTTCTCGCCGCGCTGCTTGGCCTCGCGGCCGCCGTCGGGGTTACGCCCGCCGTCCAGGCGGCCGACCTCGGCGTCTATTCCGGCTACAGCGATTCGGGCGCCTGTTCGCAAAGCTGGGTGCTCGGCAGGATCACCAGCCGCTTCGCCTACCAGGTCCGCCATGTGCCGAACCTGCCGCTGGTGGCGATCAGCGATTTCCAGAACATCCGCGAGAACCGCTATCTGCCCGCGCAGGAAAACTGGCCGATCGGCCGCACCTATTGCGGCGCGCAGGTCATCCTCTCCGACGGCAATGCCCGCAATATCTGGTACCTGATCGAGGAAGGCCAGGGCTTTGCCGGCGTCGGCAACAATGTCGAGTTCTGCGTCTCCGGCTTCGACCGCTGGTTCGTCTACAACGGCGCCTGCCGGGTCCTTCGCTGATCGCTGGCATGAGGCGGCGGCGGGCCGGGCTCGCGGCGCTCGCGCTGGTTCTCCTCGCCGGCTGCAGCCAGGAGGCGGAACAACCCTCCGACACAAGGCCGCCGACGCCCATCGCGCAGACCGATGCGCCGGCCGGACGGTCTGAAAGGCAACCGGCCCCGTCCCGGCTACCGATCGGCCAAGGCTTCGACTTCTACGTGCTGTCGCTCTCCTGGTCGCCGAGCTACTGCGAAGCGGAAGGCGAGGAGGCGAACCGGCAGCAATGCGCCACGGACCGGCCCTATGCCTTCGTCGTGCACGGGCTCTGGCCGCAATTCGAGCGCGGCTTCCCCGAGAGATGCCGCACCGACGAGCCGGACGTGTCCAACGCGACGTTGCGCAAACTCTACGACATCATGCCGTCCGCCGGCCTCATCCGCCACCAGTGGCGAAAGCACGGCTCCTGCGCGGGTCTCGACCAGGACGACTATTTCGCGGTGCTGCGCGCCGCCCGCGAGACGGTCAGCATTCCCCCGGAATTCCGCCGTCTCGACGCCTACAGGACGCTCGATCCTGATGATGCCGAGAGAGCCTTTCTGAAGGCCAATCCGTCGCTTCCGGGCGATGCCGTCGCCGTCACCTGCGACCGGCGCTATCTGCGCGAGGTCCGCATCTGCATGACCAAGGATCTGGAGTTCCGCTCCTGTCCGGAGGTCGACCGGCGCGACTGCCGGCTTTCCAAGGTCGTCATGCCGCCGGTGCGGGCAGGCAAGGGGCGGGGCGGATAGTTGCCTGGCGGATAGATTCTCCGCGGCTGGCCTTTGCCTGTTGTCCGCCAGTGCTTAACGTCCGCGCCGTCGCAAACCATTCTCTGGAAAGTCAGATGGCAAAAGTCCTCGTCGCGCCCGCTTCGCCCTACAGCTGCAAGGTCCGCATGGCGGCGGCCTATCTGGATATTCCGCTGGAAGCGGTCCTGGTGGAGACGTCGAGGCCGACGGAAGAATTCCTCAAGGCCAACCCGCTCGGCAAGATTCCGGTGCTGATCGCCGATGACGGCGAGACGATCTTCGACAGCCGGGCGATCACGCAGTATTTGAACCGGCAGTCCGGTAATAAGCTCTTCCCGCGCAATCCGGCCAAGCGCACCGATGCCGAGCGGCTCGAGGCATTGGCGGACGGCATCGCGGATTGCGCGCTGGCCCATGTCTACGAGCGCCGTTCGCGGCCGGAGGAGATCGTCCATCTGCCCTGGCTCGACAAGCAGTGGGGCAAGGTGACGAATGCGCTCGATGCGCTCAATGCCAATCCGCCGAAGCTCGGCAAGAAGATCACCGGAGGGCAGATCGCGCTGCGCGCGGTGCTCGGCTATCTGGACCTTCGCTTTGCCGGAAAGTGGGAGAAGGGCAGGAGCCGGCTGAAGCGCTGGGCCGCCCGCTTCGACGAGAAATTCCCGGAACTGAAGGCCTTGCTGCCGGCCTGATCGACACGGCGCCACCGCCAAAACAAAACCGGGCGCCGAAGCGCCCGGTTTGCCGTAAGAGGATTGTACCGATCAGAACTTCATGCCGAGGCCGAAGGTGACACGGTGGTCCTTGTCATCGACGTCGGCCGATCCGCCGGCGGTCGTGAAGGTATCGCTGCCGAAGTCGGTGTAGCGATACTCGACGCGGCCGAACACGCGCTCGGTGACCATGATGTCGGCACCGGCGCCGGCCGTCCAGCCGATCATCGTGTTGCTGTCGCTGACGCCGCCGCCCGAGACCTCAAGGTCCTTGGCTGCGCCACCGGCGGTGGCATAGAGCAGGACGTTCGGCGACACGACATAACCGAGACGCGCGCGCAGCGAGCCTTCGACCCCGGACTCGGAGGTCAGGCCGGCATTGCTGCCTTCTTCCCAGCTATAGCCGATGTCGGCTTCCGCGCCGGCTACGATGTTGCCGGACTGCCAGTTGTAACCGGCGAAACCGCCGAGCAAGAAGCCATCGGTGCCGATCGTGTTCGTTCCGATCGGCGCGTCGACTTCGGTTTCACCGGAGAAGCCGTAGCCCAGCGAAACACCGGCATACGGGCCAGACCAGGTGTTGAGCGGCGGCTCTTCCATCGGGACGGCGGGCGCCGGCGGCGCTTCCATCACGACGTCTGCCGCGAACGCAGGGACAGTGCCGAGAAGGGCCACCAGCCCAAGCGCCGCCACGGCCGGCCGAGCGATTTTGACGTTGTTCTTCATTGTTTACTCCATGACCACGAGACACGTGGGTTCGATAAGCTGTCCCGACCCGCCGGGGGGAAGAACGGACCGGTCGCCTGACGGTTCCGAATGTCATGCCGAAATGTGGCCCGAACGAACCTGAAATGGGGTCTTTGGCCGGCGCCAATGAGGCTGAACCTTGACGTGTCCTTCTCGCAACAGCCTGTGTCAGGAGAGTTCGTGCCCTGATGCCGCAGGCCGCTTGGTGCAAGGCGTTGCGCACTCTATATCAGCCTGGCCTGTGGCAGCGCGCCGCAGCCCTTGACGGCGCGATTTCGGGCAATCGGTCACAAAGTCGTCAAAAGGGAAAACGGATTTTTAATACGCGGCTGCCGCATTCGCGATCCAGCTGCCGAAACGGAAGCTGCAAGGATTCGATGATGACGGGAGCCGATCGCACGGCATTGGTGACAGGCGGAGCAAAACGTATCGGCCGGGCAATCGTGGAAGACCTTGCTGCACATGGCTTTGCGGTTGCCATCCATTGCAACCGGTCTGGCGGGGAGGCGGGCTCGCTCGCCGAGGAAATTCGTGGCGCGGGAGGGCGCGCAGTTGTTGTCGAGGCCGATCTCACCGATGCAACGGCCACCGCCGCACTGATCGCCGAGGCGTCGAAGTCGCTCGGGCCCATCGGGCTGCTGGTCAACAATGCGTCGATCTTCCGCGACGATTCCGTCCGGGATTTCGATCCCGCAGTCGCGGATCGCCATTTCGCCATCCACGTCACCGCGCCGGCGATCCTGGCGCGGCGGTTCGCGGAGGCGCTGCCGGCCGGGGAGGAAGGGCTGATCGTCAACATCATCGACCAGCGCGTCTGGCGCCTGACGCCGCGCTATTTTTCCTACACGCTTTCGAAATCTGCGCTCTGGGCGGCGACAAGGACGATGGCGCAGGCGCTGGCACCGCGTATACGCGTCAACGCGATCGGCCCCGGTCCCACCCTGGCCAGTACGGTGCAGGGCGCGCATGATTTCAGGGCGCAGATCGACGGACTGATCCTCGAGCGGGGACCGGAACTCTCCGAATTCGGCGCAACCATCCGCTATCTTTGGGAAGCACGTTCGGTAACCGGGCAGATGATCGCTCTCGACGGCGGCCAGCACCTTGCATGGCAGACGCCCGATGTGACAGGCATGGTGGAATGAGTCCGCGAAGAGACATACCGGGACACGGCGACAGCACGAAGGCGGCGGACGATATTGCGGGTTTCGTCCCCGGCGACGAGGCAGACGACGAAGACGCGATTGTCGATGAGCCTGAAGCAGCGCCGGCGTCCAGCGTAGACCTGACCTTCACGTCGATCGACTGGACGGCACATGCCGGCGATGCTGACGGCAAGGTGGGGGCCGAAGTGATCCAGACGCTGGTCAGGCGGCTGCCCAACGCGCCTGGCGTCTATCGCATGATGAATGCCGCCGGCGACGTGCTCTATGTCGGCAAGGCGCGCAGCCTGAAGAAGCGCGTGACCAACTACGCAAACGGCCGCTTCCACACCAACCGTATCGGCCGCATGGTGCGCGAGACGGCGACGATGGAGTTCGTCGTCACCCGCACCGAAATCGAGGCGCTGCTGCTCGAAGCCAACCTGATCAAGCGGTTGCGGCCTCGTTTCAACGTGCTTTTGCGGGACGACAAGTCGTTCCCCTACATCGTGCTGACCGGCGACCATCCTTCGCCGGGCATCTTCAAGCATCGCGGCGCGCGCTCGCGCAAGGGTGACTATTTTGGGCCCTTCGCTTCGGCCGGCGCGGTCGGCCGCACCATCAACTCGCTGCAGCGCGCCTTCCTGCTCAGGACGTGCACGGATTCCGTCTTCGAAAGCCGGACCCGGCCTTGCCTTCTCTACCAGATCAAGCGCTGTTCGGGGCCGTGCACCGGCGAGATCTCCGCGGAGGACTATGCCGAACTGGTGACGGAGGCGAAGGATTTCCTTTCGGGCCGCAGCCAGAAGGTGAAGACCGAGATTTCCGAGCAGATGCAGGAAGCAGCCGAAGAGCTCGATTTCGAGCGCGCCGCGGTCTATCGGGACCGGCTGGCCGCGCTGTCGCATGTGCAGAGCCACCAGGGCATCAACCCGCAAGGCGTCGAGGAGGCCGATGTCTTCGCCATCCACCAGGACGGTGGTCACGTCTGCATCCAGGTCTTTTTCTTCCGCACCGGCCAGAACTGGGGCAACCGCGCCTATTTCCCGAAAGCCGATCCGGCGCTGGAGGCACAGGAGGTGCTGTCGTCCTTCCTCGCCCAGTTCTACGACGACAAGCCGTGCCCGCGCACCGTCATGCTGTCGCACAAGGTCGAGGAGGAGGAAATCCTGGAGCAGGCGCTGGCGACAAAGGCAGGACACAAGGTCTCGATCATCGTCCCCCAGCGCGGCGAGAAGAAGGATCTGGTCGACCATGCGGTGCAGAATGCGCGCGAGGCGCTCGGACGCCGGCTTGCAGAGACCTCCACCCAGACCCGCCTGCTTGCGGGCTTCGCGGAGGCTTTCGGCCTGGACAAGCCGCCGCGCCGCATCGAGGTCTACGACAACTCGCATATCATGGGCACGAATGCCGTCGGCGCCATGATCGTCTCGGGACCGGAAGGTTTCGTGAAGAACCAGTACCGCAAGTTCAACATCCGCTCGACCGACATCACGCCCGGCGACGATTTCGGCATGATGCGCGAAGTCATGCAGCGGCGCTTCTCCAGGCTGGTCAAGGAACACGGCGCGGAAGAAGCGGACGGCGGGGAGGACGCGGAGAACGGCGCCTTCCCGGCCTGGCCCGATGTCATCCTGATCGACGGCGGCCAGGGCCAGATGACGGCAGTACGTGCGATCCTGCAGGATCTGGGAATCGAGGACCGGGTGGTGGCGATCGGCGTCGCCAAGGGCCAGGACCGCGAAGCGGGACGCGAGCGCTTCTTCGCCAAAGGGAAGGCCGCATTCACGCTGCCGGTGCGCGATCCGGTGCTCTATTTCGTGCAGCGGCTGCGCGACGAGGCGCATCGTTTTGCGATCGGCTCGCATCGTGCCCGCCGCAAGAAGGAGATGGTGAGGAACCCGCTCGATGAGATCAGCGGCATCGGGCCGGCCCGCAAACGGGCGCTCCTTCTGCATTTCGGCACCGCCAAGGCGGTCCGCAACGCGGCGGTCGAGGACCTGATGGCGGTGGACGGCATATCGGAGTCGGTGGCGCGCCTCGTCTACAACCATTTCCACGAAAATTGATTGTCCCTGCGGCGAATCGTGTTGGTCCATAGAATTCAGGCAGTTGACCCCCTACATCGGCTTCTGATTTCAGTAGGGCAGGAGGAAGTCTGAAAAACATGGCCAAGCGCGCGT
>JAEWLC010000090.1 GCA_023393475.1 Pseudomonadota bacterium
CACCTGCGGGGCACCTCCCCCATCATGGGGGAGGATGGGAGGGGGCCGTCTGCCTCAGATTGCCCACCTCCCACGGGAGGACTCGCGCTAACTCAGCCGCCCATCTGCTGCTTCAGGCGGGCGAAGGACTCGTTGAGTTCGGCGTCGGCGGCCTTGGTGCCGTCGGCGATCGATTCCTGGCCGGCCATCATCGCGGTGTAGTGGCGGATGAAGATCTTCTCGACTTCCTGGAAGTTGGCGGGCGAGGGCACCGGAATGGTGAAGGGCAGGGTCTCGTAATAGAGGAAGGCGCTCGGCGGGAAGGCGAGGAAGGCCTCGGTCGAGGCCGCCGACTTGCGGCCCGGCACGCCGCCGCCACGCTCGCCCTGCTCGCGCTGCGTCTCTTCCGAGGTCAGCTCGAGCACGAGGGCCTTGGCGAGATCGACATTGGGGGCCGCCTTGTTGATGGCATAGCCGCCGAAGCCGATGACGGTCGCTTCCTTCTCCTTCAGGGGAGGGACGGCGATGTCCATGTTGACGTTGTTCTTCTTGGCGTTCTGGACGATCCACTGGCCGCGATTGATCATCGCCACCTGGCCGGCCATGAACTGGTTGTCCATGGTTTCGGCGCCCGGGATGGGCGAGACGCCATCGACATGGATCAGGTCGTAGAGGAACTGCAGCGTCTCGGCGACCTTGGGGTCGAGCATGTTCGAGGCGGTCCAGTCGGCATTGAGAATGCCGGTGCCGTTGGAGAAGAACCACGGCTGGACGAAGAAGTTCTGGTTCGGCACCTCATAGCCGAACTGGGTGACGGTGCCCGAGCCGTCCTTGATGGTCAGCGCCTTGGCCGTTTCGCGGAACTGATCCCAGGTCCAACCGCGGGCCGGATAGGCCACGCCTGCCTTGTCGAACAGGTCGCGGTTGTAGTTGATCATGATGTTGTTCCAGCCGATGGGGATGTAGTGCATCTCCCCCTTGTAGGAACCCTGCTCGAACAGGCTCGGCGCGAAGTCCGAGAAGCCGGTGTTGGCGGCGACGAAATCGTTGAGCGGCAGCCACAGGCCGCGCGCCGAAAATGCCTGGAAGGTCTCGATGGCGGTGCCATAGACGTCGGCGGCCGAGCCCGAGGTGAACTGGCCGAGCACCTTGGTGACGTAGTCGCCCCAGCCGGTCGAGATCGGATCGATCGAGACCTCGACGGTGACGTTCGGATAGGCCTTGTTGAAGCGCGCGATGGCGTTCTGGATGCCGGCCAGTTCGGCGTCGCCGCCGAAGGTCTGGAGCTTCAGGTTGGCCGCGACATCGGACTGCGCGAAACCGCGACCGATACCGAGGCCGGCGCCGGCAGCGAGCGCGGCGGACGACAGCAGCAGGCTGCGCCGTGAAAGCTTGGTCATGTAGTCCTCCCCTGTGCGCCATTGGCGCGTTTTCGGTTTCGCCGTTGCGGTCGAAACGTTTCGTGCATGGCTTGGCGTTTTCGGCTGGATTGGGTCTCCTCCCTCTCCCCAGCCGCCAGTTTGCCAACACGAAACGTTTCGTATAGTGCATTTCGGCAGGCGCTTGGCAAGACTGTTTTGTCTCGGCGCGGTTGGAGGAGTTGGCGTATTGGCCACCATCAAGGATGTGGCCCGGCGGGCAGGGGTGGCAGTATCCACCGCATCGGCGGCGATCAACCGCTCGGCACCGGTGAGCGAGGACGTCATCGCCAAGGTCGAGGCGGCGGTGCGCGAGATCGGCTACGTGCCGCACATGGCGGCGCGCAGCCTGAGGATGGGCCAGTCGCAGCTCATCGGGCTGATCGTGCCCGATATCACCAACCCGCACTTCGCCAAGGTCGCCAAAGTGGTGGAATCGGTGGCGCTCGAGGCAGGCTACATGGCGGCCGTCTATTCGACCAGCGAAGACTACGATCGCGAGCGGCAGATCCTCGAGATGATGCGGTTGCAGCGCGTGGCGGGGCTGATCATCATCCCGACGCGTTCGGATATCGAGCATGGCACGCGCCTCGGCCAGCAGATCCACGTCCCGACGGTGCTGCTCGACAGCTATGTCGAGGGGTTGCCCTATGACGTGGTGAAACTCGACAACATCACTGCGGGGCGGCTGGCGACCGAGCACCTGATCGGGCTCGGGCACCGGCGCATCGCGGTGACGCGCGGCCGGGCCAACATCATCACCGGCGAGGACCGGTTGCGCGGCTATCTCGCGGCGCACGAGGCGCATGGCCTCGAGGTCGAGGAGCGGCTGCTGATCGAGGGCCGGTTCGACCAGGGCGTGGCGCATGACGCGGTGCTGCGGCTGATGGAAGGACCCAATCCGCCCACCGCGATCTTCGCGCTTTCCAACATGATGATGCTCGGCGTGCTCAACGCCCTGCGCGAGCTGAACATCTCAGTGCCGGGGGATGTGTCGGTGGTCGGCATCGACGATTTCGACTTCGCCAACATCATGAGCCCGCCGCCGACGGTGGTGGCGGCCCCGGTCGAGGCGATGGCACAGCGGGCGATCGACAGCCTGTTCGGACAGATCCGCAGCAAGGCCGAGCCGACGGGCGAGGTGGAACTGTTCGCGCCGCGGCTCGTCGTGCGCGCCAGTACCGGACCGCTCGGCGACTGACGAACTCACAGGCCGCGAAGCATCGCTTGAGCATTGGAGCATTTCTTTCTACCAAAGCATGTGCGCGCCTCTGACAGGTCGCTAGTCCTGTGGGGGTGAGATGTCGTCTTTCGATCCGGTTCGATTCAACCCGATGGCGGGCAACCCGCTCAAGACGCGCGAAGACGTGCAGAGGGCGCTGACGGACTCCTTCGCTCCTCTATTGTCGTATTTCTCCGAGGGTGGGGCGCGGGTACGGCTCGATGGCGCCGCGGCGCATTTCGAGCGCGCGGCAGCCGACCTCGAAGGCTTTGCGCGGCCGCTGTGGGGGCTGGTGCCATATGCGGCCGGCGGTGGCGCGTTCGCGCATTGGGAACTCTACCGGCGCGGCCTCGCCAACGGCACCGATCCGGCTCACCCTGAGTATTGGGGTCCGGTGCGCGGCCAGCGCCTCGTCGAGCTGGCGGCGATCGGCATGGCGCTGCGCATGGTGCCGGAGCACTTGTGGGACCCCCTCGACGACAAGGCCAAGGCCAATGTCGGAGCGTACCTTCTGCATGGCTACAACCAGAAGTTCATCGACAACAACTGGAAGTTCTTCCGGGTGCTGATGGGGCTGGGCCTCGAACAGTGCGGGGTGGAGTTCGATCGCCAGAAGAGCGTCGACAGCCTCGACGCCATCGACCGCTTCTACCTCGATGACGGCTGGTATCGTGACGGCCAGGTCCGGCAGGTCGACCACTACGTGCCGTTCGCCCTGCACCTTTATGGCCTGCTCTATGCCAAGCTGCAGTCGGGCGACGATGCCCGCGCCGAGCGCCTGATGGAGCGTGCGCGGCTGTTTGCCCGCGATTTCCAGCATTGGTTCGACGAGGACGGTGGCACGCTCGCCTTCGGCCGCAGCCTGACCTATCGCTATGCCTGTGGCGCGCTATGGGGCGGGCTTGCCTATGCCGGGATCGAGGCGCTGCCCTGGGGCGAGATCAAGGGGCATTACCTCCGGCACCTGCGCTGGTGGTCGAAGCTCCCGATCGCCGACCGCGATGGCGTGCTCAGCATCGGCTATGGCTATCCGAACCTCCTGATGTCGGAGAGCTATAACTCTGCCGGCTCGCCCTACTGGGCGTTCAAGGCATTCCTGCCGCTGGCCCTGCCTGCGGATCATCCGTTCTGGGTGGCCGAGGAGTTGCCGGCCTCGTTCGACCGCCGGCCCGTCGCCCTTCGCCATCCGGGCATGGTGATGATGCACACGCCGGGCAATGTGGTTGCCCTTGCCGCAGGCCAGCAGAACGCCGAGTTCCGCGGGGCGGCGGAGAAGTACTCGAAGTTCGTCTATTCCTCGCGCTACGCGTTTTCGGTGGAGGTCAATGACCGCGGCTACGAGTTCGGCAGTTTCGACGGCATGCTCGCCCTCACGGAGAACGGCAAGCACTACCGGGTTCGCGACGAGAACGCGGTGGCGCGGATTGCCGGCGATGCGCTCTATTCGCTCTGGTACCCGTGGAGGGACGTGAAGGTCGAGACCTGGCTGAAGCCGGCCTCGCCGTGGCATATCCGCATTCACCGCATCAGCACGCCGCGCGCGTTGAACTCTACCGAAGGTGGTTTCGCCATTGCGCGTCCGGAGAACGAGCACCAGATCCGCGTTGGCGCGGGCGAGGGGTTTACCGTCGTGCACACCCCGGCCGATGTCAGCGCCATAGCCGACCTCAGGCACGAAAGGTCCGGACGTGGCCACCAGGCGCTGCCGAACAGCAACCTGATCGCGGCCAAGACGATGGTGCCGCAGTTGCGCGGACCGATCAAACCGGGCGTAACGATCCTGATGACCGCGGCCATGGCTCTGCCGGCAGGGGAGGAAGCCGAAGCAGCGCTCCAGCAGGCCCCGCAGGTGCCCAGCCTCGCCGACCTCGAGGGGCTGTTCGCCTGGGCGGGCGTCGACGTCAGTGCGATGCTGCCGGCGAAGCGCTAGCGGCCTCTACTGCGTCTCCGGGCTCGCCGTGGAGGGGCTGCGTGGATCGGGTTCGCGCGCCGCTTCGGCGATGCGCCTTCGGGCGCGGAAGGCGCCCCATTGCTGGTCGACGAGCACGCCGATCAGGATCACGCCGCCCATCACCGCGAAGTTCAGCGACGAGGGGATGCCGAGGAGGTTCACGAGGTTCTGCAGCTCCTGCAGGAGGATCGTGCCGAGGATGACGCCGACGATCGAGCCTTCGCCGCCGCGCAGCGAGAAGCCGCCGAGCACCGCCGCGGCGATGGCATAGAGCTCGTAGAAATTGCCCTGCGAACTCGGCTGCACCGAGCGCGTGTACATGGCGAAGAACACCGCGGCGAGGGCGGTGAGCCCGGCGCAGATGATGTAGGCGGCGGTGACCACGACATCCGTGCGGATGCCGGAGAAGCGCGCTGCTTCCTCGTTCTTGCCGATGGCGAAGAGGTAGCGGCCGAACACCGAGCGATGCAGCGTGAACCAGGCGATGATGGCGACGACGGCGAGCAGATATACCGATACCGGCACGCCGCCGACGCGGGCGACGAAGAAGTCGAGGCCGGGATATTCCGAGCCGAAGGGGAAGCCGGCGGTGGCATCGGCCGTGTAGCCGCGCGCAACGCCGCGATAGATCAGCAGGCCGCAGAGCGTCACGACGAAGGGCTGCATCTTGAGCTTGGTGATCAGGAGCCCGTGGATGAGGCCGAGGATGAGCCCGAGCACCATGACGATGGCGAAGGCGATCGGCCAGGGCACGCCCTTGTTGCCGACGAGATCGACGAACAGGACGCCGAGCAGCGCGATCATCGAGCCGGCGCTCAGATCGATGCCGCCGGTGATGATGACGAAGCCCTGGGCGATCGAGAACAGGCCGAAGAGGCCGATCAGGTTGGCGGTGTTGGCGATGTTGTTGGGGCTGAGGAACAGCGGGTTCTTCAGATAGACGCCGAGACCGACGACAATGATGAGGACCAGGAGGCCCAAGTCCTTCTTATTCATGCGTCGAGCCCTTCTCGTTCATTGATCCCTCAACCCGCCTTTTTCAGTTGCTTGCCGATCGCGAGCGTCAGCACGTTTTCCTCGGTGAAGTCGGGCCGCTCTAGCAGGCCTGCGATGCGGCCTTCGTGCATGACGGCGATGCGGTCGGAAACGCCGATCACCTCCTCCATGTCGGAGGAGATCATCAGCACGGCGACGCCCTCGTCGGCGAGGCCGCGCATCAGCCGGTAGATTTCGGCCTTGGCGCCGACATCGATGCCGCGGGTCGGTTCGTCGAAGATGAGAACACGCGGCTGCATGGCCAGCCACTTGGCGAGCACGACCTTCTGCTGGTTGCCACCGGAGAGGCTCCCGGTACGGGTGAGTACGGTCGGCGCCTTGATGGCGAGTTCGCGTTTGCTCTCCTCGGCCTGGGCGCGTTCGCGGGCCGGGACGACCAGTCCGTTGGCGGCATAGGCCTCGAGGTTGGGCAGTGAGATGTTCTCGGCGATGCAGAGATCGAGCAGGATGCCGGCGCCCTTGCGGTCCTCGGGAACAAGGAAGATGCCGCGCGCGACAGCCCTGGACGACGAGCGCAAATGCAGCGCCGTACCATCGAGGCGGACGCTGCCGGCATAGGCTGGATCGATGCCGAAGAGGACGCGCGCCAGCTCGGTGCGGCCGGAACCGACAAGGCCGGCAAGGCCGAGGATTTCGCCCGAATGAAGGTCGAGGTCGACGTCGTGCGCGGGGTAGGTCGAGGTCCGCACGCCCCTGGCGCTGAGCAGGGCCGCGCCACGCTCCTGCCGGGGCGCCGAATAGGCGACCTTCAGGTCGCGGCCGATCATCAGCTTGACCAGCCGGTCATGCGAGATCTCGGATCGGGCAAGGGCGCCGACGAGAACGCCGTCGCGCAAAACGATGACGCGGTCGCAGGCCTCCTCGACCTCGGCGAGACGGTGCGAGATGAAGATCACCGCGATGCCCTCGGCCTTCAAACCGGCGATGACGTCGAGCAGCTTTTCGGTCTCGCTGAGCGGCAGCGACGAGGTGGGTTCGTCGAGGATGACGAGGCGCGCATTCATGGTCAGCGCCTTGGCGATCTCGACCATCTGCTGCTGGGCCAGCGACAGGCGGGAGACCGGGGTGTCGGGTGAAAAATTGGCGCCGAGGCGCTTGAGGTAGGGCGCCACGTCGGCGCGCATCTTCTTTTCGTCGACGAGGTTGAGGATGCCGCCCATGCGCGGCTCGCGGCCGATATAGACATTGGCGGCGACGTCGAGATTGTCGAAGAGGTTGAGCTCCTGGTGGACGAAGGCGATGCCGGCCTTCATCGAGCCACCGACGGTCAGGCCGTCATAGGGCGCGCCGTCGATCTCGACGATGCCGGCATCGGGCTTGGTGACGCCGCCGAGAACCTTCATCAGGGTCGACTTGCCGGCGCCGTTCTCGCCGACGATGCCGATCACCTCGCCGGGTGCGACGGTCATGTCGAAGGCGGCCAGTGCCACGACCCCAGGATAGGTCTTGCGCACGCCGGTCAAGCGCAGGAACGGGCGCGCGGCCTCCCCGCCATCGCCATCTGGCATCAGAAAACTTCCCCACCGTCTTCCGCCTTGGGTGACGCTAGCACCGGGCGGGAGCAACGCATAGCCGAACTGGAACAAGGGACGGGCGGCGCGAGCCACCGGGCTTGACGCCGCCCGCAGGAGATGCCGTCAGCCGGCGATCTTGGCCTTCAGGTCGGCCGAGAACTCGTCGACATTGCCCGCGTTGATCACCTTGGTCGGCACAATGATCAGCCCATCAGCCGGGATGCCCGACTTGTCGCCCTCGAGGTACTTGGCCATCAGCAGCATGCCCTGGTAGCCCCATTCGAACGGCTGCTGCACGACGGTCGAGGCGAAGGAGCCTTCCTTCACCGCGCCGAGCGTCACCGGATCCTCGTCGAAGGCGACGACGGTGATGGCGCCGAGCTTGCCGGCGGCCTGCAGGGCCTCGTAGATCTTGGGCGGGTTGTAGGAATAGAACCCGACCATGCAGTTGATCTCGGGGTTGGCGACGAGCACGTCGTCGACATTGGTGCGGGCCTTCGTAAAGTCCACGTCGTCGCCGCGCACGTCGACCAGTTCGATGCCCTTGCCTTCGATGGCCTGGCGGAAGCCGGCGATGCGCTCGACGGCGTTGTCGGCGCCGAGGAAGCCGACAAAGCCCATGCACTTGCCTTCCTTGCCGGCCATGGCCTTCACCATTTCCTCGCCGGCCTGGACACCCGCGAGGGTGTTGGACGAGCCGAGATAGGCGATGCGGTTCGATGCCGGGGCGTCGGAGTCGGTGGTGAACAGCGGCACCTGGGCGGCGATGCGGTTGAAGGCATCGATCGAGTTCTTCGGGTCGGCCGACGAGATCATGATGGCGTCGGTGCCGGCCGCGACCAGATCGTCCATCAGCGCGTTCTGCAGCGCCGCGGTGCCCTGGGCCGGATACTTGAACTGGAGCTCGTAGTTCGGCAGTTCGGCCTGGGCCTTCTTCACGCCGGCCTCGGCCAGCTTCCAGAAGTCCGAGGATGCGTTCACGACGAATGCCAGCTGCTGCTTGTCCTGCGCGATGGCGCCGGTCGACAACACGACACCGGCGGCCAGTACGGCCGCCAGGCTGATAAGAGACTTCATATGTTCCTCCCTGGCCACTGTTGAGCGGCGGTTTCATAGATAGTCCTGTGGTACGTACCTCAGACGGCCTCCCAAGCCGCCGCAATCCCCTCTCCGGATCGGCACGTGACGACATCCTTGCACAACGCTAATATTAGTCAAGCCTCTGGCTTTCGCGGCGCAAAGGTGTGAAAACGCTTGCGTCACGGGGGTTTGCGCATCCGGCGTCATTGGATTTGACAATGAGATCGGAGCGCGCGCGGAGGGCTCTCGTCGTGCTAACGTGGTCATCGGCGCCAGCCACGGCGCCCGGATATTCGAGGTGATGGACGAACTCAGACATTCCCGCCCGCGGGTGCGCCGCAGCAGCCGATCGACTGAACGGCGGCGCGTCACCATGACCGATGTGGCGCGGGCCGTCGGCTGCTCGCAGGCGACGGTGTCGCTGGCGCTCAACCGGGTGACCGGCATCAAGCTGTCGCAGGGGCTGCGCGACAAGGTGTTCGCCGCGGCGCGCGAGCTTGGCTACGTGCTGCCGAGCTCGGCTGTCGAAGCGGCGAGCGATGGCGAGGGCATCATCTCGTTCGTCGTCGACCAGCTGGCGACGAGCCCCGAGGCCGTGGTGGCCATCGAGGGGGCGCGGCAGGCCTCGTGGGAGGCAGGCAATATCGTCGTCGCGGCACAGACGATGTCCGACCCGCAGATGGAGCTGAGGACGCTGCGGGCGCTCACCGGACGGGGCACGACGGGGCTCATCTACATGGCGATCTTCACCCGCCAGCTCGAGCCGCCGCGCTATCTGGGCGAGCTCGATATCCCGGTGGTGCTGCTCAACTGCTACACGGCGGACGGGGCGTTCCCCTCGGTCGTGCCGGCCGAAATCGCGGGCGGCGAGACGGCGACGCGCCACCTCATCGCGCAGGGGCACCGGCGCATCGCCACCATCACCGGCGAGCCGTGGATGGATGCGGCGAAGGACCGGCTCAAGGGCTATCGCCGGGCGCTGGCGGCGGCGCAGATCCCCTATGATCCGGAACTGGTGCTCAATGGCGACTGGTCGGCGAGCGCCGGCTACGCCAACACGGTAAAGCTGCTCGCCCGCGCGGACCGGCCGACGGCGATCTTCTGCCAGAACGATCGCACCGCGATCGGCTGCTACGAGGCGCTGAAGGAAGCGGGACTGTCGATCCCCGACGAGATGAGCGTCGTCGGCTATGACGACGAGGAAATCTCCCGCCACCTCCATCCGCAGCTGACCACCGTGGTGCTGCCGCACCGGCAGATGGGGCAATGGGCGGTGGAGCAGATGTCACGGGCGCGGGTCGCAGGGGCGGGCATCGCCCCGGTAGAGCTCGAATGCACGCTGGTCGAGCGGAGTTCGGTGGCGGCGCCACGGAGGTAGTGGCGAGCTGATCCTCCCCTGCGAAGCGGGGGAGGGGGACCAGCGAAGCTGGTGGAGGGGGCGACCCCAATCACCGGCGTTTGCCGCCGCCCCCTCCACCGCCTGCGGCGGTCCCCTCCCCCGTTGCACGGGGGAAGATCACAGCGAGGCCGGTGGCGGTTTCAGCACTCGACGACGTTCACCGCCAGGCCGCCCTGGCTGGTTTCCTTGTAGCGCTCGCTCATGTCGCGGCCGGTCTGGCGCATGGTTTCGACGCACACATCGAGCGAGACCTTGTGCGTGCCGTCGCCGCGCATGGCGAGGGAGGCCGCCGTGACCGCCTTTACCGCGCCGAAGGCGTTGCGCTCGATGCAGGGGATCTGGACGAGGCCGGCGACCGGGTCGCAGGTCATGCCGAGATGGTGTTCGAGGGCGATCTCGGCGGCGTTCTCGACCTGGGCCGGGGTGCCACCCATGGCGGCGCAGAGCGCAGCCGCGGCCATGGCGGACGCGGAGCCGACTTCGCCCTGGCAGCCGACTTCGGCGCCCGAGATCGAGGCGTTGTGCTTGATGATGCCGCCGATGGCGGCGGCGGTCAGCAGCATGTCGTGGAGCGAGGCGCGCGACGCTCCGGCATCGAAACTCTCGTGGTACTTGAGGACCGCCGGGATCACTCCTGCGGCGCCGTTGGTGGGGGCGGTGACGACGCGGCTGCCGGCGGCGTTCTCCTCGTTCACCGCCATGGCGAAGACGCTGAGCCAGTCGTTGCCGGAGAGCGGTCCGAGCTCGTTGCGCTGCCACTGTTCCTTGAGCTGGCTGTGGATGGCGCTGGCCCGCCTCTTCACGGCGAGCCCGCCGGGCATGACGCCATCGGTCCTGAGGCCACGCTCGATGCAGCCGTCCATGGCGTCCCAGATGCGGTCGAGCCCGGCGTCGAGCGCCTTGCGCCCCATGCGGGCTTCCTCGTTGGCGCGCTTCATCTGCGCGATGGAGAGACCGGAGGTGGCGGCCATTTCGAGCATCTGCGCGGCGTTGTCGAAGGGGTAGGGGACCGGTGCGGCGTCGGTCTTGCCGGGGCCGCGTTCGAGTTCGGCCTCGCTGACGACGAAGCCGCCGCCTATCGAATAGTAGACGCGGCGCAGCAGGAGCGTGCCGTCGGCATCGTAGGCGAAGAACTGCAGGCCGTTGGTGTGTCCGGGGAGGCGGGTGGCCTTGTCGAAGACGAGATCCTGCGCCGGCCGGAAGCGATAGGGCGGATGGCCGGCCGGATGAACCATGCCCTCGGCTTCGACGCGCGCGATCACCGCATCCATCGCATCGGGATCGACGCTGTCGGGCGCGAGGCCGGAAAGGCCGAGGACGACCGCCCGGCCGGTGCCGTGGCCGATGCCGGTGAAGGCGAGCGATCCGTGGAGGCTCGCCCTGAGCGCGCTCACCCTGGCGTTCCGCGGTCGCGGCCAGTCGCCGGTGCGGATTTCCTCGAGGAAGCGGTTGGCCGCCGTCATCGGTCCCATGGTGTGGGAACTCGATGGGCCGATGCCAACCTTGAAGACGTCGAAGACCGAGAGGAACATGTCGCCCCGCATGTCGTGTCCGGGGACACTAACCGCAAGCGGGCGATGCGGCGACAGGCGCGTGGTTATGCACAGCAGATGCTGCCGCCCGAAGCCGTCGCGCCATGAGGCAAGCCGTTCACAGGACTTGCATTTCGGGCGGCGCGGGGTGGGTGACACATATCCTTCATCGACCCGTCACCGGAGCTTCATCGGGCTGAAATCCAATCGTCAAGGTGACCGACTAGGTGTGCCGCCGCTCGAGAAATCGACCGGTATCTTCCCTCCCTCGGAGACCTTTGAGATGAAATCCAACTGGCTGCTCAGCGCGGCTCTTGCTGCCACTGCCCTCACCGTCGCAGGCTCCCCGGCCGTCGCTGCGACCAAGTTCGAGTTCTGGTACGGCCTTTCTGGCGATCTCAGCGAACGCATCCAGGACATGTGCAAGACGTTCAACGAGTCGCAGGCCGACTACGAGATCGTGTGCGTGTCGCAGGACAACTACGACAACAACCTGCAGAACACGATCGCCGCCTTCCGCGCGCAGAAGCAGCCGACCGTCACCCAGATCTTCGACGCGGGCACGCTCGACCTGATGCTGTCGGACGCCTATGTGCCGGTGCGCCAGCTGATGGAAGAGAACGGCTACCAGATCGACTGGTCCAACTATTTCAAGGGCGTCGGCTCGTATTACTCGACCTCGGCGGGCGAGCTGCTGTCGATGCCGTTCAACTCCTCGACGGCCGTCATCTACTACAACACCGACGCGCTGGCGAAGGTCGGCTTCGAGGGCGTTCCCGAGACCTGGAGCCAGGTCGAGGACGTCGCCCGCAAGTTGAAGGCCGCCGGCTATGATTGCCCGGTCGCGTTCGACCCGTCGGGCGCCTGGCAGTGGTTCGAGCAGTTCGAAGCCATCCACAACCAGCCGATCGCCACGCTCGGCAACGGTTTTGGCGGCCTCAACGCCGAGATGGTGGTGTCGAAGGGCAAGTTCGTCGACCAGCTCGGCTGGATCAAGAAGATGTATGACGAAGGCCTCTTCGTTCATAAGTCCAAGGATGCCGGCGAGACTGCCAACGACGCCTTCGTCAACGGCAACTGCCAGATCACCTCGTCGTCGGTCGCCGACCACGGCACGTTCGGCAAGCAGGCCAAGGAAGGCGTGCACTGGACCAATGCCATGCTGCCGATGCTCGATGGTTTCGAGCGCCACAACTCGTTCGTGGGCGGCGCGTCGCTGTGGACGCTGAAGGGCAAGTCGCCCGAGGAATACAAGGGCGCCGCGGCGTTCTTCAACTTCCTCGCCACCCCCGAGCAGGCCCAGTGGTGGTCGACGGTTACCGGCTATATCCCGGTCACCAACTCGGGCTTCGAGGCCATGAAGGCCGCCGGCTTCTACGATGCCGCTCCCTACAAGGGCCGCGAGCTGGCGATCCAGTCGCTGACCATGCCGGCCGGCGAGAACACCCGCGGCATCCGCCTTGGCGGCTACGCCTCGATCCGCGCCGAAATGGTCAAGACCATCCAGTCGGTGCTGTTCAACAACGTGCCGGCACAGCAGGCTCTCGAAGAGTTCGACGCCAAGGGCAACGAAATCCTGCGTCGCTTCGAAGCCACCTACGCCGGCAAGAGCCTGCTCTGATTTCCGCATGATCCCGCACGGACGGCACCAGCCGTCCGTGCATCTACTTTGCGGTGAGGTCCATGGAACGTCGCGCCTACTACAAGAAGCCTGTGCTCCCCTGGCTGCTGCTCGCACCGCAGTTGCTGCTCGTCCTCGTGTTCTTCTACTGGCCGACGTCGCAGGCGCTCTACTGGGCGTTCACGCTCGAACAGCCCTGGGGCGGCGGCAACAGCTGGGTGTGGCTCGACAACTTCATCGCCATCTTCCGCGATCGCGACTACTGGGCGACGGTGCTGCGCTCTGGCGTCTACGCGCTGGTCACCACCGGGCTCTCGATGGCCGTGGCGCTTACGCTGGCCGCCTTCGTCGATCGTTCGCTAAAGGGCACCAAGATCTTCCAGTCGATCTATGTGTGGCCCTACGCCATCGCTGCGCCCGCCGCCGGCGTCGCCTTCCGCTTCATCTTCGCGCCGGAGTCCGGGCTCGTCGGATCGATCAACGATATCTGGCCGGGCATCTGGGATCCCTCGACCAACGGCGTCCAGGCGCTCGCCATGGTGATGGTCTGCCATGCCTGGCTCGGCATCGGCTACAACTTCATCTTCTTTCTCGCGGCGCTGCAGATGATCCCGCGCTCGATTTCGGAAGCGGGTGCCATGGACGGCGCGCGGCCGTTCCGGCGGATGCTCGACCTGCAACTGCCGCTGATCGCGCCGACCGCCTTCTTCCTGTTCATCATGAACATCATCTCGAGCTTCACTGACAGCTTCGGGCTGATCGACACCATGACCGAAGGTGGCCCGATCGGGCAGACCGAGGTGATGGTCTACAAGATCTATTTCGACGGCTTCAAAGGCCTCGACTATTCGGGCGCTGCCGCCCAGTCGATCGTCCTCATGCTCCTCGTCATCGGCCTCACGTTCATCCAGTTCAAATGGGTGGAACGTCGCGTCCACTACAACTGAGGCACGACATGATCGAGCGCTCCCCCGTCTTCGATTTCCTCACCTACCTCGCGATGGCGTTCGGGGCGATCCTCGTCGTCATCCCCTTCTGGATCACCTTCGTCGCCGGCAGCCAGTCGCTGCAGGAAGTGAGCCAGGTGCCGATCAGCCTGCTGCCCTCGAGCCACCTGTGGGAGAACCTCCAGGCCGCATGGGCGCGCGGCGACCTCGGGCCGAAGCTGGTGAACAGCCTGATCGTTTCGGTCGGCGTCACCGTCGGCAAGATCACGCTGGCCTCGCTCTCGGCCTTTGCCATCGTGTTCTTCAACTTCAGGGCGCGGATGATCTGCTTCTGGGCGATCTTCATCACGCTGATGCTGCCGCTCGAAGTGCGCATCGTGCCGACCTACGCCATCGCCGCCAATGCGCTGCTGCCGTTCCAGGTGATCCTCGACGTGCTCGGCATCAGCTGGCTGCTGCAGGCGGTGAGCGGCGTGCAGGTGACGCTCAACTGGAACCTCCTCAACTCCTATACCGGCCTCATCCTGCCGCTCGTCGCCACGGCGACCGGCACGTTCCTCTACCGGCAGTTCTTCATGACCATTCCGGACGAGCTGGTCGAAGCATCGAAGATGGATGGCTCGGGTCCGCTGCAGTTCTTCTGGGACGTGCTGATCCCGCTCAGCCGCACCAATATGCTGGCGCTGGCGACGATCATGTTCGTTTCGAGCTGGAACCAGTACCTGTGGCCGCTGCTGGTCACCACCGACCGGGCCAATTTCGGCACCGTGGTGATGCAGCTCAAGGCCCTCATCCCCGCACAGAACGGTACGCCCGACTGGAACGTCACCATGGCGGGCGCGCTCATCATCATGCTGCCGCCACTGCTCATCGTTGCCTTCATGCAGCGCTGGTTCGTGCGTGGCCTCATTTCCCGCGACAAATGATCGGACAGACAATGGCGCAGATTTCCATCAAGGGCGTGCAGAAGACCTACGCCAAGACTCCCGTGATCCATGGCGTCGACGTCGAGATCGAGCATGGCGAGTTCGTCGTCATCCTCGGGCCATCCGGCTGCGGCAAGTCCACGCTGCTGCGGATGATCGCCGGGCTCGAGGAGATCTCGGCCGGCGAGATTTCAATCGGCGGCACGGTGGTGAACCAGCTCGAACCGCGCGAGCGCGGCTGCGCCATGGTGTTCCAGAACTATGCGCTCTACCCCCACATGACGGTGAAGCAGAATATCGGCTACTCGCTCAAGGTGGCCAAGGTCGCAAAGCCGGAGCGCGAGGCGCGGGTGATGGCGGTGGCGGAGTCGGTGTCGCTGGTGCCCTACCTCGATCGTCGCCCGGGCGAACTTTCGGGTGGCCAGCGGCAGCGCGTCGCCATGGCCCGCGCCATGGTGCGCGAGCCCAAGGTGTTCCTGTTCGACGAGCCGTTCTCCAACCTCGACGCCAAGCTCCGCGTCGCCATGCGCGCCGAAGTGCGGCGGCTGCATCGCGATCTCGGCGTCACCTCGGTGTTCGTCACGCACGACCAGACCGAGGCGATGACGCTGGCCGACAAGCTCATCATCATGAACGCCGGCCGGGTCGAGCAGATCGGCAAGCCGACAGAGGTCTACAACAACCCGGCGAGCCGGTTCGTTGCCGATTTCATCGGCTCGCCGGCGATGAACCTGTTCGAGGGCGAGTTCGACAGCGAGGGCAAGTTCGTCCACGGGACGGGCGGCAGGCTCAATGTCGAGCAGCTCAACGGCGTGCGCGTGCCGGGCCGCAAGGTGGTGCTCGGCGTCCGACCGGAAGGCGTGCGCCGGACCTCGGCCGATACGCACGGCGCCATCCCGGCGGTGGTCGACTATGTCGAGGAACTGGGCGCCTCGCGCCTGATCCATGCCGATGCCAATGGCAGCCGGATCATCGCGCTCGATACCGAGCAGAGCGAGATCAGGACCGGCACGCCGGTGCATCTCAGCCTCGCCGACAGCGCACTGCACCTCTTCTCGGTCGAAGACGGGCGGCGGATTTCGCACTAGCGCGCGGTGCCGCGCACCGTTCAAGCAACTTCATCGCCGGGCGAAGACCCGGGGACCCGGCGGTGTCGCAACATCGCATGGGTCCGCGGGTCAAGCCCGCGGATGACGACCGAGAATTCTGTCCAAAAGCCATAACCCAAGGAGAGTTCACATGACCCATATCATCGGAACCGGCTTCAACGCCGGGTCGGACAATGGCGAGTTCGAGACGCTGGAGAGCGAACTGCGGGCGCTGGCCGAGATGGGCGTCGATACCGTCGAGATCGGCGTCACCAGCCTCGATCTCCTCGCGGGCGGCCGCATCATCCCCGAGCGGCACGAGGCGCTCCTGGCGCTGACCAAGCAGTTCGGTTTCCGCTACACCGTGCACGGGCTGGTTTCGTCCAACTTCATGGACCCGATCACCCAGCGCTACCAGATCGATGCGGCGAAGGCGCTGGTCGAGGTGTGCAATTCGATTGGCGCGGGCATCCTCGTCCAGCACGGCGGGAACCTCCGCGCCGAGGCGATCGCCGACTGGGCCGGGGCCGATGAGCGTGAGCGCGAGGCGCTGGTTGAGGTCGCCGAGTTCGCCCGTCCGCATGGGGTGCGCATCGCGCTCGAGAACATCTTCACCACCGAGCCCGGCCAGTACCGGCAGACCCCGGCGCAGGTCGCCGATACGGTGAAGGCGGTAAACCATCCCAATGTCGTGGCGCTGATCGACTTCAGCCACGCCTATATCGAATCCACCTTCAAGGGCCTCGACTTCTTCGCCGAGATCGCGGCCATGGCGCCGGTGGCGGGGCACCTGCATGTGCACGACTCGTTCGGCCGGCCGCAGGGCTTTTACCGGGGCTACCACGTGCAGGAGAACACGGCGCTCGGGATCGGCGACCTGCACATGCCGCTCGGCTGGGGCGATATCGACTGGGACCGGATCTTCAGCGAACTGAGCTTCCTGCCCGACACGGTGCTGATGATGGAGATCGGCCGCCGCTACCGTCGCGAACAGCCGGCGAGCCTCGTGCGCGCCCGCGAACTGGCGGCGCTGAACGCCCCGAAGGCGATTGCGGCCGAGTGATCGGTCGCCCGGGCCGCCGTTGTCCCTGTGCGGCGGCCCGAACTCTCACTCAGGTCATTTCGCGCGGCTGCTCGGCGTCACGCGGCGCCTGCTGGCGCAGCACCAGGACGAGGCCGAGGAGCGCAATCGCGCCGCCCAGGGCCATGCGGAGGTCGAAGCCTTCGCCGAGAATCAGGATGCCCATCAGCACGGTCATCAGCGGGGTCATCAGCCCGAGCGGGGCGACGATGCTCGCTGGGTAGCGCTGCAGGATGCCCAGATACATGGTGGTCGCGAGCAGCGTCACCGCCAGCACCGAGAAGGCGAGGCCGGCAAGGAACGGCCAGCCGGCGCCGAAGCTCGCGGTCACGGGCGTCGTCTCGACGAGCAGCGCATAGGCGAGCATGGGCGGGGCGGAGACGAAGGCGGTCCAGGCCTGCATGGTCAGTGGCTTGATGGCGCCATAGCGCTTCAGCATCACCTGGCCCAGCGAGATGGCGATGGCCGAGGCGAAGGCGAAGAGCAGGCCGAGGCTGACGCTGGCGCGCTCGCCGTCCCACATCACGAGGATCACGCCGCCCAGCGCCAGCGCGATGCCGGCGCCGCGCGCGGGGCCGACCCGCTCGCCCAGCAGCAGGACTGAAAGCAGGGCGGTCATCGGGATGGCGGTCTGGAGGACGATCGAAACGCTGGAGGACGTCGCCTGCGACAGGCCGAGGAACATCAGGCCGAAGTGGCAGGCGCCCATCAGGAAGCCGACGGCCAGGATCGGGAACAGCGGCCTGGGCAGCGGGCGGAGCAGCGGCGACAGGATGGCGGCGACGATCAGGAAGCGGGCCGCGGCATAGAAGATCGGGGTGACGCCGAACTCGGAGAACAGCACGCGGCTGACGATGAGGTTCAGTGCCCAGATCAGGCACACGGCAGCATAGAGCAGGAGATCGAGGGGGCGCATAGCGGCTCGGAGAGTGAGACGCGGACGCGTCGGCCAAGCGCTTCGCATGCCGGGCATCGAGTTTGCAATCATTCCTTCGTCCGCGGGTGCATTGCAGGCGTCGGCGCCGAGGCCTAAGTCACGGGGGAACCGAGGACCACGCCATGGACTCCGCCCTTCCCGCCGCTGCGCTGCCGGCGGGCGTCGCCATCAAGACGGAGATCGTGGTGATCGGGGCCGGGCAGGCGGGGCTGTCCTCGGCCTATCACCTCAGGCAGCGGGGCCTCACGCCCGGACGCGGCTTCGTGGTGCTCGACCAATCGCCACAGGCGGGCGGCGCGTGGCAGTTCCGCTGGCCGTCGCTGACGCTGTCGACGGTCAACCGGGTGCATGACCTGCCGGGGATGGCGTTCTCCGAGGCGGTCGATACGAGCGAGACATCGGTGGAGGCGGCGGTTGCGGTGCCGCGCTATTTCGCGGCCTACGAGGAGCGGTTCGGGCTCGAGGTCTACCGGCCGGTCAAGGTCAGCGTCGTCTGCCCGCGCGGGGATCGTTTCCGGGTCGAGACCGACCGGCAGATCTTTTCTGCGCGCGGCATCATCAATGCCACCGGGACCTGGGAGACGCCGTACATTCCGGACTATCCGGGGCGCGAGACGTTCAGGGGGCGGCAGCTCCACACGCGCGACTATCGCACCGCGGGGGAGTTCACCGGGCAGCATGTGGTGATCGTCGGCGGGGGCATCTCGGCGATCCAGCTGCTCAACGAGATTTCGGCGGTTACCACGACGACCTGGGTCACGCGCACGCCGCCGCGCTGGCGCGAGGGGCCGTTCAACGAGGAAGCGGGACGGGCGGCGGTGAAGCTGGTCGAGGAACGGGTGCGGGTCGGGCTGCCGCCCAATTCCGTGGTGTCGGTCACCGGGTTGCCGCGCTCGCCGCTGATCGAGGCGATGGCGGCGCGCGGCGTGCTCGAACGGCAGGAGATGTTCGCCGAGATCACGCCCGAGGGCGTTCGCTGGGCCGATGGCCGCGAGCAGCGCGCCGACGTTATCCTCTGGTGCACCGGCTTCCGCTCCTCGCTCGATCACCTCGCGCCGCTGATGCTGCGCGAGCCCTCGGGCGGCATCGTGATGGGCGGGCGGTTGGCGACAGAGGTGGTGAAGGAGCCGCGGGTACATCTCGTCGGCTATGGGCCATCGGCCTCGACGGTCGGGGCGAACCGGGCCGGCAGCGCGGCGGCGGCGGAGTTGATGGCGGTGCTGGGGATAGCGGCGGGATAGGCCGGGGCGCTACTCACCGGTTCCAAACTAAAAGGGGCGCCCGTTGCCGGACGCCCCCTCTGCCCTCAACTAGGTCCGCCTACTTCTGGATGCAGGTGTCGGCCGTGTCCTTGGTGCACTCGTCGAGGCCGGTGAAGACCGGGTCATCGACGGGCTTGCCGGCGATCAGGTCGAGCATCACGCTCGGGGCCAGGTAACCCATCTCGAACGGCCGCTGGCCGACGAGTGCGGTGACAAGGCCTTCCTTGGCGATGGCGACTTCCTCGCCGATCGTGTCGGCTGCACCGATCGCGAACTGGTTGGCCGCAATCTTGTCGGCCATCGGCTTGAACAGGTCACGGTAGGGCTGCGGAGCGCCGAACAGCGGCCAGCCGCCCATGATGCCGAAGGCAACGAGGTCGGGGTTGGCGGCGAGGATATCGCTCATCGCCTGCACGCCCTTGGCGCCGTCGTCATTGGTGAAGACCGGGCAACCGGCGACTTCCGTCCAGCCACCCTCGCCGGCCAGTGCGGCAAGGCCGTCCTGTCCGGTCAGTGCGTCACGGAAGCCCTGGGCACGGCGCAGGATGTTATCGGCCGCGGGGTTGCCCTGGATGGTGCAGACCTTGCCGCCGCCAGGGATCGCTGCCTTGACGTATTCGCCGATGCGCTTGCCCATCGTGTAGTTGTCGGTGCCGAGATAGGTCTTGCGCAGCGCGGCGTCTTCCTTGGCGAGGTCGGCGTCGAGCGTCATGACCGGGATGGTCGGGTTGGCGCTGCGGATGGCCTGCGCGATCAGCGGCGCGTTGGACGGCGAGATCGCGATGGCGGCGGTCGTCGACTTGGCCAGCATGTCCTGGACGATCTGGGCTTCGCCAGCTTCGTCGGACGTCGAGGCAGGGCCGGTGTAGAAGCATTCATACTCGGAACTGGCATTCTCGCCGTTCCACTTCTGGCAGCCCTGGTTGATGGCTTCGAAGAACGGATTATCGAGGCCCTTGACCACGATGACGAGTTGCTTCTTCTGCGCGAATGCCGGGCTGGCGGACAGGGCAACAAGCCCCGCGACCGCGAGTAGTGTCCATGCTTTCATTGATTCCTCCCATTGAGCCGGGAGAATGAAATACTAACACCTACGGTCCCTCACCGTGGCGGTAGCGTTCCTCATCCTCCCGAGGCGCAAAGCTAATCTGTTGAAACGATGTTCGTCAACGTAGTTATGCTGAAAAGTCGTACTATTCAAGCAGGCATCCGTTGACGCCGTTCGAGCCAAGTCGATAAGCTTCGTGCCTGGCATCGCCTGGGAGGGGGAAGCCGACAGCACCAATACTGTAGTCGGCGTCCGTTACGCGGGCGTCGCCTGGTTTTGCGCGAGGGAGGATCGCCGGCCGTGGCCGTTCTGGAACTGGAAAACATAACCAAGCACTTCGGCGCCATCCATGCCGTGAGCGACATCTCGTTCAAGCTCGAGCCCGGCGAAGTGGTGGGGCTGATGGGGGATAACGGCGCGGGCAAGTCGACCGTGGTCAAGATGATGGCCGGCAACTTCCCGCCGACCAGCGGGACGATCAAGCTCGAGGGGCGCGAGATGCATTTCTCGGGGCCCAAGGATGCCCGCCGGCACGGCATCGAGATCGTCCATCAGGACCTCGCGCTCTGCAACAACCTGACGGCGGCCGCCAATGTCTATCTCGGCCGGGAGCTGCGTCGCGGCTTCGGCCCGATCAAGATTCTCGACTATGGCACCATGTACAAGCGGGCGGGCGAGCTCTTCGCCGAGCTCAAGTCGGAGACGCGGTCGCGCGACCTGATCCGGCAGATGTCGGGTGGCCAGCGCCAGGCCGTGGCCATCGCCCGCACCATGCTGGCCGACGCCAAGGTGGTGCTGATGGACGAGCCGACCGCCGCCATCTCGGTGCGCCAGGTGGCCGAGGTGCTGAACCATATCCGGCATCTGAGGGACCAGGGCATCGCCGTGGTGCTGATCAGCCACCGCATGCCCGACGTCTTCACTGTCGCCGACCGCGTCATCGTCATGCGGCGCGGCCGCAAGGTCGCCGACAAGCGCATTGCCTCGAGCTCGCCCGAGGAAGTGACCGGCCTCATCACCGGCGCGATCGAACAGGTGTCATGATGTCCATCACGCTCGAACAGACCATCGCGAAACGCCAGGACAACTGGTACACCTCGCTGATCAACAGCCAGGCCTTCTGGGTGCTGATCGCCATCCTGATTGCCTGCGTCTTCCTGAGTTTTGCGACGCAGGCGTTCATGACGCCGCAGAACCTCTACAACATCACCCGCAACTTCACCTTCACCGCCATCATCGCCTTGGGCATGACGGTGGTGATCATCACCGGGGGCATCGACCTCAGCGTGGGCTCGGTGCTGTGCCTCTGCTCGATGGTGCTGGCGGTGACCATGCATGCCGGATTCTCCATCGAGGTCGGCATTCTGGTGACGCTGATCGTCGCCATCGCCATCGGCGGCATCAACGGGGTGCTGATCGCCTATCTCGGCTTCCCGCCCTTCGTCGTGACGCTGGGCATGATGTCGATCGCGCGCAGCCTCGCCATGGTCGCCTCGAACAACACGGTGGTGTTCCAGTTCGGGCCCGATCACGACAAGCTGCTCGCGCTGGGCGGCGGCGCCTGGGTGTTCGGCATCTCCAACCCGGTGATCTACACGCTGATCCTCGCGGCGATCGTCGGCTTCATGCTGCGCTGGACCCGCTTCGGACGGCACGTCTTCGCCATAGGCGGTAACGAGCATGCGGCCGAACTCTCGGGCGTGCCGGTGAAGCCGATCAAGGTCGCGGTCTACATCATCTCGGCGCTCTCGGCCGGCATCTGCGGCATCATCATGACCGGCTGGCTCGGCGCGGTGACGACCAATCTCGGCCAGGGGCTCGAACTGCAGGTGATCGCGGCGGCGGTGATCGGCGGGGCGAGCCTTGTCGGCGGCGTCGGCACTGCCGTTGGCGCGCTGGTCGGCGCGGCGCTGATCGAGGTGATCCGAAACAGCCTCGGGCTGCTCGGCATCAACGCCTTCTGGCAGGGCACGTTCATCGGCAGCTTCATCATCATCGCCGTTGCCTTCGAGCGCGTGCGGCAGATGCGGGCCCGCGACTAGGACTCGGGGCTATTCGACTAGAGGCGCGCTTGAGGGCGCGCCTCAAATCGGGCAAGCGACACCTCAGGGGTAGCTCAAGCACAGACGAGGTTCACCATCAGCAAGGGCCAGCCAGATGGAGAGCCGGCGGCGCCGGGACGCTCCCATACCGCGAGGGTGGCAGCCGAAATCGGCCGCAACATCGTGTCGGGGGGTTATCCGGAGCGGAGCCTGCTGCCGGGCGATGTCGAACTCATGCAGCAGTTCGGGGTATCGCGCACGGTGCTGCGCGAGGCGCTGCGGACCCTCGCCGGCAAGGGGCTGATCGAGGCCCGGGCGCGCGTCGGCACGCGCGTACTGCCACGCTCGGACTGGAATCTCTTCGATCGCGACCTGCTCGGCTGGCAGGCGCGGCAGGGGTTCGATGGCCAGTTCATCGCCCACCTCACCGAAATGCGGCTGGCGCTCGAGCCGGAAGCGGCGGCGCTGGCGGCAAGCCGGCGGACGGACCGCGACCTCGAGACGATCTTCCACTGCTTCGACCGCATGGCGGCGCCGGAGATCAGCCGCGAGGAGTTCGCGAGGGCCGATCTCGAGTTCCATCTCGCCATCATCATTGCCGCGCATAACCCGTTCCTGAGGTCGGCTGCGGCGCTGATCGAAGTGGCGCTGATGGGCTTGTTGAAGATCAGCTCGCCGGCCGAGGATACGGGGCGGCTGACCTCATCGGTGGTCGACCACCGACGCATCGCCGACGCCATCGCGGCGCGCGACCCGGAGGGTGCGCGGGAGGCGATGAAGGTGGTGATCGGCGTCGGCATGCGGGCGAGCCGTATCGGCGACGCGGCGGAGTAGGGGCCGGGCGATCCTACGCCATCCCATGGGTCCGCGGGTCGAGCCCGCGGATGACGACTGAAAGGGCGGATGGCAGGAGGAGGATCGCTGCCGCCGTCGATTGGATTGTGCAGGAGGGGAGTTCGTGAGTTTCACTATCAAGGCCGTGCGCGCCTATCTCGTCGAGAGCGAGGGCGACGGCGGGGACTATTTCCAGCAGAACCGGGGGCACTGGCTGATCGATACGCTGATCGCCAACCCGATGTCCGGCTATGAGCGCTGGAAGGCGTCACGCCAGTCCTGGGGCATCGGCGTGATGGGCTCCATCGTCGTCGAGATCGAGACCGAGAGCGGTGCCACCGGCGTCGCCACAGGCTTTGGCGGGCCGCCGGGCGCGTGGCTGGTGATGAACCACTTCGCGCGTTTCCTCGTCGGGGAGGACGCGCGCAACATTACCAAGATTTGGGACCAGCTGTTCCGCGCCTCGATGCCCTATGGCCGCAAGGGCATGCCGGTCGCGGTGATTTCGGTGATCGACCTGGCGCTCTGGGACCTCGTGGGCAAGCTCCGGGACGAGCCGGTCTACAACCTGATCGGCGGCAAGTGTCACGACGAGATCGGGTTCTACTGCACCGGCCCGGCGCCGGATGCCGTGAAGGAGCTCGGCTTCTGGGGCGCCAAGGTGCCGCTGCCGCATAGCCATTTCGACGGCGAAGAGGGGCTGGAAAAGAACCTCGCCTTCCTCGCCGCGCACCGCGAGGCGGTGGGGCCGGGCTATCCGCTGATGGTCGACTGCTACATGTCGCTGACCGTGCCCTATGCCATCCGGCTCGCCGAGAAGGCGAAGGCGCTCGATATCTACTGGTGGGAGGAAGTTCTCCATCCCGACGATGTCGAGGGTTTTCGACTGCTGAAGCAGGCGCATCCGACGCTGAAATGGACCACCGGCGAGCACGAGTACACGCGCTACGGCTTCCGGCGGCTGATCGAGGAACGCACCATCGACGTGCTGCAGCCGGACGTGATGTGGGTCGGCGGGCTCACGGCGCTGCTGCAGATCGCCAGCCAGGCCGCCGCCTACGATATTCCGGTGATCCCGCACGGCTCGGGGCCGTACTCGTACCACTTCATTGCCAGCCAGCCCGGATCGCCGCTGTGCGAATATGTGGCGGCAAGCCCGGACGGGCGCTCGATCCGGCCGATCTTCGGAAAGCTGTTCCAAGGCGAGGTACTTCCGCAACAGGGCCGACTAAAGGTCAGTGGCGGCGCGGGCTTCGGTATGGAATTAGCGGACAGGGCGCTGCTAAAGCCCATTGCATAAGAATATTCCCGCGGGGAGCGAGATGAACCAGATCGACTTGAACGGCCAGGTCGCCGTTATCACCGGCGGTGCGCAGGGCATCGGTTTTGCGATTGCCAAGCGGCTCGTCGCCTCGGGCGCCAGGGTCAGCCTGTGGGACATGAACGCGGAGCTCTTGGCTTCGGCCAAGGCCGAACTGGGCGAGGCCGCTTCGACCGTCACGGTCAACATCACCAGTTACGATGCCGTGGCCGCTGCCGTGGCCGAAGTCGAGGGCAAGTTGGGCAAGCTCGACATCCTCGTCCACTCAGCCGGCATCGCCGGCAAGAACGCGCCGCTCGACGAGTATGACCTCGACGAATGGCGCCGGGTGATCGACATCGACCTGAATGGCGCCTTCTACGTGAACCGCGCCGTGCTGCCGGGCATGAAGGCCCGCAACTATGGCCGCATCGTCAACATCGCCTCGATCGCCGGCAAGGAAGGCAACCCGAACGCCTCCGCCTATGCCGCGGCCAAGGCCGGCGTCATTGGCATGAGCAAGGCCGTGGGCAAGGAAGTGGCGAAGTACGACATCGCCATCAACGTCATCACTCCGGCGACCGCCAAGACGCGCATCCTCGACGAATTGAAGCCCGAGTTCATCGACTACATGCTGAGCCGCATTCCGCGCGGCCGCTTCCTCGAGGTCGAGGAAGCCGCGAACATGGTCAGCTGGCTGGTGAGCAAGGAAAACAGCTTCACCACCGCTTCGGTGTTCGATCTGAGCGGCGGCCGCGCGACGTACTGATCGCCGCAGCCTAGGTTATTGCAGCGCCCTCCCGGTCCCCGGGAGGGCGCTGTTGTATCCGCGTGACATCTTCAAGGGGCCGAGGCGGGGCAACTTGACTAAGTAACCATCCGGTGAATTAGTTCTCGCCACACCGGGCGGAGGAGTCCGGAGCCTAGCCCGGACGAGGACCCTCAGTTGAAATTCGCGATAGTCGGCGTCGGCGGGCGCCATACCATGTTCCGCAAGGCGATCACCGAGACGCATGCGGAAGGGAACGAGCTCGTTGCGCTCTGCGACGTGAACGAAAGCCGGCTGGCGCTTTCCGCCGGCAAGGTGCCGAAGAAGGGCAACGGGGTCGCCACCTACGACGCCTCGGAGTTCGGCAGGATGATCGCCGAGCAGGAGCCGGACACGGTCATCGTCACGACCCCCGATTATCTCCATCACGAGTATATCGTCTCGGCGCTCAAGGCCGGGCGCAACGTGATGACCGAGAAGCCGATGACGGTCGATATCGCAAAACTGCGGGAAATCCTCGACGCGCAGGCCGAGAGCGGGAAAAAGCTCACCGTCACCTTCAACTATCGCTACACGCCGGCGCGCACGCAGCTGAAGGAACTGCTGATGAGCGGCGCCATCGGCGAGATCACGGCGGTCGATTTCCGCTGGTATCTCGATCGCGTGCATGGGGCCGACTACTTCCGCCGCTGGCACCGCTACAAGGAAAAGTCCGGCGGGCTGCTGGTTCACAAATCCACGCACCATTTCGACCTGATGAACTGGTGGGTGGCCTCGACGCCCAAGACGGTCAGCGCGCTCGGCAAGCGCGTGTTCTACACGCCGGAGATGGCGGTGGAACTCGGGCTCGGCGAGCATGGCGAGCGGTGCCACGGGTGCCCAGTGTTCGACAAGTGCGAGTACCGGCTCGATCTCGCGGGCGATCCGGCGCTGCGCGAACTCTATCTCGATGCCGAGGATGACGACGGCTACCTGCGCGACAAGTGCGTGTTCGCCGACGACATCACCATCGAGGACACGATGCAGGTGCAGGTGAAATACGCCAACGACGTGTTCCTCAACTATACGCTGTGCGCCTACTCCCCGTGGGAAGGGCTCGAGATCAAGTTCCACGGGACCAAGGGCGAGCTGACCCATCGGCATGTCGAGGTGCACGGCGTGTTCGGCGGCGTGCGCGACAAGTCGGCCGAGGAGAACATGACCACGGTGCTCCACCTCCACGGCCAGCGCCCCGAGCAGATCGAGGTGTGGGCCGGCGAGGGCGACCATGGCGGCGCCGATCCGGTGATGCTGGGCTATTTGTTCGAGCCCTCGAGCATGGAGCCCGACCGCTACAACCGCGCCTCGACGCACAAGGAAGGCGCCTGGTCGATCCTAACGGGCATCGCGGCGAACGCGTCGATTGCGAGCGGGCAGACGGTGGACGTGGACGCGATGTTGCGCGAGGCGGGGATCGTGCTGGGGCGGTAGTCCCTGCCGTTCTGCTCCTCGCCCAGACTCTCAGTCGTCATCCCCGGGCTTGACCCGGGGACCCACTCGATCCTCGCGAATTGTGCTCGACCTCGCCGCAGCAACCGGGTGTCATTCCGGCGAAAGCCGGGACCCATGCCACCGCCTGCGCCAGATGTGAGTTGGATCCCAGCTTTCGCTGGGATAACACCGAGTTTGGCCGACGATTGGTGCCTTCCTCGACATCGTATGGGTCCCCGGGTCAAGCCCGGGGATGACGACTGATAGAGTAGCGGGCGGCTGCTGGAATAACGCCGCTCCCCTAAACCACCAGTTCCATCCGATCCGCCGGGAAGCGCGTCAGCATCGCGTGGATGGGCACGCCATCGGCATCCAGATCCACGGCATCCGACACCAGCACCACTGAGCCCGGAGCCAGCTTCAGGATCTGCGCCTCCTCGGCAGTCGCGTGCCGCGCAGAAATGCGGGTCGAGCCGCGGGAATAGTCCTCGATGCCGTAGTGCCGGAGCGCCGCGGTTACCGAGCCGGCCTCGAGATAGGCGGTGTCGAAGCCCTTGAAGCGAGCTTCGGGCAGCCAGCCGGTGCCGCGGGCCATCGGGCGGCCGTCGGCGAAGGAAGCCGTTTCCTGGCGGATCAGCCGCGTGCCCGGCTTCAGGCCGAGCAGTTGCGCTAACCGCGGCGTGGCGCGCTCGATACGGCTCGACAGAAGCTGGCTGCGGCTTTCGCGTACCTGCCCGGCGAGCCCTTCGGTGAAGCGCGTGCGGCGGGCGATCGGGTAGCTCAGCCGTCGCGCCTCGGCGACGAATGTGCCGCGCCCATGTTCGGCCCGCAGCACGCCCTCCTCGACAAGTACGGCGATGGCGCGGCGCACCGTGTGCCGGTTCACCCCGAAGCGCTCGGCGAGAGGCAGTTCGCCGTCGAGCTTGTGGCCCGATTCCAGCTTGCCGCCGACGATGTCTAGGCGGATGGCGTCGGCGATCTGGCGCCACAGGGCGACGCCGCCGGCGGGCTCGATCTCGGTGCGGCTCAAGATTGTCATTGCACTTTCACACGCCACGCCTAAGAGGGGATGAAACCGATATACTTGTCTATTGAACTATACAAGTTGGAGCGTGCCCGATGCAAGACGCAACGGCAAATCCCCGGCAGGAGGCGATGGCGGTGCTGAGCCACGCCGCCCCCGCCCGCATCGCCGAACTCTGGGCCGGATGGGTGGAGAAGCCCGCCTATCACAAGGTGCGCGGGCCCGAGACCGGGCTCGTCATGGTGCGGGCACGGGCCGGGGGCGGCGGCAATCCGTTCAACCTCGGCGAGGCGACGGTGACCCGCGCCACGGTGCGGCTCGAAAGCGGCGAAGTCGGGCACGCCTATTGCCTCGGCCGCGACGGCGACAAGGCGCTGACCTCGGCGCTGCTCGATGCGCTGTTCCAGCGCGATCCGGCGGCGGTCGAAACGCTAGTGCTGGCGCCGCTTCGCAGCGAGCTTGCCGCCACCGACGACAAGCTGCGCGACGAGACCGCCGCGACGCGCGTCGACTTCTTCACCATGGTGCGGGGGGACGATTGATGGACATTTCGATCGAAGGCGGTTTCGCTGACACGGTGTTCGGGGCGCAGGCGGTGTTCCGCGCCATCATGGACGCGCTGGCCCGCCCCGGCACGGTGCAATCCATCGCCTCCGATGCAGCCCCGCCGGTGCCGCTGACACCCGAGCTGGGCGCGGTGGCGCTGACGCTTTGCGATCACGACACCCCGGTCTGGCTCGACCCCGTGCTCGCCGCCAATGAGACGGTGCGCGCCTGGCTCGCCTTCCACTGCGGCGCGCCGATCACGGATGATGCCGCCGACGCGCAGTTCGCGCTGGTGAGCGATGCCAGCCTGCTGCCGGCGCTATCGGGTTTCGGGCAGGGGACGGACGAGTATCCGGATCGCTCCACCACGGTCGTCCTCGCCGCCGGCGATGCGACCCGTGCAGTCACCCTCCAGGGTCCGGGGATCAAGGATCGCCTCGACACCTCGCTGCCGCTTCCGGGCGGCGACTTCATCGCGCAATGGGCAGAGAATCGCGAGCGGTTCCCGAGGGGTATCGATCTGCTGCTCGTCCGCGCCGGCAGCGTCGTTGCACTGCCGCGTACCACCCGCATCTCGGAGGGCTAAGCCATGTATGTTGCGGTAAAGGGCGGCGAGGCCGCCATCGCCAATGCCCACCGCCTTCTCGCCGACCGCCGCCGCGGCGACCGGAGCGTTCCGGCGCTGACGCTCGAGCAGATCATCGGTCAGCTCGGCCTCGCGGTCGATCGCACCATGGGCGAGGGCTCGCTCTACGACAGGGAACTCGCCGCGCTGGCGTTGATCCAGGCGCGCGGCGACCTGATCGAGGCGATCTTCCTCGTTCGCGCCTATCGCACCACGCTGCCGCGCTTCGGCTATTCGCGCCCGATCGATACCGGCGAGATGAAGATCGAGCGGCGGGTATCGGCGACCTACAAGGACATTCCGGGTGGCCAGCTGCTTGGACCGACCTTCGACTACACGCACCGCCTGCTCGATCCGACGATCGCGTCCGGCGTTGATGTCGATGAAGCCGCGACGCGCCCCAGCGTCGAGGAAGAGGCGCCGCGCGTCACCGACCTCCTCGGCTACGAAGGGCTGATCGAGGACGATGTCTCCGAAGCGCAGGACGAGATCGGCGACCTGACCCGCGAGCCGATGGAGTTTCCGCTGAGCCGCGACCGGCGACTGCAGGCGCTGGCCCGTGGCGACGAAGGCTTTCTCCTCGCGCTCGGCTATTCCACCCAGCGCGGCTATGGCCGCTCGCATCCGTTCGTCGGCGAAATCCGCATCGGCGAGGTCGAGGTCGAACTCGATATTCCCGAACTCGGCTTTGCCGTGAACCTCGGCCGCATCCGCGTCACCGAGTGTCAGATGGTCAACAAGTTCAAGGGCAACACGAAGGTGCCGCCGCAGTTCACCCGCGGCTACGGGCTGGTGTTCGGCCAGGCCGAGCGCAAGGCCATGGCCATGTCGCTCTGCGACCGCTCTCTGCGCGCCCGCGAACTGGGCGAGGACGTGAACCATCCGGCGCAGGACGAGGAATTCGTCATCTCCCACTCCGACAACGTGCAGTCCACCGGCTTCGTCGAGCACCTGAAGTTGCCGCACTATGTCGATTTCCAGGGCGAACTCGGCCTCATCCGCGAGATGCGCGCGGAAGCATACGCACAGGACGACACCCTCCCCCTTGCGGGGAGGGATGGGGAGGGGGGCGCCACGCGCTCCGAGCCTGCCGCTCCCCCCCTCCCAGCCTCCCCCGCAAGGGGGGAGGTGCCCGGAGACATCGAGTCCACTCGTACGGAGGCAACCGAATGAACGTCGCCACCTACAACTTCGCCTATCTCGACGAGCAGACCAAGCGGATGATCCGGCGGGCCATTCTCAAGGCCATCGCCATCCCCGGCTACCAGGTGCCGTTCGCCAGCCGCGAAATGCCGATGCCCTATGGCTGGGGCACCGGCGGCGTGCAGGTCACGGCCTCGATCATCGGTCCGGATGATGTGCTCAAGGTCATCGACCAGGGCGCCGACGACACCACCAATGCCGTCTCGATCCGCGCCTTCTTCGCCAAGGTCGCGAACGTTGCGGTGACCACGCATACCGACGAAGCGACGATCATCCAGACGCGCCACCGCATCCCTGAGAAGACGCTGACCGAGGGCCAGGTGCTGGTCTACCAGGTGCCGATTCCGGAGCCCCTCCGCTTCCTCGAACCGCGCGAAACCGAGACGCGAAAAATGCACGCGCTCGAGGAATACGGGCTCATGCATGTGAAGCTCTACGAGGACATCGCCAAGCACGGCCGCATCGCCACGACCTATGCCTATCCGGTCAAGGTCGAGGGTCGCTACGTGATGGATCCCTCGCCGACGCCCAAGTTCGACAACCCGAAGATGCACATGTCGGAGGCGCTGCAGCTGTTCGGCGCCGGCCGCGAAAAGCGCATCTACGCCGTGCCGCCCTACACCGAAGTGGTGAGCCTCGATTTCGAGGACCACCCGTTCGAGATCCAGCATTTCGATGCGCCGTGTGCGCTGTGCAACGCCACCGGGGTCTATCTCGACGAGGTCATTCTCGACGATCACGGCGGGCACATGTTCGTCTGCTCGGACACCGATAATTGCGAAGATCGGCGCGGGCACGGCCACCGCGGCCCGCTCGCTGGCCATGCGCTGGAGGCAGCGGAATGAGCGAACCTCTCCTCCGGGTCTCCGGCCTCACCAAGTACTACGGCAGCCGCCTCGGTTGCGCCGACGTTTCGTTCGAGCTCTGGCCCGGCGAAGTGCTGGCCATCGTCGGCGAGAGCGGTTCGGGCAAGACGACATTGCTCAACATCCTCTCCACCCGGCTGGAGCCCTCCTCGGGCGTCGCCGAGTACCGGATGCGCGACGAGATCTGGCGCAATCTCTACGACCTCAGCGAGGCTGAGCGCCGTTTCCTGATGCGCACGGACTGGGGCTTCGTGCACCAGAACCCAGCCGATGGGCTGCGCATGACCGTATCCGCCGGCGCCAATGTCGGCGAGCGCATGATGGCCGTGGGCGATCGCAACTACGGTCACATCCGTTCGACCGCGATCGAGTGGCTGGGCCGCGTCGAGATCGCCGAAGACCGCGTCGACGACGAGCCGCGCGCCTTCTCCGGTGGCATGCGGCAGCGCCTGCAGATCGCGCGCAACCTCGTGACCCATCCGCGGCTGGTGTTCATGGACGAGCCCACCGGCGGCCTCGATGTTTCGGTGCAGGCCCGCCTGCTCGATTTGATCCGCGGGCTAGTGTCGGACCTCGGGCTTTCGGCGATCATCGTGACGCACGATCTTGCGGTAGCGCGGCTGCTCTCGCACCGGATGATGGTGATGAAGGATGGCTACGTGATCGAGCAGGGCCTCACCGACCGCGTGCTCGACGACCCGCGCGAGCCCTATACCCAGTTGCTCGTCAGCTCGATCCTGCAGGTGTGATGATGACCGCTCTCCTCACTGTCCGCGATGTCGCGAAGTCGTTCACGATGCACCTCCGCGACGGGATCGTGCTGCCCGTGGTCGATGGTGTCGGCTTCGAAGTGAATGCCGGTGAATGCGACGTGCTCGGCGGCCCCTCGGGCGCCGGCAAGTCGTCGCTCCTCAAGATGGTCTACGGCAATTACGGCGTCGATGCCGGCTCCATCAGCCTGATCCATCACGGTGCGCCGGTCGATCTCGCGACTGCCAGTCCGCGCACTGTGCTCGAGCTGCGTCGCGACACCATCGGCTATGTCAGCCAGTTCCTTCGTACCGTGCCGCGCGTCTCCACTGTCGATGTCGTCGCCGAACCGCTGGTCAGCCGCGGCATTTCCCGCGACGAAGCGACCGCAAAAGCGCGCGGGTTGCTTGCCCGCGTCAACCTGCCGGAGCGGCTGTGGTCCTTGCCGCCCGCAACCTTCTCGGGCGGTGAGCAGCAGCGCGTGAACATCGCGCGCGGTTTCATCACCGACCATCCGGTTCTGCTGCTCGACGAGCCGACGGCGTCGCTCGATGCCGTCAACCGCGCCGTCGTCGTCGAGATGATCGCCGAAAAGAAGCAGGCCGGCGTCGCGCTGCTCGGCATCTTCCACGACGAGGAAGTGCGAGGAGAGGTCGCCGACCGCATCGTCGACGTCACCACCTTCGCGCCGAGGAAAGCTGCATGAAGCTGAGCGAGGCGCCGTTCATCCATGAGACCGCCGACGTGCGGGACTCGACGCTCGGCCGCTACACCGAGATCGGTGCGCACTGCCACGTCGCGCACTCCACCCTCGGCGACTATTCCTACTGCGTCGAGAACACCCAGATCACCTATGCGAATATCGGCAAGTTCGCCAACATCGCGGCGCATGTGCGTATCTATGCCAGCAAGCACCCGATGCAGCGCGCCTCGCTGCATCACTTCACCTACCGCTCCAGCTGGTACTTCGACGGCGAGGCCGACGACGCCGGGTTCTTCGAATGGCGGGCCGAGAACGGCATCGAGATCGGCCACGACACATGGATCGGCCATGGCGCGGTGATCATGCCCGGTGTGAAAGTGGGGCACGGCGCCATCATCGGCTCGAACGCGGTGGTGACGAAGGACGTCGCCGATTTCGCCATCGCCGTCGGTGTTCCGGCCAAGCCGATCCGCCAGCGCTTCCCCACCCCGATCGCCGATCGGCTGCTCGCGCTCCAGTGGTGGGACTGGCCGCACGAGAAGCTGTACGAGGCATTGCCCGACTTCCGGGCGCTCGAGATCGAGGCGTTTCTCGAGAAATACGAATAGCCGGGCTGTCTGCACATCCCTGGTCCCGGCCGGTAAACCGCTGTACCGCAGCGGTTTATCGCTTTCTGACAGTGCCTTATCCACTGTCACAGACTCGTCACCCAACCTTCATGCTGACGTAGCGTAGCCGGCTTACGTCTCGGTCCCGTGTAAAGACGGGGTCTGCCGCATGCTCAGGATTTCCAACGTGTCGCGACGCTTCGGGGCGAAGACCGCCGTCGACAGCGTCAACCTGGAAATCCCCGCCGGGCAGATGGTCGGCGTCATCGGCCGCTCCGGCGCCGGCAAGTCCACCCTCCTGCGCATGATCAACCGCCTGATCGACGTGTCCGAAGGCACGATCGAGTTTCACGGCACGCCGGTCTCGGTGCTGCGCGGCCAGGCCCTGCGCGACTGGCAGCGCGATTGCGCCATGATCTTCCAGCAGTTCAACCTCGTGCCGCGCCTCGACGTCATCACCAACGTGATGCTCGGCCGGCTGAACCACCGCAACACCATCATGAGCCTGCTCCAGATCTTTTCGGAGAAGGAGCAGCTGATGGCGCTCAAGGCGCTCGAACGCCTAGACATCGCGCAGACCGCATCGCAGTGGGCGCAGACCCTGTCTGGCGGCCAGCAGCAGCGCGTTGCCATCGCCCGGGCCCTCATGCAGGAGCCCAAGGTCATCCTCGCCGACGAGCCGATCGCTTCGCTCGATCCGCGCAACGCCAAGATCGTGATGGACTCCCTCGCCTCGATCAACGAGGAGCAGGGCATCACCGTCATCACTAACCTCCACACGCTCGATACTGCCCGCGCCTATTGCGAGCGGATCATCGGCATGTCGGCCGGCCGCGTCGTGTTCGACGGCACGCCGGATGAACTCACGACCGACGTCGCCCGCGAACTCTACGGCGCCGACGGACTCGAAGAAGCCTTCTCGGAGGAGATGACCTCGACCAGCCTCGAGGCCATCGTCACGAGAAAGAAAAAGAAGAAGCACGGCGAAGTGCCGGCGGGTGCCCTCGAAGCCCCGCTCGCGACGGCCGGCCTCCCTAACTGATTTCCCAGTTTCCGCTCCTGCCGGTCAGCCGCCTGCTCGCGCGGCGCGGCAGGTTGCGGAAAGCCAATCGCGTCACCAAAGGAGACATCCATGTCCGCGATCCGTAACGTCCTGTGGGCCACCCTCGCCCTCACCATGACCAGCACCGCGTTCGCGCAGGATGTGTCGGTCCTCCGCATCGGCCTCGACGGCTCGGAGAACGAAGCCGATCAGATCCGCAAGACCGAATGCGTCGCCGAAGGCCTGAAGGCCGCCACCGGCGTGCCGGAAGTGCAGATCTTCCCGTCGCCGGACTACAACGGCGTCATCCAGGGCCTGCTCGGCGGCACCATCGACATCGCCTCGATGGGCGCTTCGTCCTACGCCGCCATCGCGCTGCAGGACCCGGAAGCCGTTGATCCGATCCTGACCACCGCCGGTTCGGACGGCGCCACCGGCTACTACTCGCTGATGGTTGCCCGCAAGGACAAGGGCTTTGCCTCGCTGGCCGATCTCAAGGGCAAGAAGCTCGGCTTCGCCGACCCGGATTCGACCTCGGGCTACCTCGTGCCGAACGTGTCGCTCCCGGCCGATATCGGCGCTCCGGTTGCCGAGTTCTTCGGTGAGACCGGCTTTGGCGGCGGCCACGAGAACCTCGTTCTCGGCGTGCTCGACGGCACCTGGGACGCTGGCACCACCTTTGGTTCGGGCGTTGGCGAGTGGGCCGAGGGCTACTCGACCGGCAACCTGCACACCATGGTCGAGAAGGGCATCCTCGACACCGACGATATCGTCGAACTCTGGCGCTCGCCGCTGATCCCGAACGGCCCGCTGATGGTCTCGAACAAGATCCCGGCCGACCTCAAGACCAAGATCGAAGCCTTCTTCCTCGAGCTGCCGGGCAAGGATCTCGCCTGCTTCCAGGGCTTCACCGGCGGCGAGAACACCGCTTACGTCGAAGTCGACCCGTCCTTCTACGACACCATCGTCGCCGCCCGTAAGTCGGTCATCGGCGACTGATCGTAGCGAACTTTATGCAAACGGCGGCGCCCACAGGTGCCGCCGTTTCTTCATAAGGAGAAGGGCATGGCGCATATCGCCAGCGATCCGTCCGGCACGGATATCAGCGCGGCCAGCCGGTCGGTGTTCGCGCATTACCGCCAGCAGATCCGCGTGCGGCGCGTCTATACCATCATCGCCATTGTCGTCTTCGCCATCGCGCTTGCGGCTTCGCTCAACTTCGCCAACGCGGCGAACTCGGGCAAGTTCTTCGAGCGGCTGCCGTTCCTGTTCGATTTCCTGCGCAGCTTCGTGCCCAACGATCCGCTGGAAATCTTCCGCGCCATGTTCGACCTGCCGTCACCCTATGCCGACGGTTCGATGAAGTACGATTTCACCTCGCACCGGGTGTACATCGCCGACGGGCTCTACATCCCGCACTTCATCTACGAGCTCATCATCACGGTGAACATCGCGATCGTTTCCACCATCATCGGTGGCGGCATCGCCTTCATCCTCTGCTTTTTCGCGGCGACCAATCTGGTCGGTGCCGGCGCGGTCCGCTTCTTCGTCCGCCGCGTCATGGAAATCCTCCGCGCCTTCCCCGAGATCGTGATTGCGGGCCTCCTCACCGCGATCCTCTCGATCGGGCCGATCGCGGCGATCTTCGCCATCTCGCTCCACACCATCGGCGCGCTCGGCAAGCTGTTCTTCGAAGTGGTCGAGAATGCCGACATGAAGCCCGACGAGGGCCTGCGGGCCGTCGGCGCCACCTGGCTCGAGCGCGTGCGCTACGGCATGCTGCCCCAGGTGCTGCCGAACTTCGTCAGCTACACGCTGCTGCGCACCGAGATCAACGTGCGCGCCTCCACCATCATCGGTGCGGTCGGCGGCGGCGGCATCGGCGAGGCCTTCCGCCTCGCCATCGGCAACAACCATGCCGCCAAGACCTACGCCATCATCATCCTGCTGCTGGTCACCATCATCGCCGTCGACCAGTTCTCGGGCTGGCTGCGCCGGCGCCTCGTTGGCAAGGCGGCCTTCGAATTCGGACGGGGATCCGCGTGATGGCCGGGATGCTCGCAATGGACGATGCCGAAGCCGCCCGCCTGCGCGGTACGCATGCGGCGGTGCTGCACAAGCCGTGGTGGAAGCGCTGGGCGCTGGTGATCGGGCTCGTCGCAACCGTCATCTACCTCGCCTTCTGCTATGCGTTCTTCAACGTCGGCCCCGCCTTCGAGAACGGCAAATGGGACCGCGCTGCGCTCTATCTCCAGGACTGGTACTCGTGGCGCGCCCAGCCGCGCCTCCGCTTCGAGGACGGCACGGTCAACGCCACTTGGTCGAGCCGTGGCCAGTATCCGGCCGATGCCACCATCGACTGGCTCACGCCGCATGACGATGGCTCGATGACCGTCGTCTTCGGCAGCAACAGCGATCGCCTCGAAGTCACCACGACCGGCGTCACCGCCTTCGTCGCCGGCGCTCCGCACCAGATCGCCATCGGTGCGGACGCCGTCACGGCTCCGGCTGACGCACCCGCGGCCATCCAGCAGGACGGCAGCAAGGTCATCGTCGATTACGGCTTTGCCGGGCAGGCGGAGATCCGCACCAACCAGGTCTATGTGCAGCGCCGCTTCCTCGGCTGGGCCAATTTCTGGTTCGACACGCGTTCGGCCTATTGGGGGCTCAACCCCGTCGAGGTCGTGCAGCTGATGTTCAGCCCCGAGCGGGTCAATCCGCAGATGTCGAACTTCGACCTCGCGGTGCGCGACTTCCTCAACAACGGCGTCTGGCAGCATGGCGACATTCTGTCAAAGCTCATGCAGACCCTGGTCATGGCCTTTGTCGGCACGCTGCTCGCGACCCTGTTCGCCTTCCCGCTCGCCTTCATAGCGGCACGCACCATGACGCCGAACCGGGCCGTCAACTGGCTGATGAAGCGGGTGTTCGACTTCCTGCGCTCGATCGACATGCTGATCTGGGCGCTGTTCTTCACGCGCGGCTTCGGGCCGGGACCGATCCCGGGCATCGCGGCGATCTTCTTCACCGATGCCGGGGCGCTGGGGAAGGTCTATGCCGAGGCGCTGGAGAATGTCGACGACCGGCAGCGCGAGGGCGTGAAGTCAGTGGGGGCCGCGCCCATGGTGGTCAACCGCTACGGCGTCATCCCGCAGGTGCTGCCGGTGTTCATCTCGCAGTCGCTCTACTTCTGGGAGAGCAATACGCGCTCGGCCACGATCATCGGCGCGGTCGGGGCGGGCGGCATCGGCCTGAAACTGCTCGAGGCGATGGGCACCAATTCGGACTGGGACAAGGTGGCCTACATGGTGCTGCTGATCCTCGCCGTGGTGTTCATCTTCGACAACATCTCGAACGCAATACGGTCACGGCTGATCGGGCAGGGCGGGCACCAGGCGGCCTGAGGCTGCCCCCCCCGACACCGAGTTTGTGGAACCCAAAGCGCTGGCCGGACAGCAAAAGGCCGCCGTGGTTTCCCACGGCGGCCTTGTCATTCAGTTCGGTCGCGCGGTCAGTTGACGCGCTTGCCGTCCTTGTCGAACAGGTGGACGACCGACAGGTCGGGCTTCACCTTGATCTTGGAGCCGGGAGCCACGTTGACGCGCTCGCGGAAGATGCCGGTGACCGGCTGGGTGCCGAGGCGGCCGATGACCTGGGTCTCGGAGCCGGTCGGCTCAAGGACCACCACTTCGATCTCGATGCCGTCGTCGGCAAGGTGCAGGTGCTCGGGGCGGATGCCGTAGATGGCTGCGGAAGCCGCGCCCGGAATGGTCGGGAGCAGGATGCCGTCGGTGGTCTTGAAGCCCTCGGCGGTGGTTTCGCCGTTGATGAAGTTCATCGACGGCGAGCCGATGAAGCCGGCCACGAAGGTGTTGAGCGGACGATCGTAGAGCTCGAGCGGCGAGCCCATCTGCTCGATCACGCCATCGCGCATGACGACGATCTTGTCGGCCATGGTCATGGCTTCGACCTGGTCGTGGGTCACGTAGATGGTGGTGGTCTTGAGGCGCTGGTGCAGTTCCTTGATCTCGGAACGCATCTGCACGCGCAGCTTGGCGTCGAGGTTCGACAGCGGCTCGTCGAACAGGAAGACCTGCGGGTCACGCACGATGGCGCGGCCCATGGCGACGCGCTGGCGCTGGCCGCCCGAGAGCTGGCGCGGCTGGCGGTCGAGGAGCTTCTCGAGGCCGAGGATCTGCGCGGCGCGATCGACCTTGGCCTTGATCTCGGTCTTGGGCACGCCCTTGAGCTTCAGCGAGAAGCCCATGTTCTGCGCCACGGTCATGTGCGGGTAGAGCGCGTAGTTCTGGAACACCATGGCGATGTCGCGCTCTTTCGGCGGCAGGTCGTTGACGACGCGCGGCCCGATCGAGATCTCGCCCGAGGAGATTTCCTCGAGGCCGGCGATCATGCGGAGCAGGGTCGACTTGCCGCAGCCGGACGGGCCGACGAGGACGACGAACTCGCCGTCGGTGATGTCGACCGAGACGCCCTTCAGCGCTTCGAAATTGCCGTAGTGCTTGCCGGCCTTGTTGATGTTCACGGGTGCCATGAAGTTCCTCGCCCTTGGCGCGGGAGTTTCTCCCGCTGTCGGGCGAAACCATCGGGGAGGGATGGAAGGCGGTCAAGGCGAGAACGACCGAATGCGACTAAAGTAGCAAGAAAGTATAATACGAAAGTAGCATGCTGCTGTATGCTGGCTGCGCGGCGCTTCCGCTGATGGCTTGCGCCGGGGCACGCTGCGGCTACACATGCCGACATGACCGATATCACCGAGCTCGACCGCACCGATCCCTTCGCCCGTACCCGGGCGCTCTTCGCGCTGTCGGAAGGCGTCATCTACCTGGATGGCAATTCGCTCGGCGCTTTACCCGTGGCGGTGAAGGCGCGGATGGCGGATGTCGTGGCGACGCAGTGGGGCGAGGGGCTCATCCGCAGTTGGAACACGCATGACTGGATCGACCTGCCGGGACACGTGGGGGACCGGATCGCGAAGCTGATCGGCGCGCCGGCTGGAACGGTGACGGTGGCGGATTCGACCTCGATCAACCTGTTCAAGGTGCTGGCCACGGCGCTGCGGCTCCGGCCGGATCGCAAGGTGATACTGACCGAGAAGCACAACTTCCCCACCGATGCCTATATCGCAGCCGGCATCGCCGAACTGCTCGGGCAGGGCCATGTCCTGCGCGAAGTCGATGCGCACGACATTGCCGCCGCGCTTGGTCCCGATGTCGCGGTGCTGATGCTGACGGAGACGAACTACCGCACCGGCGCGAAGCTCGACATGACGGCGCTGACGCGGGCTGCCGAGGCGGCGGGCGCGCTGACCATCTGGGACCTCTGCCATTCGGCTGGGGCGTTCCCGGTCGATCTCACCGGTGCCGATGCCGATTTCGCAGTCGGTTGCGGCTACAAGTACCTCAATGGCGGGCCCGGCGCTCCGGCCTTCGTCTACGCGGCGCCGCGGCATCTCGAGGGGTTGCGCCAGCCGCTCACCGGGTGGCTCGGCCATGCGGCCCCATTCACCTTTGCCGGGCAGTACCGGCCGGCCGAGGGCATTGCCGCGATGCGCGTCGGCACGCCACCGATCCTCTCGATGTCGGCTCTCGATGCGGCCCTCGATGTGTTCGAAGGCGTGGACCTGGTGGCGCTCCGGGCCAAGGCCGACCGGCTGTTCGAGATCTTCACGAACAAGCTCGCCGCAGTCGCGCCCGAGCTCGAACTGCTGACGCCGACCGATCCGGCGCGTCGCGGCACGCAGGCCTCACTGCGGCATCCCGAAGCCTATGCGGTGATGCAGGCGCTCATTGCGCGTGGTGTCATCGGCGATTTCCGGGAGCCCGATATTTTGCGCTTCGGGCTGACGCCGCTCTATCTCTGCCATGCCGAGGTCGAGCGCGCGGCGACCATCGTGGGCGAAACCATGCGGGATGGGGCCTGGGACCGGCCGGAGTTCAAGGCGCGGGCGAAGGTCGTCTAGAACAGCTCGGCTTCGCCGTGGACCCCCCGGGCCGCGCTGCCGGACATGGCCGGCACGCTCAGTTCCTCGAGCACGAGGCTCGACCAGATCTCGTCGTAGACGGAGTCGGGTGTGGTGGGCGGGAGGAGGGCGAACTGGCGGACGGCCAGCGCCATGTTCTGGCAGCGCTGCTCGATCCGATCCTGCCCCTGGAGCGCGGCGATGATCATCTGGACCGCGTCGCGGCGGGCTTCCTCGGGGTCGAGCGTCCTGTCTGCGAGAATCTCGAGGGCCTGGGTTACGCCGTCAACCATGCCAGCGGTCTGGCGCGCGGTTTCGTCGAGCTCGCGAGCGAGCCTTTGTAGAGACATCTAGAGCCTAACCCCCGACAATACGGGCCTACCGTAGCGGGCATTCCTAAATTGCTCCTTGCACGAAACTGGTTGTTGGCGCGCCCCCGAGTTCTTGGTTAGCGCTTCACTAAGGAATTGGCCGTAACGATGACAACGCCACTCATTTCGGGTTACGTCCTATTATGGTCATGTCGAGTTCACTGCCCCCCGAGTTCGATCGCGGTGTGGTGACGACGGTACATCAAGGCGATTGCCTGGTGTCCAATGAAACCGATCTCACATTTTCGACCGTGCTCGGCAGCTGCGTCTCGGCCTGCGTCCGCGACCGGGTCGCCCATATTGGCGGGATGAATCACTTCCTCCTCGCGGAGCAGTCCGCGTCGGCGCAGGACCGGTACGGCGCCTCGGCGCGCTATGGGGCCTTCGCCATGGAGCAGCTGATCAACAAGGTGCTGAGCCGCGGCACCGGCAAGAAGGCAAACCTCGAGATCAAGGTGTTCGGCGGCGGCAAGATCAACGGGGCGCTGGACGATATCGGATTGAAGAACATCACCTTCGTGCGCGAGTTCCTCGCCGCCGAAGGCTACGACATGGTCAAGGAGGACCTCGGCGGCACCTACGCCCGCCGCGTGATGTTCAAGCCCCATTCGGGCCGGGCCTTCGTCAAGCGCCTCGACAATGCCGCCAACGCGTCGATCGCCAAGGAAGAACTGGCCGTGGCGGCCAGCCGCCGCAGCGTCATCGCGAAGCCGGTGGTCGACGACATCGAACTGTTCTAGGGCAAGCTCAGGTGAGGCGCACCGCCTCGATGCGCTTGTCGGCAATGGCGACCGTGACCTCGAAATGGTCGGCCTGGGTGACGTCAAGCACCTTGCTCGGGCGATAGGCGCAGGCATTGGTGCCGCCGCGATGGCGGACGCTGTCGTAGACGAGGCCGGTCTCGCCATCGGCGCGCAGCTTTTCACCATAGGCCTGGCCGGCGGCGTAATCGTCGGGCGCATGCAGCGACGGTTCGGCGCCGCGAATATCGACATAGTCGCCGGCGAGCCGCGCGGAATAGGCGCGGAAGGTGCGCGACGACGTCTCGAGCCCCCGCGCCAGGGTTTCGCGGCGCAGATGGTGGCCGACCTCGGCGATGGCGGTCGGGAGGGCCGCCGCCGCATACCATGCTCCCAGTTCAGGGCCATTGAAGCGGCCACCACCCGGCGCGGCGTGGAGGAAGGCCGCCATCACGATCGAGGCGTTGGGGCGTCCGAAGGCCCATTCCTCCTGCGGCAGTCGCGCGACCCGCTCCCTGACCAGCCGATCGTTGGTCCAGCCGGCAAGCTCCATCACCGCCTCGAGGTCGGCGGCGGTCGAGACGGTATCGAACAGCCCGATGGGCGGGAAGCGCGACGGAATCAGCCGGTAGGTCGGCTGCGGGGCGGGGGCGTGCATCAGCGGATGACGATGTCGCTGTCTTCGTAGGGGGTGAAGGCCGCATCGAGGGCACTGGGCGGCATGTAGAGGCCGCCGCGCGCCGCATCGAGGAAACGCCGTACCGCCATCAACCCGTCCTGCGTGCCCGAGGTGACGAGCGCCAGCGGCGGCTGGCCGCCGAAAACGGGCGCCATGTGCGGCCCCTTGAGCCAGCGCACGCCCTCGGCTTCATCGGCGAACAGGACGCCCAAGGCCTGATGGATGCCGAACACCGCCGAGATGCGGAGCAGGGCATCGACGTCGAGCGTGAAGGGCAGGCCTTCGCGGGCGAGCTTGGCCCATTGGTGATAGGTCGAGCGCGAGGGGTAGCCGAGGATCAGCCTGCGCTGTTCCTCGGTGAGGCGCCAGCGATCCGCAATGGTGAGGAAGGTGCGCAGCGCCGGCCCGCTCAGCCGCCGCCGGTTGGGTGCGGCGAAGCGGCCGAGATCGATGACCTCACCGGTGGCGCCTGTCGCCTCGAAGCCTGCCTGCGGACGCTCACGGTACCCGTACTGCATCTTGCCTACTCCTTATCCAGAAACAGACATAGTCCAGATATAGACAAAACACAAGTGCTGCTGCAAATGGATAGCCGACAGCAACAACCCCTCACCCCGCGCAGCGGGGGAGGGGCCATTGGGTGAATGACAGAAATGTCGGGTGGCGCGGGGCCTCAGGCCTCGCGCTTCACCACTTCGGGGATCAGGCCACGCGGCGCGTAGCGCAGCGCGATGGTGATCACGACGCCGAGCACGAACACGCGCATCTGGCTGGCGCGCGACTGGATCTCGGGGATGGCGCCCCAGCCCATGTCGGTCGAGAAGCTGGAGATGTTGTTGAACAGCCACTGCGCGATCGGGTCGGAGACCATCCAGGTGATGTAGATCAGCAGCGCGCCGAACACCGCACCCCAGTTGTTGCCGGCACCGCCGACAATCACCATCACCCAGATCAGGAAGGTGTGGTTGATCGGCTGGTACGCGCCCGGATCGTAGATCTGCTGGAAGCTCACCAGCATGGCGCCGCCGATGCCCATCAGCACCGAGCCGAGCACGAAGATCTCGAGCTGGCGGCGGGTGACGTTCTTGCCCATCGAGGCGGCCGCGATGTGGTTGTCGCGGATGGCGCGCATCATGCGGCCCCATGGCCCGCCATAGGCGCGCTGCACGAGGAAGAAGGCGCCGGCGAGAACGACGATCACGAGGGCGAGGAAACCGAGGCGGGCGAAGATGAACGAGTCCGCGATCGATACCCCCTGCGCCTGCAGGGCCTGCGGGTTGGGCGTCGGCCACGGGATCGGCGAAACGGTCAGTGTGCCGCGGGTCAGCCAGTCCATGTTCTTCAGCAGCGCCCGGATGATCTCGGAGATACCGATGGTGGCGATGGCGAGATAATCGGTGCGCAGCCCGAGGCAAATCTTGCCGACGACATAGGCGACGCCGGCTGCGAGCACGCCGCCGAAGATCCAGCCTAGAACCGGATGGAGGCCGAGGCCGCCGACCCAGCCGCCGCCGGCGCTCTCGATATAGGCCGCGGCCGGATCGATCTGGCTGCGATAGACGATGTAGGCGACGATCCAGGCGAGGACGGTCACGACCGACTTCCAGCGCCCCTTGATGCCGATACGGTCGGAGTGGCGCGCGCCCCAGACGAGGAGGAAGCCGGCGAGGAAGGCCATCAGCGCCTTGCCCAGCATCAGCGGCCCGTCCGAGCCCCAGAACTGGTCGTTCATCGGATAGGAGATGAAGGTCACGGCCGCGCCGCCCAGCATCAGCATGCCCATGATGCCGAAGTTGAACAGGCCGCCATAGCCCCACTGGATGTTCAGCCCGAGCGCGATCAGCGCATAGGCGAAGCTCTGCACCAGCAGCAGCGAGATATTGGCCGCGCCCAGCACCCAGCCGATGACGGCGAAAAGGACGAAGAGCCCGAGGAACAGGACGAGGGAGCGCCGCGCGATCATGTCGATGCTCCCTTGAAGATACCGGTGGGGCGCCAGAGCAGGACGACCACGAGGATGACGAAGGCCACGGTCAGCTTGTACTCGGTGGGTACGATGGCCATCGTCCCCGGCACGTCGAAGGGGAGGATGCCGGCGAGCGGCTTCAGCAGCACCGACCAGTTGAAGATCGCCGCCGTCTCGGCGAAGCCGATGAGATAGCCGCCGGCGATGGCGCCGAACGGCTTGCCGAGGCCGCCGACAATCGCCGCCGCGAAGATCGGCAGCACGATGTTGAAGGCGAGGTCGGGCTTGAGGTTCACGTCGAGCGCCAGCATCACGCCGGCCATGGCGGCAAGGCCGCCGGCAATGATCCAGGTGACGCGCACCACGAGCTTGGTATTGATGCCCGAGACCTGCGCCAGGTCGGCGTTATCGGCCATGGCGCGCATGGCCTTGCCGAGCCGCGAGCGGGACAGGAAGAGCTGCAGCGCGATCACGGCGAGCACTGTCGAGATCACCATCAGCAGTTGCGGCTGGGTGAAGTTGATGGTGCGGGTGACGCCCTCGAGCGGCACGGGAATGCGGATCAGCTGCTTCTGCTCGACCTCGAAGAACGACCAGGTGCCGGAGCCGAAGAACAGGCGGATGAGGCCCTGGATGATGAGGGTCACGCCGATCGAGGCGATCAGCAGCGTCACCGGGCGGGCGCCGCGGGCGCGGAGCGGCGCATAAAAGCCCTTGTCGAGCCCGAGCGCGATGATCGCGGTGAGCACCATGGCGATGGGCAGCACGACGAAGCCGGTGGGGAGGAAGGGCACGGAGATGCCCATGGCCTGGAAGGCGAGCATCAGCAGGAACGCGATGAAGCCGCCCATGGTCATCATGTCGCCGTGGGCGAAATGGGCGAAGCGCAGGATGCCGAAGATCAGCGTCACGCCGATGGCGCCGACGGCATAGATGGAGCCGAGCACGACGCCGGCCACCACCACGTTGTTGAAGAAGAAGATAAGTTCGTTCATTGCCCTCAGCCCCCCAGGAAGCTTTTGGCGACTTCGGGGTCGGCGATGAGTTCCGGACCAGTGCCGGTGAAGCGGTTCTTGCCGGTGGCCAGCACGAAGCCGCGCGACGCAAAGGCAAGGGCCTGCCGGGCGTTCTGCTCGACCATCAGGATGGCGACGCCGGCCTTGTTGACCTTGACGATCTGCTCGAAGATTTCGAGCACGTAACGCGGGCTGAGCCCGGCCGAGGGCTCGTCGAGCAGCAGGAGCTTGGGCTGGCTCATCAGGGCGCGGCCCATGGCCACCATCTGGCGCTGGCCGCCCGAGAGCTCGCCCGCCGGCTGGCGGCGCTTTTCGCGCAGCACCGGGAACATCTCGTAGACCCACTCGATGGTGGGGCGGAAATCGTCGGTGCGGGTGAAGGCACCCATCTCGAGGTTTTCCTCGACGGTCATCGAGGTGAAGACGTTCTTTTCCTGCGGCACGAAGCTCAGGCCCTTGGGCACCAGCTTGTCGGGCAGGGAGTTCTGGATCTCCTCGCCGCCGAAGGTGATCGAGCCCCCGGTGACCTTGAGCAGGCCGAAGATGGCCTTCAGCGTCGTCGACTTGCCGGCGCCGTTGGGGCCGACGATGACGCCGATATCGGACTGCTCGATGGAGATGTTGACGCCATTGAGGATCGGCGCGCCGCCGTATCCGCCGACGACGTCCTTGAGTTCGATAACCGGCATCAGACGGCAGCCTCCACGGGAGCGCCGAAATAGGCCTCGATGATTTCTGGATTGGCCCGGATTTCTTCCATCGGGCCTTCGGCGATCTTTTCGCCCTGCGCCATGACGATCACGGGGTCGCAGAGGCGGCCGATCAGGTCCATGTCGTGCTCGATGACGAAGAAGGTGTAGCCGAGCTCGGCGTTCATGCGCTCGATATTGGCGGCGAGATCCTGCAGCAGCGTGCGGTTGACGCCGGCGGCGACCTCGTCGAGCAGCACGACCTTGGCATCCACCATCATGGTGCGGCCGAGTTCGAGCAGCTTCTTCTGGCCACCCGACAGGTTGCCGGCGAGCTCGTACTTCACGTGGCCGAGCTTGAGGAAATCGATGACGTCCATCGCCTTCTGGCGGACGTGATGGTCGGCTTCCTTCACCGTGCCCGGCGTGAGCCACGTCTTCAGCAGGCTCTCGCCCGGCTGGCCCGAGGGCACCATCATCAGGTTCTCGAGCGCCGTCATGTTGGAGAATTCGTGCGCGATCTGGAAGGTGCGCAGCATGCCGCGGTGGAACAACTGGTGCGGCTTCAGGCCGGTTACATCCTGGCCGTCGAAGATGATCCTGCCGCTGTCGGGCACGATATTGCCGGCGACAAGGTTGAACAGCGTGGACTTGCCGGCGCCGTTGGGCCCGATCAGGCCGGTGATCGAGCCGCGTTCGACCCGGAGCGAGCAGTCATTGACTGCGCGCAATCCGCCAAAGCGCTTACTGACGTTCTGAACGTCGATGACTGCGTCGAAGGACACCCCGCCCCCGTCCTGATGAATGTTCTTTAGCCGCGGGACTTGAAGCCCGGTTCAAGGCATCTGCGCATATGCACAAATGCCGGTCAACCAAGCACCGCGTTTCGATTGGGGGCGGCTCATAAAGGGTTGTGGAGCGTTTGACCAGACAGTCAAAGCACGGCGAGCACTGCGTCGGCCGTCTTGTGATTGGGGGCGTAGAGGATGTTGTAGAGAGTTGCCAGCCGGTTCAATGACTTGATGTCGACATCGTGCGGCATGGCGGTCAGCGGGTCCTGGAAGAAAATCAGTGCATCGAGGCGGCCTTCGGCGATCATGGCGCCCAGTTGCGCGTCGCCGCCGAGCGGACCCGACAGCAACCGCGTGACCTCGAGCCCTGTGCCCTCGGTGATACGGCCGCCCGTCGTGCCGGTGCCCCAGAGTTCGTGCAGGGCGAGCTTGTCGCGGTTCTTCAGCGACCAGGCGACCAGCTCGTCCTTCTTGTCGTCGTGGGCCACGAGGCCGATGCGCGCCATGATGCGTCCCTCACTCACTGGGCTTGGTTCTGCCCAAGTCAGGCACGGAGCGCAATGGCCTCGGCGAGGAGGATGGCGAGGTCGTCCTCGGGAATGGCTGCGTCGGGCGCAAAGCGGATGAAGCGCACCTGCTTGCCGTCGCCCTCGAGGAGGGGCGAGCTCAGCTGCCGGCCGTGTTCGAAGACCAGCGAGACGTGGTCCTCCATCGGGAAGATGGCGCAGACGAAGCCGGCGTCGGGGTGGCGGTAGTTCACCGAACCCCAGCCGAGGCGGGCCTTCGCTTCGAGGTCCGGACGGAGGCTGAGCAAGGTGAGCGCCAGCTTGCTGGCCATCTGGCCGATGGGCTCGGGGAACGGGCGGACGATCTGGAGCAGGTCGGCGACCAATTCAGTCGACCGTGAGTCGGATAGTTGCATGGTTCATCTCGAGGCCCATGGGATCGATCATGGTCATGGCCTCGTCCTGCGCCATCTCATCCATCATTTTCGCGCTCGCCGCCAGCGCTGCCTCGTGGCTTTGCCAGAAGACGATATCGAGGAAGCTGCCGTCGTCGCGCTCGGCGAGGTGGCGGGCAACGAACCCGGGCTGGCGCTTCAGCCAGCCACTGACTGCGGCGTTGGCGTCGACGAACTGCTGGCCCGAACCGCGGACGAGGCGGAAGGTGACAAGCTCAAGTGCAGGCTGCATGACGAACGAAACCCTCCCCTGTGGACGCAGAAGGGAGGGTTTCGCACAGTACCCCTGACAGTGGCCGTCAGGGTTTATCGGGGACGGAGATCTGTTTTGATCAGAACTCCGCCCAATCCTGGTCGATGGCAGCGTTGCCCTGGCTCAGGTACGAGCTGGCGGCGCGCTTGACGCGCTCCTGCAGGCCCTTGATGCCGCGGACGGGCTGCACCAGCACCGGCGCTTCGGCCTGGCGCGCGGGCGCACCCGAGACCGTGAAGACGTCGACGACACGGTCGAGTTCGTTGACCTGGTTGTCGGTCTGCTCGATGGCCGCGTTGGTCTCTTCGACGAGGGCCGCGTTGTGCTGGGTCATCTCGTCGAGCTGGCGCACGGCGGTGTTGACCTCTTCGATGGCCGAGGCCTGTTCCTTGCTGTCCTTGGCGATGCCGTCCATCAGTTGGTTGCTCGAGCGGGCAGCCTCCAGCATGGCGACGAGGCGGGCGGCCGCGTCGGCGACGAGCTTGGAGCCGGACTTCACTTCCGAGCCCGACTGCTCGATCAGCACCTTGACCTCGGAAGAGGCTTCGGCGGCCGACTGGGCGAGGCGGCGGACTTCCACTGCCACCACCGCAAAGCCCTTGCCGGCTTCACCGGCGCGGGCCGCTTCCACCGAGGCGTTGAGCGCCAGGAGGTTGGTCTGGAAGGCGATGTCGTCGATCAGCCCGATGATGTTCGAGATCTTGGCCGAGGACTGGGTGATCCGCTCCATGGCCTCGGTCGCGGCGCCCATGACCTGGCCACCTTCCTCGGCGGTACGGGTCACGGTGCCGGCGACGGTGCTGGCTTCGCGGGCGCGCTGGGAGTTCTGCATCACGGTGGTCGCGAGCTGCTCCATGGCGGCCGAGGTCTGCTCGATCGTCGCTGCCTGCTTGGTGGTGCGTTCGGAAAGGTCGTTGGCGCCCGAGAGAATCTCGCCCGTCGCCGTCTTCAGCGAGCGCGACGTTTCCTTGAGCTTGCCGACGATGTCGCCGAGCTTCTCGCTCACCGCATTGGTGTCGTCGCGGAGGCGCGCAAAGGCGCCCTCGTAGTGGCCCTCGACGCGCTTGGTGAGGTCGGTGTTGGCCAGTGCCGCCAGCACTTCACCGGTCTCGCCGAGGCCGCGATCGACGGTGGCGACGAGGTTGTTGATGCTCGAGGCGATGGCGTTGAGCTCGGCATCGGGGAACTCGGTCTCGACCCGGCGCGAGAAGTCACCGGCAACGGCGGCGTCGACAACGTGGCCGAAAGCCTTCTGCAGCTCGGCCATCATGGCGGTGCGGGCTTCCTGGTCGCGGATGATGCGCGCGGCCTCGGCCTCGGTCATTTCGGCGACCTTGAGCCCGTTGGCGCGGAACACTTCCACGGCCTTGGACATGTCGCCGATCTCGTTCTTCATCGTGCCGAACGGCACTTCGACGGTGTAGTCGCCATCGACGATCTGGCGCATGACGCCGGTCATCCTGGCGATCGGCTTGGCGATTGCGGCGCCCAGCCAGGTGAAAGCGAGGAGGCCGACGGCGAAGATCACGATGCCGCCGATGAGGAGGTTCATCAGCTGGGCTTCGGAGGCGGCGAGAAGGGTCGATTGCGGGACGGCGACGACCACGGTCCAGGACGCGTCGGAACCGGGCAGGTCGATCTTGCGTGCGTTCATCTTCCAGGTCTGGCCGCCTTCCTCGCCGGTCGAGGAGAACGAATCCGTCGAGGCCATCGCCTCGGTAGCCTCGAGGGCCCACGGTTCAGTTACTCCGGTGCCGACCAGTGCGGGATCGGGATTCAGCACCCAGACATTGTGCTGGTTGATGATGCCCTTGAAGCCGGTGCCCATCGGGGGCTCGGTGCTGAGCTTGGTTGCGAGCACGGCGGAGTCGAAGGCGACGCCGCTCATGCCCACGGCCTGGCCGGTCGGGGCTTTGATGATGTTGGTGAAGCTCGTGTAGAGCTTGCCGTCGATGTTGTCGGGGCCGGAAATGGCGGGGACGCCGGCTTTCAGCGGTTGGGTGAACCAGCTGTCGAAGCCGGCGGCATTGTCGAGGGTGCCGTAGCCGATGCTGCCGTCAGCCTTGTTCTCGGCGATGATGCCGACGTGGTTGCCGGAAATGAGGAAATGCGAGCCCGAGAAGGCCGGGCGGGCGTAGAGCGCCGATTCGGGCGCGAACATCATGTAGACGCCGAGCGCGCCGGGCAGGCTCGCCAGCTGCTTCGACACGATGGCGCCATAGGTCGTGGGCGAGGTGTCGTGGTTGACCAGCAGCGCCTCCGCGGTGCGCGCGGTGGAATCTGCGGCGACGGCGAAACCGGTGAGGAAAGTCTCGACAGCGCGCGCCTCGGTATCGGCCAGGCCGCCGACGACCTGATCGGCGTCGGCGAGGTCCTGCGCGCGGTTGCTTGAAACGACGTAGTAGAGCGAAGTCCCGATGGCGATGGTGAAGATGGCGGCGGCCGCCAGGATGATCGACCCGCGCAGCTTAAGCGTGGGCAATTTGAGTCTAAGCTTGGCGGGCATAGGGTGTCGGGGTCCTTCTGGAGTATCGACGGCCGATGATGCTTCTGCGTCCGAATCCCAATCGATCATGTCAGCGTTAACATGTGGTGACCAAGCAGTCGGACCAGACGGCGCCCATGGATATGAGAAAGGCCGGCGCTGGTGGCGCCGGCCCTCAAGTCATTCGCAGGGATTACTCGTGGCTAGAACTCGGACCAGTCCTTGTCGACTGCGGCGTTGCCCTGGGTCAGGTAGGATCTGGCGGCGGTGCGGACCTTTTCCTGCAGCGCCTTGATCCCGCGCACCGGAGCCGCTTCTTCCTCGGCGGCGACGACCGGCGCGCCGGTGGTGTTGAAGACGTCGACGATGCGATCGAGTTCGCCGGCCTGGGCCTCGGTCTGCTCGATCGCGGCATTGGTCTCCTCGACGAGGGCCGCGTTGTGCTGGGTCATCTCGTCCATCTGGCGGACGGCGGCGTTGACTTCCTCGATGGCCGAGGCCTGCTCCTGGCTGGCGCGGGCGATCGAGTCCATAAGTTCGTTCGAGGACCGGGCGGCGACGAGCATGGCTTCGAGCTTGGCGGCCGCCTCCGAGACGAGCCGCGAGCCGGCCTTGACCTCGGCGCCGGACTGCTCGATCAGGGCCTTCACCTCGGACGAGGCGCCGGCGGCCGACTGCGCCAGGCGACGCACTTCCACGGCGACGACGGCAAAGCCCTTGCCGGCATCGCCAGCACGGGCCGCTTCCACGGAAGCGTTCAGCGCCAGGAGGTTGGTCTGGAAGGCGATGTCGTCGATCATGCCGATGATGTTGGAGATCTTGCCCGAAGACTGGGTGATACGCTCCATGGCGTCGGTGGCCGAGTGCATGACCTGGCCGCCTTCCTCGGCGGTGCGGGTCACGGTTGCGGCGACGCTCGATGCGTCCTTGGCGCGCTCGGCATTGGCGAGCACGGTGCCGGACAGCTGCTCCATCGCGGCCGAGGTCTCCTCGATCGTCGCCGCCTGCTTGGTGGTGCGTTCGCTGAGGTCGTTGGCGCCCGAGAGGATCTCGGAGGTGGCGGTCTTGAGACCGCGCGAGGTCTGCTTCAGGCCGCCGACGATGTCGGTCAGCTTTTCGGCCACCGCGTTGGTGTCGGTCTTCAGCTGCTCGAAGGCGCCCTGGTATTCGCCCTCGACGCGGTGTGTCAGGTCGGTGTTGGCGAGCGCGGCGAGGACCTGGCCGGTTTCGCTGAGCCCACGGTCGACGGTGGCGACGAGGTCGTTGACGCTGTGCGCGAGGGCATTGAGTTCCTCATCGGGGAACTCGGCCTCGACGCGGCGGGTGAAATCGCCGCTGGTCGCCGCGCCGACGACTTCGCCGAAGGCCAGCTGCAGGTCGCGCATCATCTGAGTGCGCTCGTTGCGGCGCTGGATCGAGGCGCTGCGCTCGCCTTCGGTCATCTCGTTGACCTTGAGCGCATTCTCCTTGAACACCTGCACGGCGCGGGCCATGTCGCCGATCTCGTCGGCGCGCTCGGCGCCCTTCACTTCGGTTTCGAGCTGGCCCTGGGCGAGGGCGTTCATCGTCTCGGTCAGCCGGCTGATCGGCTTGGTGATGGTGCGCGAGAAGGCGAAGCCGACCAGTGCCGCGATGGCAAGGAGCACGGCGCCGACGCCGAGCATCATGTTGCGCAGGGTCGCCACCGGAGCGAAGGCTTCGTCCTGCGAAATGGTGGTGACGACGGCCCAGTTGGTGCCGTTGAACGAGATCGGGGTTGCGGTCGCGATCATCGGCATGCCGCGATAGTTCGAGACGATCCCGGCGCTGGGCGTTCCGGCGATGGCCGCGTCGACCAGCGCGTTGTCATAGGCGGTGACCAGCGTGTCGTCTCCCTCGGAGAACAGCGAATCCGACCGCAGCAACTTGTCGGCGCCGACGATGAAACTCTCGCCGGTCTGGCCGAGGTTGGAATTCTCCTGCAGCATCTGGTTGATCGGGGCGACGGGCATCTGCACCGCCATCACGCCCATCAGCTTGCCGCGCTGGTCGAGCATGGGAGTGGCGAGGAAGCTCGCGGGCATGCCGCCGACGGGATAGATCGAGGCCGGCTCGTAGACGACCTGGCCGCGCTCGGTGAGCTGCATGGCGGCGCGGAAGGCGCGGCCGAGGCCGGTGTCGGCCATGTTGCCGCCTTCGGCGAAATTGAAGGCGAAGTCGTCGTTCTTCATCACCGAGTAGACCATGTTGCCGGTGATGTCGAACATGTAGAGGTCGAGATAGCCCTGCAGTTCGAGCTGCTGGCGATAGACGACCTGCACCTTGTCATGGGTGAAGTCGTAGTTGGTGCGGCCCGTCTGCTTGACGTCGAGCAGCTGGCGCTGGCCGGCAGGGTGGGGATTGTCGGTGATGAAGCCCTGGCGCAGCGTCTCCACCGGATCGAGCGGCGGCGTGCCCTTGGGCAGGCTCTTCCAGCCGATGCTGAAATCACGCACCGCGGCGATGGCGCTCTCGGTGGTGGCGCTCTTCACGAGGTCGGCCTGGATGGTATGCAGATAGGTCGAGAGCTTGTCGGCGTGGCTCGCGGCCACGGTCTGCATCTGCCTCGCGCTCAGGTCGGAAACGATCGAGGAGCCGATCAGATAGCTGCCGATGCCGACGCCGGCGCTCACCAGCAATGCCGATGCGACCAGTGCCAGCGGCAGCTTCTGCGCGATCTTGAACTTCGGAAGCCAACTCATGCCCTAACTCTCCCCAGGAGTTCGGGCCTTGGCGGGTACACTGCACGCGGACGGCCGCAATAGCGACGCGCGCCCACGACGACCAACCCCCCAGGCCCGTGTAACGACTGCCTGAACCTTAGGCAGCGGGGCTTAATTTCTGATTACGCGAGGATGAGCGAAGAGCAGTTTTTGTCTATCTGGCAAACTGGAATGCAGCAAAAAGCAAAGGCCGCCCGGTGGGCGGCCCATAACTTCCGGTTCCTGAGTTTATATCAGGACAATACACCGATCACGGCCTCGATGCGCTTCTTCATCGTCGAGGCATCGAAGGGCTTGATGATGTAGTTGTTGACGCCGGACGAGATGGCTTCCTTGACCTGCTCCTTGTCGGAGCGGCCCGTTGCCATGATGAACGGCATCGCCTGGGTCTTGGGATGCTTGCGGATGACGCGCAGCAGCGTCAGCCCGTCAATATCGTCCATGTTCCAGTCGGAAATGATGAGGTCCACCGGACTCTTCTCGAGCTTGCCCAGGGCGTCGCGCCCGGACTTGGCCTCGATGATGTTGGTGAATCCCAGCTGATTCAGGATGTACTTGCAGATGCCCCGCATCGATTGCTGGTCATCGACAATCATCACGCTGATTGCACTTGCCTTCGGCATGTTACGCTTTGCCTTCTAGCCGCCCGAAAAACGCACGGGTCGCGTATCGAAAAACCCTAGGCACTTTCCGTTACCAAACCCTCAATCCAATGCCGCGTTATGCTGCGGATTTGAGCCGTGTCAGCGCGGAGGCCAACCTTGCCGGTATGGCCTCGACCGGCGCCTGCTCGACAACCGCGCCTTCCTCGAAGGCAACGCGCGGCATGCCATAGACGAGGGCCGAGCTCTGGCTCTGGCCGACGGTATAGGCGCCGGCATCGCGCATCAGCTTCAGCCCACGCGCGCCGTCGCGCCCCATGCCGGTGAGGATTGCCCCCACGGCCATCGCTCCCACCGTCCGCGCCACCGACTCGAAGAGCACGTCGACGCTGGGCCGGTGGCCCGAGGCGAGGTCATCCTGGGCGATGCGGCATTTCAGCTGGCCGGAACTGCGCTCGACGCGCAGGTGGAAATCGCCGCGCGCCACATAGGCGTGTCCCGGCAGCAGCGGCAGGCGGTCTTCCGCCTCGACGACGCGCAGCTCGGTCAACTCGTCCAGCCGGCTGGCAAAGCGGGAGGTGAAACCTGCCGGCATGTGCTGGGCGATGACGATGGGCGGGCAATCGGGCGGCATCTGGCTGAGCACGACGCGAATGGCTTCGACGCCGCCGGTCGATGCGCCGATGGCGATGAGCGCACCGAGGGGCGCCGCGGCGGTGCGGACCGGGACATTGGCGGCCGGCGCCCGCATGGCGCGCGCCTTCACATCCGCGTGCGCGGCGGCGCGCACCTTCTGGCGCAGGTTCTCGCCAAAGGCCTCGAGCCCGCCCGAGAGGGTGGCGTTGGGCTTGGCGACGAAATCCACGGCGCCGAGTTCGAGTGCGAGCAGCGTCTCGCTGGCGCCCTTGGTGGTGAGGGTCGAGACCATCACCACCGGCAGCGGATGGAGGCGCATCAGCTTGTCGAGGAACTGCAGCCCGTTCATGTTGGGCATCTCGATGTCGAGCGTCACCACGTCGGGGTTGAGGTCCTTGACCTTGGTGCGCGCATCCAGCGGATCTTCCGCCGTGCCGACGACGACGATGTCGCCGTCCTTGCCGAGCGTCCGGCTCAGTACTTCGCGAATGAGGGCGGAGTCGTCGACCACCAGCACCTTGATACTCATGCTGCGTCCCTCGCCTTCTGCTGCGCACGCGCCTGATAGATGGTCTTGCCGACCAGTTTGAAATTGGCTCCGCCGGATCCCAGGTTCTCCGAGTGCCCGATATAGAGGAAGCCATCCGGCACGATGAGCGCGCCGAGCCGGGCGAAGAGCTCGCCCTGCGTCTTCTTGTCGAAGTAGATCGCGACGTTCCGGCAGAACACCGCGTCGAACGGGCCCCGCATGGGCCACGGATTGTTCATCAGGTTGAGCGGCTTGAACGCGATCAGCTCGCGGACGCCCGCGGGGACGCGGACCTGGCCGGGACCGGCGCGCTCGAACAGCGCCACCTGCTGGGGCGAAAGCCCACCCAATTCGCTTTCCGGATAGGTGCCGCTCGCCGCCTTGGCGACGACGTTGGTGTCGATGTCGGTGGCGAGGATGCGGAAATCCCAGCGCTTCAACTCGGGGAAGGCCGAGAGCAGGTGGAGCGCGATGGTGTAGGGCTCCTGGCCGGTCGAGCATCCCGCCGACCAGATGCGGAGCCTCGGCCTGCCGCCTTCGCTCCGCGGCCGGCGCTGCATCAACTGGCCGACATAGGTTTCGAGATGCGCGAAGTGATGGTCCTCGCGCCAGAACCGGGTGAGGTTCGTGGTCAGCGCGTTGACGAAATCCTGTGCGTCGGCGGGGGTGCCCTGCCGCTCGAGGTAATCGAGATAATTGTCGAAGGAGCGGAGGTTCAGCGCCCGGACGATCTTGCCGAGCCGCGACACGACCAGCGTGCGCTTGGCGTCCGACAGCGAGATGCCGGCTTCCTTGTATACACGTGCCTTGACCCGATTGAACTCGCGGTCACTTAGGGCAAATTCGCCCTGTTCCATATCGCCCCCTGCAGGCCCGTTCTAGGCCGTACGTCTACGCGCCGGGAGGAGAAGCGCCCTCGCTGCTTCCGAGCCGACGGCGGTCACGTTGCCGTCGAGCCGGGCGATGGCGCCGCTGCCTTCATCCAGTGCGCCAGCGATCATGTCGGTCTCAGTGCTTAGATTCTCTAAATGAACGCCGAGGCCGGAGAGTATTTTCTGCAGCCCCGCGGTTTCGGCGACCGAGGCGCTCACCTGCTGGCGGGACGCGCCGACCAGGGTCTTGATTTCACGCGCCGCTTTCTGCGTCGCCTGGGCCAGCGTGCGCACTTCGGCGGCGACCACGGCGAAGCCGGCGCCGCGCTCACCGGCCCGCGCCGCTTCCACGGCGGCGTTGAGGGCGAGGAGGTTGGTGCGGAAGCTCACATCCTCGATGGAGTTGACCATGCGGTCGATCTCCTTGGCGGAGTGCTCGACGCTGCCGACCGAACTGCTCGTGCGCTGCACGGCGAGCGCGGCATCGGTCGCCAATGCCACCGCCTGTCGTTCGAGATCGCGAACCACCTTGGTCTTCGAGCGCCCCTTCTCGATCGAGAAGGAGGCCGCGTTTAGGCCGGCCCGGCTCTGGTCGGCGAGTTCGGCGAGGCTCGAGACGCTGGCGCGGTAGCGGTCGATGGCGCGCAGGATCGCCTCCATCTTGGCTTCGAGGTGCTGGCGCACCGCATGCGCCTCGTCGCGCTCGGCCAGCAGTGCCGCCAGTTGCTGTTCGAACTCGCGCAGTTCTGGCGCGAGGCCGGCGGCGCCCATCAGCAGCATGGCGTCGACCTGCTCTCCGCGCAGCAGCTGGCCGATGGCCTTCACCGAGCGGTCGAAGTTCTCGAGCGCGCCGCCCAGCGCCTTCAACGCCGGGGAGTGCTGCATGCCCCACTCGTCGAAGCGGAAGCCGGTGCGGCCGGCGGCGAGCGCGGTGACAAAGGCATCGAAATCGTCGTCGGCGATGTGGTGGCCGGCAGGGGTGAACTCCAGCATCTCGCGCCCGCCGCCAAGGATGCGCCGCTCGGCGATGAAGCGGCGGTCGCCGATGGTGACGATGCTCTCGGCGGCCATGTCGGCGAGGAGGACACTGCCGCCGAGGATGTCGGAGATGATGCCGCCTTCCTCGGCCGCCGGCTCGACGAGGATCAGACCGTTGCTGACGCCGAGGATCTCGCCGTCGCTGCCCACCATGGCGGCGGGCTGGCGGAGGCTGGCGAAGGCCGACTTGAAGTTATAGGCGCGGTCGAGGCGGGCGCAGAGGTTGGAGACGATGGCTTCGGTGCTCAGCGCCTCGGCCTTGCGCACGCCGACGGCTTCGCCGATCGCACCGAGGCGTGCGTCATGCCGGCGGTCGGAGCGGCGGGCGAGCACGAGTCCGGTGGTCGCCGCCGCGACGATGGCGGTGCAGCCGAGGATGAGTGTGGCAAGGCTCGAGCCAAACACGGCAAAGCTGCCCGCCGCGACCACCATGGCGGCAAGCCAGCAAAGATTGACGATGAGCGCCATGCTGAAGCGCTTCACGAATCACCGAGCCCCGTAGGGCCTCCCCAGGCCCATGCGGCGACCCTAGGGCGGGAATGGTTAACCAAACCTATATTTGGCGGGGCTCCCGTAAGGGATTGGTAAGGTCGTCGAAGCGGACGCTGTATTTCGCGCTGCTGCCCCTCAAATCCCTCTCAGTCGTCATCCGCGGGCTCGTCCCGCGGACCCATGGGATGCCGCACCATCGCTGGGTCCCCGGGTCTTCCCCCTGGGATGACGGTAGGAAGATGCTGGATCGGCACGGGTGGCAGGATGCTGGTGCGGGACCAAACAGAAAGGCCCGGGATCGCTCCCGGGCCTTCCGTATTCCGATCGGGGTGAAGCTTACTTCACCGGGCCGACTTCGACGAACTTGCCGTCGGTCACGCCCACTTCGACGATGACGCCATCGACGTCGCCAGCGGCGTCGAAGTCGTTCGAGCCACCGGCGCCATCATAGTCGATGTCGGTGCCGGCCTTGATCAGCTCGAGAGCCTTGGCCCACTCGCCGGGGAGGATCTTCTCGCCCGGTGCGGAAGCGACTTCGCGGAGGGCGGCCGACAGGCCGGCGCGGTCGGCGGATGCGTTCTTCTCGATCGCGAGAGCGAGCAGGAAGGCCGCGTCATAGGCCTGCGGCGCGTAGGTTGCCGCCGGATCCTGGCCGGCTTCGGTCGCCAGCTTGATGTAGGTGTCAGCCGACACACCGGCATAGGCACCGGCGCGGGTGGCAATGATCTTGCCGTTGACGGCTTCCGGCGCGAGGCCGACCAAGAGGTCGTCGCCGATCATGCCGTCGCCGCCGACGAACGCGGTGAACTCGCCGCCTTCGATGGCCTGCTGCAGGATGGTCTTGCCCGAGCCCGAAGCATAGGCGAGGACCACGAGGTTCTGCGAGCCGCCCGACGAGAGCTGGCCGAGTTCGGCGCGGTAGTCGGCCTTGCCGTCTTCATGCGCGACGTTGGCCGAAACCGTGCCGCCGCCGGCGGTGAAGGTCGCGACGAACACGTCGGCGAGGCCCTTGCCGTAGTCGTTGTTCACGTAGGTGACGGCAACGTCCTTGATGTCCTTGGACAGCAGCAGGTCAGCCAGCTTCACGCCCTGGAACGCGTCCGAGGGGGTGGTGCGGAAGACGAGGTCGTTGTCCTCGAGCGTGGTCAGGGCCGGAGCCGAGGCGGACGGCGAGATCTGGACGACGCCGCCCGGGATGCCGGCTGCAGTGGCGGCACCGATGGTGGCGCCGGTGCAGAAGGCGCCGACGATCGCGGTCACCTGGTCGGTGTTCACCAGCTTGTCGGCGGCCGGGCCGGCGACGGACGGGTCACAGGCGGAGTCGCCGGTGATCGAGACGAGCTTGCCACCGCCGAGGATACCGCCCTGGGCGTTGACCTGGTCGAAGGCGAGCTGGGCGCCGGCAACGATCGGCGGAGCCAGGCTTTCGATCGGGCCGGTGAGGTCGCCGAGGATGCCGACCTTCACGTCAGCGGCGAGCGTCGGAACGGCGAGACCGAGCGTGGTCGCAGCTACGGCGAGGCCAAGGATAGAGAACTTGTTCATGATGTCCCTCTGTAGTTGTCGTCCCGGCGCGGCCCTCTTTGATGAAGGCATCTGCCGCCGAAACAACAATGATTGGGGGCACAACCCGTGCCCCGCTGGCGGCGATATTGCATAAATCGTGAAGGCGAGTCATCCCGTTTTGATCGGGTGGTAAAAGACCGGCGCGGCACTATGTTGCCGGTCTCGCGCCCGATAAACTCGCGCCTGATAGAATTGAGCTTCCAGCCAGTCCGGTACCGAACACATGCTTGCCCGCCTGATTGCCGTACTGGCGCTTTCACTCTCCATCGGTTCGTCGCTGGCGCAGGAGTCGGTGCAGACGCTCAAGGCGCCGGCCGGCGCGGGAGCGAGCGAGGCGGTGCTCGGCGACGCGCCGCCGCCACCGCCCTGCGGCACCCAGCAACTGGCGATCGCCCGGATGAGCTGGCCCTCGGCGGCGTTGCTCGCCGAAGTCCATTCGCGGCTCCTCACCGCCAGCTACATGTGCAATGTCGCGGTGCAGGATATGGATCTTGCGGCAGCCGCCTCGTCGATGGGGGCCAACGGCCAGCCGGCGGTGGCGCCGGAAATGTGGGTCGGGCGCATCGCCGATATCTGGAACGCGGCGATGAAGAGCCAGAACGTGCGCCAGGCCGGCGCGCCCTACACCGACAGTGTGTTCGAGGGCTGGTTCGTTCCCGACTATGTCGTGGCGCAATGGCCGGAGGCGACGACCATCGATGGCCTCAAGGCGCATGCGGCCGATTTCGGCGACGGCAACGGGCGCGGCAAGTTCGTCTCCTGCCCGGTCGACTGGGGCTGTGCCGTGGTCAACCGCAACATGCTGCGCGCCTACGGGCTCGACCAGTCGTTCGATATCGTCGAGCCGGCCAACCGGTTCGAGCTCGATACGCTGATCGCCGAGGCCGTCGGGCGGCAGGAGCCGATACTCTTCTATTACTGGCAGCCCAATGCGGTGCTGGCGCAGTTCGCGTTCAAGCCGGTGACGCTGGCAGCGTTCAGCCCCGAGGCGTTCCAGTGCATGGGGCGCAATGCCTGCGCCCTGCCGACGCCGACCGGCTTTGCGCCCGATCCGGTGGTCGTCGCGCTGGCCGAGTGGGTCTATCTCGATGCGCCGCAGGTCGCGGCCTATTTCGCCCGGGCCCGCATGCCGTTCGACGAGATGAACAAGATGCTGCAGCAGCTCGGCCAGGACGGCGAGACGGTCGAAACCGTTGCCGATCGCTTCGTCGTCGAGCGCGGCGAAATCTGGCGGCCGTGGGTCGGACTGCCGGTCGAACCGGCCGCTCCGGCGCCCGCTCCGCAATAGCGCGGCGGCCCCGGTCTGCCCCCAAAGTCGATACGACCTAAGCCGACCAGCCCCCGCCTTGCCTGTCGCCATTGCGGCTGTCTATAAAGGCGTCGGGAAGACTTTATGGTTTCCTTGGGCCTCTCTATCGGAGTTAGTGATTTGGACGTGAAGCGGATCAACGACCACGTGAGCGTGTCCCCGCAGATCAGCCCCGAGGATGTGAAGGCCATAAAGGCCCAGGGTTTCGTCGCCATCATCAACAACAGGCCGGACGGCGAGTCGCCGGACCAGCCGACCAATGCGGCGATAGAAGCTGCGGCCCACGAGGCTGGCCTCGCCTACCACTTCATTCCGCTCGGTCGTGAAGGAGTCAGCTCCGGCATGATCGAGGAGACCAAGCAGGTGCTCGAGGGGAGCACCGGCCCCGTCTTCTGTTTCTGCCGTTCGGGTACGCGCTCCACCACGCTGTGGGCGCTGAGCCAGGCCGGCAAGGCACCGGCCAGCGAGATCATCTCGGCTGCCGCGCATGCGGGGTACGACATGTCCCATCTCGCGGGACATCTGAGCCAGAAATGAGCCTGCGGGCTCGCGGGTTGATCCCGTGAGAGCCCGTCGAGCCAGACTATCCCTTGCCCGCACCTCCGGTGCTCGACCCCTCCTGCTCGGGTAACATCGATGCCAATCAAGAAGATCCTCGTCGCCAATCGCAGCGAAATCGCCATCCGGGTGTTTCGCGCGGCGAACGAGCTGAACATCAAGACCGTCGCCTGCTATGCCGAAGAGGACAAGCTGGCGCTGCACCGGTTCAAGGCCGACGAGGCCTACCTGATCGGCAAGGGCAAGGGCCCGGTCGAAGCCTATCTCCAGATCGACGAGTATATCCGCATTGCCCGCATCTCGGGCGCGGACGCGATCCACCCGGGCTATGGCCTCCTCTCCGAGAGCCCCGAATTCGCCGATGCCTGCGAGGATGCCGGGATCATCTTCATCGGGCCGCGGGCCCAGACCATGCGCGACCTCGGCAACAAGGTCGCCGCCCGCAACATGGCGATCGCCTCGAAGGTGCCGGTCGTGCCCGCGACCGACGCGCTGCCCGACGACATGGACGAAGTGAAGCGCATGGCCGCCGAGATCGGCTATCCGCTGATGCTCAAGGCATCGTGGGGCGGCGGTGGCCGCGGCATGCGTCGCATCATGGACGAGTCGACGCTGGTCCACGAAGTTTCCGAAGGCAAGCGCGAGGCCAAGGCCGCGTTCGGCAAGGACGAGATGTATCTCGAAAAGCTGATCGAGCGCGCCCGCCACGTCGAGGTGCAGCTGGTCGGCGACGACCACGGCAACCTCGTCCACCTCTACGAGCGCGACTGCTCGGTGCAGCGCCGCAACCAGAAGGTGGTGGAGCGCGCGCCCGCGCCGTACCTGCCGGAATCGGTGCGCGACGAGCTGACCGCATCCGCCATCCGCCTCGGCAATGCCGCCAACTATCGCGGCGCCGGCACGGTCGAGTTCCTGCTCGATGCCGACACCAACAAGTTCTACTTCATCGAAGTGAACCCGCGCATCCAGGTCGAGCACACGGTGACCGAAGTGGTCACCGGCATCGACATCGTGAAGGCGCAGATCAAGCTGCTCGAGGGCGCCGTGATCGGCACGCCCGAGTCAGGGGTGCCGAAGCAGGAAGACATCAAGCTCAACGGCAACGCCATCCAGTGCCGCGTCACCACCGAGGATCCGGAGCAGAACTTCATCCCGGACTACGGCCGCATCACCGCCTATCGCGAGGCGACCGGCTTTGGCGTGCGCCTCGATGGCGGCACGGCCTATGCGGGAGCCATCGTCACCCGCTTCTACGATCCGCTGCTCGAAAAGATCACCTGCTGGGCGCCGACCGCCCCCGAGGCGATCGCCCGTATGCACCGCGCCCTGCGCGAGTTCCGCATCCGTGGCGTTGCGACCAACCTCGCCTTCCTCGAAAACATCATCACCCACCCGGATTTCGTCGAGAACCGCTACACGACGCGCTTCATCGATACGACGCCGGCGCTGTTCGACTTCCGGGCGCGCCAGGACCGGGCGACCAAGCTCCTCACCTATATCGCCGACGTCACCGTCAACGGCCATCCGGAAGTGCGCGACCGTCCGCGCCCGCCCGCCGATGCCGCCGGGCCGAGCGTGCCGGAATACGAGCCGCTGATCGTCGTCGAGGGGTCCAAGCAGATCCTCGATCGCGACGGACCGAAGGGCCTCGCACGCTGGATGAAGGCGCAGAGCCAGGTGCTGTTCACCGATACGACGATGCGCGATGCGCACCAGTCGCTGCTGGCGACGCGCATGCGCTCGTTCGACATCACCCGCATCGCGCGGGCCTATAGCCGTGGGCTGCCGAACCTCTTCTCGCTCGAATGCTGGGGCGGCGCGACCTTCGACGTCTCGATGCGCTTCCTCAACGAGGATCCGTGGGAGCGGCTCAGCGCCGTGCGCGAAGGAGCGCCGAACATCCTGACGCAGATGCTGCTGCGTGGCTCGAACGGCGTCGGCTACACCAACTATGCCGACAACGTGGTGAAGTTCTTCGTCAAGGAAGCGGCGAAGGGCGGGGTCGATGTGTTCCGCATCTTCGACTGCCTCAACTGGGTCGAGAACATGCGCGTCTCGATCGACGCGGTAGCGGAAGCCGGCAAGGTGGCCGAAGGCGCCATCTGCTACACCGGCGACCTGTTCGACCCTGATCGCTCCAAGTACGACCTCAAATACTATGTCGGGCTCGCCAAGGAACTCGAGGCGGCCGGCGCGCATGTGCTGGGCCTCAAGGACATGGCCGGTCTGCTGAAGCCGGCCGCGGCGAAGAAGCTGATCGAGACGCTGAAGCAGGAAGTGGGCCTGCCAATCCACCTCCATACGCACGACACGTCGGGCGCCTCGGCGGCGACGATCATGGCGGCGGTGGATGCGGGCGTAGACGCGGTCGATGCCGCGATGGACGCGCTCTCGGGCACGACCTCGCAGCCGACGCTCGGCTCGCTCGTTGCGGCGCTCAAGGATGGCCCGCGCGATCCGCATCTCGACGGCAAGGTGATCCGCGAGATTTCGTTCTACTGGGAAGCGGTGCGCACGCAGTACCGCGCCTTCGAGAGCGACCTGAAGGGCGGCGCCTCGGAAGTGTATCTCCACGAGATGCCGGGCGGGCAGTTCACCAACCTCAAGGAGCAGGCGCGTTCGCTCGGGCTCGAGTCGCGCTGGCACCAGGTGGCGCAGACTTATGCCGACGTGAACAAGATGTTCGGCGATATCGTCAAGGTGACGCCGTCGTCGAAGGTCGTCGGCGACATGGCGCTGGCCATGGTTTCGGCCGGCCTGACCCGCGCCGAAGTCGAGGATCCCAGCCGCGACGTGGCCTTCCCCGATTCCGTTGTCGGCTTCTTTGCCGGCGATCTCGGCCAGCCGCCGGGCGGCTTCCCGTCGGCGCTGCAGAAGAAGGTGCTGAAAGGCAAGAAGCCGCTCACCCAGCGCCCGGGCTCCTATCTCAAGGACGTGGACCTCGAAGCCGAGCGGGCGAAGATCGCCAAGGAAGCCGGCGAGGAGATCGACGACAAGCGCCTCGCCTCGTACCTGATGTACCCCAAGGTGTTCTCGGACTTCGTCAAGACGCAGGACAAGTACGGCCCTACCGAAGTGCTGCCGACGCCGGTCTATTTCTACGGGCTGAAGGAAGGCGAGGAAGTCTTCGTCGACATCGAGAAGGGCAAGACGCTGGTCCTCACCTACCAGGGTCGCACCGAGACCAACGAGAAGGGCGAAGTCCGCGTCTTCTTCGATCTCAACGGCCAGCCGCGCACCATTACCGTGCCGGACCGGTTGAAGGTCGGCGAGATCAAGGTCCGCGCCAAGGCGGTGCTGGGCGATGCCAAGCAGATCGGTGCGCCGATGCCGGGTGTCATCTCCGGGCTCGGGGTCAAGGTCGGCGACAAGGTGTTCGCCGGCGACGTGCTGCTGTCGATCGAGGCGATGAAGATGGAAACCGCCATCCACGCCGAAGCCGACGGCACCGTCGCCGAAGTCACCGTGAAGCCGGGCGACCAGATCGACGCCAAGGATCTTTTGGTTCGCTTCGAGTAGGGATCACACATCCGCGCCCATCGCCTTGGCGATGGCGCGGAAATCATGCTCGGAAATCTCGAACAGGCCGAAGCGCATCTGGTAGCCCCAGTTGCGGTTGCCGCGGGTGAACTCGAGCGTGTCGAGCAGCTGCGCGATCGGGGCTTCGGCGGCGTCGGCATAGTCGACGTTGCGCCGCCACGGCACGAAATCGCCGCCCATCACACCCTGGTAGAGCTCCTCGTCGCGGACGCGGCCGATGGTGACGAAGCTCTGGAGCCTGTCCTTGCCGCCCATCGTCTCGGCCGGGGAGTAGTAGGCGACGCCGTCGCCGGCGCGGATGCGCTGCAGCGGGGCTTTCTTGCCGTGGTTCACCTGCATGAAACCGGCCTTGCCCCTGCGGGCGTGCTCTGCTGAGGCGACAGCTATCCAGTATCTGGTCATCCCCGGGTCTCCGATCTGCGAAAGACTATGTCGCATGCCGATGCCAGAAAACGGCAGCAGCAGTCGGCTGTCCCGACGCTTTCGGCCGGATGGCTGACGGCCCGGAGCGATCCGGGCCGTCATCGTTCAGTCTATGCCGCGTCCGGTCCGGGATCGTCGGCGGCCCCGAGGTTGATCACCCCGAGCACCTTGAGGCGCTGGACCTTGCCGTCGGCGTCGATCCAGCTCATTGCCGCCCCAGCCTGGAGGCCGATCAGCGCCGAACCGTGCGAAGAGGTGACGGAGAGCCGGTAGTTTCCGCTGGGTTCGGCATCGGACGGCAGGACCAGCTTGATGGTCCGCTCGTCGCCCGGCACGGCCTTGTAGCGCACGATGCTGCCCAGCCTCACGACGTCCGGGGGCACCATGCCGTCGGGCACGATCTTTGCCCGGTCCAGCTCGAACAGCAGGAAGTCCGCGCTGGTCGTGCCGACGTCGGTCAGGGCGGCGATGGTCACCTGGCGCAATTCGTCCTTGCCGACCACGATGGGTGGCGACTGTCCCCAGTCCGCTAGCGAGATGGTAGTCATTTGACGTCCTCCTGCATGATGTTGCGGGGTACCGCCGCCGTATGGCGGAGGGGCAGGTGCCCCGGTCCGGGCAGGCGGGAGTCGTAACCTGCATGGCACCACGGGCATCGCCGCGCGGCGCGTGGCCTCGGCCTCGTGCAGGACCGGCAATAGCGCAGGATGTTCATGCCATCGCCCTCACGGGCCGGCCAGGGGAACCCTGGCCAGCGTCTCGAGGACGAGGGCGCGATCCTGCACCGAGCGCAGCCTGATCGTCATGCTCTCGGTCTCGATCGGTGTCTGCGGCGGCAGGCTGTAGCCGAGTTCGGGCAGGTGGGCCGTCGCCCATTCACGGAAGCGGCGCAGCTTGTTGCCGCCGCTGATGGGGAAGGTGGCGGAATACTTGAAGGTCATGGACAGTACCTCACGACCGACATGCGAACGCGCCACGCCGGAAACGGCGCAGCCCTCGACAGGTCGGGATTTAGGGGGAGAGTTCGTGAAGTCCTGGTGCCGCTCTTGCCCTACGGGCAGGTAACAGCACCAGGCAGCTATCCTGCCTTGCTGAGGCGACTTTCGATACAGCGCTGGGGCACGAAGAGACTGCTCATGACAAGCATCATGGCCATATCCACCAAGTTGTCAAACCGCCCGCGCCTCAGCGCCGGCGGTACTCGCCATCGATGACCCTGGCACCGTCGGCGGCGCGCTGGTAGACCGGCGCCTTCTGCGGCAGCATGCGGACGATCCAGCTGACCATCAGCGGAATGGCGACGAAATCGTCGACCCAGCCGAGCAGCGGGATCATGTCCGGGATCAGGTCGATCGGGCTCAACAGGTATGCCGGCACCAGCAGCATGAGCGCCTTCAGGTAGACCGGCGTCTCGGCGGCCACGAAGGCGCGCCAAAGCGTTGCGAGTTCCTTGCGGAAGGTGACGAAGCGGGTGAGGAGCGAGAGCTTGATCATGATGTGCGGGATGTGGTCCCGGTGGGTGCCCGCTTCAAGACCGGTGCGACTATTTGAGCCCGGCGCGGTCCTTCAGCAGCTTGACGATCGCCATGGCGTGGCCGTGCCCAAGGCCATGCTCGGCCTTCAGCCAGTCGGTGATCTGGGTTGCCTTCGTGCCGGCTGCCGTAAAACCCTTCGCCGTCGCGAGGCGGATAAAGTCGTCGGGGCCGAGGCCGGTCTGCTTTTCGATATTGTCGAGATAGGCCTCGAAGCTCATGCGCGCCTCGCTTCAATCGGTCACGCAATCGTAACATTGCGCCAGCAACGTCAAAGGCCTATTTGCGTGGGGCGGCACGAGGACTTTCGATGAGCATTTCTCCCCGCCGGCAGTCGGTCGGCGTCAATGTCGGTGGCGTCATGGTGGGCGGCGGGGCCCCGGTGGTCGTCCAGTCGATGACCAATACCGACACCGCCGATATCGAGGCGACCGTGCGCCAGGTGGCGCAGCTGTGGCGCGCCGGCTCGGAGATCGTCCGCATCACCGTCGATCGCGACGAGAGCGCGGCGGCCGTTCCCCATATTCGCGACAAGCTCGCCCAGCGCGGCGTCTTCGTGCCACTGGTCGGCGACTTCCACTATATCGGCCACAAGCTGCTCACCGACCATCCGGCCGCCGCCGAGGCGCTGGCCAAGTACCGGATCAATCCGGGCAATGTCGGCTTCAAGGCCAAGCGCGACACCCAGTTCGCGACGCTGATCGAGCTGGCGATGAAATACGACAAGCCGGTGCGCATCGGGGTCAACTGGGGCTCGCTCGACGAGGAACTGCTGACCCGGCTGATGGACGAGAACTCGGCCTCGGCGACCCCGGTCAGCGCCGCCGCCGTGCAGCGCGAGGCGATCATCCAGTCGGCGCTGCTGTCGGCCGAGCGCGCCGAAGAGCTCGGGCTCGGGCGCGACAGGATCATCCTCTCGACAAAGGTGTCGGACGTCCAGCACCTGATCGCGGTCTACCAGGACCTCGCGGCGCGCTGCGACTATGCGCTCCACCTCGGGCTCACCGAGGCAGGCATGGGGTCGAAGGGCATCGTCGCGTCGTCGGCCGCCATGGGCATCCTCTTGCAGCAGGGCATCGGCGACACGGTTCGCGTGTCGCTGACGCCCGAGCCGGGTGGGGACCGGACGCAGGAAGTGCGGGTGGCGCAGGAACTGCTGCAGACCATGGGCTTCCGCCAGTTCCTGCCGGTGGTCGCCGCATGCCCGGGCTGCGGGCGCACCACGAGCCAGACCTTCCAGGTGCTGGCCAAGGAAATCCAGGATCACCTCTCGGCCTCGATGCCCGAGTGGAAGGAGCGCTATCCCGGGGTCGAGTCGCTGTCCGTCGCCGTGATGGGCTGCATCGTCAACGGCCCGGGTGAGAGCAAGCACGCCAATATCGGCATCTCGCTGCCCGGCACCGGCGAGACGCCGGCTGCGCCTGTCTTCGTCGATGGCCAGAAGGTTGCGACCCTTCGCGGTGCCGATGTCGCCGAGCAGTTCAAGGCGATGGTCGCCGACTATATCGAAAAGCGCTTCGGCCACGCCGAAAAGACCGCCGCCGAATGAGCCGCTGGCGCGAGTGGTTGTTCGCCGGCGAAGCCGCCCGCCGCCGCTGGCTGTGGCTCGGGGCACTCGCGCTGTTGCTCGTCGTGCTGTGGCTGACTGGCAACCTCAGGCAGTTCTAGCCGTCCTTGCGCTTGTAGATCGCGCCGGTCGAGAACAGGTTGCCACGGGGCAGCTTGCCCTTGCGGGCTGGCACCCAGCCGCGATGTTCCATGACCTCACGTACCCAGCGACCGACCTGCTTCTTGGTCTCGTCGTCCTTGGTCTTGATACCGGCGGCAAGTAGCTGCTTGCCGATCACCCGTACCGCGGGGAGATCACAACGAGACAGGGCATCCATGTCCCGATTGTTCTCCACGCCCTCGACGATGGGCGCGATACGACGACCCAGTGGGCCTTGCTTGAAGTTCTCCAGTCCAAAGTCAGAAGCCATCTTCCGTCCCTTCTTCCCAACTACGCCAAGCTTGCGTTATGCAAGCTTGATCACGATGGGATGTCGATCATCCATAGGGCAAGAAGTAGTGTCGGATATCGCGTGTGTCAAGCTTGCGTGTCGCCATCTTGATAGCCGCGGGCACATCATGCGCGTCGGCCCATTTGTCGCCGCAGAGTTCGACGCGGCGGAGGGGCAGGCGGACGGAGGCGTGGGTGGAGCCGCGGCCGCTGAACGTGGCGCGGGGCGCCCGCGCTACTGCTCTTCGTGCCGTGGCTGACGGGCGACCTGTGCGGGTTTTAGTGCAGGCGTTTGCCGCCAATCAGGCCGCGATAGTCGGCTTCCTCGGCAAAGCGATCCAACGTCCATACCGCCGGCCGGCCCACGCGCTTGCTGAGATGAAGTGCGTCCTCTCCGCCCAGGCTGACTGCGACATGAGCGCCGTAGGCACTGCTGTCGCGGTTGAAGAGCAGGAGGTCCAGTGGTTCGAAGGGCCGTGCAGCCTCAGTGGTGAACTCTGTGTCGGCCCAGAGATCACTCGAAAAGAAGCTCAGCATCGGGCGGCCGAAATGGGCCAACACCGCATAGGCAAAGAGCTGGCAGTTGGCGCCCAGGGTCAAGTCGGGAACCAGTCCGTCACCAGGTACGCGCGTGCCGTCATAAGGCACGGACCAGAAGGCGCTCGGGATGCTGGACTGGTCCAGTTTCATGCCGCCGGCACATCACAGGCGTCGGCCCATTTGCCGCCGCACAGTTCGACGAGGCGGGCGAGGGGCAGGCGGACGGAGGCGTGGGTGGAGCCGCCGGCGGGGATGACCTCGTCGTAGATCTTCAGCGACTCGTCGCAATAGATGGTGAGCGGCGCCGGCAGCCCGAAGGGGCAGACGCCGCCGACCTGATGGCTGGTGAGCCGCAGCACGTCCTCGGCGCCGAGCATGCGCGGGCGGCCGCCAAAGGCCTGCTTGGCCTTGCTGTTCGAGAGCCTGGCATCGCCGCGCGTCACCAGCAGGAACTCGCTGTCGCCGACGCGGATGGCGAGGGTTTTTGCGATCTGGCCGGGCGCTACGCCATGCACGGCAGCCGCGAGGTCGACGGTCGCAGTCGAGTCCTCGGTCACCATCACGGCGAGGTCGGGGGCACGGGCGGCGAGGTCCGCCTTCACGGTTTCGAGGGACATGGAAACTCCATAAGCATTGGGGTGGTCAGTGTTTGCGCTCGGCAAAGAACTTTGCGGTCTCGCGCAGGCCGTCGGCCCGTTCGTCGAAGGGGATGAGGGCGGTCAGCGCGTCGTGGATCACCTCGGCCAGTTCCTGGCGCGCGGCGGAAACGCCGATGCGCGAGACGATGGTCTGCTTGCCGGCGCCGGCATCCTTGCCGGTGGCCTTGCCCATCGCTTCGGGGCTGGCGGTGACATCGAGGATGTCGTCGGCGAGCTGGAAGGCACGGCCGGCGGCTTCGGCATAGGTGGTGAGCAGTGCCAGCTGTTCGTCCGTGGCGCCGCCTATGGTCGCGCCGATGCGGACCGCGGTGCGGATCAGCGCCCCGGTCTTCATCGCCTGCATCTGGGCGATGGCCCGCTCGGTCAGGAAGCCCGTTTCGCCCTCGATGTCACGCATCTGGCCGCCGACCATGCCGCCGGCGCCGGCGCCGGCCGCGAGTTCGGCGACGAGGCGGACACGCACGGCTGGGTCGGGATGTGCTGCCTCCGAGGCGAGGAGGCCGAAGGCGTGGGTGAGGAGCGCGTCGCCGGCGAGGATGGCGGTCGCATCGTCATAGGCCTTGTGCACGGTCGGCTGGCCACGGCGCAGGTCGTCGTCGTCCATGGCTGGCAGGTCGTCATGGACCAGCGAATAGCAATGGATCATTTCGACCGCGAGGCTGGCGCTGAGCGAGTTGGCGGGGGGAACGCCGAACACGCCGGCAGCCTGGCGCACCAGCAGGGGCCTCAGGCGCTTGCCGCCGTTGAGGCTGCCATGGCGCATGGCGGCGATCAGCCGGTCCGGCGGCAGGCCGGGGCCGGACAGGGTGCCGGCCTCGAGCAATTGCCCGAGTGCGACCTCGATATCGGCGGCAGTGCTTTTCAGTTCGTCGGAGAAGGAGTAGCTCACGTCATGGCGTCTCGGCGGGTCCCGCTGCTTCTAGCGAATTTGCGGCCGGGCGGGAATGGTGCGGCAAAGGCGCAAATCGGGTCATTTCGCCCCTTCACACAGGCGTCATTGTGCTCTATAGACGCCCCCAATTCCCGACAGACCCTGTCTGTTATCAGCCGGAAGTCACTTTCGGCGACACGCTATTGAACCAGGAGTAACAACCATGGCAGTGCCAAAGCGCAAGACCTCGCCGATGAAGCGCGGGTTCCGCCGCTCCGCCGATGGCCTCGCGGCCCCCGCCTATGTCGAGGACAAGGATTCGGGCGAGCTGCGTCGTCCGCACCACGTCGACCTCAAGACCGGCATGTATCGCGGCCGGCAGATTCTCCAGCCCAAGAACTCGTAAGCCCTCGGGCTTAGCTCTTGCGCGAGCGTCACTAGATCCCACGGCCGGCTTCCCACCAGGGAGCCGGCCGTTTCCGTTTGCACTATGAAAGGCTCCCGGCATGGGCATGCGCGTCGAATCTGACTCCATGGGCACGATCAACGTCCCGTCGGAGAAGTATTACGGGGCGCAGACCGCCCGTTCGCTGGCCAATTTCGACATCGGCGGCGAGAAGATGCCGGTCGAGATCATCACCGCCTTCGGCATCCTGAAGAAGGCCGCGGCGCTCGCCAACAACAAGCTCGGGCTGATGGATGCCGCGACCCGCGACCTCGTCGTCGCCGCTGCCGACGAGGTGATCGCCGGCAAGCTCGCCGATCACTTCCCGCTCGTCGTGTGGCAGACCGGGTCGGGCACCCAGTCGAACATGAACGTCAACGAGGTGATCTCCAACCGCGCCATCGAGATGGCCGGCGGCGTCATGGGTTCGAAAAAGCCGGTGCATCCGAACGACCACGTCAACATGAGCCAGTCGTCGAACGACACCTACCCGACGGCGATGCATATCGCGGCGGTCGAGGCGATCGAGGGCTATCTGGTCGAGCGCATCCTGCTGCTGCGCAATACGCTCGATGCCAAGTCCAAGGAGTTCATGGACATCGTCAAGATCGGCCGCACCCACCTGCAGGATGCGACGCCGCTGACGCTGGGCCAGGAAATCTCGGGCTGGGTGGCGCAGCTCGATCTGGCGCTCAAGGCCATCCGCGCCACCCTGCCGCAGCTCTACGAGCTGGCGCTCGGCGGCACCGCCGTCGGCACCGGCCTCAACGCGCACCCGAAGTATGGCGAGACGGTCGCGGCGGAGATCGCGACGCTGACCGGCTATCCGTTCGTCACCGCGCCGAACAAGTTCGCCGTGATGGCGGGGCACGACGCCTTCGTCGGCTCGTCGGGCGCGCTGAAGCAGCTTGCCGTGGCGCTGATGAAGATCGCCAACGACGTGCGCTGGCTCGCCTCGGGTCCGCGTTCGGGCCTCGGCGAGATCACCATTCCGGAGAACGAGCCGGGCTCGTCGATCATGCCGGGCAAGGTCAACCCGACCCAGTCGGAAGCCATGACCATGGTCTGCGTGCAGGTGTTCGGCAACGACACCGCCATCGGGGTCGCCGCCAGCCAGGGCAATTTCGAGCTCAACGTTTTCAAGCCGGTGATCGCCTACAACTTCCTGCAGTCGGTGCGGCTGCTGGCGGACGCGGCCAAGAGCTTCAACGATCACTGCGCCGTCGGCATCGAGCCCGACAAGGACCGGATCAAGCAGCTCGTCGACCAGTCGCTGATGCTGGTGACGGCGCTCAACCGCAAGATCGGCTACGACAACGCGGCCAAGATCGCCAAGCACGCGCACAAGAAGCGCACGACCCTCAAGGAAGCGGCGATCGAACTCGGGTTGCTCACCGGCGAGGAGTTCGACGCTGAAGTGAAGCCCGAGCAGATGGTCGGCCCGCTCAAGGTCTGACGTCGGTGTGAAAGCGCACGGTGGGGCTAGCTCCCCACCGTCCGGGCTGGCATGGTCCGAGCGCAGCGATGAGTGTGGAGCCGCCGAGATGTCCGACAATACCGTGTTCATGCCGCCGGGCCGTCGTCCGGTGCCGACCGGCCCGTTCATTCCGCCGCTGCTGCTCCTGCCGCTGATCGCCTACAACTTCTTTGCCTTCCTGTTCATGGGCGGCAACCCCGCGGGCTGGAAGCACGACCTGATCACCATTCCGATGGTGTCGGGCGTACCGTGGTCGCTGACGGCAGGCGACCTGATGCTCGTCGTCGGGCTGATCTGCCTGTTCTTCGAGGTGCTGAAATCCACCAATACCGGGCGCAACTCGGTGATCGAGCACATGCTGTCGGTGGTGGTGTTCGTGATCTTCCTCGTCGAGTTCCTGCTCGTCGGCGCGGCCGCCAGTTCGGTGTTCTTCATCCTGATGATGATGGCGCTGGTCGATGTGACGGCGGGGTTCACCGTGTCCATCACCGGAGCGGGCCGCGACGTGTCTATGACCTGAGGCCCAGGCCTCAGGTGACGATGGTCGTGCGATAGCCGGCGGGCATGCGGCGGACGGCGATGCGGCCGGCGCGATCGTAGGCCGTCACGGCTTCGCCCACCGCGGCGGGGCGTGGCTCGACCAGTTGCTGGCTGACGAAATCCGCTGCGGCGGCAGGGGCGATGCGCAGCAGGTCGCGCGGTTTGGCAGGCGCCGTCGGCACCCTGAATACCCTGCGCTGGACCCGTCTCGATTTCATCGCCAGTTCCATGCCCGTCCGCCTGGTGCGGGCCTCACGACGGTAACGTCGCGAGTAGGGGGGCAGGTTGCAATGAATCCTCAGGCTTTTCCCGTGCCGGATGAAGAAAGGGTTAACCGGACCACATGCCGGCGCGTACCGGCTTTGCCTACCTCTTCGAAGCCGAACTCCTCGAACAGCGGGATGAACCCCATGTGCCGGTAGCTCGGCGAATCCGGCGCGACGGGATAGGCCTCGAGCATGGTCGCCTTGCGCTTTTTCGCGTGGTCGATGGCCGCCTTGAGCAGTTGCCGGCCGAGGCCTTCGCCGCGCCGGCGGCGCGGCACGAACATGCAGGTCAGCGACCAGATGCTCTCGCCGTCCTCCGCGTCCGGACCGCCCAGCGGGCGAAACGTGTCGCGGGGCGCGACGGAGACCCAGGCCGCCGGCCCGCCGTCGGCATAGCCGACAAGGCCGACCGGCACGCGCTCCTCGATCCGCTCGAGGATCTGCGTCTTTCGCTGCTGGCCCTTGGCCGACCTGATCTCCTCGGGTGTTGCCCGGAAGAGCATGCACCAGCAGTATTTGGGGCCGCCCGGGGCCTCGAACAGCGCCTCGAAATCCTTCGCCGTGGACCTGGTCACCGGCTTGAACGTCAGGCGCGTGCCCATCCTTCTATCCCTTGAACTCGTCCTTGGCCTTGCGCAGCGCGGCAAAGACATTGGCCGGCGGCGCGCCGGCGGGAAGGCCCATCGCCTTCGCCAGCACCGGTTCGTCGGACCTGAGGAACGGGTTGGCGGCCTTTTCCATCCCGAGGGTCACCGGGATCGTGAAACGCCCCGCCTCGACCTGGCGTTTCACCTCGGAGGCGCGAATGTTGAGCGCGGAGTTCCGGGGATCGACGCTGAGAGCGAAGGCGGCGTTCGATGCGGTGTATTCGTGGCCGGGATAGACGAGTGTGTCGTCGGGCAGGGCGCGCAACTCCTCGAGCCCATCCCACATCGGCCCGGGCTTGCCCTCGAACATGCGGCCGACGCCGAGCGAGAACAGGGCATCGGCCGAGAACAGGTGCCGGCCCGAGGGATCGTAGTAGACGATGTGCCCGAGCGTATGGCCGGGCGTCTCGATGACGAGGAAGTCGGTCTCGCCGAGCGAGACGGTGTCGCTAGCGGAGACCAGCACGTCGAGCCCGAGGATCTTCTGCTCCTCGGCCTTGGGCCCGACCACGCGCACGCCAAATTCACGCTTCAGCGCCGGGATGCCCTCGACATGGTCGGTATGGTGATGGGTGATGAAGAGGTCGGTGAGCTTCCAGCCGCGGCGGGCGGCTGCTTCCTTGATCGCCTTGGCGTCCGGGGCGTCGATCGCGGCGGTGCGGCCGCTGGCGACGTCGTGGACGAGGTAGCCGAAATTGTCGGTCCGGCAGAGGAAGATGTCGATCAAGAGGGTCAAGGCAGTCTCCGGGTCGCGGCGCCCTGCAGAGATGACAGGCGCCGGCAAAGCATGACAGAACCTAGATAAGGATTTCGGATTGCGCCATGAGGCTTAAATGACATCCAGGCTTCCATGACGTCACAGGTCGAACGGATCATCGAGTTCTACCGCTCGCCGCTGGGCAAGATCTCGCGGGCGCTGCTGCGTGAAGAGGTGATGCGCTTTGCCGGCAACGTCAAAGGCCAGCGGGTGCTCGGGCTCGGCTTCGCCACGCCCTACATGCGTTTCGCGCTCGAAAAGGCCGAGCGGGTGATCGCGGCCATGCCGGCGCGCCAGGGGGCCTCGGCCTGGCCGCGCGAGGGTCCGTCGCACACCGTGCTCTGCGATCCGCTCGAGTTGCCTCTGACCGACGCCGCGGTCGATCTCACCATCGCCGTGCATGCCTTCGAGCATGTCAGCGACAGCGAGGAGCTGATGCGCGAGCTCTGGCGCGTCTCGGCGCCCAATGCCCGGCTCATCGTCATCGTGCCGAAGCGGCGGGGCACCTGGTCGTCCTTCGACACGACGCCGTTCGGCGATGGCCATCCGTTCTCGCGCGGCCAGCTCGAGCGGCTGCTGCGTGACCACAGCTTCGTCGTCGAGCAGTGGAAGGATGCGCTCTACCTGCCGCCCTCGCAGATGTCGCTGCTGCTCAAGTCGGCGCGGTTCTTCGAGCGGTTCGGGCGGCTGTTCGGGCCGACCTTCGCCGGTGTCCATTGCGTCCTCGCCCGCAAGGAACTGTTTCCGGCCGTGCCGCGGCGGAAGAAGGCCGAGCGCTTCGTGCGCGTGCCCTCGCTGGCCCCGCAGGCAGCGATGAGACTGCCGCGCGAGCGGTAGCCGCCCGCGCTTTGCCCGGTCCCGCTAGAGCGCGCTTTCGGGGCTCATCTCGGCGCGAAGGTTCACCACCACCTCGCCCGACCAGGGCTCGGTGACGCCACGGCCACCGCCGAGGTCCTCGAGCAGCGGGCGGAGCCGGTCGAGATTGGCGATCATGGACGGTCGCGCCGCCACCAGATCCTCCATCCGGTCCCACTCGCCGACGATGCAGTAGGAGTGCTCGCCGGTCTTGACCACCCAGAAGTTGCGCGAACCATTCGGCCGATCGACGCCATAGGTGCGGTGGATCGCGAAGAACTGCTCCTCCTGGCCCGGTTTGACCCGAACATGCACGATGTTCATTGCCGTCATCGGATCCTCCTCCGTATCGACTATCATGCAGGCCCACTCTAGCAGAACCGCGCGGCCTATGGGCCGGGATTCCTTTGCAACGCTCCGGCGCATCCCATATGGTCCGGCCCGATTTCGCCGCCGTTCCAAGTGAAAATGACCGACACGCCCGACCGCCCCGTTCCCCAGCCCGGTATCCTGAAGATCGCGCCCTACGTCCCGGGCCGCTCCGACGCGCCGTCGGGGGTGAAGCTGGTAAAGCTCTCGGCCAACGAGTCTCCGCTGGGCGCGAGCCCCAGGGCGATCGAGGCCTACAAGGCGCTGGCCGACAAGTTCCACATCTACCCGGAAGGCTCGTCGCGCGAATTGCGGACGGCGCTCGGCGAAGTGCACGGCATTTCGCCGGATCGCATCGTCTGCGGCTTCGGCTCGGACGACATCCTGCACCTCCTCGCGCAGGTCTATCTGGGCGAAGGCGACGAGGCGGTGATGAGCCAGTATGGCTTCAACGTCTATCCGATCATCACCCGCGGCGCCTCGGCCGAGATCGTCATGGCGCCGGAGACGGACTATCGCGCCGATGTCGGCAACCTCCTCGCCGCCGTGACGCCGCGCACGAAGATCGTGTTCCTCGCCAATCCGAACAACCCGACCGGCACATACCTGTCGGCCGCCGAGGTCGAGCGGCTGCATGCGGGGTTGCGGCCGGACATCCTGCTGGTCGTCGACAGCGCCTATGCGGAATATGTCACCGCGACCGACTATTCGGTCGGCATCGACCTCGTCGACAAGGCGCAGAACGTCGTGATGGTCCGCACCTTCTCGAAGATGGGCATCGCCGGCGAGCGGGTCGGCTGGATGTATGGGCCGGACCACATCGTCGATGCGGTGAACCGCATCCGCGGGCCGTTCAACGTCACGCTGTCAGGGCAGGCGGCGGCCGCCGCGGCGGCGCGCGACGTCGAGTTCACGGCGAAGCTGCGCGACTACAATGCCAATTGGCGCGACTGGCTGACGAAAGCGCTGAGCGGCAACGCCATCCGCGTGCCGCCGAGCCAGGGCAACTTCATCCTCGCATTGTTCGAGGATGTGGCGACCTCGCGCGCCGCCTTCACCGCGCTGCGCGACAAGGGCCTGATCGTCCGCGAAATGCACGGCTACGGCATTCCCGAAGCACTGCGCATCACCATCGGGCTCGAAGAGCACATGCGGGCCGTGGCAGAAATTCTCGAGGCGTTCGGCGCGCCGGGGGCACGATAATGTTCGAAAAGCTCACCCTCATCGGCATCGGCCTGATCGGTTCCTCGATCGCGCGGGCAGTGAGGCTCAAGGGCCTCGCCAAGACCATCGCCATCACCACGCGCAAGGCCGCGACGCTCGACGAAGCGCGCGAGCTCGGGCTCGGCGACATCTACACGCTCGATGCGGCGGAGGCGGTCGAGGGCGCCGATCTCGTCATCCTCTGCACCCCGGTCGGGGTCTATGCCGATGTGATGGGCCAGATCCGCGACCGGCTGGCGCCGGGCGCGATCCTTTCGGATGTCGGCTCGGTGAAGGGCCATGTGATGAAGGTGATCGAGCCGCTGCTGCCGGCCGGCATCCACTTCATTCCCGGCCATCCCCTCGCCGGTACCGAGCATTCCGGCCCCGCCGCCGGTTTCCCCGATCTCTTCGTCAACCGCTGGTGCGTCCTGACGCCCAAGCCGACGGTCGATCCGGTGGCCGTCGACCGGCTGATGTCGTTCTGGGGCGCGCTCGGCTCCAATGTCGAATGCATGGATGCGGCGCATCACGACATGGTGCTGGCCATCACCAGCCATGTGCCGCATCTCATCGCCTACAACATCGTCGGCACGGTCGCCGATCTCGAAGCCGATACGCAGTCGGAGGTGATCAAGTTCTCGGCCTCGGGCTTCCGCGATTTCACCCGCATTGCCGCATCCGATCCCGTTATGTGGCGTGACGTGTTCCTCACCAATCGCGACGCCGTGCTCGAGATGCTCGGCCGCTTCCTCGAGGACCTGTCGCAACTGCAGCGCATGGTGCGGGTCGGTGACGGCCCGGGCATGGAAGAGTTGTTCACCCGCACGCGCGCCATCCGCCGGTCGATCATCACGGCGGGCCAGGAGACGGCGGCTGTGGACTTCGGCCGCCCACACGGCGCTGCGACGCCGGTTGTCCAGCCCAGGGACACGCCGGAATTCGCCGTGCGCGAACACGGCGGCGGCGAGGACGCCTGAGGCCGGCAGGCGGCCTAGTACATCACCACTTCGGTCTCATCCATGATCACCCGGTTCACCCGGTAGATGTAGAAGGGCAGGGCGAGCCCGAGCGTGATGATGGTGAGCAGGATCCAGAGGATCACGTGGCCGATGGTGCTGACGAGGTTCAGGTCGCAGCGCAGATGGCCGATCTCGGTGCCCTGCCGGTCGATCATCATCGTGTGGTTGATGACCATCTTCTGCAGCGAATAAACGAAGAAGAACCCGGCGATCCCCACGGTGAGGAGGATCACGACGATCCACAGGACGATGTGACCCACCATGTCCCAGAAGCCGATCCGGCATTGCAGCCGCACGGCGCCCGGCGTGTATCCGCCGCCTGACCTCGCAGACGACGACGCGGCGATATCCTGCATGAGTTCCCCCCATCAGACGATGAAGGATACTCGCTGAGGGATCCCGCCTCAGCAAGGCCTATCGATGCCCGCGTCTAGAACAGGGGCGGCAGCTGCGTCAGGGGGATGGCCAGCATCCTCACCTGTCCGTCGGCGATGTTGATCGTGTTCCTGAAGTTGCCGTCGCCTTGCGGCGCACCCCTGAAGGCGGCGCGCTGCACCGGCGGGAGGAACTGGCGGAGCCGCTCGTCGATGCCCCTGCTGGTGTAGCTGATCTGGCCCTCGGGATAGCCGCCGCCGCTCAACCGCAACTCACCGGTGAAGCCGAAGCTCTCGTCGGGCACGGGCTGCGAGACGGTATTATCGACCAGCTTCAGGGTGCCCCCCGCAGCCTGCCAGTTGCGCAGGAAATCGGGGTCGGAGAAATCGCGGATGTCGGCGGGCAGGCCGGTGATCTGGTTGTCGAGCGTAACGGTGGCATCGGCGATCTGCAGTCCGGGCAGGGCCAGCTTGGTGAAGGTCACATACTTGGCGAGCGCCGACGTGCCCGCGGTCTTGTCGAACAACTGCGGCATGTCGACGAGATGCGCCTCGAAATGGCTGGCGCTGGCCTCGACGATCTCGCCTGCCACCGTGCTGGTCACGACCAGATCGTTGCTCTCGATCGACAGGCGGGCCAGCCGCCAGCCTTCACCCGCAAGCGCCGCGATCGGGTCGGCAGACATCAGCCGGACGCTGCCGTCGAGCTTGGTGAAATCGAGCCGGCGCTGGCTGCCGGTGAAGGCGTCGGCATAGGCAAAGGGCCCCTTGGCCGAGAACAGCAGGTGCGTGGGGTTGTAGGCCAGCACCGAGGCACGGAGCCCAGTGAAAGTGGCCGTCAGGTCGCGGTCGGTCAGGGTGCCGTTCTGGCAGTCGACGTCGAAGCGGAAGGGGTAGCCTGAGACGTTGAGGGTTTCACACTGGAACCGGGGCGCGGCTTCGCCATCTGCCTCGGCCAGACGCTCGATCTGCGTGCGTGTCTCGCCGGCGGCCCAAAGCCATCCCGCGCTCCAGGCGCCGACCACGACGATCACCGCGATCGCCAGCCACGCGAACTTCCGCAAAGTCAGGTCTCCCATATCCGCGCCAAGGTTGCGCGGCGCGGACCGTATCGGTACGAACGTGACCGCGGCAAGGCGGATGACTTCGGATGGCCCAGAATTCGACCCATTGGGTGTTCGGTTACGGCTCGCTGATCTGGCGCCCGGGTTTCACCTTTGTCCGCCAGTCCCAGGCCCTGCTGCGCGGCGTGCACCGGCGGCTCTGCATCTACTCGCAGCGGCACCGCGGCACCTCGGCCCGCCCCGGTCTCGTCTTCGGCCTGATGCCGGGCGGCTCCTGCCGCGGCATGGGTTTCGAGGTTACGAGCGAGCAGTGGGAAGAGACACACGCCTATCTCAGCGAGCGCGAAATGGACAACGGCGTCTATCGCGAGGCGACGAGGCCGCTGCAACTGGCCGACGGCACGCATGTCACCGCGCTCGCCTTCCTCGCCGACACGCGGCATGTGCAATATGCCGGCAAGCTCGATATCGCCGAACAGGTGCGCCTCGTCCGCGCCGGAGTGGGCGAGTCCGGACCCAACCCCGAATATGTGCTGGAGACGGCGCGCAAGCTCGCCGAACTCGGGATGCACGACCGCTATCTCGACGATTTGGTCGCAGCGCTCGGCGGGGTGGATGTGCCGGTGGTTCGGACGGCGTAGGCGGCCGCCTGCCAGGCAACTAAGCCGCGTTCAGCCCCAGCACCGGTTCGGCGCCTTCGAGGTCCCAGAGCAGGGTCAGGCGCTCGATCGCGTCGGGGCTGGCTTCGACGCGGAAGACGCGGTCGGCGCAGTCCATGGCGAGGCGGAAGCGGGCGCGGCTGACGGCATCCTCGATCAGGTCGATGCTGCCGCCGGCCCAGAGCACGTGGTTGCCGAGCGCGATGAGGTAGAGCTCGTCGCCGGAAAAGCTGAAATCGTCGAGGCGCATGGTTTCGAGCGCGTAGTAGCGGCCCGAGCGGCCCCGCCAGTTCACCGGGTGCTGGCCAGCGTTTTCGAGGATCGAACGATCAAGTGTCGGCACCATACGCAGCCCCCGGTTCCCCAAGCGAAGAGAACATATATAGAACAAACTTGAATCAAATGTCAAGCACTCGCCCAGGCCCGACGCTATAGGTATGGGCTGCGTCGCGAGTTGCGTCAAGATATAGTGGTATCGGCAGCGGCGGGCGCTATCCCTTGCTTCAGCTGGTCGAGTTTGGCGCGAAGCTCGGGCGCCACCGGCTCGGCGAGACCCTCGTCGTCGGCTCGGCGGATCAGGCGGTTGGTCTCGGTTTCGATCGCCTCGGTCAGCCGGGCGCGAAAGTCCTCGGCGGGAAGACCCGGCGGGATGGCGGGCAGGAAGCGAGCCCGCGCCGTGCCGGGGCGGAGCAGCAGGCTGTTGCGGCCCCAGAACAGGCCCGAATTGAGAGCAACCGGCACCACCGGCACGTTCAGTCCCTCATAGAGCCGGACCACGCCATAGCGGTAGTCATGCGGCTGCAGCGGCGCCTTCCGCGTGCCTTCGGGAAAGATGATGATGCGGGCGCCGCGCTCGAGTGCGCCCTTCGCGTCCGATAGCATCAGCGGGATGGCGTCGCCGCCCTGCGAGCGATCGATGCGTATAGTGTCGAAGGCCATCGCCGCCTTGCCGAAGAACGGGATGTCCATCAGCTCCTTCTTGGCGATGAAACCGGGCCGCCCGGCGCCCGGCAGGATGGCGAAGATGTCCCAGTCGCTCATGTGCTTTGATGCAATGATGCAGGGGCCGTCCGGGATGTTCTCTTTGCCGGCGACGTCGGTCCTGATGCCGGCGAGGATGCGGAGCGCGACCGTGTTGGAGTGGATCCAGTAGCGCGCCAGGGCCCAGCCGAAGGCGGTGCGGCCGGCAATGATGGCGCTCAGCCCGACGATGATCGCGAGCGGCACCGTCTGCACATAGAAGAACGCGTAGAACAGCAGCGATCGGATCGCCCGGACGATCAGCATTAGGCCTCCCCCTCGGAGCCAGAATTGCCTGCCCGACGACGACGCGGCAAGCCGGAATCGCTCAGGACGTCTTCTGCAGGAAGCGCCGCACCGTCAGCCGCGAGGTGATGGCGGTCAGCGCGGCGATCACCGGGATCACGGCGAGGATGCCGAACATGCCGTCGATGCCGAGCGCGAAGCGGCCGAACAGGATGCCGAGCTGCTGGCCCGCTTCCTGCGGCACCATCGAGCCGGCGGCAAGGCCGACGAGCAGGAAGAACAGCAGGGCGGCCACGCCGCCGAAGATGCCGCCGCGGAAGCCGATGGTCAGGAACCGGCCCTGGAACTCGCCGGCGATGAAGCTGTTCGAGGCGCCGATGAAATGCAGCACGTCGACGATCTCGCGGTTCGAGGCCATGGTGCCGCGCGTTGCGAAGATGATGGCGAGCACGGTGGCGACGACGATCAGCGCGAGGACCAGCAGGCCCGAGGCGACGATGGTGCCGGCCATGACGTTGAGCTGCTGGCGCCAGGCGGCGTGGGTGTCGAGGCTCGCGCCCTTCACCGCCGCGAGGTCGCGTTCGAGCTTGGCGATGTCGGCCTCGGCCGGATCGGAAATCTGCACGACGACGAGGCGCGGAATATCGATGGCGCTGAGGTCGAGCCCGGCGCCTAGCCAGGGCTCGAGCAGCTTCTGGCTCTCCTCGATGGTGAGCGCGCGCGCCGCCGCCACCCCGGGCGTCGCCTCGGCCAGCGCCACGGCGGTGCGGAGGTTGCTCTCCATCACCTCGCCCTCGGTGGGGCGGATCTGGATGGTCATCTCGCGGCCGACATCGGACGACCAGGCGATGGCGGATTTCTGCACCAGCACCACGCCGCCGAGCGTCACGCCGGAGAGGAAGGTCATGATGGCGATCAGCAGCACCAGCGTGCGGCCCGAGACCGAGCGTTCGGGCACGATCGGGGCGGCCCGCTCGCGCGTATCGAGACCGGCAAAGCGGGGAAGCTTCAGCTCAACCACCGAAGATCACCTCGCCGTCACGCAGGTTCATCCGGGGGAAAGGGAAGCTGTCGAGCAGCGGCAGTTCGTGCGTTGCGAGAATGATGGTGGTGCCCATCTTGTTGAGTTCGGCGAAGAGCCGGACGAGCCGCAGCGACAGTTCGGGGTCGACGTTGCCGGTCGGCTCGTCGGCGAGGAGGATGTCGGGGCGCCCGATCACCGCGCGGGCGATGGCGGCGCGCTGCTTCTCACCGCCCGACAGCACCGCCGGCAGCGCGTCGAGGCGCTCGCCGAGGCCGACCCATTCGAGCAGTTCGGTGACATTGGCGCGGTAGCTCGATTCCGGCTCGCCGAGGACGCGCAGCGGCAACGCGACGTTCTCGAAGGTCGTCAGGTGGTCGAGCAGGCGAAACTCCTGGAACACGATGCCAATGTGGCGGCGCATCTGCAGGAGCGCATCCTGGTCGAGTGAGGAGGTGTCGCGGCCGAACAGGGTCACCCGTCCGCGCGTCGGCCGCAGCGAGAGCAGCAGGAGCTTCAGGAGCGAGGTCTTGCCCGATCCGGACGGGCCGGTGAGGAAGTGGAACGTGCCGGGTTCGATGCGGAAGTTGAGATCGCGCAAGATCTCGGGGCCCTGCCCGTAGCGCAGGCCGACATTGGAGAACTCGATCACCGGGCCAACCCGCTCCGAATCAGTTGAATGGCATCATAACAGCGGCATCCGCTGCGACGCGGCCTTGTCACCGACAATTCAGCCTAAATCTTGGTCCGCGCAGGAGTTTGTGACCGGGCGGGTTTGAACAAACTTAACCCGACGCGGCTTAGGGTCGGGCCATGCTTTCGTCCCAGCCCGCATTGGTCGTGATCGCCTGCCCGCATTGCGGCACGCGCTACCAGGTGCCACCGGAAACGCTCGGCCTGAGCGGCCGGCGGGTGAGCTGTGCCCATTGCTCCAAGGCCTGGCTCGCCGAGGCTCCGGTCCGGCAGAGCGAGGACCGGCTGTTCACCCCGCGCGAGGAAGAAGAGCTCGATCGCGAGTTCGACGCGCTCGAACAGCGCGCGCCCGCGGTCCCCGAATCGATCCGCAGGATGCTGCCGGGAGGCGAGCCGCCGCCGCCCGAAGTGGTCAAGTCGATCGCCGAGATCCAGGCGGCGATCGCGCCCAAGGTGGTCGAGCCGCCAAAGCCCGCGCCGCCGCCGCGCAAGCCGACCCGGGCCGAAAAGGCCGCCGCAGGTGCGCTCGAAAAGCGCCAGCGCAAGTTCGGCGAGGCGCTGCCGGCTGCCCGCTTGCTGCGCGCCATCCGCCTCGCCGCCGTGCTGCTGCTCGTCGCGGTGGTTGCCGGCGGCTACTGGTTCCGCACCGAGATCGTGCGCCTCGTCCCCGACATGGCCGGCGTCTATTCGGCGCTCGGGCTAGGGGTGAACGTCATCGGCCTCGAGTTTTCCGATGTCTCCACCGTCATGACCCGGCGCGGGTCGGATGGCGTGCTGAGCGTCATCGGCAAAATCCGGGCGGTCGAGCCGCGCCGTGTTTCCGTGCCGCCGGTCGTCGTTACCCTGCTCGATGAGCATGGCACTGCCGTCTACCAGTGGAGCGTCATGCCTGCCGCCGGCGATATCGCGCCCGGCGAGATGCTCGATTTCACCGCCGAACTCGCCTCGCCGCCGGCGACGGCGACGCAACTGAAGCTCGGCTTTGCCGAAGGCCGGCCGCGCGCCGAACTTGCCGCGACCGCGCTACCCGACAAGCCCCTAGAAACGACCACCGACGAGACCCACTGATGGCCAGAATCCTGCTTGCCGAAGACGATGACGGCGTGCGCGCCTTTGTGTCGCGCGCCCTCCAGCACATGGGGCACGAAGTGGTGGAAGCCGAGGACGGCGGCCTCGCGCAGGAGGTGATCGCCGAAGAGGAAGGGCGCTTCGACCTGCTGCTCTCTGACATCAAGATGCCGGTGATGGACGGGATCGCGCTGGCGCTCAACGTCGCCGCGACCTTCCCCGACATGACGATCATGCTGATGACCGGCTTTGCCGACCAGCGCGAACGCGCCCACGGGCTCGACCAGCTGATCTACGACGTGATCCCGAAGCCCTTCACCCTGCAGCAGGTTCTCGAGAAGGTGGACGACGCCCTCAACGGCCGCCCGGCCGAGATCGTCTCGCTGGCCCGCCAGGCGATGGCGGGCTGAGGCTCAGGCACTCGCTACCGGCAATACACGCATGTCGAACGTCTCCGCCTTTTCCGCCATGAAGCGCAGGAAGCGCTCGCCCTCGGCCTCGAGGTCGGCGATCTCGGCTTTTCGCAACTTGTGGTAGGGCTCGATCTCGAGCACGGCGGCGCGCTTCCTGGTTTCGATCGTGTAGCCGGCGGCGATCACGCCATCGACCAGTACGCCGGGCTTGAAGTTCTCGAAGATGTTGATGCGCTTGGCGTCGTCCTCGGCCAGCATGCGGCGGCGGTTGTCGTAGCCGAGATAGGCGTTCTCGTAGAGCGGCAGGAAGCGGACCGGCGCCGGCGTATCGGCAGCGGGGCGCGGCGCGTCGGGCAGGTCGAAGAGTTCCCGGCCATCGGGCGCGGTGAAGGTGATGAGTTCGGGCCGAAGGGCCTCGAACACTTCGCCGAGCTTGGTCAGCCGCGACCAGGTCTGCATGTCGGCAACGCTCGCGGGGCCGTAGGCAGCGAGGTAGCGGCGGACCAGGGTCTCGCGGGCGATGGGCCGCTCATAGGGTGGCGGCAGCCAGTTGCCGATGCGTGTCAGCAGCGGCGCGTGGCCCGAGCCCCAGATGCGGGTGGGCGGCACCTGGATCAGGGTGTCGTGCATCTGGAGGAGCACCGTCATCGACAGCGCATCGGCGGTCGGGAAGGCTTCCTTGAGCCGTTTGCCGAGATGGCCCGCCGTCATGGGCTGCGTGTCGATCAGTTCTCGCGCCAGCTTCAGCACGGCCGCCTCGTCGTTGTCGCCGAAGCGCTTCCTGAAATTGCTGTTCCACACGCCGCGCAGGAATGGCTGCATCAGTTCGCGAATGCCGATCAGGTCGTCGGGGCTGTGGAGATGCAGCGTGCCCCGCATGGTGGTGGCGCGGGTGAGCGTGCGGTCGACGATCAGCGCCGTCAGCGCCTCGTGGGTGAAGCCCGCGAGCCGCGACCAGAGCCCGATATAGGGATCATGCGTCTGCTGCCCCTGCAGCCCGAGCAGCCATTCGACAGCCGCGACGATGCCCATGTCGCTGCGCTCGAGCAGCATCTGGCGGGCGAGGGTGGCGCGATTGAGCTGGCGATCGGTGAGCGTGGTCATGGCGCGGCTCCGGGTTCGGATAGCCTACGCTAGAGTGCCACGCTGACAGAGGGTGTCAGTAGGATGCATGTGGGAGGAGGGCGTGCCCCAAACTCTGATGTCATCCCTGCGAAGGCAGGGATCCATGGAGCCGCTGGCGCTTGCGGAGAGGTGGACCCCTGCCTTCGCAGGGGTGACAGCTGGTGGGTTGGCGTGGGGACTGCCCGCCCTCTTGCCTCACACCCAGTCCGGTACGCTGTCGAGCGCGATCAGCTCGTCGATCGACTTGCGCGGGCGGATGACGTGCCACTTGTCGCCGTCGACCAGCACTTCCGGGATCAGCGGGCGCGAATTGTAGGTCGAGGCCATCACCGCACCATAGGCGCCGGCCGACATCACCGACAGCAGGTCGCCTTCCTTGACGCCCGCAATCTTCCGATCCTGGGCGATGAAGTCGCCGGTCTCGCAGACCGGGCCGACGATATCGGCGGTGATCTGCGGCAGGTTGGAATGCACCACCGGCTGGATGTCGTGATGCGCCTCGTAGAGCGTAGGGCGGATCAGGTCGTTCATCGCCGCATCGACGATGACGAAGGTCTTGCCGCCTTCCTTCACGTACTCGACCCTGGTGACGAGGATGCCGGCATTGCCGGCGATCAGGCGGCCGGGCTCGAGGATCAGAGACACGCCGAGCTTGCCGACATGGCGCTTCACCACTTCGGCATAGGCGAGCGGATCGGGCGGTGCGTCCTGGTCGTGGTGGTAGGGGATGCCGAGGCCGCCGCCGACATCGACATGGCGAATGTCGTGGCCGTCCGCCTTCAGGTCGTTGACCAGCTGGGCGAGCAGCCAGAAAGCGTTGTCGAAAGGCAGCATCGAGGTGATCTGGCTGCCGATATGCATGTCGACGCCGACGGCGCGGACGCCGGGCAGCGCGGCGATGCGCGCATAGACTTCGTGCGCCCGGGCAAACGGGATGCCGAACTTGTTCTCGGCCTTGCCGGTCGAGATCTTGGCGTGCGTGCCGGCATCGACGTCGGGGTTGATGCGCACCGACACCGGCGCCGTCGCGCCCATCGACACGGCGACGTCGCTCAGCCGCTCGAGTTCCGGCTCGCTTTCGAGGTTGAAGCACTTGATGCCGAGTTCGAGGGCCCGGCGCATTTCGGCGAAGGTCTTGCCGACGCCGGAAAAGACGATCCGGTCGGGTGGAATGCCCGCCGCGATGGCGCGCTCGAGTTCGCCGCCCGAGACCACGTCGGCGCCGGCGCCCTCGCGTGCCATCAGGGTGAGCACGGCCTGGTTGGAATTGGCCTTCATCGCATAGGCGACGAGGGTGTCGATGCCCGAGAAAGCGTCGCGCATCACCCGCACATGCCGGCGGAGCGTCGCGGCCGAATAGACGTAGAAGGGCGTCCCGACCTTTCCGGCGAGGGCGGTTACATCGACGTCCTCGGCGAACAGCCGGTCATCGCGATACTGGAAATGATGCACCAAGGTGAGACGCCCCCGAGAAATCCGGGCGGAAGCTCTAGGGCAAAGGGGTGCAAAGGGGAAGCTGGAGTTATTGATGGGGGTGATAGGCGAGCATGATGGAGGCCCGATCCTCACCCCAAACTCGGTGTCATCCCAGCGAAAGCTGGGATCCATCTATCACCCCGTGCCAGCTGCGAGTTGGATCCCTACCTTCGCAGGGATGACAGCCCGTGAGGAATGCAAACAGGGGACTACTTCGGCCAGTGGTGCTCGATGCGGTCCGCCACCAGCTTCTGGATCGCCCAGAGGTTGCGGTCGTGGATGCCGAGTTCCTCGAGCTTCTGAACGGTGGAGAGGATGTACTCCGCCATCGAGCCTTTCCAGCCATGCGCCTGCGCCAGCCGGTCGGCGCGCTCGGCCAGCGTAAGGCCGCCGACATAGCGCGTGCTCTTGCGGTCGATGGCGAAGGCCAGGGCGGTGAGCGGCCCGTCGGTGGTCGCGACCCTGATCCAGCGGCCGGGGAAGGCGTTCGGCACCATGCTCATCTCGCGGCGGACGAGCTTGTCCATGTTTTCGCGGATGCGCCCGGCGGGGATGCGGTAGGCGATGCTGCGGCACGAACCGCCGCGATCGAGGCACATCATCAGGCCCGGCTGTTTGGGGTTGCCGCGCCAGCGCTGGTCGAACAGGCAGAAGCTGCGGTGCCAGCCGCTGGCGACACCCATGCACTGCCGGTCGAACTCGGTGGCCGGGTTCCAGATCAGCGAGCTCAGCGCGAAGATCCAGAACTCACCCTCGGGCGCCGTCGACATGATGCGCTCGACCTCGGCGTCATAGTCGGCATCGGTTGCGGGACGAATGCCGGGATAGACCGGCTGGCCCGGATCGGCGATCACCGGGATGCGGGCGATATGCGCGGCGGTAAGGTGGGGCTGGCGTGACTTGAGCGGCATGGCCGCAGCCTACTCCACTCCGCCGTCGCCGTGACCACCCGATTTCTTCACGCTCACCGGCTCGGATTTCTCGCCGGTGAGGATCTCCTTCCAGCGCGCCGCCTGCCAGGCGACGTTCTCGGGCGCGGTGCCGCCATAGCTCTTCCTGGCGGCGACCGAGGCCTCGACCGTCAGCACCTTGTGGATGCGGCTGTCGATCCGCTCGTCGATTTCCTTGAAGTCCTCGATGGTGAGGCCCTCGAGCGTCATGCCCTTGCTCTCGGCGAGAGCAACGATCTGGCCGGTGATGTGGTGGGCTTCGCGGAACGGGATGTTGGCCTGCTTCACCAGCCAGTCGGCGATATCGGTGGCGGTCGAGAAGCCGGCAGTGGCCGAGGCGCGCATCTTGTCGCGATTGGCCCGGAGGTCCTCTACCATGCCGGTCATTGCGGCGAGTGACAGCGACAGGGAGTCCAGCGCGTCGAAAGCCACTTCCTTGTCTTCCTGCATGTCCTTGGAATAGGCGAGCGGCAGGCCCTTCATCACGATCAAGAGGCTGGTCAGCGCCCCCATGATGCGGCCGACCTTGGCGCGGATCAGCTCGGCTGCGTCGGGGTTGCGCTTCTGCGGCATGATCGATGAGCCGGTGGTGAACTTGTCGCTCAGCTTCACGAACTGGAACTGCGCCGACGACCAGATCACCAGCTCCTCGGCGAAACGGCTCAGATGCATGGCGCACAGGCTGGCGGCCGAGAGCGTCTCGAGGATGAAGTCGCGGTCGGACACGGCATCGAGCGAGTTGGCCGTGGGGCGGTCGAAGCCGAGCGCCTTCGCCGTCATTTCGCGGTCGATCGGGTAGGGCGTGCCGGCGAGCGCCGCCGAGCCGAGCGGGCTTTCGTTGAGGCGCTTGCGCGCGTCCTCGAAGCGGCCGTAGTCGCGGCCGAGCATTTCGACATAGGCGAGGAGGTGATGACCGAAGGTCACCGGCTGTGCGTTCTGGAGGTGCGTGAAGCCGGGCATGATGGTCGCGACTTCTTCCTCGGCGCGCTTCACCAGTGCGAGCTGGAGCGTCTTCACCTGGATCAGCAGGGTGTCGGTGACGTCGCGGACATAGAGGCGGAAATCGGTCGCCACCTGGTCGTTGCGTGAGCGGGCCGTATGCAGCCGCCCGGCGGCATCGCCGATCACGTCCTTCAGCCGGCTTTCGACATTCATGTGAATGTCCTCGAGCGAACGCGAGAACGTGAATTTCTGTGTCTCGATTTCCTCGAGCACGCTCTTTAGGCCGGTGATGATCGCGTCGCGATCCGCCTGGGTCAGGATGCCCACTTCCGCGAGCATCGTGGCGTGTGCGATAGAACCTGCGATATCCTGCTTGTAGAGGCGCTGGTCGAAGCCGATGGAGGCGTTGATTTCTTCCATGATGGCGTCGGGACCGGTCGCGAAACGGCCGCCCCACATACGATTGCTCATCTCAACTCCAACGGTATTCGAATGACAGACCAAAGCCCCGCACCAACAAGGCGCCTGCAGCCCAAGCGCGTACTGCTGATCGCCCTCGCGAGTGCGGCCGTAGCACTAGTCCTTACCCTCATCGTTGGCAACTTCATGCCGGCACAGGCAAAGCAGTGCGATGCGCAGGTGGTGAAGGGCCAGAAGATCGACGCGGCCGCCGTCGGCCTGCTCGCGGCGCTCACCGGCACCGGCGAGGGGCGCGGCTATGCAGATATGGCGTTCAAGGACGAGGCCGGCAAGCCGCTGACCATCGCCGATTTCGCCGGCAAGAAGCTGCTCGTAAACTTCTGGGCCAGCTGGTGCGTGCCGTGCCGCGCCGAAATGCCGGCGCTGGACCGGCTCGCCGCCGAGTACAATTCCGACCAGTTCATGGTGCTGCCGATCAACCTCGATCTCGGCGAAGGCGGGCTCGCCAAGGCCGAAAAATTCCTCGCCGACGAGAAGCTCGCGAACCTGCCGCTCTATGCGGATTCTAGCTTCACCGCCTTCGAGCGGTTGAAGCAGCAGGCGGTGGCCATCGGGTTGCCGGCGACACTCCTGCTCGATGAGAAGGGCTGCGAGCTCGCCGTGCTGCAGGGGCCGGCCGAGTGGGACACGACCGATGGCAAGAACGTCATCGACACGCTGATCGAGAGCTGAGCTTGGGCAGGATTCTCTGTGTCGGTGCCCTCACCATGGACACCATCTTCCGGCTCGAGCAGCTGCCCGAGCATCCTGGCAAGTTCATCCCGCTCGATGCGGTTGAAGTGGCCGAAGGCATGGCCTCGGCCCAGGCGGCGACCATCGTCCGCCTCGGAGGCGAGGTGGCGCTCTGGGCCTCGGCCGGCGACGACGGCATCGGCGACCGGCTGGTGGCGCAGATCTCGGAAGCCGGCGTCGATACCTCGCGGGTGCGGCGCGTTGCAGGCGCGCGCTCCGGCTTTTCGTCGATCCTGATGGACCAGACGGGCTCGACCATCATCGTTCCGCGCTACGATCCGGCCATCACCTCAGCGCCCGACGCGCCGCCCGATCTCGCCGGCATCGATGCCGTGATGACCGATGTGCGCTGGCCGGCCGCAGCGAGGCTGGCGCTGTCGGCGGCAAAGGCAGCCGGCATTCCTGCCATCCTCGATGCCGACATGGCGGCGCGGGACATTCTTGAAGGCCTCGTGGCCGAGGCGAGCCACATCGTCGCCTCGGAAAGCGCCGCGAAACTCCTGACCGGCGCCGAGGCGCCGGAGGCGGCCGCGTGGCGGCTGCATGACGAGCACGGCGTGTTCGTCGCCGTCACCGCCGGCGCGCAGGGCTGCTGGTGGAGCGAGAACGGCGGCATCCGCCACACGCCGGCACCGAAGGTCGAGGCCATCGACACGCTGGCGGCCGGCGACGTGTTCCACGCCGGCTTTGCCGTCGGCCTCACCGAGGGCTGGCCGATGGCGCGCACCATCGCCTTCGCCTCCGCCGCTGCGGCCATCAAGTGCACCCGCTTCGGAGGGCGGCTGGGTGCGCCCACGCGCGCAGAGGTCGAGGCATTCCTCGCGGCATAACGCACCAGCCTTTCCGTGATCCTCCCCCGCAGCGCAGGGGAGGATGGAAGGAGGGAGCCGGTGCCTGGAAGGCTAGGCCGCCCGCGATGCCTTCACGTTGTCCTGCCCGGCAATCGTCCGGATCACGCGGCACGGATTGCCCGCGGCCACCACGCCGGCCGGCACGTCGCGGGTCACAACGCTGCCGGCGCCGATGGTCGAGCCGGCGCCGATGGTGACGCCGCCCATGATCAGGACGTTGGCGCCGATCCAGACATTCTCGCCGATGGTGATCGGCTTGTTCATGGCATTGCCGCCGACGATGCGGCCGGTCTCGTCGCGGATGGCGCGCTCTTCCGGATCGATCGGGTGGCCGGCGGTGAGGAACTGCACGCGCGGCGCGATCACCGAGCCGCTGCCGATGCGGACGTCGGCGCCGTCGAGGAACACGCATTCGAAGTTGATGAACACGCCTTCGCCGATATGGATGTGCCTGCCGTATTCCCAGGTCACCGGCGACATGACGATGCCGCCGCCGAAACTGCCGAGCTGGTCGCGCAGCATCACCGAACGGTTGAACATGTCGGAGTTGGGAACGGCGTTGAGGCGATCGAGCTTCTTGCGCGCCTCGGCCTGCATCTCGATGAGGTGCCAGTCGGGGTTGGGGTAGATGTCGCCGCGGCGCATCTTGTCGTAGCCGGTGGTGTCAACCATCGGAGAACCTCCTGCGACCCCCCGCAGTCGGCTCCCTCTAGCGCGCGCAACCGGGGGCGCAAAAGACCCGGAATTTGCCACAGCGACCGGATTTGGCCCGATCCGTTCAGCGAGAGTTCAGCGTCAGGCCTCGCGGTCGACGATGCGGCCGACGAGGTCGTCGGACTGCCGCTCCATGTCGGAGAGTGTCCGTTCGAGGTCGGCGCCGGTCGAGGCGCTGCCTTCGTTCACCTGCTTCAGCAGCAGCTGGTGCTCGAGATCGGCGCGCTTCTTGGCGACAAGCACCTGCGCAACGCCGAGCGTGTCGGCCTCGCGAAAGGCCATGCGGTAGATCGATGTGTCGAGGTTCAAGACAACCTCTCCTGAGCTAGTTTTCAGGCCAGCTTGTCGACCTTCGTCCCCTGTCCTGGGGGCGGCGCAGCGCGCGCCGTCTGGTCGAGCATCTGGATGAGCGACATTTCCATCTCGTGCTGCTTCTTCAGCACGGCGATACCGATCGCATGCTCGGTGGTGGCCGAGCGCGCGACAAGCAGTTGCGATGTCAGATCAGTGTCCATCCCCGTCAGTTTATTGACGGGAGGTAAACGAGCGCTTGGCTGGAGCCGTTAACGGGAGGTAAACGGCCTCAGCCGTTGCCATTGCCGCCGCGGAACTTGCCGGGCGTCCACAGCACGTCGTTCTCGCCATTGGCATTGGCGACGCGCGCCAGGACGAACAGCAGGTCGGAGAGGCGGTTGATATAGACCAGCACCGCGGGGCTGGTGTCCGGCTCCTCGGCGATCAGCGCGACCACCAGCCGCTCGGCCCGGCGCGTCACCGTGCGGGCCACATGCAGCGTCGCCGCCAGAGGCGAGCCGCCGGGCAGCACGAAGCTCGTCAGCGGCCTCAGCGCTTCGTTGAAGCTGTCGATCTGCTGTTCCAGCCATTCGGCCTGTACCGGCAGGATGCGAAGCGAGGGCGGGGCGCCCTCGGCGTCGGCGCCGGGCGTCGCGAGGTCGGAGCCGAGGTCGAACAGGTCGTTCTGGATCCGCGCGAGGACCCGGTCGAGCTTGGGCATGCTGACGGTGTGCAGCCGGACCATGCCGATGGAGCTGTTGGCCTCGTCCACGGTGCCGAAGGCTTCGACGCGGAGATCGGCCTTCGAACGGCGCGGCCCGCGCACGAGCCCGGTCGTGCCGTCGTCACCGGTCTTGGTGTAGATCTTGTTGAGCTTGACCATCAGACGCTCCCGCCGCGAATCCCTGGGCAAGGGTACCGGGTCGTCGGCCTCGCTGTCACCCTCGGCCGAAGAAGTACAGCGCGCCCAGAATGACGATGACGGCCACGAACTGGGCGATGACGCGGGCGCGCATCAGCTTCTGGCTGAGATTGGGATCACCGCCCTTGAACATGTTCCAGAGGCCCCAGAACAGGATGAAGGTGACCGCGCCGAGCGCGATGATGGTGATGATGGAAGTGACGTTCATTGTTCTACCTTGGCGCAGAGCCGCGTAAGGCCCTCGCTTAGCCGATCATAGATGGCACGGATACGGCGGTTGGTGAACAATTCGCGGTGTGTGGTCAGCCACACCTCCAGCGGCGGCGGATTGAAGCAGGGCAGGAGCCGCACCATTCCCGGTGTGGCGGCGACGAGGATCGACTGGGCAAAGCCGACGCCGAGCCCGGCCTTCAGCAGCTCCCAGCCATTGGTCTGGCTGTCGGTGCGGACGACGAAATCGTCGCGCGCGAGCTCGAACCCCATGCGGCGCGCGCCGGCGATCAGGAGATCGGACCGGTCGAAGCCGATCAGGTCGTGCTGGCGCAATTCCTCGGGGCCGGCCGGGGCCCCGCGTGCCGCGATGTAGCGCTCGTGGGCGCAGCAGACGAGCGGGATGTCGCCGATGCGCTTGGCGATCAATTCGAGCTGGGTGGGCCGGAACATGCGCACCGCGATATCGGCTTCGCGCAGCAGCAGGTTCTCGACCGAGTCCGACGGCACCAGTTCGATCGCGACCTGCGGGAACTCCTGGCGGAGGTCGTAGAGCAGGGGCGGCAGTACGTAGTGGCAAACCATGGTGCTCGAGGTGATGCGGATGGTGCCCGCAGGCGTGGCGCTGGCGCCTTCCGCCCTCAGGCCGGCCTCGGCCAGCGCGGCCTGCGCCTGCTGCACCGGCTCGTATAGTTTCAGCGCCGTATCGGTGGGACGGAGCCCGGTCAGTGTGCGTTCGAAGAGGCCGACGCCAAGCGCCTGTTCCAGCGCCTCGACATGGCGACCGAGCGTCGGCTGGCTGAGCCCCAGCGCCCGGGCCGCGGCGGAGAGCGAGCCATGCTCGACGACGGCGCCAAAGCTGCGCCACAGGGACCAGTCCGGTTCTTGCATATTCAATAATGTATGGCTGATCGTTGATCTTGTCCAATCGATAAACGTCAGCGTTGTGCGTACCTTGTTCTCGACAGCAAGGAGATACGGATATGAGCAGCAAGCAGGTCATCGTCATCGGCATCAACGGCCATGTCGGCCACCATATCGCCAGGGCCTTCGTCGCCGCCGGATGGGATGTCACCGGCTTCGGCCGGTCGAACCGCCACCCGATCCCGGGCGTCCACTTCGTCAAGGGCGATGCCGAGAACGTCGAGGCCATGCGCGCCGCCATCGGCGACATCGAGGTCGTGGTCAACGCGCTGAACCTGCCCTACCACCAGTGGGACAAGGGCCGGAAGGAAGCGCAGACGCGCAACGTCATCGCGGCGCTCGGCACCAGCGGCAAGACGCTGCTGTTCCCCGGCAATATCTACAACTATGCCGCCGCCGATCGCGTCGTGACGCCGGACCTGCCGCAGCGCCCGCAGACGCCGCGCGGCGAGATCCGGGTGCGGGTCGAGCAGCTCTATCGCGAGGCCGCCGCCCGCGGCGACATGCAGGTGCTGATCCTGAGGGCCGGCGACTTCTTCGGCCCGGAGAGCACCGGCGACTGGTTCGATCTCGCTATGATGACCGAGATCAAGAAGGGCAAGCTCCTGCTGATGGGGACGCGCGGCATCGCCCATGCCTGGGCCTACCTGCCCGACCTCGGCCGCGCCTTCGAAAAGCTCGCCTGGCATCGCGGGGAACTCGGCCAGTTCGAGAATCTCCACTTCGCCGGGACCTATGTCACGCCGGAGCAGATGGGCGACGCGATCGTCGCCGCCGCGCCGGTGGCGCTGAAAGTCACGATGTTCCCGCGCTGGACCATCAACGCCATCGGCCTCGTTAACCCGCTGATGCGCGAGATCGGCAAGATGGCGTATCTGTGGGACAACCCCATGGAACTCAGGGACAATCGCCTCGACGCCATCCTCGGCCCGGATTTCGCTACGCCGTTCAATGAGGCGGTGGCAACGACGGTGCGGCCATTCTTCGAGGCGAAGCAGGCAGCCGCCTGATCCTCCCCAGCGCAACGGTGGAGGATCACGGAGAGGCCGGGGCTCGCTTCAGGCGAACCCCAGTTCCCGCCTCACATCCTCCGCCGCCCAGCCTGCCTCGCGCAGGCTGCGGAGGGATTGCGAACCCTTCGACTTGCTGAGCTTCCTGCCTTCGACATCGAGGATCAGCTTGTGGAAGGTGTAGGTCGGCGTCGGCAGCCCGAGCAGCATCTGCAGCAGCACGTGAATGTCGGTCGAGGGCTCCATGTCGCGGCCCCGCGTCACATGGGTCACGACCTGCGCGGCATCGTCGACGACGACGCTCAGGTGATAGCTGGTCGGCGTGTCCTTGCGCTGCAGCACGACATCGCCCCAGAGTTCGGGCCGGGCGTAGCGGATCTGCGGCCGGTCGATCGGCGTCGGGCCGGCGACCGAGAAGGTCAGCAGCCCGGTCAGTTCCATCGCCTCGGCCGTGCGCAGCCGCCAGTTCGCCTCCTCGCCTGCAGCCAGCCGATTCCGGGCCTCGGCCGGATCGGTAAGGCTGCACCTGCCCGAATAGAGCGGGGCGCCGTCCGGATCGGTGCCGTCGGCTTCGGCGGCAATCTCGGCGCGCGAGCAGAAGCAGGGATAGAGCAGGTCGCGCCCGCGCAACCGGTCGGCCGCCGCCTCGTAGGCAGGGAAACGCTGCGACTGGTGCCAGACGGGCTCGTCCCACTCGAGCCCCAGCCAATGCAGATCCTCGAAGATCGCTTCGGTGAATTCCGGCTTGCTTCTCTGCCGGTCGATGTCCTCGATGCGCAGCAGCATGCGACCGCCCATGGCCTTGCACCATTGAGCGGTATAGAGCGCCGAGTAGGCATGCCCCATATGGAGATAGCCGTTTGGGCTGGGCGCGAAACGGAATACGGGCTGGCGCATTGGCCAGAGCTAGCACGCGAGGCTGATGATTTGACAGACCGACTCGATTCCGCCGACGCGCTGGTCCGCCATCTGGCCGCGCTTACCGTGCTTGATCCGCGGCTAGCCGAGATCGCGGGGAGGGCCGGGCCTTTCGAGATCCGCCGGTCGCCGGGCGGGTTCGAAGGGCTGGCGCGGATCGTCACCGGCCAGCAGGTCTCGACGGCCAGCGCCGACGCGATCTGGTCGCGCTTCTCGGTCTTGCCCGGCGCGCTCGATCCGCCGCGCTATCTCGAACTCACCGAGGAGCAGGTGCGGGGCGCCGGGCAGTCTGGCGGCAAGTACCGGACCCTGCGCGGTATTGCCGAAGCTATCGCGGCGGGCAGCATCGATTTCACCTATCTCGCGGAACTGCCGGCCGAGGAGGCGATCGCGACCCTCACCCGGCTCAAGGGCGTCGGGCCGTGGACGGCCGAGATCTACCTGATGTTCTCGGCGGCCCATCCCGACATCTTCCCGGCCGGCGATGTCGCGCTGCAGCGGGCGGCGCAGTGGGCCTTCGGGCTTGACGACAAGCCGCCCGTAAAGGACTTGATCGGCATGGCCCAACGCTGGTCGCCGCATCGTTCGACGGCGGCGCTGCTGCTCTGGCGCTACTATCGCGCGGTGCGCAACAAGGAAGGAATATCGGTCTGATGGTGAAGCTCTCCGGCCCCATGCTCGCCCCCCAGAGTGGCGGCCCCGCGAAGCAGGCGATCATCCTCCTCCACGGCTACGGCGCCGACGGCAGCGACCTGATCGGCCTGGGCCATCACTGGGGTCAGCTGTTTCCGGACGCGCTGTTCGTCGCGCCGAACGCGCCCGAGCCCTGCGCCGGCAGCCCGTTCGGCTTCCAGTGGTTCCCGCTCGCCGTCGATCGCATCGCCGGCCGTATCGAAGGGGCACGGAACGCCGCGCCCGTCATCGCCGAGTTCCTTTCCGACCTCTGGACGCAGGGTGGGATCACGCCTGCCAACACCTATCTCGTCGGCTTCTCGCAGGGGGCGATGATGGCGCTGCATGTCGGCACGGCCCTGCCGCAGCGGCTCGGCGGCATCGTCTCGTTCTCGGGCGCGTTCGTGCCGGCCGATGCCTTTCCGGCGGACGACAAGCCGCCCGTCGCGCTGATCCACGGCGACCTCGACCAGGTGGTCGATCCGCAGCTCAGCCGGCAGGCCGCGGATGACCTGCTTGCCGCCGGGTTCGACGTGACGCTGCATATTTCGCAAGGGGTTGCGCACGGCATCGCACCGGATGGGCTCGACTTCGCGACGTCGTTCCTCATCGCGCAGAACAGCTGAAGCGATCTCCGAAACACGCTTCACAGTCATGACACATCAGGCATAGAATATTGCTGATCATGACCGGCCGCGATTCCCGACAGGGAGGCGACAAGTGACAGTACATGTGTCGCTTGAGAGCTGTCCCGCCTTGGTGCTGAATGCCGACTTCCGGCCGCTCAGCTACTATCCGCTGTCGCTTTGGTCGTGGCAGGACGCCATCAAGGCGATCTGCCTCGATCGGGTCAATGTTGTCTCCAGCTACGACCGGGTGATCAAGTCGCCGAGCCACGAGATGCTGCTGCCCAGCGTCGTCTCGCTCAAGGATTACGTGCGCCCGGCGCGCCATCCGGCCTTCACGCGCTTCAACGTCTTCCTGCGCGACAAATTCCAGTGCCAGTATTGCGGGTCGCGCGACGACCTGACCTTCGATCACGTCATTCCGCGCTCGAAGGGCGGTCGCACCACCTGGGAAAACGTCGTCGCCGCCTGCGCGCCGTGCAACCTCAGGAAGGCCAACCGGCTGCCGCGCGAGATCAAGATGTTCCCGATGCAGGAGCCGTTCCAGCCGAGCGTGCACGACCTGCACAATAACGGCCGGGCCTTCCCGCCGAACCACCTGCACCAGAGCTGGCTCGACTACCTCTACTGGGACATCGAGCTCGAGCCGTAGGCCGCTTGCGGGGTCTCGTTCCCCCCGATGGCTAGCCCTTCCGCTTCATCCAGGCTGCCGCGCCGAGCATCAGTGCGATTGCGGCCGAGATCAGGGCGTTGAAGCCGGCGAGCGAGATGCCGAACAGCTCGAACTGGATGGCGTCGCAGGGCACCACGCGGGTCGCGTTGATGTTGGAAAGGTCCTCGAAGCTGACTTCGACGCCGATGCCGCTGCAGGCGGTCGGGCCCGGCCAGAAGCCGTATTCGACGCCGGCGTGATGGCCGCCGAGATAGGTGGACCAGACGAACACCAGGGCGACGAGCACGAGCCCGGCAACCACTACCGCACGCGGCAGGCGGTTCCACAGCAGCAGGATCAGCAGCAGGATCGGCAGCCCGACATAGTAGGGGGTGCGCTGGCCCCAGCAGAGCTCGCACGGCACGAGGCCGCCGAAGATCTGCGAGCCCCAGGCGCCGGCGATGGTCGCGAGCCCGAGGACGAAGGAGATCGCGGCGAGCAGCCGCGGGCGGTCGGCGGTAAGGCGGTCAGGCACGAGGTGACGCTCCAGTATGCGGGCGCCATATTCTCGGGGATGGCCCCCAAGTCAATCGGCGCGGGATCAAGTAACTCGAGCCCGGGTTCACGACGGCGTCACTCGCCCGGGCCTTTGAGCCCCAGCTCTTCCATCACTGCGCGGGCATTTTGTGGCGCGTGCTCCTTGTCGGTGGAAACGAAGAAGGCGAAGACATCGCGGTCGGTGCCGGTTTCCTCCGCGTCGGCGACCAGGGGCGCCCCAGCCGGCGCCTTGCCTCCTGACCAGGCCTTGAGCCAACCCGCGCGTTCGGTCCGCTGTCCCGCCGTGTAGCTCTCCGCGCCGGGTGCGCCCTGCAGGCGTGCATAAGCGAAATCGGCGGTCTGGTCGGTATAGGGCCAGTCGGCCGTGTCGGCGACGACCAGCGCAACGTTGTGCGCCCGCAGCTGGGCGATGAAGCGGGGGTCGGCAAAACTCTCGTGCCGCACCTCGATGGCATGCCGCACACGCGTGATGCCGGTGGCATCGACATAGGGCGGGTTCTTGCCGTAGTCGGTCTTTTGGGCCAGCGCGACCAGCGCCTCCGGCGTCTGCGGCAGCAGCGCGAGGAAGGTCTCCATCCGCTCAGGGTCGTATTTGCTGTTGCCCGGCAGCTGCCAGCAGAAGGGGCCGAGCTTCTTGCCCAGCGCCATCACGCCCGAGGCGAAGAAGTTGGCGAGCGGCAGCTCCACGTCCTTCAGCCGCTTGATGTGGGTGACGAGCTGGTGGCCCTTCACGGTGAAGACGAAATCGTCCGGCGCCTGGCTGGCCCAGTTCTCAAAGCTCGCGGCCTTCTGGTGGCTGTAGAAGGTGGCGTTGATCTCGATATTGCCGAGCCGCGCGCTCGTATAGGCGAGTTCGTCCTTCTGCTTCAGCCCCTCGGGATAGTAGCTCTTGCGCCAGGGTTCGAATACCCAGCCGGCCGTTCCGAGCCTGATCGTGCCTGCCATCGCTTCACTCCTCCGCACTGGAGCGATAGTGCGATCCTGCAGCCTCTCCGTCCAGCCGTCCGGAGCCGATCAGTCCGGTTGCGAGGTGGCTTCCACATAGCCGGGGGCGAGGGGCACTAGCTTGCGGCTCGAGGTCAGCAGGGTGCCGAGGCCGAACGCCCTGATGCTCCGTGCCAGTTCACCGGTGCTGGCGGCGAACTGATCGCGCACGCGGCGGCGCTTCAGCCGTCCCGCGGCTTTGCGCAGCCCGACGATGTTGCCGGCGGCCTCCGGAGAATCCTTGGCGAGCACTTCGGCGGGCGTGCAGAGGGCGGGCGCGACCTGGAACACGCGCTGGCGGTAGAGCGTCATGCCGCGCCGGCTGAACAAGTAGTTGTCGATGGGTAGCGTCTCGAGGTCGGGGTCGGCCAGCATCGCGGCGGCCACCGTGCCGCGGACAATGTATCCGGCGGCACCCGGAGCCGAGGACAGCATGCGATGGGCGTCGTGCCCGGCAATCGGTTGCGGCCGTGACAGGCGCACCGGATCGGGGCGGGTTTCGAGGCGCAGGACGTCGTACCAGTCGTCCATAAGGGCAGGGTCATCGAGGAAAGCCGGCAGCGCCGGAGCAAGGCAGGCGTCATCCTCGAGGATCAGGGCTGCCTCGTAGCCGCGTTCCGCCACGATGCGCAGGGCACGCCGGTGGCTGTCGAGGCAGGCGGCAGCGGAAGGCGACATGCGCGACGCCGTCGCGGTTACCAGCCGCTCGCCTGCAGCCGGCATGGACGCCGCCACACGCTCCGCCGAGATGCCGAGGGAAGCAAACTGCCGTTCCATGAACAGGCGCCGATCCGGGCGGCTGTCCAGGTTGATATACAATACCGGGATAGGCATGAAACTCGGACGAAAGGCGCTGAAAAAGCGTTAAATATCAATGACGGCGTGGAGTGGTGCCCCCGGTCGGACTCGAACCGACAAGCCTCGCGGCGGCGGATTTTGAGTCCGCTGCGTCTACCAATTCCACCACAGGGGCGCGGGGCAAGGCCGTAGCATTGCGGCCCTGTCGGCGCAAGCCTTGGCGACCGGGGCGCCTACAGCACGGGCGGCACGAACGGTTGCTCCTCGCGCCGCAATACCGGGCCGCGCTCGAACGTTTCGAGGCGCTCGGCCTCGAGTTCTTCATCGGCTTCGAGCGTTGCGCCCTCCGCCCGGATGCCCCGGGCGTGCCTCAGGATCGCGGCGGCTGGACCGGCATGCGCCTCGTCGACGCGCGCGGTGACGATGGCGCCGCCGCTGCGGACTTTCTCGAGCAGTTCATTCGCCTCGGTTTCGGACAGCCCGGCGCTGGTCAGGGTGCCGACGAGGCCACCGGTCGCGGCGCCGATCCCGGCACCGGCGAGGGCACCGATGGCGGCGGCGAAGAGCCAGCCGCTGGCGACGACCGGTCCGAAGCCGGGAATGGTGAGGATGCCGAGCCCGGCGAGAAGCCCGCCGGCGCCGCCGAGGCCCGCCCCGACCTCGGCGCCGATCGTTGCGCCTTCGTCCACGGGGTCAGCCTCGAAGTCGGGCGGGGTCGAGGAGACGAGGCTGATGTCGGCGTGGGCAATGCCGGCCTCGTGCAGGGCGTGCACGGCGGCAGTCGCATGCTCGTAGGTGTCGAACAGTCCGGAAAGGGTCTGCATCGGAGCCTCCTTGCTGGCCGCACAACGGCGAAGGGGGCGTCCGCGTTCCCCTCAGGCTCCGAGCGCCAGCCGGGTGAGATAGACCGCGAGCACGCCGCCCGCCATGGCGGCGAAGAGATTGCGGCTCACCACATAGATCAGCGCCGTCGCCGCGGCGGCGATCGCCTCGGCCGGGCCGCCGGCCAGAACCGCGGGCGCAATCAGCGAGGCGAGCACGGCGCCGGGCAGGTGCCTCATCCAGCTCGCGACAAAGCCCGTCGCGGGCAGGCGGCTCGCGAGGAGGAAGCCGCCGGCGCGGATTGCAAAGGTGACGGCGGCCATGCCGAGAATGGCGAGCAGCGCTTCAACCGACATGGCGGCGCTCCTTCAGGGTTTCGACCAGGGCGCCGGCCAGGCTACCGACGAGGCCGCCGACGATGATGTACCAGTTGCCCTCGATCAGCCGCGATGTGGCGATGGCGGCGAGCGCGGCGACGATCCAGGGCACAAGGTCGCCGCGGCCCTTCCACATGCCGAGCAGCAGCGCGAGGAAGGTGGCGGTGAAGGCGAAATCGAGCCCGTATTTCGTCGGATCGTCGATGAAGGCGCCGAGCACCCGGCCGAGCAGGGTCGAGGCCATCCATGCCAACCAGCAGAGCGTGCCGGTCCCGAGATAGAAGGCGACGCTGCCGATCCCCTTCCGCACCTCGGTCATGGTCATGGCCCAGCTCTCGTCGGAGACGAAGAAGGTCGCGCCCAGCGCCGCCGGCAGCGGCAGCGGCACAAGCAGCGGCCTGAGCGTCGCCGACATCAGCAGGAGGCGCAGGTTGACGATCAGGGCGGCGATGACGATCGAAACGATCGGCAGGTTGCCGGGCGTCCACATGTCGAGGACGACGAACTGGCTCGAGCCGGCAAAGACCAGCCCGCTCATCAGCGCGACTTCGAGCACGCTCATGCCGGCCTGTCCGGCCAGCACGCCCCAGACTAGGCCGTAGGCGGCGATGGAAATGGCGACGGGCGAGAACATCCGGACGCCGAGCCAGTATTGCTGGCGTGCCGTATGGGGGGCGGGTGCGTGCATGGGCACGCTATATATCAAAGCGGGCCCGGGCCGCGATGATAGTTCGTGATCGGGCTTATCTCGAATGTTGATGAGGTTGCGCCGCCACTGCGATTGACGCGGCCGTGGATAGAACTGTAAGCAACCGCCGTGCGTTCGAACCCGACAGTGCTCCGACCCGCCTGCATCTTTCCTTGAGATGTGAAGTGGCCCGCCTCCGCCGACACACTACCGGCCCAGGCAGGGACAACGCCGCCGCATTGAATTGGGATTTCGGAGTTTTCTATGATCGATCATAGCAAGCCGCTTTGGCGGCGCTTTCTCGTCTTTCTCGTGCCGCTGATGGTCAGCAATATCCTGCAGGCGCTGTCGGGCACGATCAACAACATCTATATCGGCCAGATGATCGGCGTGAACGCGCTCGCCGCCGTTTCGGTGTTCTTCCCGATCATGATCTTCCTGATCTCGTTCGTGATCGGGCTGGCGTCGGGCGCCTCGATCCTGATCGGGCAGGCCTGGGGGGCCAAGAACCTCCCGAAGATCAAGCAGGTCACCGGCACGACGCTGACGGTGGGCTTCTTCATGGGCCTCTTCGTCGCCGTGTTCGGCGGGTTCTTCGCGCAGAACCTGATGGAACTGCTGGGTGCGCCGGCTGATATCGTCGCCGACGCGACCGCCTATGGCCGCATCGTGCTCATCGGCATGCCCGGGTTCTTCGTCTTCCTGCTCGTCACCTCGATGCTGCGCGGGGTGGGCGACACGATCACGCCGCTGTTCACGCTGATCTTCTCGATCGGCGTCGGCCTCGTCGTGACCCCGGCGCTGATCCAGGGCTGGTGGGGCCTGCCGCAGATCGGCGTGCTTGCCGCTGCCGTGGCCTTCATCACCGGCTTCGTCGTGGTCCTGATCTTCCTCTATTTCTACCTCAACGCCCGGAAGAGCCCGATGGCGTTCGATGCGGAACTGTTCCGCAACCTCAAGGTCGACGTGAAGCTGCTCGGCCTGATCCTCAAGCTCGGCATCCCGGCCGGCGTCTCGATGGTGGTGTCCTCGATCTCGGCCATCGTCATCATCGGCATCGTCAACCGCTTCGGCTCCGACGCGACCGCCGCCTATGGCGCGGTCAACCAGGTGCTGAGCTACGTGCAGTTCCCGGCCATGTCGATCGGCATCGCCTCGGCGATCTTCGCGGCGCAGGCGATCGGCGCCCGGCGTTTCGACGAGGTCGAGAACGTCACGCGCACGGCGGCGATCATCAACCTGGTGTTCACCGGCGCGCTGGTGCTGCTCGCCTACATCTTCTCGGAATATGTGGTCCGGCTGTTCATCACCGAGCAGCAGGTGGTCGAACTCACGCAGACCCTGCTGCACATCGTGCTGTGGAGTTGCCTCTTGTTCGGCTGGGGCAACATCTTCTCGGCGGTGATGCGTGCTTCGGGCGATGTGTGGGTGCCGATGGGCCTGTCGCTCGCGGCCATCATCCTCGTCGAGGTTCCGGCGGCGCTGACGCTCAGCCACTTCTTCGGCCTCGAAGGCGTGTGGTGGGGCTACTGCCTCAGCTTCGCGGCGCTGCTGACCTTCCAGGCGGCCTACTATTTCGGCTGGTGGCGGAAGAAGGAAATCGTGGCGCTGGTGTAGGCGCTGGCGGCAAGTGCACTCACGGCGCGGTCGGGAGACTGTCCGGTACTACTCGGTGTCATCCCTGCGAAGGCAGGGATCCATCTCTCAGTTCGCGCTTGCGGATGCTTGGATCCCTGCGTTCGCAGGGCTGACATCGGTGACTTGGGTTAGCGCGACGCCCGCCCACCCAGCTCCCGCTCCATCCACTCCACCCCGAAGGCGACGATCTCGGGCGCACTGACCAGAACCGAGGCCGCGGCGCCGATGGTGCCGCGCTTGCCCCGTCCGCTGGCGAGAAACGCCTCGACAATGGTGGCAAAGTAGTCCTCGGGCACGCCGTCCGGCACGTCCGAGGTGTCGAACTCCTCGAACCAGCGCCAGACCTTCCGGCCGTCGACGAGGATCGGCGCCTCGTAGCGGATGACGCGCTTGTTGGGGAAATCGGCGACGTGCTCGGCGTGGTGCAGGAGCGTCATGGTGTCGAGCGGCGCGCCCAGCATCAGCACCTTGCCGCCTGCTTCGACGAGCTTGCCAAGCGGCGATTGCGGGCCGTAGCCGTAGTCCAGCGCGTGGTCGGCGGTGAACCACTCGGCCTTGCCGCCGAGCGCGGCCATCGAGGCGCCGGGACTGCCGCTGCGCAAGGCGCCGGGCGTCGTGCGCAGCAGTTCGGGCCAGAAGCCGTTGTCGCGGGTAGCGTGTGAGCGCAGGGGATCGAAGGCCGGCAGGTGGTCGCGGAGGGCAGGGTCGTCGCGCTCGTCGTCCTCGAGCTGCCAGTCGGTATAGCCGAGGATCGTGCCCTCGGGACCGAGCACGTCGCGCAGGGCGTCGACGATCATATCGGGGCCACCGGCGATCGGGCCGACCTTGCGGAGTGCGGCATGCACCAGCACCGCGTCGCTGCGGCCAAGGCCGATCGCGGCGAGATCCGCCGCGAGGTTCTGGCGGGTAGCCGTCAGCGGGCCGCTCCGGCGTAGCGGCGCTCGGGCGGCAGCGCTTCGGCGGCCTCCTGATGCTCGCTGTCATAGTCGATGCGCGCGCGCTGCACTTCGCCCTGGTGCTCGGCGGCCCAATTCCACAAGGAAGCAATGGGCTTCTCGAGGCTGCGGCCGAGTTCGGTCAGCTGGTATTCGACGCGCGGCGGAATCTCGGGATAGACCGTACGGGTCACGAGGCCATCGCGTTCGAGGTTGCGCAGGGTGAGGGTCAGCATGCGCTGCGAAATGCCGCCGATGGTGTGGCGCAGTTCGTTGAAGCGCATGGTCTTCCGGCCGAGATAGCCGACGATCATCACGCTCCACTTGTCGCCGATCCGGTTGAGGATATCGGCCATGGCGTTGCAGGTTTCGCTCCTGCCGGGAATGGGCTTCATTTCGGTGCCTCCAGATGGGCAACTGTCATTTGCTGCCAATATAGAGACGGTTACCGTTTGTGACTAGGGGCGGAGCGGACACCGGTGCGTGGGGCCACCCCCACCCTTGATCCCTCCCCACAAGGGGGAGGGAGGCGCATCCAGGGCTAGAACCCGTAGCGAAGCTGGGTGGGTGGGCGGCTGGTACCAGCCTCACGCCGCCTGCCCGAACTGCGCCGCGTGCATGCCGACATAGTAGCTGAGATTGTCGTCGGCGAGCCCCAGCCCCTCCATCACCGCCGCCATGAAGGCCACCGGCGATGTGCCGCCCGCCGTGACGATGCCGCCGTCGCTCACCGCGCCTTCCGTGTCGCGATAGAGCGCCGCGCCGGCATAGCCGGTGAAATCGAGATAGCCCGCGCCATTGCTGGTGTGGCGGATGCCGTCCAGCAGCCCCGCTTTCGCGCCGGCCACGGTCGCATCGCAGATCAGCCCGATCAGCTTGCCCTTGGCCTTCGCATCCCGCAGCAGCGGCGCGACATCGGGCGCGGCCGGCGACTGCCAGATGGTGCCGCCGCAGACGATGATCGCGTCGAAATCGGCCGCATCGATCTCCTCGAGCTTCAGCGAGGGCGTCACGGTCATGCCGCCCGACGAGGTGACCGGCAGGCCACCGGGGGTCGCGAAGCGGGTCTCCACCTTGTAGAAGGCGTGGGCGACTGCGTTGAGCAGGGCGGTCTCCCAGTCGGCGAAACCTTCGGTGAGGATGGTAAGAATGGTGGTCATTTGCTGTCTCCTTGATCGATGGCAGGAGCCTAGCCGCGCCGGCCACCCGTTTTTGTCAGCAGCGGCCTAGCCATGGCGAAGCGCTCGGAACGGCTGCTCAACCTGATGCAGGCGCTGCGCCGCCGCCGCCGGCCCGTCGCCGGGCAGCTGCTGGCCGAGGAAATGGGCGTGTCGCTGCGCTCGCTCTATCGCGACATCGAGACGCTGAAATCGATGGGTGCGGCGATCGACGGCGAAGCCGGGGTCGGCTTCCAGCTGCGGGCCGAGCATTTCCTGCCGCCCCTGATGTTCAGCAACGAGGAACTCGAGGCGCTGGTCCTTGGCCTGCGCGGGCTGATCTATGGGCCGGATGCCGAGATGGCGCTTACCGCGCGCGACGCCAGCAGCAAGATCGAGGCGGTGCTGCCCAAGCCGATGCGGGACGAAATGACCTCGATCGGGCTCTTCGTCATCCCGCCGCGCGAGATCGATCCGGATAACCTCCTCGGCCGCCTCCGCCGGTCGCTGCGCGAGGAACAGCAGGTCTGGCTCGGCTATCGCGACAAAACCGGTGCCATCACCGAGCGCACCGTCTATCCGATCGCGCTCGGCTATTTCGAGGGCCACCAGACGCTCGCCGCCTGGTGCACGCTCCGTGCAGACTTCCGCAGCTTCCGCGTCGATGGCATCACCGCGCTCGACCTGCTCGATGCGCACCTGCCCGAACCGAGGCGCACGCTGTTCCATCGCTGGGCCAGCGCCCGAAATCTGCCGGATTTGACCTAGATGCGGTGGCGGCTCAAAAACCCTTGATCTCAGCCCCCGGACGGTTGAGCGACGCACATGGCGTTGCTAAAAACCTCGCGGCCCCGAGACAATAGCATTCCGGAGGCGCCTTGCTCGCCCGATTCCGCCGGCGCTTAGCCGCCTGCCTCATGGTAGTCCTCGCCGTCACCGGCACGACGCCCGCCTGGGCCGTGCCGATGCTGCTCGTCGACGCGCAGACCTTCGAGGTGCTCTACGCCGAAGAGGCGGGCCAGCCGTGGCATCCGGCCTCGCTCACCAAGCTGATGACGGCCTATGTGGCGTTCCGTGCCATCGAAGCCGGGCGGATCAGCCTCGACGACACGATCAAGATCTCGAAGAACGCCTGGAACCAGGCCCCGTCGAAATCCGGCCTCAAGGTCGGCTCCGCCATCACCCTGCGCGACGCACTCTACGTCCTCGTGGTCAAATCGGCCAACGACATCGCGGTTGCCATCGCCGAGGGCATCTCGGGCTCGGTGCCGGCCTTTGTCGAGGAGATGAACGAGATGGCGGCTGCCATGGGCATGTCGGCCACGCACTACGTGAACCCCAACGGCCTCCACGCCGAAAAGCAGGTGACCTCGGCCCGCGACCTCGCCATCCTCGCCCTCATCATCCGGCGCGATTACCCGCAATATGCCGACATGTTCGAGACCGAAGCGGTGCGGCTCGGCAAGGCCAAGATGGAATCCAACAACGGGCTGCTGCAGCACTTCCTCGGCACCAACGGCATGAAGACCGGCTATGTCTGTGCCTCGGGCCTCAACATCGTCGCCACCGTCGATCGCGGCGGCCGCTCGATGCTGGCGGTGGTGCTGGGCGGGGTGTCGGCGCGCGAACGCAACGAGCTGACGGCCGAACTCCTGCTGCGCGGCTTTGCCAATGTGCTGACCGGCACCGGACAGAATGTCGTGCAACTCGCCAATGTCGATGCGCCGCCGGTCAACATGCGCTCGCAGATCTGCGGCAAGGAATCCAAGGCTTATGTCGCGGAGCGCGAAGCGGCCTTCCCGATGGGCCTCAAGGGCCACCCGAGCTACCTGACCGACGAGATCGAAGGCAAGGTCTACACCGCCACCGACCTCGGCATCATCATCGACGACGTGCCCCTGCCGCGCCCGCGCCCCAACTGGGCCCCGGCAGCCGTGGCGCTGGCCGAACAGTAGGCCGGGCTCCCCTGAAGTAGGGGCACGGGCACATCCTTGTCCCCCTCACCGGCTGTCATCCCAGCGAAGGCTGGGATCCAACTTGCAGCTGGCGCGCATGGAGAAATGGATCCCTGCCTTCGCAGGGATGACAGTCCGATGGTTTTGCCCAAGCGGAGACCGCTACAGGGGCGTTCAGCCCTTCACGATCCCGAACCGTAGCGTCTCGCCGTCCTGGCTCACCTCGCAGGGCCAGCCGTTCTGGCGGCAGTAGAGCGGGATATCGACCTTGGCCATCGGGTCGGTGGCGAGCACGACGAGCCGGGCGCCCGCCGGCAGCTGCGACAGGCGCTTTTCCATCTTCAGCACCGGCAGGGGGCATTTCAGCCCCCGGCAGTCGAGCGTCTCGGCCTCAGTTGGCAAGCACGAGCACCCAGTAGACGCCGTGCGCCGAGTTCGGATCGTAGGAGACGCCGAGGCCGGCGCGGGTCGCGCCCTGCGTGGCGAGTGCCGCGGCGTCGGCCGGCACGTTGCGCCAGCCCGAGAACACTTCGGCGAAAGTGGTGTAGCCGGCGCTCAGCCGCATCGCCAGCGCGCCGGGCGGCAGCAGCGGCTGGCCGCCGGTCTTGGCATAGTTGACGGCAGCAGTCTGCGCGGCGCTGTCGAGCAGGGTATCGCCGCGCACGTCGGCGGCGCCCTGCGAGCGGCGGAAATCGTTGAGCAGGAAGAGGGCCTCGACGCGGTTGAGCTGGGCGCCCGGCACGTTCATCGGCGCCGTCAGCCCCGGCGACAGCGCCCCCCCACCCCCGGCCGAACAGGCGGCCAGCAGCGCGGTCATTGCCGCGGCAGCGACGAGGGAGATGAATTTGGCGTAGCGCATGGTTGCAGACTCCGTGCATGGCCGGTTGAGCCCGGCGTGGCCGACATGCAGTTCTGGTGACCCCGACGCGATTCGAACGCGTGGCCTCAGGATTAGGAATCCTGCGCTCTATCCAACTGAGCTACGGGGCCAACCGTGCCTGCACATAGCAAAGGTTGGCGCGCGGGGAAACCACCGATGGCAAACTGTGCGGGCCAAGCAATCGTACGTGATCGCCGCGCCGGAACTGTTGCTTGTCACCCAGGGTTGCTAGGCTTCGGGTATTTCCGAGGCAAGGAGTTAAAGATGAAGCGCAGTGCAACGGCAGTCTGGAAGGGCACATTGCAGGAGGGCGCAGGCACCCTTGATGTGCAGAGCGGTGCGTTCGCCGCGCTCCCCTATACGTTCAAGGGCCGGTTCGTCGATGAATCGGGCAAGTCCGGGACCAATCCGGAAGAACTGATCGGCGCGGCCCATGCCGGCTGCTACGCCATGCAGTTCAGCGCCTTCCTCGCGCAGAACGGCACGCCGGCCGAAAACCTCAATGTCACGGCGGCGGTCGAGCTCATTCCGGGCACCGGCATCACCGGCAGCGCGCTTACGGTCGAGGGCAAGGTGCCGGGCATCGACGCGGCCAAGTTCACCGAACTGGCGGAGAAGGCCAAGGCGGAATGCCCGGTGTCGCGGGCGCTGGGCGCCATCAACGTGACGCTGGACGCAAAACTCGTCTGACCCAAAAAACTTTCGACCCGGTGGAACTCCACCGTCGGTCGCGCGTTCTATCCCTGTAGTCGAACACTCGAAAGAGCAGTTGGATTGCAAAAGCGGCGGGAGCGCTGATCAACATCAGCACTCCCGCTGTTTTCATATGCTGGCCGCAACGCGCCAGTCGGCCCAGGCCGAGACCGTATGGACCCGCCGCGTGTGCCGATGCTCTTCGCCGAACGGGGCCACCTCCCATTTCCAGCGCAAACCCGATCGCGGCATGGCATGGCCCTGCGTGAGATCTGCGCTGTCGAGGACGACGCCGTGGCGGTTGAAGACGCGGTAGTCGATATCGGTCACCAGCGTCGCCGGGCAGGCGAGCGACGCCAGCGCGGCCAGGTGCCGCTCGACCACGAAGCGCGAGCGCTCCGGCGCGGCCGCGGCCATCTCGCCGATGAGGTTCGAGGAGATCACCCAGTCGAGGCGGTCGATTTCGGCGAGAAAGGCGAGATCGAGCGCGGCTTCGTCGGCGAGGTCGCGCCACTCGAGGTCGATATTGGCGTAACGGCCAAGGCGCGGCTGGATGGTGGTGAGATGCGCCCGATCGACCAGCACCACGCGTTCGAAAGTGCGGGCCAGCGACTCCAGCGGCAGTTCGAACAGCGGGCCGGAGCCGAGCACGACCACCGTCCGGCGCACCGGGAAATCGTCGATCGCGGTATCGATCAGGCCGCGCGCGTTGGCGAGATGCGGGGCCCAGGCGCGCCTCCGGCGCTCGCCGCGGGCCCAGTAGCGCACCGCCTCCTTCAGATGGGGCTGGAACGCCGGTGGGGTGATCCGCCGGCTCGCGGCATGGACTCGAAGTTCGGCGAGCATCGCGGCATACCCCGGCTGGAGAATCGAGGTGATCGTATTGCGTGCCGCCGCTACCGCAAGATTGTTCGCTCGGCGGCGCGCGGGGGAAGAATTTCGCCGCAATTTCGTGCAGTTTCCAGATGCGTCGGAAGGGGCGGAGCTTGCTTGTTCGGGAAGTCATCAAATTGGCCGTGGCCACGGCGGTTCTTGCCATGCCGCTGAGTCCGGCTGCGGCCTGCGAGGGGCTCGTCGACGGCCCGAAGGGTGTGGTGGTTTCCGTCACCGACGGCGACACCGTGGTGCTCGACAATGGCCTCGTCGTCCGCCTCATCGGCATGCAGGCGCCCAAGCTCGCGCTCGGCCGCGAGGATTTTGAGGATTGGCCTCGGGCCGGCGAGGCCAAGGCCGCGCTGGAGAAGCTGGTACTGGATAGGGAAGTGCGCGTGCGCCATGGCGGCGAGCGCATCGACCGGCACGGGCGCACGCTCGGCCAGTTGTTTGTCACCGGCGAAGCAGAAACCTGGGTGCAGCAGCAGATGATCGCGGCGGGCTGGGCCCGGGTCTATTCGTTCCCCGACAATCGTGCATGCGTGACACAGTTGCTCGCCGTCGAGACGCAGGCACGCCTCGACAAGCTTGGCATCTGGGCCGATCCCTACTATCTCGTGCGGCGGGCGGACCGGCCGGACGATTTCGCCGGGCGCCAAGGTTACTACGAGCTGGTGGAAGGTCGCGTGCTTCTCGCCGAAAAGGTGCAGGGGCGCGTCTACCTGAATTTCGGCCGGTCGTGGAAAGACGATTACACGGCTGTCCTCGACAAGGCGGCGCTGGGGCTGTTTTCGAAGAGTGGACTCGATCCGCAGAAACTCGAAGGCGCCCTGGTAAGGATCAGGGGTTGGGTGGACGAAGACGACGGCCCGCGGGTCGAAATCACCCATCCGGAGCAGATTGAGGTTTTACGGGCTCCATGACCATGGGACCGAAGATGAAGGCGCTCGGCGCCATGCTCTCCGCGGCGCTGCTCGTGCTGCTCGCGGCCTGCTCGAGCCTGCCCGGCGTTTCCGTCAGCCGCACGCAGGACCAGAGCGCCCCGCCGGTCGCGGCCTCCACCGAGGATACCGAGGAAGATGCCATCGGCGCGCGCGAGCATCCGCGCATCGTCGCCTCCTATGGCGGCATCTATTCGGACCGCCAGGCCGAGATCATGATCGCCCGGATCGTCGGCCGGCTGCTCGCCGCTGCCGACCAGCCGAACCAGAAGTTCACCGTCACCATCCTCGATACCGCCGAGGTCAACGCCTTCGCGCTGCCGGGCGGCTATGTCTACGTGACGCGCGGCATCCTCGCGCTCGCCTCCGATACGTCGGAGCTCGCGGCCGTGCTGGCGCACGAGATCGCCCACGTGACGCTGAAGCATGCCCGGGCCCGCACCAACCGGGCCAAGACCAACGAGATCGTCGACAAGGTCGTCTCGGGCGTCTTTGGTGCCGATACGGCAACCGACCAGGCCTCGAACCGCTCGAAGATGTCGCTCGCGGCCTTCAGCCAGCAGCAGGAACTTGCCGCCGACAAGGAAGGCATCCTGACGGCCGGACGCGCCGGGTTCGATCCGCACGCCTCGGCCCGCTTCCTCGGCGCCATGGGCCGGTTCGCGCACTTCTCGCAAGGCGATGCCGACCAGGAAGGCGATTTCCTCTCCTCGCATCCCTCGACGCCCGATCGCATCCAGAAGGCGATCGAGACGGCGCGCGCCTTCTTTGGCGCTCCCGGCCTCGGCGAAACCGATCGCGAAGGCTACATGGCCGGCATCGAGGGCCTCGCCTTTGGCGACAGCCCGGCGCAGGGCGCCGTCAACGGCCGCCGCTACGTCAACCCGGCGCTGAAATTCACCTTCGAGGTGCCGCAGAACTATACGCTGCAGATTTCGAAGGGCGCCGTTGTCGGCGTCGCCGGCGAAGGCGAGGCGGTCCGCTTCGACAGCGCCGAAGTGCCGACCACGATGGGGCTCGAGGACTACCTGAAGTCGGGCTGGATCGCGGGCCTGCAACCGCAGACGGTCCGGCACGAGAGTGCCAACGGCTACGACATGGCGACCGGCGTCGCGGTCACGCCGCAGTGGAACTTCCGCGTCGCCGTGGTCCGCCACGAGGGCAAGGTCTATCGCTTCATCTTCGCCTCGCGCTTCGACAGCGACGCCTTTGCCAAGGCCGCCGAATCCACGCTGAGGAGCTTCCGGGCGGCGACCGCCAAGGATGTCGCGCAGGTGCGCAAGCTCGTCATCCGTACCGTCACCGCCGGCGCGGTCGACAGCGCGGATTCGCTGGCGCGCCGCATGACCGGCCTCAGCCGCGGCACCGACCTGTTCTACATCCTCAACAACCTCTACCCCGGCGACACCCTCGTCACCGGCCAGCGGTACAAGATCGTCACGGTCGAGTAGGGCGCCGCCGCGTCGGCGTTATTCCCGAGAAGCAACTCCGATGTCATCCCTGCGAAGGCAGGGATCCATCTTCCCATTTGCGCCAGCCGCGAGCTGGATCCCAGCCTGCGCTGGGATGACAGCCAGTGGGGCGGCGACAACGTGCCTGGCTAGCTGACCAGCAATCGATAAGCCGGAAAGATCATGTCCCGCGTCAGCTGGGCGAGTTCGATGTCGCCGGGCGCCGCGGTATCGACCCAGCGCATTTCCTCGATCTCGGCCTGCGGCGCGATCTCGCCCACGTGGTGCGTCAGGTAGACCTCAGCCACCACGATCGCATCGGCTTCATTGGCCGCCGGCGCTTCGAAGCGCCCGAGATGGCGGGGCGCATCGGGGCCGATCTCCAGCGCCAGTTCTTCGCGCAGTTCGCGCCGCAGCGCTTCGAGCGCGGTTTCCCCGGCATCGATCTTGCCGCCGGGCTGCATGAACGCGGTGGTGCCGCGCTTCCGCACCAGCAGCGCGCGCCCGTCGGGGCCGATGAGGAGGGTGGCGGCGATGAAGATCTGGCGGGAGCGGTCGGACATCTGGAATCATCGGTTGGAGGCGGCCCATCCTGCCGCAATGCCGTTCACCCGTCAGCGCTGAAGATCAGGCGGGCGGTGAACCCATCGCTGCGGTCCACCCCCGGTGACTGCAGTTCCAACCGCCCGCCGACCTGGCGCATGATCGTATCGACAATGGTCAGGCCGAGGCCGGACCCGGGCGCAGCGGTATCGCCACGGGCAAACCGCCGGGTCAGCTGCGCCAGCCGGTCGGCAGGAACGACCGGGCCGGCATTGGTGACCTCGATCTGCTGCCCGTCGCCCACCGTCACCGCGACCGGCTCGGTCGCGCTCCCATGCAGGAGCGCGTTCTCGATCAGGTTGCGCATGACGATGCCGAAGGCATCGAGATCGATCGCTGCTTCCAGCGGGGCCGCGACATTCAGCACGACATTGCCGGTGGCATTGGCATCCTCGACGATCAATCTGAGCGCCGGAATCAGGTCGATCGCACCAGAGGTCCGCGCGGTGCCGGATTCGGCGCGGGAGAGGGCAAGCAGTTTGGCGGCCAATGCGCTCAGCCGATGCAGCGAGTCCTCCACCCGCCTCGCCCGTTCCTGCGCTGGCAGGCCATCGAGTTCCTCCACCAGCCGCTGCGTCTGGGCCAGGCTGCCGGCAATCGGGGTTCGCAACTCGTGCGCGCTGTTGGCGGCGAGCGCGCGCTCGGCCTCGAACGCGGCCCGCAGGCGCCCGAGCAGGCCGTCGATCGCCACGGTCATCGGCGTCAGCTCGGCTGGCGTATCGCCGATCTCCAGCGGGGCGAGGTTGCCGGCGCCCCGGCGCGCGATTTCGTCGCCCACCCGGCGCAGCGGGGCGAGGCCGCTGCGTACCGCCAGCGCGATGCCGAGCGCACCCAATGGCACCAGCAGGACCAGTGGCACCAGCATGGCCAGCGCGCTGCCGAATAGGGTTGCCTCGCGCCGCTGCTCGGATTCGGCGATCTGGATGAACAATCCAGATTCCCGGTCGGACATGGTGTAGAGGCGCCATGGACTATGCGTCGAAAAGCCCTCGGCGAGCGGTGCGTCGAACGGCTCGGCGGGAGCATTGAATGAACGCATGAGGATGCGACCGTCGGGCTGGCGGACCTGGTAGACCACCTGCTCGGAATGCTCGCCGCTATCGAGCGGCGGTTGGTAGTCGACTGCACCGTCCCGGTCGCCGTCCGCGTCGTCGACAAGTGCGTCGATGGCGAGCGGCAGGATGCGTTCCGCCGTCTCGCGCAGGCCGCCGTCCAACGCCTGCTGCTGCTCGTTGCGCAGCACGACAATCGCGAACAGCGTCGCAAGCACCCACAGGATCACCGCACCGGCAGTGAGTGTCAGGATCAGGCGCCGGGTGATGCTGTGGGCCTTCATGCCGGTCCCAGGCGATAGCCGAGGCCACGGACCGTATGGATGACGCTGGCTGCCAGCTTGCGTCGCAGCCGGCTCACATAGACCTCGACGGCATTGCTTTCCACCTCGTCGCCGAAGCCGAACAGGGCGTCCTCGATCTGGCCCTTCGAGACCAGCGTGCCCGGATGCTGCGCCAGTCGCTCCAGCACCGCCCATTCGCGCGCGCTGAGGTCCACCGGCCGGCCGTCGACGGTCACGACGCGATGCGCGAGGTCCATCTCGAGCGGTCCGATGGCGAGCAGCGGGTTGGGGTTGCCGGCATAGCGGCGTCCCACGGCGCCGATCCTTGCCAGCAGCTCGCCGAGGTCGAACGGCTTGACCAGATAGTCGTCGGCGCCGGCATTCAGCCCCTCGATCCGCATCGACAGCTGGTCGAGCGCGGTCATGATGATCACCGGCGTCACGCTGCCCTCGCGACGGAGGTCGCGCAGCAAGGCGAGTCCGCGGCCGTCGGGCAGGTTGAGGTCGAGCAGGATCACATCATACGGCGTCGTCCGCAGCGCCGCCTCGGCTGCGTCGAGGCGCAGCACCCAGTCGGTAGCATGTCCGCTGGCGACGAGATGGTCTCGCACGGCCTGGCCGAGCATGTCGTCGTCTTCAACCAGCAGCAGTCGCATCGTTGTTCCCGTCGGCCTCAGCGCCGCATGGCACGCCATCCTTACACCGAGCTTACGCCGCGCGGGCCGCCGCGTCAGGAACGCGTAAGGGGCAGCAGGCAAGTCATTCACGCCGGCTGCCGCCGGTTCCCATGCAAAGGAATACCGATATGAAGAAGACGCTCGCCCTGGCACTGGTCGCCACTCTTTTCGCCATGCCGGCCTTCGCCGCCGATGTCTGCAACGTGCCCGCCGACAAGGCCCAGTCCAAGGACGCGCTCAAGGCCCAGCTCGAAAAGGACGGCTGGACCGTCCGGCAGATCAAGGACGACAAGGGGTGCTACGAAGCCTACGCGATCAAGGCCGACGGCCCGGGACGCTGAAGATGCTCGATGTCGAAGCCGATTGAGGCCCAGCGCCCCGTCCCGGTGTGGGACCCGCTGGTGCGGGTCTTCCACTGGGGGCTCGTCTCGAGCGTTGCCGTCGCCTGGCTCACCGGCGACGGCGGTCCGAAGCTGGTCCATCACTGGGCCGGCTACCTGGCTGCCGTCCTCATCGGCATCCGGCTGGTCTGGGGTGTCGTCGGGCCACGTCACGCCCGCTTCACCGCCTTCGTGCGGCACCCGAGAGCCATCCTCGCCTATCTGCGCGACATCGCCCGGGGCGCCGAGCGGCGCTTTATCGGGCACAATCCGGCCGGCGGCGCGATGATCGTGTCGCTCCTCCTCATACTCGCCGCGCAGGTGACGACGGGGTGGCTCTCCACCACCGACATGTTCTTCGGCGTCGACTGGATCGAGGAGGTGCATGGCCTGTCGAGCAAGCTCATCCTGGTCCTGATCGGCCTTCACGTCCTCGGCGTGGCAATCGCCAGTTGGCGGCATCGCGAGAACCTGCCACTTGCCATGCTCACCGGCCGCAAGCGGCCAGCGGCGGGCGACGACGTTGCGTGACGGTGCTCAGGTCTTGCGGCTGATGAACAGCCCCGCCTGCTTGTCCGTCTCGATCACGCCGCCGCCGGCCGCGAAGGCTTCGTCGATGCGAGTGCGGAACAGGGCCAGTTCCGGCTCGCTGGCGGCGTCGCCGGGCGGGTAGGAGGTCAGGGCGAGGAAGACATCCTCGGGGTCGGTGATGCGCATCGTGGCCGGATGCTCCGCCATCGTGACATTGCCGAACCGGGCGAGGAGCTTCTGCTCGGCGGCGTCATAGCCGAAATAGGTCGCGACGATATTGTAGGGCGTGCCGCCGAAGGCCGTGCCCAGTTCGTAGAGCTTGCGGGTATCGCCGATGCCGTTGGTGGTCACGGCCAGCGTGCCGCCGGGCTTCAGCACCCGGTGCATCTCGGCCAGCGCCTTTTCCTGGTCGCGCACGTGGTAGAGCATGTGCATGGCGATCACGAGGTCGAAGCTCGCGTCGGCAAAAGGCAGCTCGGTGGCGTTGGCCTCGACGCCGCGCACGGCCGAAAGGGGCAGGTTCTGGCAGCGCTGGACCGCTTCCTTGACCATGCCCGGCGACAGGTCGGCGAGGGTCAGGTCGATCCCGTCCGGCAGCATGCCGGCGATGGAGGCCCAGAACCAGGCCGGTCCGCAGCCGATATCGAGCACGGAACTCCCGGGCTGGAGCGGCAGTTGCCCCGCCACCCAGTCGAACCAGGGCGTTTCGGTGATCGTATATTCCTGGTTCAGCCGGGCCCGCGCCGCGAGCTTGCGGCTATCCCCATACTGCTTGGCGTTGTTCGTGTCCGCGGCGCCCGACATTCACTCTCTCCCAAGATGATTGCGCCCAGCACGCTATCGGCAAGTCGGGGCAAGGCAAGTCGAGCGAGCAAGATGGTATCGATACAAATGAAAAAGCCGGCGTTGCCGCCGGCGTTTCCTTGCATTACTTCTGGAAGTCTTACGCAGCTTCCTCGGCGTCGGCGGCGTCGGACTTGGGTCCGCGGCGCGGCGACTTGGCGAGGTTCTTCTCGATCAGCTGGACGGCCTCGGTGAGGGTCAGCTTGTTCACGGCGGCGACTTCGCGGCTCATGCGGTCCATGGCCTGCTCGAAGAGCTGGCGCTCGGAATAGGACTGCTCGGGCTGGTCGTCGGCGCGGAACAGGTCACGCACCACTTCCGAGATGGCGATCAGGTCGCCGGAATTGATCTTGGCTTCGTATTCCTGGGCGCGGCGCGACCACATGGTGCGCTTGACGCGGGCCCGGCCGGTCACGGTCTCGAGGGCCTTGGTGACCTCATCCTCTTCGGCGAGCTTGCGCATGCCGACCGACTTGATCTTGGCCACGGGGACACGGAGGGTGAGCTTGTCCTGCTCGAAGGAAATGACGAAGAGTTCGAGGGTCATTCCGGCGACTTCCTGATCCTCGATCGAGGTAATCAGGCCAACGCCGTGGGCCGGGTACACAATGTACTCGCCCGTCTTGAATCCAAGCCGCTGCTGAGGCTTCTTGGTGACCATAAAGGGATACTCCTATTAACGCCGCCGTGGGACTGCTCTTCGCGGAAGGCCGTCCCTTTGTTGTTTCTCGTTCACCCGTCGAACAGTATGCAAAATACCCCATGCGCTCCCAGCGGTCCGCGAGACCACCGTTTGCGCCCCCAATATCTGCTGGTGTCATAAAAAAAGTGCCTTGCGGCACGATGGATGACGGGCAAGCTCCATTCGATATAGGGAGCCTAGCACAAAATTTCAGCAAAATCAAAAGTTGCGAATCATCCGCCACCGGATTTCGTTAACCCGGCGGAAAGCATGCCCTCGGCGATGCGGCATGGCGGCAGCAGAGCCGGGGCTAGTCGCCTTCGCCCGGCTCTTCCGAGAAGTACTTCTCGAACTTGCCCTCGACCCCGTCCCATTCCTTGGCATCTGCCGGCGCATCGCGCTTCTCGGTGATGTTGGGCCAGGCGGAGGCGTATTTCGAATTGATCTCGAGCCACTTGTCGAGGCCGCCCTCGGTATCGGGCTTGATCGCTTCGGCCGGGCACTCGGGCTCGCACACGCCGCAGTCGATGCACTCGTCCGGGTGGATGACGAGCATGTTCTCGCCTTCATAGAAGCAGTCGACGGGACATACCTCGACGCAGTCCATGTACTTGCACTTAATGCAGTTGTCCGTGACGATATAGGTCATATTCGCGAGCGTTCCTGCTCAGGGTTGTCGGGCCGCTGGGTCTTGGCCGGACCGCAACGGGAGGCATGCGGTCACCGGGCCGTGCTAGCCCTTTTTCCGCCCCATCGCAAGGGAGAGGGGCCGCGCCTTTTGCAGCAGGGCTAATGCCGCCTAGTCGTCGCTGTCCTCGCCGTCATCGGCGCGCAGCCGGTCGATGTCGCGGCGGTCCTTCTTCGTGGGCCGGCCGGCACCGGGATCGCGCACGGCCTGGAGGGGAGGCGCCAGCTCGCGCGGCACCGGTGGGGGCGAAAGGTCTTCGTAGAGCGTTGCGGCCTCCGGCGCCGGTCCGCGCCGCTCGCCGGCGTCGAGGATGCGCCAGACGAGCAGGCGGCTATGCACCGTCATGGTCAGCACGTCGCCCGGCCCGACCTTGTGGTCGCTTCGGTCGGTGCGCTCGGAATTGACGCGGATGGCGCCGGTTTCGATGAGCTTTTGCGCGAGGGTGCGCGATTTCACGGCGCGCGAGAAGAACAGCCACTTGTCGAGCCGCTGTTTCTCCAATCGTCACCTGCTCCGTTTTCGGGCCGAACTGCACCGCAGAGGATGCGCCGGCGAGGCGCGAGAAGTCCAGACCCGCCAGAGGGTTACTGGCCCGGCGGCGGCATCATCGTCGTCCCGCCCTCGGCAGTGAAATCCACCGGAATGGTCAGCGTGCCCACATAGCCGGCCTCGGGATCGCCGGTGAGCGCCAGCGTCTGCTGGGCGATCTCGGCTTCGCCGTTGTCGCGGAACACGTTGTCGCTGGCGATGCTGATGCGGCCGAGGTTGCGCGTGCCGTTCGAGTACCTGGCGTCGGCGGCATAAACCGCGGCGCATTCCGCTTCGGGCAGGGCGAGCTGCGCTGTCAGCACCGAGGCTTCGCCGCTCACCGCCGCCTCGACCGAGCGGAAAACCTCGAAGTGGATGTGGGGCCAGCGGCCGTCGTAGCAGCCGGGGAAGATGGTGGTGAACTTCACCCTGCCTTCGGCATCCGAGACGCCGACACCGCGCAGGTAGTTGCGGTCCGTGGTGTCGTAGAGCGAATAGAGCCCGGTCGCATCGCAGTGCCAGAGGTAGATGGCGTGGGCGGCCAGCGGCGTGCAGCCATCGGCATCAACCAGTGTCAGCTCGAGATCGAGCTGCAGTCCGTCCGCCGTGGGCGTAAGTCCGCCGAAGGAGGTGCGCAGGTCGGTGCGGATCACGCCTTCCTGGGTCAGTGCGTTGACCACCTGGCCGGCCTTCACGTTGCTGCCATCGGCCGGGTAGGGGCCGGCGGTCTCCCAGGGGAGGGCGACGCAGTCGAGGGCCAGTGCCGGAACACCCGACAGCGACACGAGGCCGAGGCCGCCCATGATGGTCAGCAGGCGCCGCCGGCCGAGCAGGCGCGGCAAGTCCTCCCTGAAACCGCCGTCGAAGTGGTCGTCGTCATCGTGGGTCATGCGTGTCTCCAGGCCGCCGAAGTGATCATCGACAACAGGAATAGGACCGCGTCGCTTTCCGGACGCTGACCGGCGCATGAAATGTCCGCAATGTGGATTTTATTGCGGCGGGAACAGGGGCAGGCCGCAGCCCCTCTGCCCACACTCACCGGCGTCATTCCCGCGAAAGCGGGAACCCAGTGGGATGCTGCAGCACCGGCGGAGCCTGAAACACCTGCGTGGGCGGGCAGCGCCCACCCACCGGTTCCGTTCGCGCCTATTCCGACTTCGGGTTGCGCAGGGCGGCCAGTGCGGCCCAGGGCGAGTTGGGGTCGAGCGCTGCGGGCTTGCGGTCCTCGCGGGGGCGATGCTCTTTCCAGTCCTCGCGCGGCTTGTCGAAGCGCTTGCCACCGGGCTTGCCGCCCTTGTTCTCGAACGGCTTGCCGCCACGGCCCTCAAAGCGGGGCTTGCCGCCATTGCCGGGCTGGCGGTCGGGACGGGTGAACTCGCGCTTGGGCTTGTCGCCGCCGGCGGCTTCAGCCCCCTCGGGGCGCTGGCCGCGGTTGCGGTTGTTGTTGTGGCGCGGATTGTCGGGACGGCGACCGGCCGGGAACCAGACCTCGTCGAATTCCGGCTCGGCCGGCTTTTCGGCCTCGGCGGGAGCCGGAGCGCCAAGGTCGGCGGTGGCGGTCTCGACGGCGGCAGCTTCCTCGGCTGCACCAGCCTCGACAGCCGGCGCGGCGCCTTCGACAGCGTCGGCGGCCGCGGCGTTGACCGCGGCTTCGGTGGCCTCGGCGGAGGGGGCCTCAGCGGCCGGAGCTTCCGTCGCCGTTGCCGCAGCTTCCACCGCCTCGGCGGGAGTTGCTTCCGCTACGGGAGCGGCGACCTTCGGCGTGCGGCGGACGCGATAGCCGAGCGAATTGAGGATCGAGGCGAAGTCCTCGCCGGCGGTGCCCAGCAGCGAGGTCATCTCGACGGTGACGCGGAAACCATTGCCCTCGGCGGCGCCGGGCGGCAGTTCGCCCTGGTGGGTAACCGGGTTCAGCGCGATCAGCGGGCGGATGATGTCGGCGAGGCGCTCGAGGATATCGACACGCACGGCGCGCTTGCCGGCGACCTTGAAGCCAGCGAGCTCGTAGAGCTTGGTGTTCACTTCGGGGTCGATCAGGAAGCTGGTGCGGCCCGAAAGCACGATCTGCGGCAGTTCGGCGACGCCCGGCTGGCGCACGCCGCCGTTCTTCAGCGCATAAAGGATCAGCGCCAGCTCGCGCGGCGCGGGCTTGAGGCTCGCCGGCACGTAGATGTGGAAGGCGCCGAACTTGACGCCGAGCTTCCTGAGCTTGCCGCGCTCGTCCTGGTCGAGACCCTTGACCTCGTCGGCCACGACACTGCGCGGCAGGATGCCGAGGTTCTCGTAGAGCCGGTAGGCGATACCGCGGGCGGTGCCCTCGATATCGGCGGGGGCCTCGAGCGACAGCACGGTCTCGAGCTGGGTGTTGACGAGGTGGCGGAGCCAGAGGTTCAGCCGGTCCTGCACGCGCTCGAGGTCGGGCCCGGTCAGGTTCTCGTCGGCGAGGATGATGAGGCGCGGGGTGAAGAGCTGCTCACCCTCCGCGAGATTGGCAATCACCTGGCCGCGCCAGCGCACATAACCGTCGGTCGAGAGCACGAACTCCTCGTTCGGCGCCCCGGCGACGCGCTCGGCGCGATGGGCGATCTCGGGTGCAACGACCTGTGCGGCGGCTGCGGCAACGCCCTTGGCATCGCCGCCTTCGGAGCGGGCGAGCGTGAAGCGGAAGCCCTCGATGGAGCCGATCAGGTGGCCCTCTAGGCTCACTTCGCCGAGGTCGTTAATTTCAGGCGATACCATATGCTTGTCTCTCAGGTGGCGCATGAGCACCGATGTGCGACGGTCGACGAAACGCTGCGTTAGACGCTCGTGAAGGGCGTCACTCAGCCGATCTTCAATGTCGCGGGTCTTTTCGCGCCAATATGCGGGGTCTTCAAGCCAGTTCTTGCGGTTCGCGACAAAGGTCCAAGTCCGGATCTGCTTGATCCGGTTGCTGAGAGTATCGATGTCGCCTGTCACATTGTCGCAGAACCGTACCTGCTCGGCAATCCAGTCGGCATCGACATGGCCGTGCCGCCGGAGGTCGCGATAGATGCGTGTGATGATTTCGCCATGCTGGGCCGGCGAGATGTCGCGATAATCCGGGATGCCGCAGCATTCCCACAGCAGCCGCACCGCGTCCTCGCCTTTTGCGAGTTCGCCTGCCTCGTTGCGGGCGGTGAACTCGAGGGCGTGCTGGTCGGTGGCGATCGGCACGCGGGTCAGGGCACGCACCGGCGGCGTGCGCTCGAGGCTGTGGCGCAGGTCGGCGATCGAGCGGAAGTCGAGTTCGTGGTTGCGCCACTGGATCACCCGCACCGGCTCGAAATCGTGGGTCTCGAGCTGCTTGATCAGCTCTTCCTCGAACTCGGGTGCGTGGCCGGTGACGCCGAACGTGCCGTTGTGCATGTGGCGTCCGGCGCGGCCGGCGATCTGGCCGAACTCGGCCGGCGTCAGCGGGCGAGTCTGGTGGCCGTCGAACTTGTGGTCGTCGGCAAAGGCGACGTGGTGCACGTCGAGGTTCAGCCCCATGCCGATGGCGTCGGTGGCGACGAGGAAGTCGACATCGCCGTTCTGGTACATGTCGACCTGGGCGTTGCGGGTGCGCGGGCTCAGCGCCCCCATCACCACGGCAGCGCCGCCGCGTTCGCGCCGGATCAGTTCGGCAATGGCGTAGACTTGGCTGGCCGAGAAGGCGACGATGGCCGAGCGCTTGGGCTGGCGCGAGATCTTCTTCGAGCCGGCATAGAGCAGCTCGGAAAAGCGCGGCCGGTGGACGATCTCGATCCCCGGCAGCAGCGCCTTGACGATCGGGGTCATGGTGCCGGAGCCGAGCAGCAGCGTTTCGCTGAGGCCGCGGGCATGGAGAATGCGGTTGGTGAAGACGTGGCCGCGGTCGAAATCGGTGGCGACCTGGATCTCGTCGATCGCCACGCACTCGACGGGGACATCGAGCGGCATGGCCTCGACCGTGCAGACCCAGTAGCGCGCCTTGGGCGGGACGATGCGCTCCTCGCCGGTCACCAGCGCCACATGCTGGGCGCCGATCCGGTCGACCACCTTGTGGTAGACCTCGCGCGCCAGCAGCCGCAGCGGCAGGCCGATCATGCCCGAACGATGCGCAAGCATCCGCTCGATGGCGAAGAAGGTCTTGCCGGTGTTGGTGGGCCCAAGAATCGCCTTGAGCGAGGAGGGATATGCGGCAGTCATCACGTCCTATTTAGGTGATCGAGCGCCAACAAACGAGTGCTGTCATTGTGTCGTTGCGGGACAAATCCGTGCCAGTTCTCCCCATCCGTGTTAACCATTGGTCCAAACAGGGAACAAACCGGAAAGGAATCGGCTGCGACTCGCGAATCCGCCTTTGTTCACCACTGCATGTGGTGGGTCGAAAGCTGATTCTGGCGCAAGCAAGCGGCAATGATGCGACGGAGGCGGGAAAATGACGCCACCGGTGTTCAGGAGTGTTGCCAAGTGGTTGATTTCGGCTGGTTTTACCGCCGTATCGGGCAAACCTGAACGAGCCGTAAACCGGGGCCGGGCGAAGTTATTTGGGCCGTTGATGAAGGGGCCACGGAGCGGAGGGGCTTTGCCCGGGCGCCGTTGGCAATAAAGCCGTTGACCGTCCCGGTTTGGCACGGCCGTTTTGTTAGGGGTTGGTTAACCATGATTTTCCGCCGCCCGTCCGGCGACCCCGCTCTGGAGGTCGTCCGGCGCGAGGGACCGGGGTCTGTTGCCGGCGGTCCGGGGGCGGCGGAGATGGGTTAGTCGCTGTCAGCACTCGGCGACGAGCGGGGCCCAGTTGCTGGCGAGCTTGCTCTGCACGGCGACCACGCGGTACTCGGCGTCGACCGGGTTGGTGACCATCAGGTTCTGCGTGTAGCTGCCCATGATCAGGCCATTGGCGCCCTTCACGGTGGTCACCGAGTAGGGGCCGGCGACGTTGCCGCCCTTCTGGACCAGCAGGATGTCGAGCGTGCCGGGCTTGTTGGTCTCGACCCAGGCAGTCAGCTTGCCCTTGCCCGGGCAGGCATGGTCGGGCGGCGAGATGATGCCGAGCTGGATCTGGGTGGGGACGAGCTTGCCGGAATTGCCCGACTTGAGGTCCAGGGCGCCGGCGGTGCCTGCCAGCGCAACGGTGCCGATGGCGAGTGCGCCGATGGCGGTCACGATGCGGTTCATGTCTTCCTCCTTGGCGCGAGCCAGTGGAGGGAGAATGTGCGCCCCGGATTGAATGCGTGCTGAGTCAGCCGTTTAGGCGTCGTTCATCGGCGTTCAGGGTTATTGGGCCAGATCGGTCAGCACTACTGACAGATCGCCGGCCTCGGTGGTGATCAGCGCGCGATAGGGGATGTAGGTCCCGGCGAGCTTCAATGGCGCGAACCAGATCAGGATGCGCTCGTTCTGGGCGAGGTAGGTGGTGATCTCGTTATAGGTGTAGTGCCCGGAGATCGGCGTGTAGTGCACGCTGCACAGCACCAGCGGTCCCTGGTATCCAGTGCGCTTCGATGTCGCCGTGTCGTCCTTGATGTACTTCATCGACAGGTTGAAGCGCTCGACGCCGGTGAAGATCGGCATCTGCTTGTTGCACAAGGCTTTATCGAGCGCGGGACCACGCAGCACGAAGGGCGCCATCATGTCGGTCGCCGCCGTCAGGTGCTTCCGCTCGATGGCGACGCGGTCGATATTGTCGATGATCGGCGGGGTGACCTTGAAGGTCTCGACGCTGCCGCCGCCATAGGTGATGGCCGAGGTGAACTCCTGGCCCTGCGCCCGGGTCAGGAGGTCGAATTTCTGGGCCCTGAGGGCATCCTTCGAGGCAAGGCCGACCGAGGTCGCCTTGGCCGATCCGCTGGCGATCAGCTGCGCCAGCCCGGCAATCTTGGCGTCGAGCGCCAGCGAATACTGGCTGCCATTCTCGCTGAGGATGATGGTGACATTGGCGACGTGCGTGCCGCCCATCGTCACCGTATATTCGGCCCGGGTCCGGGCCTCCTGCGCCACTGCCGGCAGGCCGATGAACGCGAGGGCCAGGGTCGCAAGGCGCAGGCCTTTGCGGAAATTGGCGCTGAACACGGGCAAGGGTCCTTACGGCGAATCACAGTTGAGCGGCCAAAGTGCAGCCCGTAAGCGGCGCTTGGCAAGGCAATCACTGTTCACAAGCTTGACTGGCGGGGGGGCTTTCTCTATGGAGGCGCTCGCAATCAAGAACAGACTACAGCCCGTTGCGTGGGATCGTCCTGCGCCCAGGGACAATTTACAGGAATTCAACATGGCTCGCCGCTGCGAACTCACCGGTAAGGGCGTCATGGTCGGGAACAAGGTGAGCCACGCGCTCAACCGCACCCGCCGTCGCTTCCTCCCCAACCTCCTCAACGTCTCGCTCCTGTCGGATGTGCTCGGCCGTACGGTCAAGCTGCGCATCTCGGCGAACGCGCTGCGCACCGTCGAGCACCGCGGTGGCCTCGACGCCTTCCTCGTGAAGGCCGACGATGCCGACCTGTCGCCCGTCGCGCTGGCGCTGAAGAAGGAAGTGCGCGCCGCCCTCGCGGGCTGAGCCGATTTGGCCTAGAGTTTCGACCGCGCGTTCCCCGGGACGCGCGGTTTTCATTTGCCGCCCCGGTCTGATGCCGGCCAGCGGTCTACATAGAGGTGCAGGATCATGCTCGCTCGCTTTGCCGCGGCCATCGTGGCCATGGTCGTGGTCGTTACCGCGTCCAATATTCTCGTGCTCTACCCGGTCGATGCCCAGCTCGGGCCGATCAACCTGAAGGACCTGCTCACCTGGGGCGCCTTCACCTATCCCTTTGCCTTCCTCATCACCGATCTCACCAACCGCTACGACGGCGCGACCCGCGCCCGGCAGGTGGTGGTGGTCGGCTTCATCGTCGCCGTGGCGCTGTCGTTCTACCTCAGCTTCAATCCGCTGCCCTGGAACGCAGGCGGCGCCGCCGCGACGACGGCGCGCATCGCCACCGCTTCGGTGACGGCCTTCCTTGTCGGCCAGCTGCTGGACATCTCGGTGTTCTCGCGGTTGCGGGCCAGCCGGAACTGGTTCCTGCCGCCGCTCGCAGGTTCGCTGCTTGGCTCGATGATCGATACCGCGATCTTCTTTTCGATCGCCTTCGCTCCGGCCTTCGCCTTCGTCGACGGCATCTATGGTGCCCAGGACGGTTCGCTCGGCTTCCCGGCCCCGTTCCTCAGCCTCGGGCCCGAAGTGCCGCTGTGGCTGTCGCTCGCAACCGGCGATTTCCTCGTGAAGTTCCTCGCCGCGCTGCTGCTGCTCGCCCCCTACCGGGCGCTGATGGGCCGGCTCATGCCGCTGCCACCGATCGGGGCGCGCGCCTAGGCCTCGCTTTCGGCCAACCTGCTCAGTCGAGGCTGAACTCGAGGAGCAGGTTGCGCTCCCAATCGTTGAAGTTGTTGTCCGAGGCCAGCGTGATGCGGGTCGAGCCGTCCGGAGCCGTATGGACGGCCAGCGCTTCCATGTTGTCGATGTCGCCGCCGGCGGTCTGCAGCAGGACCTGGCCCTTCATGTGGGCACCGGCCTTCACCTCGGCGGCGGGAACGCGGACCAGCCGCATCTGGAAGGCGAGCAAAGCGACGCCGCGCTCCAGCACCAGGAGATCGCCATTGGGCATGAAGGCGCAATCGGTCGGATTGGTGCCGCTGCCCGAGATGTAGCTCAGCGGGCCCTTGTCATTATTGCCGAGGAGGTAGGCCGAGTGCTGGCCGTCATCGTCGATGACACCTTCGGTGAGCAACAGGGTCGAGCCGGCGATCGGCGACGCAGGGGGCGCGACACAGACCGCTTCCAGCGTCTCGTTGGTGCGGGTGTCGGTGAGCCATTTGGGGATCGAGACATCGCGTGCCGGGCCCTGCGGTCGGCCGTCGACAAGGGAATAGTCGGCGACGCGCGTCAGGTTCTCGAAGCCGACCCGGACGGCGCTCGGCTGGCCATCGCGGACAATGACTGTGAGCGCCTCGGCATCGCGCGTATAGGCGCGCGGCAGCTCGGCTCCCTTGGTGTTCTGGATCGGGTCGATGCTGACCCCGATCAGCCCGATGGGGCGGGCCTGGTCGTCATAGAGCAGCTGCCCGGAAACGAAGTTGCCGCGATCGGAGACGAAGACCAGCTTCTGGTCGGGCCCGGTGAAGCCGAGGCCGGAGAGGCCGCCGAACGTATCCTCCTGGCTCTGCATCTCCATGCCGCCGCGCCAGACGAGGCCCTGGACGCGCTGGCCAACGCCGGCCGACATGAAGGTGTTGATCGGTACCGAGGTAACGGTGAGGTCCTCGGCGCGGACGCCAAGCGCTGTCGCGACAACCACGGTCGCAAGGGCGCTTACGATCATCAGGCCCGCCCCGGCGAAGCGCGTGGCGCGTCGCGACTCGGTCATCCGTAGCGGCTCTTGCGATAGGCGTTGGGCGGCTCCTCGTCGAACAGCGAGGCGAGCTCGTCGGTGAGCGCGCCGGCCAGTTCCTCGGCATCAAGCAGGGTCACCGCGCGGCGATAGTAGCGCGTCACGTCATGGCCGATGCCCACGGCCACCAGTTGCACCGGCGAACGGGTCTCGATGTCTTCAATCACCTGGCGCAAATGGGCCTCGAGGTAGTTTCCGGCGTTCACGCTCTGGGTCGAATCGTCGACCGGCGCGCCGTCGGAAATCACCATCAGGATGCGGCGATTCTCTGTCCGGCCGAGCAGGCGCTTGTGGGCCCATTGCAGGGCTTCGCCGTCGATATTTTCCTTGAGCAGGCCCTCGCGCATCATCAGGCCGAGGTTGCGGCGCGCATGGCGCCACGGCTCGTCGGCGGCCTTGTAGATGATGTGGCGGATATCGTTGACGCGGCCGGGGTTGGGCGGACGCCCCGCCTCGAGCCAGGCCTCGCGGCTCTTGCCGCCCTTCCAGGCGCGGGTGGTGAAGCCCAATATCTCCACCTTCACGCCGCAACGCTCGAGCGTGCGAGCAAGGATGTCGCCGCAGATCGCCGCGATGGTGATCGGGCGACCGCGCATCGAGCCGGAATTGTCGAGCAGCAGCGTCACCACCGTGTCGCGGAAATCGGTATCCTGCTCGACCTTGAAGCTCAGCGCCTGCAGTGGATCGGTGACCACGCGGGTCAGGCGCGCCGTATCGAGCAGGCCCTCCTCGAGGTCGAATTCCCAGCTGCGGTTCTGCTGCGCCATGAGGCGCCGCTGCAGCTTGTTGGCGAGCCGCGCCACGGCGCCGGCAAGGTTCTCGAGCTGCTTGTCGAGCAGGGCGCGGAGCTGGTCGAGCTCCTCGGGCGGGCAGAGATCGGGGGCGCGGACGACTTCGTCGAACTTCTGGGTGAAGATCTTGTAGTTGAAGACGTTCTGGAATTCCTTGGCGTTGGCGCCCGGCGGCGGCGGGTTGGGCTGGTCCTCGCCGCCCTCCGACGATTCATCGTCGTCGGCATCGGTGAAGTCCATCTCGGCGCCGTCGACTTCGCCCTCTTCCTCGGACTGGCCGGGAGTCTGGTCCTCGTCGGCTTCCGCGTCCTCGCTCTCGCCTTCGCCCTGCTCGGGCGTCTTCTCGTCGTCCTGGCCGCGCTCGGGATCCTGGTCGTCGTCTCCCTCGCTGTCGTCGCTCTCGCCGTCATCCATGTCGCTGTCGGGCACGAGGTTCAGGTCGCGCAGCAGCTGGCGCGTGGCGCGGCTGAACAGCTCCTGGTCCTCGAACTTAGTGAACAGCGACGTCAGCGAGGTGCCGGCGCGCTCCTCGATTTCCTTCTTCCACAGGTTGACGATGGCGTTGCCCGAGGGCGGGATGGCAACACCGGCCACCTTCTCGCGCAACAGCAGGCCGAGGGCCTCGGCGAGCGGGGCGTCGGCCTTGTCGGAGACTTCGGCGAAGTTCTGGCGGAACAGCCGGTCTTCCAGCATCTCGTGGATATTGCCGGTCATGCCGGGCATGCGGATGCAGCCCAGCGCCTCGACGCGGGCCTGCTCCAGCGCATCGTAGGCGGCACGGGCCTCGGGCTCGGCGGGCGCGCGCTTGCGGTGAGTCTCCGGGTCGTGGCTCGCGAGCCGCATGGCCATGGCGTCGCCCTGGCCACGGGCAATGGCGATGTCGCGCATGGTCGGCAGGCGCGGCAGGTTGGCAAGGCGGGCCTTGTCCGAGGTCAGGATCGGGCGGTCGGCAGAGAAGCTGACCTCGAGGTCGCGCTTGTTGCCGATGGCGCGCACCGCCGCACCCATCGCCGTCTTGAACGGCTGGGTCGTGTCGGGCTTGTTCGGCTTGCTGCTGCGCGAGGGAGGGGCCATCAGTGCATTCCGCCGGAAGGCTTGGTCATTGAGAACAGGATGAACATGGGGCGAGTCAGCTCGGTGTCGCGCCATTCAGGGTGCGCCGCCAGTTGCGCTTCGGTCGGGCGCCACTCGTCGAGCGCACCGTAGGCAAAGCCGGCCGCCGTCAGTGTGTTGAGCATGGTGCCGATAGTGCGGTGGTACTTCACCACGCCGTCGACGATCCAGTTGGTCACGCGCTTGCCCTCGATCAAGTAGTCGGCAATGGCAAAAGCCTGCCGGCCATCGGCCGCGGTGACCCATTCGGGCTCGGCGCGGGCGGCATAGATGGGGTGCTCCACCGAGAACACCAGCTGGCCGCCCGGCGCAAGGGCCGCGAACATCGTCGCGGCGATGCGCGCGAAGTCCTCGACATAGTGCAACGCCATCGAGCTGACGATCAGGTCGGCCGATCGGGGCTCAAGCTCGAGTTCATCGAGGTTGCCGCGCCGGTAGGTGACCGCCGGATTGGTGGTCTCGGCGACGGCGCGGGCCAGCATCTTCTCGCTGAGGTCGATGCCCAGCACCGACTCTGCACCCTCGTTGCCGAGCCAGCGGCTCAACTGGCCGAAACCACAGCCCAGATCGACGACGCGCTTGCCCGATATTTTAGGCAAAAGGGCGCGGAACGCAGGCCATTCGCTGGTCGCGTCGAGACCCTCGCGGGAACGCGGGAACTCGCTGTAGCCAGCGAGGAACCGGTCGTCGTCATAGATATTCTGGGCCAACCTGGCCTCCGGATCAGGCGATGACCGCGAGGTTCGCGGCGCTCTCCGGCAGGTCTTCCCCGAACACGCGCTGGTAGAACTCGGCCACCACGGGGCGCTCGAGCTCGTCGCACTTGTTGAGGAAGGTCAGCCGGAAGGCGAAGCCGACATCGCCGAAGATTTCGGCATTCTCGGCCCAGGTGATCACCGTACGCGGGCTCATCACCGTCGACAGGTCGCCGTTGATGAAGGCCTGGCGGGTGAGATCAGCGAGACGGACCATGTTGTTGACGGTCTTCTTGCCCTTCTCGCCGGTGTAGGTCTTGGCCTTGGCGAGAATGATCCCGACTTCCTTGTCGTGCGGCAGGTAGTTCAGCGTGGTGACGATCGACCAGCGGTCCATCTGGCCCTGGTTGATCTGCTGGGTGCCGTGATAGAGGCCCGAAGTGTCGCCGAGACCAATGGTGTTGGTCGTCGCGAACAGGCGGAAGGCCGGGTGCGGGGTGATGACGCGGTTCTGGTCGAGGAGGGTCAGCCGACCCTGGGTCTCGAGCACGCGCTGGATCACGAACATCACGTCCGGGCGGCCGGCATCGTATTCGTCGAAGACGAGGGCGATGTTGTTCTGCACGGCCCAGGGCAGGATGCCGTCGCGGAACTCGGTAATCTGCTTGCCGTCCTTGAGCACGATCGCGTCCTTGCCGACAAGATCGATACGGCTGACGTGGGCGTCGAGGTTGACGCGGACCAGCGGCCAGTTGAGGCGCGCCGCGACCTGCTCGATATGGGTCGACTTGCCGGTGCCGTGGTAGCCCTGCACCATGACACGGCGGTTGAAGGCGAAGCCGGCGAGAATGGCCAGCGTGGTGTTGCGATCGAACAGGTAGTCCGGGTCCATCGGGGGAACATGCGGATCGGTTTCCGCATAACCCATGACCTTCATGTCGCTGTCGATGCCGAAGGTTTCGCGGACGGAATATTCCTTGTTCGGCAGGTTGGTGAATTCGGGCATTTTCACGAGGCTCTCGAGAGAAAATAGGTCAAGACGGCTGCCTTGGAGATTGCGGGCTCTATAGCAGCATCGGACGCGCGGGGGTAGGGCGCAACGACAATAGGATGACGGCTGGCGCCGACGCATAGACCGCCGCGCAACGCAGGCAAACCGGGCGGAACCTGCCGTCATGCATGGCGCAAATACCGCCATGACAAAGTTTCATCCCGCGCCGGGATCAGCGGCCGACGAAACCCTTGGATTTCAGGTGCGAGTAGGCGGCGATGATGGCGCGGAGCCGGTCCTCGGAACTCTTGTCGCCGCCATTGGCGTCGGGGTGGTGGAGCTTCACCAGCTTCTTGTAGGCGACGCGGATATCCTCGGCCTTGGCAAAGCCCATGAAGCCGAGCGTCTCGAAGGCGCGGCGATCCGGCTCGTGCAGTGGCTTCACGCGCTCCTGCGCCGGCTGCTTGTTCTGGTGACGGGCGTAGCGGGCGAAGACGCCGAACGGGTCGTTGACGCGCTTGGCGTTCGGGTTGCGCGGCGCCCCCTTGGGCATGCGCGGGCCCTGGCCGGCGCCGGGCTTGGCGCCAAAACCCCAGCTCGGCCGCCCGTCGGTCTCGCGCTCGGCATTGAGCGTGGAGGCCATCTCCTCGGGCTTCATGCCCTCGAAGAAGTTGAACACCTGGTTGTAGTGGCGGACATGCTCGAGGCAGAAGTGGTGGTACTCGCCGATGGCCCGATTGCCCTTGGGCGCCTTGTAGAGGCCGGGCTGGTCGCAACCCTCCCAGCCGCAGGCCAGCACTTCGGCCTTCGGTTCGGGCTCCGGATGGCGGTTCTTGATCCGGATGCGGTCAAAATACTTGGAATCCAGCTTCATCAATCCTAGTTACGGGTCCACGGCCCGCCCCAAACTGAACCGGTATGCATATGTCCGTTCGCGACCAGATTGCAGAAAAACTTTCGGTCAAATTCACGCCAAGCCATCTTGAAGTGATCGACGAGAGCGAAAAACATAGGGGCCACGGCGGTTATCGCGAGGGTGGTGAGACCCATTTCCGCGTCCGCATCGCTTCCCCACAGTTCACCGGAATGGCCCGCGTCGCCCAGCATCGTGCCGTCATGGAGACGCTCGATGCAGAGCTGAAGGGTGGCGTGCATGCACTCGCGATCGAAGTCGTGAGCCGGTAGCCCGAAGATTTCTGTGATTGCTGAACGGGTTGGATATGGGGCGTAGCGGCCCCGAATGCAACTTGGGCGATGGCGTGGCGAAGGTAGGGCGAGCCGCCCCTTTCTCTCCGAAATAACGCCCCACCCCTTCCCTAGCTGTAGCGTCAGCAGACAGACACGGAGGGCACCCATGTCAGCGAAGAGTCGCGGCGCGGCAGCGATGGCCGCCATGTTGTTGTGCGCGCTTCCGGGCGTCGCACTGGCAGCGTCGAGCACGCTGCAACTGATCATCGGCGGCGAGGCCTATGATGGCCCGCCCAAGTTCGAAGTGACGTTCGACGGCAAGGTCCTCGGCGAGGGCGCCGTGAACGCGGCGATCGACACCGCGACGGTCGGACGCTTCGCCGACGCGGCCGACAAGGCCGCCTATGTCGAGAGCTTCACCTTCGATGTGCCCGAGGACCTGTTCAAGCCGGGTGCCGAAGTGCGGGTGCGGCTGGTCAACGAGGCCTATGGCGGGGACGGCTCGGATCGCGACCGCAACCTCTATCTGGCCGCGGTATCGGTAAATGGCAGGGCGGTGACGGTCTCCGGCCTCTCGACCCGGGGAACCACGGCCGATGCCGGCAACGAGGTGCTGGGCGAATTCCTGGTGCTGCGGGACGGCAATATGGAGGGCGTCTCCAAGGCGCCGACCGGTGGCTGGCCGCTGCCCGATGCGACTATCGCCACGGCGCCCGAGGCCACGACACCCAAGGCCGTGACGACCGAGGTGGTCGCCACTACCGAGCTTGCCGCCAAGCCGACGAAGCCCCCGGTCGATGTCCAGGCATTGCGCCTGCCGACAGAGGACGAGCACCCCGAAGGCGTGCAGACGGCAAGCCTCGACCAGGACCCCGAGGCCGATGCCGGCGTCGCCTGCAGCCGCGACGAGCTCTACAACGTCATCGGCTTCAATGAGAACTCGAACGACCTGACGCCCCGGCTGATGAAGCGGCTGGACCAGATCGTCGCCGATATCGGCACCGAGAAGTGCAAGGTGCAGGTCACCGGCTATTCGAGCAAGCAGGGCAACCACGCCACCAATGCGCTGTTTGCCATCGAGCGCGCACAGAACGTGCTCACCTATCTCAAGCAGGCCGGACTGAGCTTCGACAAGGCGACCGCCACTGGCGGTGGCGCCACGGAGCAGTTCGGCAACGCATTTTCGGCGAACCGCAGGGTGGTCATCTCGGTCGCGCCGTAGAGTCTCCGCTCCCCCGAGGGCGGGTGCGAGGGGAGGGGGCCGAGGCCACGGTGCGAAAGCATCGCCCCCTCCCCTCTGTTATTTCCGGGTGCGCCGGCTTCAGGCGCCGCGCATCTCTTCGAGATAGGCGCGTACGGTCGCCGGATCGACGTTCCTTTCGATGAAGGCTTCGCCGATGCCGCGGGTCAGGATGAAGGTCAGCGCACCGCGCACGACCTTCTTGTCCTGGGCGATGGCGGCCATCAGGTAGTCGGTGTCCTGCAATTCGCCGGGAATGTCCTGCAACCGCGTCGGCAGGCCGGCGGCCTCAAGATGCTGCTGGATGCGGCCGGTATCCTGGCTGGGTGCAAGTCCCAGCTTCGCCGAGAACCCGTGCGCCAGCACCATGCCAATGGCGACGCCTTCGCCATGCAGCAGGCGGTCGGAATAGCCGGTGGCCTTCTCGAGCGCGTGCCCGAAAGTGTGGCCGAGATTGAGCAGGGCCCGGACGCCGGTCTCCTTCTCGTCCTCGAGCACGAAGCGGGTCTTTGCGGCACAGCAGCGGCCGACCATCTCGGCGCGCAGCGCGGCATCGCCGGCAAAGATGGCGCGGCGATGCTCCTCCAGCCAGAAGTAGAATTCTGCGTCGCCGAGCAGCCCGTACTTCACCACTTCGGCGTAGCCGGCGGCAAATTCGCGCTGGGGCAGGGTGTTGAGCGTGTCGAGGTCGGCCAGAACCAGCTTGGGCTGGTGGAAGGCGCCGATCAGGTTCTTGCCGTGCGGCGAGTTGATGCCGGTCTTGCCGCCGACCGAGGAATCGACCTGCGCCAGGAGCGAAGTCGGGATCTGCACGAAATCCATGCCACGCCGGGTGATCGCGGCGGCAAAGCCGGCGAGGTCGCCGATGACGCCGCCGCCAAGGGCGATCACGAGGTCGCCACGTTCGAGCCGCGCGGCAAGCAGGTGGTCGACCACTTCGCCCAGCCGCTCGAACGACTTGGTCTTCTCGCCGTTGGGCAGGATGATCTCGGCATGGCCGATCCCGGCCCTGTCGAGCGAGGCGACGAGCCGTGACAGCTGGGCCTTCGCCACTTCGGTATCGGTGACAATGCCGAAGCGGCGGCCCGGGAACATGGCGGCAAGCCGCTGGCCGGCGCCATCGAGCAGGCCTTCACCGATGACGATGTCGTACTCGCGTCCGGCCAAGGGAACGTGGACGATGAGCGGCTCAGCCATCGATCGGCGCCTTCTGGAGGTAGTCGAGGACCGCGTCGATAACCTCTGCTGCCACCTGGTCCTGCGGGACGTCGCGAGAGACGACGGTCACGTGCGCCTCGGCGTAGGTCGGATAGCGCACGTCGATCAGCTTCTGCAGCGTCTCGCGCGGGTTTGCGGTCTTCAGCAGCGGCCGGTTGGAGCGGCGGGAGACGCGCTGGAACAGGAGGTCGAAATCGGCCTTGATCCACACGGAGATCGCGGACGCGTTCACCAGCGCGCGCGTCTCGGGGTTGATGAAGGCGCCGCCGCCGGTGCCCAGCACGATGCCCTCGTCCTTCAGCAGCCGCGCGATCACCTTGACCTCGCCGGCGCGGAAATCGGCTTCGCCGTGGGTGCGGAAAATGTCCTCGATGGTCATGCCGGCGGCCTTCTCGACCTCTTCGTCGCTGTCGACGAAGTGGCGGCCGAGCTTGCTGGCGAGGCGGCGGCCGACAGTGGTCTTGCCGGCTCCCATCATGCCGATCAGGACGATCGGGCGGTGGCCGAGGCGCCGAAGCAGTTCCTCGCGCCGGTCGTTCTGCCCGTTGTTGCCGTCGCGCGACATGGCATTCCCCCGTTCGGGCGGGTTGAACCGTTAGGGCAGCATAAAGTCAATGCCTGCTATCGTTGGCCTCCCTTGATCGGCACCGCCAAACAGGGGAGACTGAACCTTGCGTGACAAAAGCGGATTGCCATGCCGACCCTTATACGTCTGATCGTCATCCTGCTGGTCCTTGGTGGTATCGGCTATGGCGCCATGTTCGCCCTCACGGTTTTCGTCGAGCCGCGCGAGAAGGACGTGACGATTCGCATCCCGGCGCGCGATCTCGTGCCCGAGGTGCAGCGCGATCCGCTGGTCCGGCGCGAAATCGATACGACGCGGTCGACCACTCCCGCCCCAGCCGAGCCTGCCCCGGTGGAGCCTGCTCCCGCTCCCGCTCCCGCTCCTGCACCCGCAGGCGAACCGGCCGGTGAAGACGGCGTCGTCACCCTGCAACAGGGCACCGAATGAGCTCCGGCCACCTGGTCGAAGCCTTCCTCGAGATGATGAGCGCCGAGCGGGGCGCAGCCAGGAACACGATCGAGGCCTATCGACGGGACCTGCGCGACTACGCGGATTTTCTCGGGCGGCGAAACGCGTCGGCAACGAGCGCCGGGCGCGAAGAGGTGACGGCCTATCTCGCCTTTCTCGAGGCGCAGGGCGTTGCGGCCTCGTCGAGTGCCCGCAAGCTCTCGGCCATCCGCCAGTTCCACAAGTTCCTCGCCGCCGATGCCATTCGCGGCGACGATCCGACCCGCATCGTCGCTTCGCCCAAGGCGCGGCGCGGGCTGCCCAAGGTGCTGTCGATCGCCGAGATCGACCGGCTGCTGTCCATCGCAGAGGAAGAGGTCGAGCGGCCGGAGGCCACCGATGCCGAGCGCGCCCTGTCGGGGCGGCTCTACCTGCTGCTCGAACTCCTCTACGCCACGGGCATGCGCGTTTCGGAACTGGTGGAGCTGAAACGGGCGGCGGTGATGCGCGACGCGGGCTTCCTCACCGTGCGTGGCAAGGGCGGCAAGGAACGGATCGTGCCGCTCACCGACCGGGCGCGGGATGCGGTGAAAGCCTATCTCGCCAAGCTCGAACCGGGGCCGTGGCTGTTCCCGGCCGGCGGCGATTCGGGGCACCTGAGCCGGCAGGTCTTTGGCCGCGAACTGAAGGGCATCGCCGCACGGGCCGGCATCAGTCCGGCGCGGGTTTCGCCGCACGTGCTGCGGCACGCTTTTGCCAGCCACCTGCTGGCGGGTGGGGCCGACCTGCGGGTGGTGCAGACGCTGCTCGGTCACTCCGATATCTCGACCACGCAGATCTATACCCACGTTCTCGACGAGAAGCTCCGCTCGCTGGTCGAGAGCCATCATCCGCTGGCGGAAGACTGAGGTCAGCCCTTCTTCGCCCCCAGTGCGTCCATCCGCACCAGCAGGTCGTCGAGCGCGCTGAGGACATCGCTCATCAGCATTGGCCTCTGCGGCAAAGCCGGTGCATCGTTCCAGCGCGAGCGCATGTCGGCGATCCGTTCCTTGCGGCGGCGCCTCGCCTCCCTGGCTTCGGCGATAGTGCGGCGCATCGGACCGTTGCTGTCGTCGAGGACGAACAGGGCTTCGCAATGCGGACACCAGGCCTGTGCGTTCGGCCGAACCAGCTTGGCGCGCTCCTGGAAATGGCCGCGGCAATTGGGGCAGGCTACATTCACCAGGGCATAGGCAGTCATGGTCTAGGGCTATGGTCCGAACGCTGTCCCCAGATGCTTGTCATTGAAGCGTCATCTATTGGTTAATGCTGCGCGACGGCCCGGCAAACGCCTGTTTCACCAGCCTTCGCGGCGGCGCTTGACTCATGCGCGCGCCATCGCCACTTTCCGGCCACTTTGCGGCGCGACTGACGCGCCTTTCCTAGGTTCACGTGGTCGCGCCCCCAAACCGGAAAAGTCTGCTACTTTTCCTGGGAGCGCCCTAACTGGCGGGTTGGATGACGTCCTATCTCGATTTCGAAAAGCCGGTCGCCGATCTTGAAGGCAAGATCGCCGAGCTCAAGTCCCTCGCCACGTCCGACCAGGCCGTGTCCATCGACGAGGAAGTGAGCCGGCTGAGCGCCCGGGCCGACGAGGCGCTGGTCGACATCTACAAGAAGCTCACCCCCTGGCAGAAGACGCAGGTGGCGCGCCATCCTCAGCGCCCGCACTTCTCCGACTACATCAAGACGCTGATCACCGAGTGGACCCCGCTGGCGGGCGACCGCAAGTTCGCCGAGGACGCGGCGCTGCAGGCGGGCTTCGGTCGCTTCAACGGCCAGCCGGTTGCGATCCTCGGGCAGGAGAAGGGCTCCAACACCGAGAGCCGGCTCAAGCACAATTTCGGCATGGCGCGGCCCGAGGGCTACCGCAAGGCGGTCCGCATCATGGACATGGCCGACCGCTTCGACATCCCGATGATCTCGTTCGTCGATACGGCCGGCGCCTATCCCGGCATCGGCGCCGAGGAGCGCGGGCAGGCCGAGGCCATCGCGCGCTCGACCGAGCGCAGCCTCGAGCTCGGCGTGCCGAACATCGCCATCATCATCGGTGAAGGCGGCTCGGGCGGCGCCATCGCCATCGCCACGGCCAACCGCGTGCTGATGCTCGAGAACGCCATCTACTCGGTGATCTCGCCCGAAGCCGGCGCCTCGATCCTCTGGCGCGACGCCGCCAAGGCCCAGGACGCGGCTAACAACATGAAGATCACGGCGACCGACCTGATGTCGCTCGGGATCATCGATGGCATCATTCCGGAGCCGGCCGGCGGGGCGCACAGGCATCACGAAGAGGTGATGGCCTCGACCTCGAAGTCCATCAGCCAGTTCCTCACCGACTTCCCCGGCAACCGGGGACGGCTGGAGATCAGGGAACACAGGCGCGACAAATTCCTCGCTATCGGCACCAATTTGAGTTGATCCGCGGGGGCGGCTCAGCGCAAGACAACCGGTGAAGGGTCGGGTTAACCATGTGCGGATACGCTGTGGTAACCGTGCGCTCGTAACTCGGGTCCCGGGCAGATATTGATTTTCGGGTAATGACTTTGGGCAGAACGCTGCGTTCCATCCTCCTCCTCGGCGCGAGCCTCGCGGTCGCGGGCATGCTTGCGGGCTGCGGCGGGTTCAAGCCGGCTGCCAATGCCAAGGCCAACCAGCCGCTGAAGCAGGAGACGGTGTCGCGTCTCTCCGGCATGGGGTCGTCGCCCGGTGCCGGCATGATGATCCGCATCTTCAAGGAGAGCTCGGAACTCGAAGTCTGGAAGCAGACTGCGACCGGCTACAAGCTGTTCAAGAGCTATGAGATCTGCGCCTGGTCGGGCGAGCTCGGCCCCAAGGTCAAGGAAGGCGACCGGCAGTCGCCCGAAGGCTTCTACACCATCACGCCGGGCCTGATGAATCCGAACTCGAACTACTACCTCGCGTTCAACACCGGCTTCCCGAACAAGTTCGACCGCGCCTATGGCCGCACCGGGTCGGACCTGATGGTCCACGGCGATTGCTCGTCGCGCGGCTGCTACTCGATGACCGACGAGTCGATCGCCGAGATCTACGCGCTGGCGCGCGAGACCTTCAAGGGCGGCAACCCGTCCTTCCAGCTGCAAATCTACCCCTTCCGCATGAGCGTGGCGAACCTCGCCAAGCACTCGGCCAGCCCGCACATGAGCTTCTGGAAGGACATCAAGGAAGGCTACGACCGCTTCGAGGTCTCGAAGGCGCCGGTGAACTGGGACGTGTGCAACAAGGAATACGTCTTCGACGTGCCCGGCGGCACGATGCTCGACGCGATGGGTGCCTGCCCGGTGACGGTGGCGCAGAATGTGCCGGCATCGGTCAAGGCCAAGATGGCGGCCGACGACGCAGCGATGGCGACGGAAGTCGCGAATCTCGCCACCAAGGCCGCCAAGGCCGAGGAAGAGGCCCGGAAGGCGGCCGAAGCACAGGCGGCCGCCAAGGCCCGTGGCGAAGCCATCGGCAGCTTCATCGGCGGGCTGTTCGGCGGCGAGCAGGTGCAGGGTGTGATCGATCCCACCGTGCAGCCGGTCGTGCCGCTGCCGCGCATCCGCCGCGCCGCTTGATCACTGCCGCGCCCGCCACCATTTGGGCACTGTCGTGGTATTGATCGGCGACGACTGCTAGGAAGCCCCGATGCGCCGCTATCGCCGACTGGTCATGATCGACCGCGTCATTCCATTTCTCGCCGCGATCGTCGGACTCGTGGCGCTGGCCGGTGCCGTTGCCGTGCAGGTCAGCACCGACGCCAAGACGGCGGCGGTGACTGCGGCCGTAGCCGAGCTGCGCAGTTCCGTCGATGCCCTGGGCGAGCGTGCCGATGCGAGCGCCATGCCGGCCAGCGACGGCACGGCCGAAGGCCTCCTCGCCCTGCAGGATCGGATGAACGCCCTCGAGGGCCAGTGGGACGCGCAGAAGACGGCGCTCGCCGCAACGCCCGTCGCGGCCCCCATGGACGCGCCGACGACCACGACGGCAGAAATCGACCCGAGCCTCCCCACCACCGACTGCATCCCGCTCGGCACCCGCTTCATGGTGCTGCCCGACGACAGCTACCCGATCTGCCAGTCGAAGGCCGTCGTGAAGACGCAGGCGATCACCGCCGACACGATCTATTTCGAAGGCGCCGGCGCCGTGGTCGAAGCCGGGTTCGGCAGCCTGCCGGGCACGAAGTGCAACGTCATGGTGTTCGAGGCCGACGAAGCCGGGTTCGGCGAAGTCCGCGTCACCTGTACCTGATCGGGCTGGTGCGCGGGGCGCGGGCGGACTAGAGGAGGGGGGAGCGTCACGCCTCCTCTTCCAGCCCAGAGCCATCCGCCTTGTCGACCTCCACGCTTTCGCACGCGGATCCTGCCGCCTCGCTCAAGGGCATGGCGCTGGGCTTTTTCGCCTACTCGCTGTTTGCGGTGCATGACGTCCTGGTGAAGGGGGTGATCCACGACCTGCCGGTGGCGCAGATTCTCTTCGTGCGCAGCGTGGTGATCACCTTGATCTGCCTCGCCATCGGGCGGCGGCAGCTCGTTGCCGGGCTCTTCGCTTCGCCCAACAAATCGATGCTGCTTCTGCGCGCCGTGCTGACGCTCGGCGCCTGGTGCCTCTATTATCCCGCCGGCCAGCAGCTGCAGCTCGCCGAGATGACGACGCTCTACTATGTCGCGCCGGTCATCACGGTGGTGCTGGCGGTGATCTTCCTCAAGGAGCGGCTGACGCTGGCGCGCGTCGGCGCCTCGGCCATCGGCTTTCTCGGCGTCGTCATCGCCGCCAACCCGGCGGGGTTGAGCATCAGCCTGCCGGCGGTGATGGCCCTCACGGCTGCCTTCCTCTGGGCCGTGGCGATGATCCTCATGCGCTCGATCTCGAAGTCCGAGAGCTCGCTGGTGCTCGTCTTCTCGATGAACCTCTTCTACGTCGTTGTGCTCGGCGCCTTCTGCCTGCCGACCTGGCAGGCGATGGACATGCGCGAGATCGCGATGGTGGTGGGGACGGGCCTCCTCGGGCTTGCGGCGCAATACACGCTCATCGATGCGGCCCGTGCCGTCCCGGCGAGCGTCCTCGGCACGGTGGAATATACCGCGCTGATCTGGGCCTTTATCTTCGGCTTCATGTTCTTCGGCGAGCTGCCGGCGCAGTTCGTCTATTTCGGCGCGACCCTCGTCGTCGCCGCCGGGCTCATCCTCGCCTGGAGCGAGCGCCGCCGCCGCCCGCCGCCGATCGAGACGCCCTAGCCTCAGGCATCGTCGAGAAAGCTCACCACCCCACTGTCGAGGTCGTAGTAGGCCGCGACGACCTTCAGCTTCCCGTCGTGGACGAGGTGGGCCAGGATTTCGCTGTCTTCGGCGAGGCTCCGGGCGGTGCGGCGGGCGCTTTCGCGGGCCACGGCTTCTGCGAGGTCACCGGTGCCGGCCAGCTCGCGCGCCACCGGAACGATGGGCTCGACCATCGGGCCGATCGAGCCGGGCAGCGCCGTGCCCTTTTCGGCCACTTCGCAGGCGGCCGCAACGGCGCCGCAGCGCTTGTGGCCGAGCACGACGACGAGCGGTGCGCCGAGGTGCTCGGCGCCATACTCGATGCTGCCCACCGTGGCGGTATCGGCGAGGTTGCCGGCATTGCGGCAGACGAAGAGTTCGCCGAGGCTCATGCCACCGAACACCAGCTCGGGCGGCACGCGGCTGTCGGCGCAGCCGAGCACGGTGGCCCAGGGCGACTGGCCCGAGGCGACGGCGAGGCGGTTGTTGAGCATGTTGGCTTCGCAGAGCTCGGGTGCGGCGACGAAGCGGGCATTGCCCTGCTTCAGGGCCGCGAGCGCCGTATCGGGCGTCAGGGTAGTCCTTGCCGCGGCGGGGGCCACGAGGCCGAAGCCGGCGGCAAAGGCTCCCGCGGCGCCCAGCGAAAGGAAGCGGCGGCGGGCAGGGCTCGCGCAATCATCGCACATGTCGACAGTCCCCAGATGTCATCCGGGGACTATCGTCGCGAGGAATTAACAGGCGGCGAATGCCGTTCCCTCAGCTTGCGTACTGTTTCTCGCCCTCGGTGATGGGCTCGCCGACATTGGGGAAGCCGCTGCCGGTGGTGATGAGGCTCCTGAGGCTGCCGATATAGGTGCCCCAGGCGTTCTCGCAGACCTCGTAGCACTCGTAGCTCGGCACCAGCCCGGCATGGGTGAAGCGCACTTCCGTCACCTCGCCCTTGCGCGCGATGTCGAAGACGAGGCGGGTATCCACCCACTCGGTCTTGTCGGCGATGAAGTTGAAGTCGTTCTCCAGCACATGCCAGGCGATGCGGCCCGGGGCCATCTCTGTGACCTTGATGGTGGCGCGGTGGATGTCGCGGAAGCGGTAGCGCCAGGTGGCGCCGATCGTGTCGGTCGCGCCATCGATGTCCTCGGACCACCAACCGCGCGGGTTGGCAATGGCGGCCATCACCGCCTCGGGCGGCTCGGCGACGGTAAAACTGGTCGTGTAGCTCTTGGTCATGGTCTTCTCCTTGAAAAATCGGCAAGGCGGTGCCGTCACCGGCAGCGTGCAGTGCCGCCGATCTGGCATTCCGGTTGGTCGTTCAGGCTGGTGGCCTAGGGATCCAGTTGCAGGGCGCCGAGGCCGTAGTGCTCGACATAGACGGCTTGCATCTCACGCCATCGGGCAACCCAGTCGGGCGGCTCCCTGTCCTCGAGCACCCGTTCGAGCCGGGCGAGAAACACGTGCCAGCCGGGCAGCATGAGGGCGCTGGTGGCATGTGGCATGTGCCGGTGGGTGAAGATCAGCCGCGTGCCGTTCCCTTCCGCCGTCAGCTCGTAGCGGACGGTGGAATCGGGCGCGTGGCCGTTCGACCAGTGCAGTTCAAGCAGCGTCGGCGGGTCCCAGGCCAGCACCTGGCCCCGCATCGGCCTGATGCCCTCGAGCATGGTCTCGAAGCGGCCGCCCACATGCGGTTCGACATGCGACACGCCCATCCAGTCGGCGAGGCGCTCCGGATCGGTCAGGGCCCGCCACACTTTCTCGGGCGGGCGCGGATAGTGCCGCTCGAAGCGAACATCGATGTGGTCGCCATGGCGTTCGTAGGTGCCGAGATCGGACATGGTCAGTCGCTCCGGCTCAGGTGGTCGCCCAGCGCATCGAGCTTGCCGGCCCAGAATTCGCGATAGGGCTGCAGCCAGGCGTCGAGCTCGAGCAGCGGCGCGGGATCGAGGCTGTAGAGGCGGCGGGGGCCATCGACGCGGATACGCACCAGCCCGGCCTCGCGCAGCGCCTTCAGGTGCTTCGAGACATTGGGTTGCGGCAGGTCGAGCGCCTCGACAATCGAGCCGGCGGGGGCTTCACCGGCGCGGAGCAGGGCGAGGATGTCGCGGCGGACGGGATCGGAAATGGCATCGAAGATGGTCATGCCGATCATATGCTACGACAGGAATATGCATGTCAAGGCATATGCAAAATCCGGCATGCGGAACTGCCGGTAGTCGTGCCCTAAATCTGGGGCACGTCGAGTGCTTCGACGAGCGAGCCGCGCGGGCCCCGGTGCGGTCCGGGGCAGCGGTGGCGCCCTGGCCGTGGTATGAGTTTAGGCGGACAATAGGCGGAGGAGCGCCAGATGGGCATTCACAGCGGCTATGGCAGCGTCGTTGCCGGTGGCAAGTCGTTCACATCCGAGCAGGGGTCGGACTACGCGCCGGGCATCAGCGGAGAAACGGTGGGTGCCAAGGCACTCTTCCTGGGCGTGGTCACCCTGCCGCCGGGCAAGCGCACCAAGGCGCATGTGCACGAGAGCCATGAGACGGCGATGTACTTCCTCACCGGAGCAGAGGTCGAACTTTATTCAGGGCCGGAGCTCGATCGCCGGGAGGTCATGAGGCCGGGAGACTACCTGTACATCCCGGCCAATGTGCTGCACGTGGCGGTGAATCGCACCGACACACCCGCCGTTTTCGTCGGTTCACGCACCGAGGCGACCATCAACGAGAGCGTCGTGCTCTATCCCGACAAGGACGCACTGGTACCCTGAGCACGGCGCGTCAGAACGCGCCGTGGCAGTGCTTGAACTTCTTGCCCGAGCCGCAGGGGCAGGGGGCGTTGCGCGAGACGCCGACGAGGAGCTTGGGGTCGATCTCGCGGAGGGCAGGATCGGCCTCCATCACGCCGGCACCGGCACCAGCGCCGGCTGCCGCGAAGGCGGCAAGCGCGGGGCCGGGGCCGAGGTTGCGCGGCAGGGTGCCGGTCACGTCGGTGCCGGCATCGTTCTCGCCGGTGGTCGGATCGATGTGGATGTCCTCGAGCGCGCTGAGATCGAGCGACGGCGGCGGGGCCGGCTGGCGCATCTGGATCTCGACATGGCTCAACTGGGTGGTGACCAGCTCGCGCAACTGGGCCAGCAACTGCTCGAACAGCTCGAAGGCTTCGCGCTTGTACTCGGTCAGCGGGTCGCGCTGGGCGAGGCCGCGCCAGCCGATGACCTTCGAAAGGTGATCGAGGGTGACGAGGTGCTCGCGCCACAGGCCGTCGATCGACTGCAGCAGGATCGACTTCTCGACCTGGCGCATGATCTCGGGGGTGAAGCGGGCGATCTTGGCCTCGGCGAACTCGTCGGCAGCCTTGGTGATGCGTTCCAGGACGATCTCGGGGTCGATGCCTTCCTCGTGGGTCCAGGCTTCGACGTCGACATCGATGTTCAGGTAGGTTTTTGCGGCGGCCGTGAGCTGCTCGACGTTCCACTGCTCGGGATAGGAGCCATGCGGCACCGACTTCGCCACGATCTCCTCGGCGACTTCACGGCGCATGGTGGTGGTGGTTTCCGACACATCCTCGGAGTCCATCAGCTCGAGGCGCTCGGCGAAGATCACCTTGCGCTGGTCGTTCATCACGTCGTCGTACTTGAGGATGTTCTTGCGGATGTCGAAGTTGCGGGCTTCGACGCGGGCCTGGGCGCGCTCGATGGCCTTGGTCACCCACGGATGGGTGATCGACTCGCCTTCCTGCAGGCCGAGCTTACTCAGCATCGAATCCATCGACTCGACCGGGAAGATGCGCATCAGGTCGTCCTGCAGCGACAGGAAGAACTTGGAGTGGCCCGGGTCGCCCTGGCGACCGGCACGGCCGCGCAGCTGGTTGTCGATACGGCGGCTCTCGTGCCGCTCGGTGCCGATGATCATCAGGCCGCCGGCGGCCAGAACCTTGGCCTTGTCCTCGGCGATGGTGCGCTTGATCTCTTCGATCTTTGCTTCCAGCGCCGCGCCCTCGAGGCCCTCGGTCTCGCGCTGGATGCGCATGTCGAGGTTACCGCCGAGCTGGATGTCGGTACCGCGGCCGGCCATGTTGGTGGCGATGGTCACCGCGCCCGAAACACCGGCATCGGCAACGATGAAGGCTTCCTGCTCGTGGTAGCGCGCATTTAGGACGGCGATGTTCTCGATGCCCTTCTTGCGCAGGATGTCGGCCAGCATCTCCGACTTCTCGATCGAGGTCGTGCCGACCAGCACCGGCTGGCCGCGACCGCGGGCCTCGGCGATCAGGTTGGCGATCTCGTCGAACTTCTCGGCTGCAGTGCGGAAGATGGCATCGTCTTCGTCGATACGCTTCACCGTCACGTTGGTCGGGATCGAAACGACGTTGAGGCCGTAGATGTCGGCGAATTCCTCGGCTTCCGTCGCCGCCGTACCGGTCATGCCGTTCAGCTTCTTGTAGAGGCGGAAGTAGTTCTGGAAGGTGATCGAGGCCAGCGTCTGGTTCTCGGCCTGGATCTTGACGTGTTCCTTGGCTTCGAGCGCCTGGTGCAGGCCTTCCGAATAGCGGCGGCCCGGCATCATGCGACCGGTGAACTCGTCGATGATCACCACTTCGTCGTTGCGGACGATGTAGTCCTTCTCGCGCTGGAACATCTTGTGGGCGCGGAGCGCCGAGTTGAGGTGGTGGACCAGTGCGACGTTCTCGATGTCGTAGAGGTCGCCGCCCTTCATCTGGCCGTTCTCGTTCAGCGCGGCCTCGAGCTTTTCGATGCCGGCATCGGTGAAGGTGGCGGAGCGCTGCTTCTCGTCGATCTCGTAGTCGCCTTCCTCGAGCAGCGGGATCAGGCCGTCGGCCATCTCGTAGAGGGCCGAGCGGTCGGCCGAGGGGCCGGAGATGATCAGCGGGGTGCGGGCCTCGTCGACGAGGATCGAGTCCACTTCGTCGACGATCGCGTATTCATGGCCGCGCTGCACCATCTGGTCGCGGCTGTATTTCATGTTGTCGCGCAGGTAGTCGAAGCCGAACTCGTTGTTCGTGCCGTAGGTGATGTCGCAGTCGTAGGCGGCCTTGCGCTCGGCGTCGTCGAGACCGTGCACGATGATGCCGATCGAGAGGCCGAGGAAATTGTAGAGCCGGCCCATCCAGGCGGCGTCGCGGCGGGCGAGGTAGTCGTTGACGGTGACGAGGTGCACGCCCTTGCCCGGCAGGGCATTGAGGTAGACGGCGAGCGTCGCCACCAGGGTCTTGCCTTCACCGGTCTTCATTTCGGCGATGGAGCGGTTGTTCAGCACCATGCCGCCGATCAGCTGCACGTCGAAGTGGCGCATGCCGAGCGCACGCTTGGCGCCCTCGCGCACCACGGCGAAAGCGGGCTCGAGAATATCGTCGAGCGTCTTGCCGGCCGCGAGCTGATCCCGGAATTCCTGGGTCTTGGCCCGCAATTCGTCGTCGGTGAGCTTTTCGAATTGGGGCTCGAGCGCGTTGATTGCCGCCACGCGCGGGAGGTACTTCTTCACCTGTCGATCATTCGCTGAACCGAAGATCGCCTTGGCGATTGCAGCCAGTACCATTCCTGTCGTCCTTTGATTGTTCATGGCCGGGCGGCGCAAGGCGCCTCATGTCGTCCGGCAGGCGGCGGGGTCCTCACCCGTCAACACTCTTTGAAGTGGTGCGACATGTAAGAGCGGGTGTTTTGCTTGTCAACGGAACGCCAATGGGGCAAAGCTCCGGCCGGCAACGGGCCGGGGGCTCAGCGCCATCGAGGAGAATTCCCTAATGACCCACCTTGCCAAGCAGGGTTTCCGCAACACCATCAAGACCCTCGCCGCAATGCTGGCGCTGGGGACTGCCCTCAGCTTCGTGCCGCTTGCCGCGCAGGCCCAGGATGCAGCCGCCCCGGCCGCCGAAGCTCCGGCGACCCCCGCCGCGCCGGCGCCGATCGATCCGAACGCGGTCGTAGCAACTGTCGGCGACATGCAGATAACCGAGGCCGACCTTGGCTTTGCAGCCGAGGACCTGCAGCAGCAGCTGCAGCAGATCCCCGCCGCCGAGGCCCGCGCCTTCCTCGTCAACGTGCTCATCGACATGAAAGTGATGGCCAAGGCCGCACGCGATGCCGGCATGGCCGAGGACGAAGTGTTCAAGCGCCGCCTCGCCTATCTCGAGGATCGCACGCTCCGCCGCGACTTCTTCACCGACAAGGTCGCCGCCGCCATCACCGAGGACTCGGTGAAGGCCGCCTATGACGAGCTTGTGAAGAACTTCGTGCCGGTCGAGGAAGTGCGCGCGCGCCATATCCTCGTCGCGACCGAGGAAGAGGCCAAGGCGATCAAGGCCGAGCTCGATGGCGGCAAGCCGTTCGAGGTGCTGGCCATGGAAAAGACCACCGATCCTTCGGGCAAGCAGAACGGGGGCGACCTCGGCTTCTTCCAGAAGGGCATGATGGTTCCGGAGTTCGAAGCCGTCGCCTTCACGCTCGAGCCGGGCAAGATCTCCGATCCGGTGCAGAGCCAGTTCGGCTGGCACATCATCAAGCTCGAGGAAAAGCGCATGAGCGCCCCGCCGCCGATGCAGCAGGTGGCCCAGCAGCTCAGCCAGCAGGTGATGATGAAGGCCTTCGACGACACGATGGCCGGCCTCAAGAAGGACCTGACGATCAATATACCGGACGCCGCGCTGGCTGCCGCCGTGCAGAAGCAGGCCGAGGGCGAGGCCGCCGGCCAGTAAGACCGGTCAGCCCAGCAAGTTCGAAACCCCGGCTCCGGCCGGGGTTTTTCATTTGCGAAGGCCGTGGACGAGGATCGAGGCAACCTTGTCGATCGCGTCGGCCGAGTCTTCGAGCCGGCCGGTGAGTAGAAGCTTCCAGGCATAGGCCGAAAGCAGGTCCGACGCCGCAAGGCTGTCGGCGTCCTCCCGCATCTCGCCACGCGCCTTGGCACGGTCGAACATCGCGGCGGTGTGCTGCCTGCGGTCCTCCGAATAGGCGGCGAGGGCCTCGGCCGCGCGGCTGTCCGCCTGCGCCTCGGCGATCAGCGACTTGTAGACGCCGCCGGTATTACCGCTGTTGCCGATCCAGAAACGGGCCAGTTCGGTAAGGAAGGCGCGGATGTCGCCGTCGAGCGTCCCGGTATCGGGCTCGGGCATGCGCGAGGACTTGAGACGCGTGTAGACGTCGAGCAGCAGGTGCGCCTTGCTCGGCCACCAGCGGTAGATGGTCGGCTTGCCCGCCCGGGCCCGCCGCGCCACCGCCTCGATGGAAAAACCGGCATAGCCCGCCTCGCAGAACACGTCCTCCGCCGCGGCGAGGATGGCTTCCTGGCTCTCCGGGTTGCGGGCGGAGCCGATGGATTTGCGGGACAGGTTCTCTAGACTGGACATGGTCGATAGTCCTCGGAGCAGTGCATGGCTGGGTACACCAAAATGACTGGCGAATCCACTTGAACGTTACGGTCCGTTTCGTTATGTAACGAGCCGTACCGTTCATATGGGAGTTCCAAATGACCATTCAATCCGCCAGCGCCGCTCCGTCGGCGACAGCTGCCGCCGCGCCAGCGCGTCCGGCAGGCATTCCCCTCATCGCCCGCACCCGCATGGCGCTGCTCGTCCTCATCGCGGTCTATCCGGTGATCACCGCGCTCATCTATCTCGTCGCGCCGTTCACGCCGGACTGGCCGGTGTGGGAGAGCAATATCATCGTGGCCCCGCTGATGGTGATCGCCATGATCTACTTCATCATCCCGGCCATTCAGGCGCGGTTCGGCCGCTTCATCGCCACCGGAAAGTTCTAGATCAAACCTCCGGGTTTGCGGCTTGCTTGTGATCGAGGCTTGAGGCAAACGGATGGGCCTAAACTACGCCATGAGGACGCAAAATGGCCCATCCCGTTTCCCCGCTCGCGCCCAAATCCTATCCGGAACTGCCGGAAGTGGCCGGGGTGCGATTTGCGACCGCGGAAGCCGGGATCAAGTACAAGAACCGCACCGACGTGCTGCTCGTCGCGATGGACGAAGGCACGGTCGTCGCCGGTGTCCTCACCCGCTCGAAATGCCCGTCGGCCGCCGTCGACTGGTGCCGTGACAACCTGCCGGGCGGCAAGGCCCGGGCGCTGCTGGTCAATTCGGGCAATGCCAACGCCTTCACCGGCAAGAAGGGCAAGGCCGCCGTCCAGCTCTCCGCCGACATCGTCTCGAAGGCCCTCGGCGTTGCGCCCCACGAAATCTTCCTCGCCTCGACCGGGGTGATCGGCGAGCCGCTGCCGGCCGAGAAATTCGCCGGTGTTGCCGACGACCTCGCAAGGCGCGTCGCACCCGGCCCGTGGATCGACGCCGCCAAGGCGATCATGACCACCGACACCTTCGCCAAGGTCGCAACCGCTACCGTCGAGTTCGACGGCGTGCCGGTGGTGATCTCGGGCATCGCCAAGGGCTCGGGCATGATCGCGCCCGACATGGCGACGATGCTGAGCTTCGTGTTCACCGACGCGCCGATCGCGGCCGGCGTGCTGAAGGGCCTGCTGCAGCCGGCCATCGACACCAGTTTCAACGCCGTCACCGTCGACAGCGATACATCGACCTCCGATACCTGCCTCGTCTTCGCCACCGGCAAGGCCGCGGTCGAGCCGATCACTTCGGCCGACGATCCGCGCGCCGCGGTGTTCGCCGAGGCCCTGGCGGATGTGCTGCACGAACTCGCCATCCACGTCGTCCGCGACGGCGAGGGCGCGACCAAGATGGTGACGGTGACCGTCGAGGGGGCCGAGAGCGACAGGAGTGCCTTCCGCATCGCCCAGTCGATCGCCAACTCGCCGCTGGTCAAGACCGCCATCGCCGGCGAGGACGCCAACTGGGGCCGCATCGTCATGGCGGTGGGCAAGGCCGGCGAGCCGGCCGATCGCGACAGGCTCGAGATCAGCTTCGGCGATATCCGCGTCGCCACCGAGGGCGAGCGCGATCCGAATTACGACGAGGCCGCGACCAGCGCCTACATGAAGAACGAGGATATCGAGGTGCGCGTCGGCCTCGGGCTCGGCTCGGGCAGGGCGACAGTCTACACCTGCGACCTCACGCACGGCTACATCACCATCAACGGGGACTATCGCTCCTGATGGTTCCTCTGAACGTCAGCCAGATCGAGGGGGCGACTCTCACAGCCTGGCCGGCGCTGCGGCAGGCCCATGACGGGCTGTGGCTGTGGCGCTATGCCCGCGGCTACACCAAGCGCGCCAACTCGATTCACTGCCTCGATCCGTCCGATGGTGCCTATGCCGAGCTGCGGCTGCGCCAGATGGCCGAACTCAGCCGGGCGCACGGCATTCCCGCCGTGTTCCGCGTCACTCCGCTCACCGCCCCCGAGATCATCGACGTGCTCGACGGGTTGCAGTGGGAGGAGTTCGAGCCGAGCCTCGTGATGGCCATGGAAATGCCCGACGAGGATTTCCCCGTTGATTTCCAGGCCCGCTACTTCGATCCGGCGGACCCCGCCTGGTATCGCGCGCAGGCGCAGATGTCGGGCTACGACCAGACGACGACGGATGTCGTCGCCCAGATCCTCGGCTCCATCGCTTGCCCGGCGCAGGGCGTCCTCGTCTATCACAAGGCCGGCCTGCCCGTGGCGGCGACGCTCGCGGCGGTGTCGGGCGGTTGCGGCGTGTTCCTTAACGTCGTGACCCATCCGAGCGCGCGCGGTATGGGCTATGGCCGGGCCGTCATGGGTGCCGCACTCAACTGGGTGCGCTCGACGGGCGCGGCGCATGCAGCGCTGCAGGTCCTCGCCAGCAACACGCCGGCGCTCAACCTTTACTCCTCCTTCGGCTTCGGCGAAGTCTATCCCTACATCTACCGGCGGGCCCCGGACTGGGGGCGTGGGTGAGCATTCTGCTCGTCGTCGCCTGTGCCCTGATCGATGCCGACCGGCGCGTCCTGATCGCGCAGCGGCCGGAGGGAAAGCAGCTCGCCGGCCTCTGGGAATTCCCCGGCGGCAAGCTCGAAGCGGGCGAGTCTCCGGAGGCGGCGCTGATCCGCGAACTCGAGGAAGAACTGGGCGTTTCCACGCAGACGGCGTGTCTTGCACCGTTAACTTTTGCGTCGCACTCTTACGAAAGCTTTCATCTTCTGATGCCACTTTACGTCTGCCGTAAGTGGCAGGGAGTGCCGCAGGCTCGCGAACATGCCGCCCTGAAGTGGGTGCGCCCGCAGGCCCTGCGCGACTACCCCATGCCACCCGCCGACTTGCCGCTGATCGCTCCACTCTGCGATCTGCTGTAGCGCGAACGGAACGGTGGTAGCGGACCGCAGCGTCGCGGGCCGCCCCAGGGGGTTGCGGTATGAGCGTTATTCAGGTCCAGGTGTCGCGTTTTGCGGCAGACGAAAGTGGTGCAACGGCCATCGAGTACGGGCTGATCGCGGCTGTTATCGCGATGGGCATCATCATGGCCATGACGGCATTGGGTGGCGGCGTCAGCGCGATGTTCGACTACATTTCGACCCGCGCCGGCGAGCAGCTCGACAACGCCGACCAGTTCCTCTAATCGGCTGACGGTCAGCCTTCCTTGCCGAGGACATCCCTGAGGCTCACTGTGGCGCTGCCGCGCCGCAACGGCTTTTGCTGGCTCTCATGCGGGGCCCAGCCCAGCAGCCAGATGATCTCCAGCGTCGCGCGTACGCGCCCGTCCGGATCTCCCGCCAGCTCCTGATAAGCCGCCGCCGCCGCGGCGATCAGCGTGCGCGTCGCCATGCGATCGGGACGGTCGGCGAGCGGGTTCTGCGCCCCGAGCCCCTTCAGTTCCCGCATCAGCCTCAGCGCATCGCCATAGCGGATCGGATAGGTCTCGAGATCGGTGACCGGAAGGGCGAGGCCAGCCCGCTGCAGGAGGCCCCCGGCATCGGCCAGCGGGATGAACGGCGCGACGCGGGCAAAGGCCCCGCCGGAAAGCTCGGAATCCGCCTGAAGGAACGCCTGGCGCAGCTCGATCAGGCTGTCGCCACCCAGCGTTGCTGCGATCATCAGTCCGTCGGGCCGCAAATGGGCGCGGATGCGGGAGAGGAAGCCCGGCACGTCGTTGACCACCTGCAGGTCGAACAGGCTGACGATCAGGTCGTAGCCGGTGCGCGGCAGCACCAGCAGTTCGGGATCGACCAGCGGCGCCTCGGCCGAGCCGAGCACGGTCGAGGCGCGTTCGAACGAGAAAACGCCATTGGCCGAGCGGCCGAGCAGCGGCAGGCGCGCGCCATCCGGCCCGATTATGAGGGCCTGCTGGAAGTCGCGGGTGATGGTGATCAGCCGTGCCGCGAGGTCGTCGAGCACGATCTGGCCGACGAAATCGTCCACCGTCGGGTCGCGCCGCATCAGGTGCCGGGCGACCAGTTCGCGATCAAAGACACGGGGCGGGAGGGACATGGGCAAACGGCGCCAGCTGGACTACGCTCCCGGCCTTATGGAATTGGGGGATGCCAAAGTCAAAGCCGGACCGGCCGCCGCGCTCGCGCGGATGGGGCGGGGCGTGCTCGATTTCGTCTATCCGCCCACCTGCCTCGATTGCGGCACGCCGGTCGCGACCGATGCCAGCCTCTGTCCCGCCTGCTTCGGCAAGCTGCGGCCGATCACGGCGCCTTACTGTCCGGTGCTCGGCATTCCCTTCGAGGTGTCGATCGGACCGGATGCGCTGTCGGCGGAGGCGATCGCCGATCCGCCGCCATTCGATCGGGCCAGGTCCGCGGTGCTCTACAACGAGGTGGCTCGCGCCATCGTCGCCCGGATGAAGTATGGCGACCGGCCGGAGTTGGCGGGATTCTGCGCCCGCTTCATGCATGCTGCCGGGCAGGATCTCTGGGCGTCTGGCCCGGTGCTGGTTCCAGTGCCGCTGCATTTCTGGCGGCAGGTCGGCCGCCGCTACAACCAGTCCACCGAACTGGCGCGGGCCCTTGCCCGGCTGACCGGGCTCAAGGTCGATACCAGCCTCGTCCGGCGAACCCGGCTGACGCGACAGCAGGTCGGCCTCTCGCGCGACGCCCGCCAGCGCAACGTCGCCGGCGCCTTCACGCCGCATGGGGATATCGCGAAGCGCCTCGCCGGACGCGGCGTGGTGCTCGTCGACGACGTCATCACCACGGGTTCGACCGTCAAGGCGATAACCCGTGTCCTCAAGCGGGCTGGCGTCGAGAAAATCGATGTGATCTCGTTCGCCCGCGTTGTGACTGGCGCAGAGGTCCCCATATAAGGGGCAGCAGCAGACATTTTTCGTTGGTGAGATGAAGAAAGTAGAGATCTACACGACCCAGTGGTGCCCCTATTGCGATGCGGCCAAGTCGCTCTTGCAGAAGAAGGGCGTAGAGTACGAAGAGGTCGATGCGGATGACGCCGACACCCGCATGGCGATGGTGGAGCGGGCTCACGGCAGGCGCACCGTGCCGCAGATATTCGTGGGCGAGACCCATGTCGGCGGCTACGACGACATGGCGGCCCTCGAGCGGCGCGGCCAGCTCGACCCGTTGCTGGCAGACTGATTGATGCGCGTCGCGGCCCTGCAGATGAACTCGGGCACCGAGCCCGGCCCCAATCTCGACCAGCTCGAGAAGCTGGCAAGCGAAGCGGCCGGGCAGGGCGCGACCTATCTCCTCTCCCCCGAGGTCTCGATCGTCTTTGCGGAAAACCGCGACGGGCTCCGTTCGGTGGCCGGGCCGTGGGAGGGCAATCCCGCCATCGCCCGCGTCGGCACCATCGCCAAGAGGCTCGCGGTCAGTCTCCATCTTGGCTCGCTCGCCGTGGCCTTGCCCGACGGGCGCTTCGCCAATCGCTCGGTGCTGTTTCGCCCGGACGGTTCGATCGCCGCGACCTACGACAAGATCCACCTGTTCGACGCGACCCTGCCGGGGCTCAAGAACTACCGCGAGAGCGAGACCTATGCCGGCGGCGACGCGGCCGTGGTGACGGATGCGCCGGGTTTCCCGCTCGGCATGACCATCTGCTACGACGTGCGCTTTCCGGCGCTGCACCGCGCGCTGGCCGAGGCCGGGGCGCAGGTGATCTCGGTCCCGGCCGCCTTCACGGTGCCGACCGGCGAGGCGCATTGGGAAGTGCTGCTCCGGGCGCGGGCCATCGAGACCGGCTCCTGGGTGATCGCCGCGGCGCAGGCGGGCCAGCACCAGAACGGGCGCTCGACCTGGGGGCATTCGATGATCATCGACCCCTGGGGCCGCATCGTCACCCAGCTCGGCGGCGATGGTCCGGGGATCGCCATTGCCGATATCGATCTCAAGGCTGTGGGCGAAGCGCGCGGCAAGGTTCCGGCGCTGGACAACGCACGGCCGTTTTCGCTAACCCTCGACGCGTCGGGCAAATCACCTATCGCCCGTGAGGACGTTTCCGCGTGATCAGCTATTCGCTCGTTTGCGACAATTCACACAAGTTCGACGCCTGGTTCCGCAGCGCGGAAGCCTATGACGAGCAGCATGACCGCGGCATCGTCACCTGCCCGATGTGCAACTCCGCCCGGGTCGAGAAGGCGCTGATGGCGCCGGCCGTCAGCCGGATGAATTCCGACAAGGTGTCGCTCTCGACCGGACATCCGATGCAGGCGCAGATTCGCGAGATGATGCGGACCATGCGCAAGAAGGTGACGAGCGAAGCGGACTATGTCGGGGACAAGTTCGCCGAGGAAGCGCGCAAGATCCACTTCAAGGAAGCGGAAGCCCGCGGCATCTACGGCGAGGCAACGCGCGACGAAGTCGCCGAGCTGATCGACGACGGCGTCGATTTCCTGCCGCTGCCGCACATTCCCGAAGAAGCGAACTAAGCCCTTCAACTCTCCGAACGGCGTTGATCGTCTTCCGCCGCGGGAGTCATCCTGGGCTGATGGCCACTAGTCGGCTGAACCGAACCTGACATACCCAGTTCAGGTGCGGTTCAAGCCGGTGGTTCCAGTTTCCCCTCCAACGAGGGCATTGCGGTGCCCGAGACTTGGAGGATGAAATGCATCACTCGACCCTTACCCCCGCGACCACCGTCACCGGCGGCGCCATCCGGGCGGCGACGACCGATGCGGCTGCCCTCGCGCTCAAGGCGCTGCGGCCGTTCGATTTCGCCGTCGAGAAGGCGCTCGATGCCGCCTATGGCGTCGGCAACTGGTTCCTCTACTGGGACGAGGACCTGCGCGGCCACCCGATCAAGGGCACGATCACGCTCGCCTACGGGCACGACACCCTAGTCGTCGGCTGATCAGGCTGCCGGCTTTTCGGCCAGCACCATGTAGTTGACGCCGGTGTCGCGGCTCTGCCGCCATTCGTCGGCGAGCGGGTGGAAGACCACGCCGACGCGCTCCACTTCCCTGAGCCTGAAGCGCGTCACCAGCGCCGAGATCTCGTCCGGCGTCAGGAACTTCGAGAAGTCATGCGTGCCCTTCGGCAGCCAGCCGAGCACGTATTCCGCCCCGACGATGGCCAGCGCATAGGCGCGCGGCGTGCGGTTGATGGTGGCGGTAAACAACAGCCCACCCGGCTTCACCAGCCTGGTGCAGCTCTCCATGTAGAGCGGCACGTTGTCGACATGCTCCACCACTTCCATGTTCAGCACCACGTCGAACTGCTCGCCTGAAGCGGCCAGAGCTTCGGCGGTCGTCGCGCGGTAGTCGATCTCGAGCCCCGACTGCTCGGCATGGTGTTTGGCGATGCCGATGTTCTTTTCGCCCGCATCGATGCCGACCAGCGTCGCGCCGAGCCGGGTCAGCGGCTCCGAAAGCAGCCCGCCGCCGCAGCCGATATCGAGGATGCGGATGCCCTCGAGCGGACGCCGCACCGTGCCGTCCTTGCCGAACTGGGCGATCGTCTTGTCGCGCACGTAGCCCAGCCGCACCGGGTTGAACTTGTGCAGCGGCTTGAACTTGCCCTTCGGGTCCCACCACTCGTCGGCCATGGCCGCGAACTTGGCGATCTCGTCGGGATTGATGGTGGTGTCGGTCATGGAAGGGTTATCCGCCTTGCCGGAAGCGGGGGCAAGGGGATGCGGGGTCGCGTCGCGGATCGCGTGCATCAGTTCGTCCAGTTGATAACCCCGCCCGTTTATGGCACACCCCCGCCGAATTCTGAGCGTACCGGCGGGTTCCGCCGTAAAAGTCGGGGTAGGGGCCTTGGGCCGTATCGTAGTGAAGTTCGGTGGCACGTCCGTCGCCACCGTCGAGCGCATCCGCCAGGCGGCGCTGCATGTGAAGCGCGAAGTCGATGCCGGCAACGAAGTCGCCGTCGTCGTTTCGGCCATGAGCGGCAAGACCAATGAACTGGTCGGCTGGGTCAACGAAGCATCGAAGCTGCATGACGCGCGCGAATACGACGCCGTCGTCGCCTCGGGCGAGCAGGTGACTGCCGGCCTGATGGCCATTGTTCTCAGCGAAATGGGCATCCCATCGCGCTCCTTCCAGGGTTGGCAGGTGCCGATCAGGACCGACGACGCGCATGGCGCGGCGCGGATCATGGAGATCGATCCGACAGAACTGAACAAGCGCTTTGCCGAAGGCGTCGTGCCGGTCATCACCGGCTTCCAGGGCATTGCCCCGTCGGGCCGGCTGACGACGCTGGGCCGCGGCGGCTCCGACACGTCCGCGGTGGCCATCGCGGCGGCCGTGAAGGCCGACCGTTGCGACATCTACACGGATGTAGATGGCGTCTATACCACCGACCCGCGCATCACCCCGAAGGCCAAGCGCCTTTCCAAGATCTCGTTCGAAGAGATGCTGGAAATGGCCTCGCTCGGTGCCAAGGTGCTGATGATCCGCTCGGTCGAGATGGCGATGGCGCACAAGGTGCGCCTCACCGTCCGTTCCACTTTCGATGACCCGGATGCGCCACAGATTGCGCCCGATGGTACGCCGGGCGTTCCCGGCACGCTCGTATGCGATGAGGATGAGATCATGGAAAAGCAGATCGTTTCGGGCGTCACCCTGGCGCGGGCCGAATCCAAGATCACGCTGCGGGACGTGAAGGATCGGCCGGGCGTCGCCGCCGCGATCTTCGGCTCGCTCGCCGACGAATCCATCGTCGTCGACATGATCGTGCAGAACATCTGCGAGGATGGCGCGACCACCGACATCACCTTCACGGTGCCCGATGCCGAGCACGACAAGGCAGTCAAGGCGTTGAAGGCTGCTGCCGAGGCTGGCCGCTTCGAGTATCGGCTGCTGACCAGCGCCAAGGGCGGCGCCAAGGTTTCGGT
>JAEWLC010000016.1 GCA_023393475.1 Pseudomonadota bacterium
CTCCTGCTGCCGAGCCCGCTCCAGCAGCGGAACCTGCCCCGGCCGAACAGCCTGCGCCGGCCGAGCCGGCCGCAGCTCCCGCGCAGCCCGCGGCCAGCGATCCGGCCCTCATCGCCGCCTACGAGGCGTATGTGTCGGCCAGTTCCGGTACCGATGCCGGCGCCAAGTCGGCAGCCGAAGCCGCCTTCCTCGCGGAATGCAACCGGCTGGGCATCGCCTCGCTCGATGAATGCCTAGCCCTGATGGGCGGCGCCCCTGCTGCGCCCGCCGCGACACCCGCCGCCCCGGGCGAGCCTGCGGCCGATCAGTCCGGCCAGCCGCTGGAACAGGTCCCCGACCAGCAGACCCCGGACGCGCCGGTAGCCCCTGTGCTCGATAGCGCCAAGGATGCGACCGGCGCCGGCACCGAGGCTCCCGCTCCGGCCGCCCCGGCCGAAGCGACGCCTCCGCCTGCTTCCGATACCGAAGCGCAAGCTGGTCCGCCGCCCGCCGCCGAAGAGGTCACTGCAACCGTCGAGGCCCCCGGCGAGAAGGTCGAACAGCTGCCGGCCGTGGAGGAGAGGCCCAATGCCAGGGATGCCCGCCGGACCGACGACGGCCGGCTGATCGTCACCATCGGCGTGAACCTCAACCTCTTCACCCCCTTCGAGGATCGTGACCGCATCGGCCGCGACCACGACGTCAGCTACGAACGCCTCGAAAACGGCCGTTACCGCCAGACCGTGATCCGCCCCGACGGCACGCGCGTCGTCACCGTGTGGAACCGCTACGGCGAGATCATCCGCCGCGTGAAGGTGCTGCCCGATGGCACGAAGATCATCATGATCTTCGCCCAGGACGACCGCCGGGACGACGATTGGCGCGATCCGGGCGACGACCTGCCGCCGTTCTACCTGCCGATCCCGGTGGAGGATTACGTCCTCTACAGCGAGCGGGCCGACGAGGACGACATCGAACTCTTCCTCAGCGAGCCGCCGCTCGAGAAGGCCGCCCGTGTTTACACCGTGGACGAGGTCAAGCACTCGGCCCGCCTGCGCGACACGATCCGCCGGGTCGAGATCGGCGACCTCACCTTCGACACCGGCTCGGCCCAGCTCGGCCGCGATCAGGTTGGCTCGCTGAGCAAGGTGGCCGCCGCGATGAAGAAGATCCTCGACCGTAATCCGGGCGAAGTCTTCCTTGTCGAAGGTCACACCGACGCCGTCGGTTCGGACGAATCCAACCTCGTTCTCTCCGACCAGCGTGCCGAAACGATCGCCAACCTCCTGACGGAGTTCTACGACATTCCGCCGGAGAACCTCACGACGCAGGGCTATGGCGAGCGCTACCTGAAGGTGCAGACGGACGGTGAAGAGCGGGCCAACCGCCGGGCCACCATCCGCCGCATCACCAACCTGGTCGCCCCCAGCGCCAGCTGATCCAAGCCCGATCTCCCTCCCGCCCGGGAGGGAGATCACCTGGGGATCCCACCGTCCACATTGCCTTTTCGCCCGCGCCGAACCATTCTGGTTTGACCAACCGGTAAAATCCGGACGACCAAGGGCAGGGCCTATATGCAAAAGATCATCGCCGCGCTCGAACAGCGGCGGAACGACGCCCGGCTTGGCGGCGGGCAGAAGCGCATCGACGCGCAGCACGGCAAGGGCAAGCTGACTGCGCGGGAGCGCCTCGACGTTCTCCTCGATCCCGGCTCGTTCGAAGAATACGACATGTTCGTCACCCACCGCGCGGTGGATTTCGGCATGGAAAAGACCATCGTTCCGGGCGACGGCGTGGTCACCGGCTGGGGCACCATCAACGGCCGCCTCACCTACGTGTTCAGCCAGGATTTTACCGTCTTCGGCGGCTCGCTTTCCGAGACGCACGCCCAGAAGATCTGCAAGATCATGGATCTCGCCGTGCAGAACGGGGCCCCGGTGATCGGCCTCAACGATTCCGGCGGCGCCCGCATCCAGGAGGGCGTCGCGGCGCTCGGCGGTTATGCCGAAGTGTTCTGGCGCAACGTCCAGGCCTCGGGCGCCATCCCGCAGATCTCCGTGGTCATGGGCCCCACCGCCGGCGGTGCGGTTTACTCTCCCGCCATGACGGACTTCATCTACATGGTGAAGGACACCTCCTACATGTACGTCACCGGCCCCGACGTGGTGAAAACCGTCACCTCCGAGATCGTGACCCACGAGGAGCTCGGCGGCGCCTCCACCCACACCAAGGTCAGCTCGGTCGCCGATGCGGCCTTCGACAACGACATCGAGACCCTGCTCGAAGTCCGCCGCCTGTTCGATTTCCTGCCGCTCAGCGCCACCCAGAAGCCACCGGTCGTCGCCGTCGAGGACAGGATCGACCGCGAGGAGCCGAGCCTCGACACGCTCGTCCCCGACAGCGCCACAAAGCCCTACGACATGCGTGAGGTCATCGAAAAGCTCGCCGACGAAGGCGACTTCCTCGAGATCCAGAAGGACCACGCCGGCAACATCCTCGTCGGCTTCATCCGGCTGAACGGCTCTACCGTCGGCGTCGTCGCCAACCAGCCGCTGGTGCTGGCCGGCTGCCTCGACATCAACTCATCGAAGAAAGCCGCAAGGTTCATCCGCTTCTGCGACGCCTTCTCGATCCCCATCCTCACTCTCGTGGACGTCCCCGGATTCCTCCCCGGCGTCGCGCAGGAATACGGCGGCATCATCAAGCACGGCGCGAAGCTCCTCTTCGCCTATGCCGAAGCCACCGTACCCAAGGTCACTGTCATCACCCGCAAGGCCTATGGCGGCGCCTATGACGTGATGGCCTCCAAGCACATCCGCGCCGACGTCAACTACGCCTGGCCCACCGCCGAAATCGCCGTCATGGGCGCCAAGGGGGCCACCGAGATCCTCTATCGCTCCGAACTCAGCGACAAGGACAAGATCGCCCAACGCACCTCTGACTACGAAGCCCGCTTCGCCAACCCCTTCGTCGCCGCCGAACGCGGCTTCATCGACGACGTCATCATGCCCCGCGCAACCCGCCGCCGCGTGGCGCGAGCCTTCGAGACGCTGAAGAACAAGAAGGCCGTGATCCCGGTGAAAAAGCACGGGAACATTCCGCTGTGAGCCGCGATGTCTCAGTCGTCTCCCTCCCCCTCGCGGGGAGGGATCAAGGGTGCGGGGGCGAGGTGAGCACCGAACTCGCAAGAAAACTCCGCCGGCAGGCCGGAGAGCCCGAGCGCCGCATGTGGGCACTCCTTCACCCCCTGAGGCGGGAGGGGTACAACTTCCGCCGGCAGGCGCTGATTGGCACCTACTACGTGGACTTTGCCAGTCGGCAGCCGGCGTTGGCGATCGAGGTTGATGGCGAAACCCACGCCACGGATCGCGCACAGTCCAATGATGCCGTCCGTGATGAATACTTTCGCGGCCGGGGCTTCCAGGTCCTGCGCTTCTGGAACGATGACGTCATGCGTAACCCTGACGGCGTATACCGAGTGATCACCGACGCGTTGGCGCTGATGGCTCCCCCCACCCCATCTCTCCCCGCAAGGGGGAGGGAGTCCGCCGGCGACCAAGGCTCAAACTAGATGTTCTCCTCCATCCTCATCGCCAACCGTGGCGAGATCGCCTGTCGTGTCATCCGCACTGCGCGCCGCATGGGCATCCGCACCATCGCCGTCTATTCGGACGCAGATCGTGATGCGCAGCATGTGAAGCTCGCCGACGAAGCCGTGCATATCGGCGGCTCGGCGGCGCGCGACTCCTATCTCTCCATCGAAAAGATCGTCGCCGCCTGCAAGCAGACCGGCGCCGAGGCGGTGCATCCGGGCTACGGCTTCCTCAGCGAAAACGCCGCCTTCCCCGCTGCGCTGGCGAAGGAAGGCATCATCTTCGTCGGTCCGCCCGTGAAGGCCATCGAGGCCATGGGCGACAAGATCACGTCGAAAAAGATCGCCGCCGAAGCTGGCGTATCCACCGTGCCCGGCCATATGGGCCTCATCGCCGATGCCGAGGAGGCCGTCCGCATCTCGCGCCAGATCGGCTACCCCGTGATGATCAAGGCCTCGGCCGGCGGTGGCGGTAAGGGCATGCGCATCGCCTATGACGATGCCGAGGCGCGTGAGGGCTTCGAGCGCAGCAAATCCGAGGCCGCATCTTCCTTCGGCGATGACCGCATCTTCATCGAAAAGTTCGTCACCGAGCCGCGCCACATCGAAATCCAGCTGATCGGCGACCAGCACGGCAACATCATCTACCTCAACGAGCGCGAGTGCTCGATCCAGCGCCGCAACCAGAAGGTCATCGAAGAGGCGCCGTCGCCGTTCCTCGATCCGGCCACCCGGAAGGCGATGGGCGAGCAGGCGGTCGCGCTGGCCAGGGCCGTCGGCTACTTCTCGGCCGGCACCACCGAGTTCATCGTCGACGGCAGCCGGAACTTCTACTTCCTCGAGATGAACACCCGCCTGCAGGTCGAGCACCCGGTCACCGAGCTCACCACCGGCCTCGATCTCGTCGAACTGATGCTG
>JAEWLC010000026.1 GCA_023393475.1 Pseudomonadota bacterium
ATGTCAGCCTGTGCGGCGTCGACACCGTGATGCAGCCGTTCGAATCCCGGCAGGCCGCGTGGGACCGGCTCACCACGCTCTTCGTCCCCGCCGCCTACGAGCCGATGCTCCGCGAAATCGGCCTCGCCGACCTGCCGGCGCTGGCCCCGCAGATGCTGGCCGGCAAAGTCGCGGGCAGGGTGCTGGTCAATCCGCGCGACGTAGAGACCTGAGGGCAAGCGGCGACGGAATACGACTTCCGAGGGCCGCTACGCCGCGAAATACTTCTCCGCCAGCCGCACGAAGGCCGCGCCGCGCTGCTCGAAATTCCTGAACACGATGCCAGCCGCCTCGAGTTGCCCGTAGCTCGGTGCTCCCGGCGACAGGATCACCGTCTCGAACTTCTCGCGCCGCCCGGCCAGCGCCTTCAGCGCTTCGTCGAGCGTGCCGGCCTCCAGCACGTCGATCTCGGGTGCGGCCGCATAGGTCAGCGTGGCGAGGCGGTCGCCGGTCACCGGCAGGCAGACCAGCGTCGTCACGCCGCGCGGCGCCAGGAGCTGCGCCAGTTCCGCGTAGTCCTGCTGCCGCTCGTGGCCGCCGGCGATCAGGGCGATCCGTGTACCCTCATAGGCCGCAAGCGCCGCCTTGGTGGCCTCCGGGGTAGTCGAGATCGAGTCGTTGACGAAGGTGATCCCGCCAAAGGCATGCTCTTCCAGCCGGTGGGGCAGGGGGCGGAAGGCGGCGATGCCGCGCACCACGCCTTCGAGGTCGGCTCCTGCCTTCATCGCCACCTGCGTGGCGAGGATCGCGTTGTTGAGGTTGTGCTCGCCCTTGAGCCGCGAGCGGGACACGGCCGAAGCGATGCGGTCGCGGATGAAGGGGGCGAGCGGCGGGATCAGGCGGCTGCGGTCGCGCAGCGCTTCCAGCACCAGCGGATGGTCGAGCGCGCCCACCCCCAGCGCCACGGGGAAAGGCGCATCGCGATCGATCAGGTTCAGCTTGTCCTGGTAATAGCGCTCCACCGTCCGATGCCAGTCGGTGTGCTCCGGCGACAGGTTCGTTATCGCCGCGATGTCGGGCGTGAAGGCCAGGTCCGCGGTCTGGTAGCTCGAGAGCTCGAACACCACGATTGCGTGCTTGTCGGCGATCTCGAGCGGCGCGAGCCCCACATTGCCGGCGAGCCCCGCATCGAGCCCCGACTCGGTCAGCATCAGGTGCACCAGCGTCGCGGTGGTCGATTTGCCCTTGGTGCCGGTGATGGCGATCACCTTGCGGCCGGCGCGGTACGTCTCGCCCCAGAGGTTGAGGTTGGAGGTCACGGCGATCCCGGCCTCGCGCGCCATGGCGAAGACCGGGCGGTAGCGCGACACGCCGGGGCTCTTCACGATGGTGGCGAAGCGCTTCGCCACCATCGCGGCCGGCAGGTCGGCGGGGGCGATGAACTCGGCGTCGGGGATGTCCGCCGCGCCCGAGTCCACCGTCACGAACAGCTTCGTTTCCGGCGAACGCGCCTTGACGAAGCCGGCGGTGGATTGGGCCTCGCGGCCGGCGCCGTAGAGCAGGACAGGGGCATCAAAGCGCATGGGCAGCGACTCTCTCCGCAATATCGGCCGGGACAAGATGTTCTGTCGTATCGGTGAGCAGTTCGTCCAGAGCCGCCTCGAGCCGGGCGCTGCCATATTGAGTCAGCAGATCCGGCTTGAGGGTTGTAACGATTGGCTCTTCTGCCCATTCGGGCATCTTGGTCAGCGCATAGAGGCAGGCCGCCGCTTCTTCGATCTCGCCGACGCATTCCCAGGGCTTCTGTCCGGCGAGGCCGGTCAGCTCTCGAAAGCTGCGCTCATGGCTCGGCTGGGCCAGCAGGTCCTGCCCGAAGATGCCGACCAGCCGTTCCTTCTCCATGACCGGGGCGAAGATCAGGAACACGAAGTGGCATTTGGGGCAGTTGCCGCACCAGAGCGGCCCCTTGTGTCCCGCGAGCTTGAAGTTCTCGTTGCAGCTCGAAAACACGTGGTCGTACCGGGTCCGCCGAGCAAAGATCCGTGCGATCTTCGCCTCGGAATAGGGCCGCAGCAGCGAGAAATAGCCCAGCGCCCCGCCGGTTGCCCCGGCCAGCACGCCGGCGATAAGGCGCTCGAAATCCAGCGATTTCGAATGCTGGTGGTTGGCCTCGCGCCCGTCGAACTCGACATTGCCCTCGCTGGCCGAGCGCTCGTTGGAGAGCACGATGCGGTTGTAGCCGAAGAGCAGCGCCACGAGGGCGGCGATCATCGAGTTGATTGCCGTCGAGGGCACATGGCCGTTGTAGAAGCCGGGCTCCTTGCCGAGCCGGATCATCTCGGGGTCGAGTTTTCGCGTCACGTAGAGCGGCGCGCGGCCGACCTTCTCTACCGAGCCTAGGATCGGTCCCTTTGGATTCACTGCGAAGGGAGTGAAATCTATCCCCGCTTCCTCCAGCAACTGTACGCTCACCAGCGAGTCCTTGCCGCCGCCGATCGGCAGCAGGGCCCGGTCGGGCAGGGAGGGGGTAGCCGGTGGCGGCGAACTGTCGGGGGCTGCTTCGAGCGAAATCTGGCCGAACCGGCGTAAGTCATTGCGAGCGTAGAATTCTCCGAGCCCGTTCTCGTAGATATCGAGCGTCAGATTCCGTTCATCTTCGTTCAGCTTGATGAACGTCTCGATAGCGAACGGCGCCCTGAGCTTGAAGTAGCTTACACCCAGCACGACTGCCGTGAGGTCGAGCAGCTTTCGGAAACTCGCCGTCTCCGCCATTCGCAGGTCGGCCCCCGGCGGAAAGGTCAGCGTTTCGGTGAACGTCCGGTCGGCGATGCCGTAGCGGAAGCTGGCGATCCCGGTCGCGGGATCGAACGCCGGCTTCTCGATGACGAACCGCTCGCTCATGGGTTCAGTAGATCCTCAGGGACAGGCGCAGCACGATATCGGTGGAAAGGCGCTGGAATCCAAACTCGCGCAGCGTGCATTGCCAGCCGGTTCCGAGCCGCTGGATGTTGAACAGGTTATAACGGGCAGGATCATGGCCGCCGGTCTCGGCCTGCGCCGCGCCGGCCGCCGCGACGCCCACGACCGGCACGTCGCCCTGCGGGCCGGGAATGGAATAGATCGACGACTTGTGCGTGTGCCCGTGCAGCACCAGCTCGGCACCGGCCTCCGCCACGGCCCGGCGGAACAGCTTCGCGCCATACAGCCCGAGCCGGGGGTGGAACAGCTCCTGGTTCGGCGGGTGGTGGATCATCACCACGCGGAAATAGCCGCCTTCCCCAAGCAGTTGCAGGCAGCGCCGCAACCGCTCGGCC
>JAEWLC010000007.1 GCA_023393475.1 Pseudomonadota bacterium
AGCGGGGTCACGTCGAGCAGCAGCACGTCCTTGACGTCGCCCTGCAGCACGCCGGCCTGGATGGCGGCGCCCATGGCCACGACTTCGTCAGGGTTCACGCCCTTGTGGGGCTCCTTGCCGAAGAACGACTTCACCGTCTCGATGACCTTGGGCATGCGGGTCATGCCGCCGACCAGGACGACTTCGTCGATCTGCGACGCGGAGACGCCGGCATCCTTGAGCGCCTGCTTGCAGGGCTCGACGGTGCGCTGGATCAGGTCGTCGACCAGAGCCTCGAGCTTGGCGCGCGTCAGCTTCAGCGTCAGGTGCTTCGGGCCCGATGCGTCGGCCGTGATGAACGGCAGGTTGATCTCGGTCTGGGTCGAGCTCGAAAGCTCGATCTTGGCCTTTTCCGCCGCTTCCTTCAGCCGCTGCAGGGCGAGCTTGTCGTTGCGGAGGTCGATCCCCTGTTCCTTCTTGAACTCGTCGGCGAGGTAGTCGACGAGGCGCATGTCGAAGTCTTCACCGCCGAGGAAGGTGTCGCCGTTGGTGGACTTCACCTCGAACACGCCGTCGCCGATCTCGAGGACCGAGATATCGAAGGTGCCGCCGCCGAGGTCGTAGACCGCGATGGTGCCGGTGTTCTTCTTGTCGAGGCCGTAGGCCAGCGCTGCCGCCGTCGGCTCGTTGATGATGCGCAGGACCTCGAGGCCGGCGATCTTGCCGGCGTCCTTGGTGGCCTGACGCTGCGAATCGTTGAAATACGCCGGAACGGTGATGACCGCCTGCGTGACCGACTCACCGAGATAGGACTCGGCGGTCTCCTTCATCTTGGTCAGGATCATCGCCGACACTTCGGACGGCGAGTACTTCTTGCTTTCGACCTCGACCCACGCATCGCCATTGTCGCCGCTGACGATCTTGAAGGGGACGAGACCCTTGTCCTTGTCGACCATCGGGTCGTTGTAGCGGCGGCCGATCAGGCGCTTCACCGCGAACAGGGTGCCTTCCGGATTGGTGACGGCCTGGCGCTTGGCCGGCTGGCCGACGAGGCGCTCGCCGTCCTTGGAGAACGCGACCATCGACGGCGTGGTGCGCGCGCCTTCCGCGTTCTCGATAACCTTGGGGGTGCTGCCGTCCATAACCGCGACGCAGCTGTTGGTCGTACCGAGATCGATACCGATGACTTTACCCATTACCTACTGCCTCTTTCCTGGCGAACCCGAATGAAACCCCTCACGGCAGTTTCTTCACGTCCCTCACTGGGGTTCGGGTTCCCGTGTTTGAAATTGACCCGTCGCCGGGCCTTGAGGGCTATATAGGAGGGGGTGTTTGGGCCTGCAAGCGCCGTCCGAGACAAACTCACGAACGCGCGAGGCGATTGTTGGAGCGGCGGCACCGGACAGGCCGGCGCCCCGGCGTCGTAGAACTGGTCGGCTACTGCGCGTCAGAAAGCGTGTATTCGCCCAGTTCGCAGAGGTTGACGCCCTTTTCGACGAATTCCGAATCGTCTTCCAGCACGAACTTCATGTCGTAGGTGCACTGCTCGCGGCCGTCGCCGATGGTGACGGTCACGTAGTTACCGGACGGCAGATAATTCTCGCCGAACACGTCTTCCTCCCAGTTGTCGACGTCAGCCGGCGAGGTGAAGAAGCTCTTCACTCCATACGACGAGGAGTTGGTCAGGACGAATTCGAGGTCCTCGGCCAGTGCCGGCGTGCAAAACGCCAGCGCCAGGGCGATCGTGCCGCCCGCAATCGCAAGTTTCATTCTGTGTAGCCCCCAAAGGCGCCGCTTCTGCGCACGCCGGCAACTCGATAGCATTTGAAGCGCATAAGCCTCAAAGGTCCGCTGCCGGTGTAGTTATCCAATTCTTCCCGGGCCCGCCGGCTGCTGTCGCGGCTTGTCGCCGGCCCCCCGGTCATGGTCTATAGGCAGCGTTTGCCTCCCCAAGGAACGACAATGCCGAGGTTCCTCGTTTTCGCCCTGGTGCTTCTGCCTGTCGCCGCGCTGGCGCAGGAAGTGCCGGAGGAAGCGCGGCGGGACCTGTGGTGCGGAACCGCGTTCCAGCTCATGACCCGCGACACCCCGGCCGATGCCACGCCGCAGAAGCTCGCCGCCACGGCGGCCTTCGCCGAAGGCGGCCAGCGCCTTATCGACCGCGCCCTGCCGATCTTTCTCGAGCAGGGCTACTCCGACACGGCCCTCGCGGATTATCGCAGCAAACTCGAAGACTCCGTCGGCCGCATCGTCAATGGCTCCGCCCGGGCCGGCGAGGATGTCGCCTATTCTTTTCAGGACTGTTCGGCCTTGATCGGCCAGTGAGACAAAGACCCGCATGGCCTTCACCCCCCGCCCCGACGACCTGTTTCTCGTGGTCGACATGCAATACGATTTCCTGCCCGGCGGCAGTCTCGCCGTCGCCAACGGCCATGAGATCATCATTCCGATCAACCGGCTGGGACGCCGGTTCAAGCATGTCGTGATGACCCAGGACTGGCATCCCGACGGCCATATCTCCTTCGCCTCGAGCCATCCCGGCACCAAGCCGTTCGAGGTCATCGAGCTACCCTACGGACCGCAGGTGCTGTGGCCCGACCATTGCGTGCAGGGTACGCCCGGCGCCGAGTTCTCCAGCGATATCGAGCTGCCGCACGCCCAGATGGTGATCCGCAAGGGCTACCACGACGTGGTCGATTCCTATTCCGGCTTCCGCGAGGCCGACCGCAAGACCCGCACCGGGCTCGAGGGCTACCTCAGGGAACGCGGCTTCAAGCGGCTGTTCATCGCGGGAGTCGCCACCGATTTCTGCGTCAACTGGACAGCCGTCGACGCCGCGATCGCCGGCTTCGACACCTATGTCGTCGAGGATGCGACCCGGGCCATCGACACCGGCGGCTCGCTGGCCCAGGCCTGGGCCGACATGAACGCGGCCGGGGTCAAGCGGATCGCCGCCGGGGAGATCGCCTGAGGGTCGAGATGCGCAGGGTCGTGCTGGGGCTGATGCTGATGGGGGTGCTGGCTGGCGGGGCCGTGGCGGAGGAGCTGTCGCCGGCCACCGACCGCCTGCTCTGGTGCGGCAGCGCCTTCTACTGGCTCTCGACCGACGCCTATGATTCCCGCAACGACGCCGAGGGCGACCAGTACGAGGCCTGGTCCGAGGACCTCGCCGGCCGCGCCGACATGATGCTGCAATCGGAAGGCAAGGACGAAGCCGCGATCGGCGCCATCCGCGAGGACTACGATAGCCGGGTCGTCGACGAGATGGGCACGGGCAAGGCAAAGTACGACGTCACCATGTGCCCCGATCTCGTGGTGCATTAGCCCGGGGTTCGTTGGAATCCGGAGGACGAAGATGCTGGAAGGCACCTGTCACTGCGGCGCGGTCAGCTGGCGGTTCGAAGCCGAACCGGACGGCGCAACCTCATGCAACTGCACCATCTGCCGCCGGCACGGAGCGCTGTGGATCTACGGATATGAGGGCGTCGACGTGTCTGCCACCGGTCCGACGAGCACCTATACGCGCGGCGAGGCGCAGCTGGCCTTCCATTTCTGCGCCAGCTGCGGCTGTGTCGCCTACTGGCGCAGCCTGACCACCGGTCCCGACGGGCGTCGGCGCATGGCCGTCAACGTCCGGCTCGCCGAGCCCGATCTCGTCGCCGATATCCCCATCGACCATTTCGACGGCCTCGACACGTTTACCGACCTCCCCCGCGACGGACGCACCGTCAGGGACATGTGGTTCTGATCGAGGCTAGCCGGCAACTGCGACGCAGACCTGCCGGCGGCTCGAACCGGTCAGTTCCGAGCGATCGAACCCGCCATACCGCTTCTCGAGGCGCAGGCCGCCGAGCTCGAGGAGGAGCGGCAGCTCCTGCGGGAAGATCTGGCGCATTTCGAGCGGCGTATGCCGGAAGTCGCGCCGATCCTCGGTCGACCAGTACCAGTCGGCGCGGCTGACCTGGCTGATCGGATCGTAGACGATGGTCTCCTCGATCCGGACTACGCCGAGTTCGGGATGGCTAAACTCGCCAAGCGGTTCACGCTGCCCGGGCGCTCGGCTCAACAGGCGCGCGCTCGGCACGAAGACATCGAACAGCAGCCTGCCACCGGGTGCGAGGTGCCTGTGGATGGCGCCGAAGGCCCGGGCAAAATCGTCCCGCGTCGAGAGGTGAAGCAGCGAATTTGCCGCGACGACGACGGCGTCGAACCGGCGGCCGAGGTCCAGCTCGCGCATGTCGGCCTGAATCAGCCCTGCGGCGAGGCCGGAGCGGGAAAGCGCGGCGCGGGCGCGGTCGAGCATGGCGGCGGAGAGATCGACGCCGGTGACATCGGCCCCGCTGGCGGCGAGGGGGACGGTGATACGGCCGGAGCCGCAGGCGAGTTCGAGCACACTTCGGCCTGGCCCGCCTGCGGTCTCGACATAGAACCGCTCCATCTCGGCGTCGCGCGGGGCGACGAGGTCATAGAGGCCGGCATCGTCGTAGAGGCTGTCCATTCGCGATCTCCCCCCGATACGCGGAAACGAAAAAGGGCGCCGAAGCGCCCTTTTGAAGCCACACCCTTGACCGGTGCGATCAGGCGCTCTTGTCGATGCTGCCTTCGGCCGGCTGGCCCTTGGCGCCGCCGCCCTTCGCGACGCCAACCATGGCCGGGCGCAACACGCGGTCGCCGATGGCGAAGCCGGCCTGCACGACCTGTACCACGGTGCCCTCGGGCCGCGTCGGATCGGGAACCTCGAACATTGCCTGGTGCTTGTGCGGATCGAACTTCTGCCCTTCGGCCTCGATCGGCTTGACGCCGTGCTTGGCGAGCAGCCGCTGCATCTCGCGCTCGGTCATCTCGATGCCTTCGATCAGCGACTTCATGGCCGCGTCGGCATTGTCGCGCGCTTCGGCCGGCAGGACCAGCAGGGCGCGCGAGAGCGAATCGGTGGCAGTGAGCATGTCGCGGGCAAAGCCGGCGATGGCATAGGAGCGGGTGTCCGACACCTCGCGCTCGGTGCGCTTGCGCAGGTTTTCCATTTCCGCGACGGTGCGGAGCAGCTTGTCGCGAAGGTCGGAATTCTCCGCCTTCAGCGTCTCGACCGGATCAGGCGTTGCCGTCTCGGTCGTCGTGGTGTCTTCGGTGGCCTGGGTCTCGGTTGCCGCGGCGCTCGCTGCAGCCTTGTCGTCCTCGGGCTTGCTTGTTTCGTCGTTCATGCGTGACCTTGAATGCTTGTCGCTGATGCGTTGCCCCGCATATCGGCCAATGGGACATAAGATTCAAGCCTCGGGAAAGGTTCCCGGCCTGCCTCAGCCCTTTCGCGCCATCATCGCGGAGACGACATTGGCGGTGTAGTCGACCACCGGCACGATGCGCGCATAGTTGAGCCGGGTCGGGCCGATCACGCCCAGCACGCCCACGACCTTCTGGTTGGCATCCTTGTAGGGCGAGAGGATCACCGAGCTGCCCGACAGCGAGAACAGCTTGTTCTCCGAGCCGATGAAGATCTTCACGCCCTGCGCCTGCTCGGTATCGCCGAGCAGTTCGATCAGCCCGTCGCGGCTCTCGAGTTCCTCGAACAGCTGGCGGATGCGCTGCAGTTCCTCGGACGCCATCGTGTCGTTGATGAGGTTGGCGCGGCCACGGACGATCACGGTGGGCGCGGCAGAAGCCGCGCCATTGGAGAGCGTGGCGAGGCCGGCTTCCACCAGCTTGTGCGTCAGCTCGTCGAGTTCGTGCTGCGTCTTGACCCGCTGCGCCCGCAGCGCCTTCAGCGTCTCGCCAATGGTCTTGCCCACCGCGAAATGCGCGAGATAGTTCGAGGCCTGGGTCAGGGCGCTTGCAGTGAGTCCCGGCGGCAGCGGCATGATGCGGTTTTCGACCGAACCATCCTCGCCCACCAGCACCACCATGGCACGCTCGGCATCGAGTCGGATGAATTCGATATGTTTGAGGACGAGGTCGGACTTCGTCGCGATGACGACGCCGGCGCCGTGGCTCAATCCGCTGAGCAGCTGGCTCGCTTCGGTGAGGAGGTCCTCGACCTGGCCGAACGCGGCCGGCCCCTCGATCTGCTTGGCAATCTGGGTACGCTCGTCTTCGTTGACGGCGCCCACTTCGAGCATTGCGTCGACGAAGAAGCGCAGCCCCTGCTGGGTCGGCAGGCGTCCGGCCGAGGTGTGCGGCGCGGCGATGAGGCCGAGATCCTCGAGGTCCGCCATGACGTTGCGCACGGAGGCGGGCGACAGGCCGACGCTCAGCATGCGCGCAAGGTCGCGCGACGCCACCGGCGTGCCGGTGTCGAGATAACGCTCGACGAGCTTGCGGAAAATGTCCTGGCTGCGGGAGTTCAGCACCGCCAGTACGTCTTCGGGGGCTTTGGTGCGATCGGCCATGTTCACCATTTAGGGCGAAAGCGGTGTGCCGCCAAGCCGGGCTGCCTTGTTACGGACTGCCGTGAGGGTTAAGAGGCGGTTAACAGTACTTTTCCCAGGTGATTTGACCATATGCGCCCTTCCGGACGCCAGCCAGACCAGATGCGGGCCGTGACTCTCGAACGCAATGTTTCCCCCAAGGCCGAAGGCAGCTGCCTCGTCAGCTTCGGTGGAACCCGCGTCTATGTCACGGCAACGGTCGAGACGACGCTCCCCTCGTGGCGGCGCGGCTCGGGCCTCGGCTGGGTCACCGCCGAATACGGCATGCTGCCGCGCGCCACCGACTCGCGCACCCGGCGCGAAGCGGCGGCCGGCAAGCAGTCGGGCCGCACCCAGGAAATCCAGCGCCTCATCGGCCGCTCGCTCCGCGCCGTGGTCGATATGCAGGCGCTCGGCGAAAACCAGATCACGCTCGACTGCGACGTGCTCGAGGCCGATGGCGGCACCCGCACCGCCTCGATCACCGGCGCCTATGTGGCGATGGCTGACGCGATCAACTGGCTGAAGGCGCGCAACCTCACCAAGGGCGAGCCGCTGCGCGATTCCGTCGCCGCGATCAGCTGCGGCATCTATCGCGGCACGCCGGTGCTCGACCTCGACTATCTCGAGGACGTCGAGGCCCACACCGATGCGAACTTCGTGCTGACCGGCAGCGGCAAGTTCGTCGAGATCCAGGGCACGGCCGAGCAGGAGCCGTTCAGCCGCGATGAACTGAACCAGCTGATGGCGCTGGCTGAAAAGGGCATCGCCGACCTGACCCTCATCCAGAAGGCGGCACTCGCCTGATGGAGAACAAGCTCACATTGCGGCGTGGCGACCGGCTGGTGCTGGCTACCCACAATGCGGGCAAGCTCAAGGAGTTCAAGGAACTGCTTGAGGGCTTCGGGCTGGATATTGTCTCGGCGGGCGAACTAGGACTGCCTGAGCCGGAGGAGACCGGTACGACCTTCATCGAGAACGCACGGATCAAGGCGCATGCCGCGGCCCAGGCCGCCGGCTGCATCGCACTGGCCGATGATTCGGGCCTTTCCGTCGATGCGCTGGGCGGCGATCCGGGCGTCTACACCGCCAACTGGGCGGAAACGGCCAATGGCCGCGACTTCAGGGTCGGCATGCGCCGGGTCGAGGACGCGCTGCAGGCCGCCGGTGCGCAGGGACCATCCGAGCGGCGCGGCGCGTTCAACGCCACGCTCTGCCTCGCCCATCCCGATGGCCGCGACCAGCTCTATGTCGGCAAGGTCGACGGCACCATCGTCTGGCCGCCGCGGGGCGAGCTGGGGCACGGGTTCGACCCGGTGTTCATGCCGCAGGGCTTCGACATCACCTTTGGCGAGATGCCGCCGGAAATGAAGCACTCCTGGGCCCCGGGCAAGGTCGGCTTGAGCCACCGCGCCAGGGCTTTTGGCAAGTTCGTCGACGATGTCCTTGGAGGCGGCGTTGAGCACTGAAACCCTCGGCCACAATTCGGTCGATCCGCGCTCCAACGGGCTGTTCGGGGTCTATGTCCACTGGCCCTTCTGCGCCGCCAAGTGCCCCTATTGCGATTTCAACTCGCACGTCCATCGCGGCGAGTTCGACGAGCCTGCCTATGTCGAGGCCTATGCCCGCGAGCTCGGACATTTCGCGCGCCAGACGCAGGGCCGCACCGTGCAGTCGATCTTTTTCGGCGGCGGCACCCCGTCGCTGATGGATCCGCGCTCGGTCGAGGGCATCATCGACGCGATCGGGCAGCACTGGACCATCGATCCGAAGGCCGAGATCACACTCGAAGCCAACCCGACCTCGGTCGAGGCCGAGCGCTTCCGCGGCTATCGCAGCGCTGGCGTGAACCGGGTATCGCTCGGCGTCCAGAGCCTCCGCGAGGGCCCGCTGGCCGAACTCGGCCGCCGGCATACGGTGGACGAGGCAATCGCCGCGGTGCGCTTGGCGCAGTCGATCTTCCCGCGCTCGAGTTTTGACCTGATCTATTCCCGTCCCAAGCAGACACTGGCGGACTGGGAAGACGAGCTGACGGACGCGCTGTGGCTGGCCGAACAGGGGCACCTGTCGCTCTACCAGCTCACGATCGAGACGGGGACGCGCTATTACGACCTCTTCAACGCCGGCAAGCTCAAGATGCCGGACGAGGACCTGAGTGCCGACTTCTACGAGCTGACCCAGGAACTGACGGTCAAGGCGGGCCTGCCGGCCTATGAGATTTCCAACCATGCCCGCCCCGGCCAGGAAAGCCGGCACAACATGATCTACTGGCGCTATGGCGAATATGTCGGCGTCGGCCCCGGCGCGCACGGGCGGCTGCTGATCAACAACCAGCGCCACGCCACCGCCACCGAGAAGATGCCGTTCGACTGGCACAAGAAGGTGATGGCGCGCGGTCACGGCATGGTGACGGACGATATCCTCACCTGGGAGGAAGAGGGCGACGAGATGCTGGTGATGGGGCTCAGGCTCCGCGAAGGCATCGATCCGCGCCGCTTCCACCGCATCGCCGGTCGCGCCATTTCCGAGCGCCAGATCAACGAGCTCAAGGCCATCGGTTTTGTCGAGACCCTGCCCAACGGCTTCATCCGGGTGACCGACAAGGGCTGGCCGGTGCTGGACGCCGTAGTCGCGGACTTGGCCGCTTAGGCTCAATTCCTTCCACAGACTCGACCCGATGGGTGGATAGAGTCCGGCGAGACACGCCATTGCACTGGCTCCCGTAAACCGCTTTACTAAAGCCGTTGCGTCAGCCGGAAGTGCTTCATGTCCCTGCCCGATGATCTGGTTCTCTCGCCGGAGGACGAAGTTGCCATTCGCCAGCACCTGCTGCTGGTGGCGCTGGCCAAGCGCCCGGCCGATCTGGCGATCGAGGTGGGCCGGCTGCTTGCCGTGCATTCGCGGCACTGGCTGGAGGATTACGAGATCGTCGTCGCCGGCCGGCGCATCGCCTATATCGGCCCGCGCGGCAGCTATCGGGGCGAGGTGAAGGCGCGGGTGAGCTACCCCAACCTCAGCGCCGTGCCAGGCTTCGGCGAAGTGCACAAGCATATCGAATCGACGCACATCACCCCGGAATACGAGGCGGCGCTGGTGATTCCGCGCGGCAACACCTGGACCTGCGAGGCGAGCCACGAGTTCGCCAACGTCAACGGCCCCAAGAACACCGAGTTCTGGCAGAAGGCGCGGCTGGCGGGCTCGCCGCTGAAGATCTTCATCCAGCCCGGATCGGCCGTGCCGCCGAGCGCCTGGGAAGAGTCGGGCGGCTATTACGGCTACGAGGAGCAGGCCGGCTTCCTCGAGGACAACATGGGGACGGTCAGCCTCGACGAGGTCATGGACTGGCCTTCGGTCTGGGACCCGGACAATCCCGGCTATACCCGCATGTGGGGGATGATCGGCGCGACCTTCGAGAAGCGCGGCGTGGTAGAGGGGCACGGCTCCGGACTGATCGACCCGCACGACCTCTCGGCCTTCGCTGCTGCCGGCATCTCGTCAGACCATGAGGTCTGGGCCTTCAACGAGGCCTGGGCGCGGCTGAGCCACGGCATCTTCACCGAGCTCAGGCCGTTCTCCTATGACGTCATAATGCCCCAGCTGATCGAGAAGCTTCAGGATTGGCAGAACGTCGCCTTCACCACCGACGACCGTTCGGCCACCGAGACGCTGGAGAAGGGGGCCTCGGACTACAATGTGCGCCTCGCCATCGAATACGGGCTGGCGCCGGAGATCGCCATCCAGTGCGCCACCATCAATCCGGCGCGCCACATGCGCATCGACCAGTGGGTTGGCTCGATCGCGCCGGGACGCTATGCCGACATAGTACTGCTCGACGACGTGAAAACCCTGTCGATCCGCCACGTCTATGCCGACGGCAGGCTGGCGTCGGAGGGCAAGACCTATACCGGTCCGCTCGCCCCGATCGACTGGCCGGACTGGGCCAGGAAGACCATGAATGTCGGGCGGACGCTCACGGCTGCCGACTTCGCCATCAAGGCCGAGCCGGAGCGCGAGACCATGCAGGCGGCCGTGCTCAGGCCCTTCCACTGGAACGAGGATTTCTGGGTCCGTACCCTGCCGGTCGAGGCGGGCGAGGTGCAGCGGGACGCCAAGGCGCTGATCACCAAATGGGCGCTGGTCGACCGCTATCGCGGCGATGGCGCGGTGGCAAAAATGTTGTGGGCCGGCTGCGGCCCGGTCGACGAGGACACGGCGCTCTGCTCGTCCGTGGCGCATGACAGCCACAATGTCTGGTGCGTCGGCTCGTCCGACGCGGCCATGGCCAAGGCGGTAAACCGGTTGCAGGAGATCGACGGCGGCTGGGTGCTGGTGCACCGGGGCGAGGTGGTCGCCGAGATGCGCTTCGAGATCGGCGGGCTGATGACGGCGCGCCCGGCCGAGGCCTATGATGCTGATATGCAAGCCTTTTACGCGGCGGCCGGCAAGGTCGAGTGGATGTATCTCGCCGGTGGCGACAACCTGTGGAAGCCCGGGTTCCCGGAGCACCTGAAGTTCGCGACGCTCACCTGCTCGCCCTGGCGCTGGGTGCTGGTGGCGCCGTCCGAGGCGTGCCCGGAGGGCTTCGTCAACGTGCAGACCGGCGAGCAGCACAAGGTCGTCTGGTGACGGGGCTTCGCGCCCGGGCCATTCGCGGCACCTTCGTCCACGCGCCGGAGCGCGGCGCGGTGGAAGTGCTTGAGGATGCGGTGATTTTCGTCGGTGGCGCCGGCCGGATCGAGCGCATCGCGCCGGCGGGCGAGGGCGTGCCGGAGGGGGCGCTGGAACTGCCGAAGGGGCAGATCGTCATCCCCGGTTTCGTCGATCTCCATGTCCACGCGCCGCAATACCCGCAGCTCGGGCTGGCGCTCGACGAGCCGCTGGAGGTGTGGCTGGGCAAGTACACTTTCCCGCTCGAGGCGCGCTACGCCGATCTGGATTTTGCGCGCGAAGCCTATGGCACGCTGGTAACGGACCTCCTCGCCAACGGCACGACGACGGCGACGTACTTCGCGACCGTGCACCGGCAAGCAACTGAACTGCTTGCTGAAATCTGCCTCGATCGAGGCCAGCGGGCGCTGGTCGGCAAGGTGGTGATGGACCTCGCCGAGAGTTGCCCGGACTACTACCGTGATGCCTCGCCGGCAGCCGCCATCGCCGACAGCCGGGCGGTGATCGAGACCATCCGGGCGCTGCCCGGCAATGACCGGGTGCTGCCGGTGATCACGCCGCGCTTCATCCCTTCATGCACGGATGAGGCGCTGGAAGGGCTGGGGAGGCTCGCGGCGGAGTGCGGCTGCCACGTGCAGACCCATTGCTCGGAAAGCGACTGGGCGCATGGCTATGCCGTTGAAAGATATGGTAAAACAGACGCGGACGCGCTGGATGAGTTCGGCCTTCTGACGCGAAAGACCGTGCTGGCGCACTCGGTGTTCCTCACCGATGCCGACATGGACCGGGTCCGCGCGCGCGGCTCGGGGGTGGCGCACTGTGCGCTCTCGAATGCCTATTTCGGCAACGCGGTGTTCCCGCTGCGCCGGGCGCTGGAGAAGGGTGTGCACGTCGGGCTCGGCACCGACATTTCGGGCGGCCCTTCGGCCTCGATGCTGGAGGCGGCCCGGATGACCGTGGCCGTATCGCGCCTGCTGCAGGATGGCGTCGATGCCGCGGATTCACGTGAAACGCGCGGCGTACCCGGCTCGCGCGTCGACCTCCTCACCGCCTTCCATCTGGCGACGGCCGGCGGCGGTGTTGCGCTTGATCTCGACATCGGTCTTTTCCGTCCCGGCTATCACTTCGACGCGCTTATTGTAGACCACACCGCGGAAGCGGGGACGGTTCGCCTGTTCGGCGCGCAACCTGCTGAGCGGATTGAGCAAATCCTCTACACCGCCAGCCGGCCGAACCTTGCCGCGGTCTATGTCGGCGGCGACCTGGTCAGCGGCGCTGACCCATCCGCCGGGCCTACCTGAACCAGTCATTGACGTCACCTGAACGAGAAAAATGCCCAGATCCGTCTATCTCGCCGGCCCCGAAGTCTTCCTTTCCAACGCGCGCGAGATCCTCGACCTCAAGATCGCGCTGACGCGCGAGGCGGGACTGGTGCCGATCTCGCCGGGCGACCTCGAGATTCCGAAGTTCGACACCAGGCATGAGCTTGGCCTCGCGATCAGCGCCATCGACGAGAAGCTGATGAACGCCGCCGACGCGATCATCGCCAACCTGACGCCGTTCCGCGGCATCGCGGCGGACACGGGAACCTGCTTCGAGCTCGGCTACATGTGTGCGCAGGGCAAGCCCGCCTTCGCCTATACCAACGTCAAGGCGGACCACGCCGAGCGCGCCCGGCAGTACTTCGGCACTGGCTGGTACGTGGATGAACACGGCACCATGCGCGGCCCGGACGGCATGCTGATGGAGGACCTCGGCTTCGTCGACAACCTCATGATGCATGGCGGCGTGCTGAACCGCGGCGGCGCGGTCGAGGTCGGCGACGCGCCGAAGGGTGAGGAACTGACGGATATGACCGCGTTCAGGCGCGTGCTGGCGGTGGCGGCGGCGCAGCTGGGGTGAGCTCTGGGGGCGCGACGCCCGACACTGGGTGGCAGGGCGATCGAGTTTCGCCTCGCACCCCCTCCGAGCTGCGCTAGTTCGCTTCGCTCACAAGCTCCGCTTGCCTCCCCCGGAAAACCCGACCGCAAACTCGATGTCATCCCCGCGAAGGCGGGGATCCATCTATCAGCCGGCGCCAAGGGTGAGTTGGATCCCTGCTTTCGCAGGGATGACAACTGGTTGGTGGGGAGAGACGGCTCCCGGCTACTCCGCCGCCGGTGCCGCCGTGTCTTCCGAGGTCTTCGATGCCGGAGGCTTCGGGGGGCGGGCGGCGCGTTGCTTGATGCGCTTGATCTTGACGCGCTTCACCTGGCGGCTGTCGGATTGCAGGACCTCGAACTCGAAGCCCTTGATGCCGTTGACCACCTCGCCCTTGAGCGGGACGTGGCCGGCCAGCTCGAAGACGAGGCCGCCCAACGTATCCACTTCGTCGGCATGCTCGCCGGGATCGAAATCGGGGCCGATGACTTCGCGCACTTCCTCGAGCTCGGCGCGGGCCGAGGCGATGAAGACGTTGGAGTTGACCTTGCGGACCAGGGCGACGTCGTCGTCGTGCTCGTCCTCGATCTCGCCGACCACGGCCTCGAGCAGGTCCTCGATGGTGACGAGGCCGTCGGTGCCGCCATATTCGTCGATCACCACGGCCATGTGCACGCGCTTCAGCTGCATCTGCGCCAAGAGGTCGCCCACCGGCATCAGCGGCGGCACGAACAGGACCTGGCGGACGATGTCGAGCTTTTCGAGCTTCGAGCGCAGCGGCGGTGAGACCAGCTTGACCGGCAGCGTCGCCTCGGGGTCGGTCACCGGTTCGGTGATACGGCGCAGCGCATCCTTGACGTGGATGAAGCCGGTGATGTTGTCGAGGCTGTCGTTATAGACCGGCATGCGCGAGTGGCCGACCTGGCGGAACCGCGCCACCAGCGTGGCCAGCGTCTCCGTCGTTTCGATCGCCTCGATATCGGCGCGCGGAATCATCACGTCCTCGACCCGCTTCTCGGCGAGATCGAGCACGTTCTTGAGGATCGTGCGTTCGGACTGGCTGAAATCGGCGGTGCCGCCGGAATCTTCGTTCTCGAGCGCGACTTCCAGGTCGTCGCGAAGCGATGCCGTCCGCATGGCGACCAGCCCGCGGATCGAGGTCCAGATTCGCTGCCCCCACGACGCGGTGGGGGCGGGACTAGAAGGAGGCTCGGTGTTGGATTTGGGGGCCGGCTTCTTGGCCGGGGCAGACGACGTATCGGGCTCGTTCATCTCTACGGCCGCGATGCGGCCTTCAATTTATCGGAGCGCCTAATCTAGTCGCAGGCGTAGGGATCGGCAATGCCGAGCGTCGCAAGGATTTCGGTTTCGAGCCCTTCCATCTCTTCGGCGTCCTCGTCCTGGATGTGGTCGTAGCCGAGAAGATGCAGGAATCCATGGACGACGAGATGGGTGAAATGCGCCTCGAAGGTGATGCCCATTTCGGCCGCTTCCTGGCTCACCGTGCCGAGCGCCAGCGTGATGTCGCCGACAAGGCCTGCCACCGGGCCGAAGGGCTCGAGCTGCGGAAAGCTCAGCACGTTGGTCGATTTGTCGATGCCGCGCCACTGGCTGTTGAGCTCGCGCTGCTCGGCATCGTCGGTGAGGACGACCGACAGTTCGGCAACGCCCGTGACCTCGGCCTCCGACTGCTTCAGCGCTTCGCGGATGGCGCGCTCAGCGACGGCCTCGAGGCCCTCGGGCCAGCCTTCGGCATTCACCGTGAAGGCGATCGACAGGGGGGATTTGGGGCTTTTCACAGTCGTATCATCATCCGTGAGTTACGGCGGCCTACCGCACGGGCTGACGAATGGATCCCGGCCTTCGCCGGGATGACATCCGGTGTTGGGTGAGGGTGCGGGCTGCCAAGTGGCAGCCCCGACCTAGGCCTTGTTCTGTTCCGCCAGCCGGCGCGCGTTGTCGGCTTCATAGGCCCTGACGATCCGGCCGACAAGCGCGTGGCGGACCACGTCCTTGTCGTTGAAGCGCGAGATATGGACGCCCTCGACGCCGTCGAGGAGGCCCACCGCCTCGACCAGCCCGGATTTCTCGCCGCGCGGCAGGTCGACCTGGGTCGGATCGCCGGTGACGATCATCTTCGAGTTTTCACCGAGGCGGGTCAGGAACATCTTCATCTGCATCGACGTGGTGTTCTGCGCCTCGTCGAGGATGACCACGGCGTTGGCGAGCGTGCGGCCGCGCATGAAGGCGAGCGGCGCCACTTCGATGATGCCCGAGGTGATGCAGCGCTCCACATGCTCGGGGCGCATCATGTCGTAGAGCGCGTCGTAGAGCGGGCGGAGATAGGGATCGACCTTGTCCTTCATGTCCCCGGGCAGGAAGCCCAGGCGCTCGCCGGCTTCGACGGCCGGACGGGACAGGATGATGCGGTTGATGTCGCCGCGCTCGAGCAGCGAGGCGGCATGCGCCACGGCGAGATAGGTCTTGCCGGTACCGGCCGGGCCGACGCCGAACACCAGTTCGGCCCGGTCCATGGCGCGCATATAGGCGTCCTGCGCCGGGGTGCGGGCAACGATGGTGGCCTTGCGGGTGGCGATCTGGGCCATGCGGACGCGGCCCTTCTTCTCGAGGGTCGGCAGCGTGAGCTGGCTGTCCTCGGTCTCGATCATCCGGATCACGCCATCGACGGTCGCGACGTCGAGGGCCTGGCCCTCTTCGAGCTGGCCGTAAAGCGATTCCAGCACGCGCCGGGCCTGATCCACCGCCGACGCGCCACCACGCAGCATGACGTGGTTGCCGCGCGGCGTCGCCTGCACGGAAAGACGTTGCTCGATGAGGGCGAGGTGCTGGTCGAAATCGCCGTAGAGTTGTGCGGCGAGCTTGTTGTCTTCGAAGGCGAGTTCAAGCTGTGAGGACGGGCCGTGGTCGGTAGACGGGGGCAAATGCCTGCTCAAATCTCTGTTGGCTCCTGAGGACCAAGTTGGTCGCGCTGTCGAACACGAAAAGTCGGCGACTTTTCAGGATCACGCTCCACAACGGCCTCTCAGATATGGGCCGCTATGGCTCGAGACTCAATAACGCTAGCAGGATTCGGTTCCCCGGCTGTGACAATCTTGCCGATCAGGGAATTATTCCGGGCCTCGACGATTTCGACCGGAATGATCTGTCCGATGAGGCTTGTCGGGCCATCCATGTGCACGGCCTGCAGGTAAGGCGAGCGGCCGCCGATCTGGCCGGGCTGCCGGCCCGGCTTCTCGATCAGCACCGGCAGGGTGCGGCCGACCACCGAGCGGTGGAAGGCGTGCATCTGGAGGTTGATCTGGTCGTTGAGGCGGGTGAGGCGCTCGGCCTTCCCGGCTTCGGCCACCTGGTTCTCCATCGTCGCGCCGGGCGTGCCCGGGCGGATCGAGTACTTGAACGTGTAGGCCGAGGCGTAGCCGACGGCGCGGACGACATCCATCGTCGCCTCGAAATCGGCATCCGTCTCGCCGGGGAAGCCGACGATGAAATCGCCCGACATGGCCATATCAGGCCGCGCCGCCTTGATGCGCTCGATGACGCCCATGTATTCGTCGACGGTGTGCCGGCGGTTCATCGAGCGGAGGATGTCGTCCGAGCCCGACTGGATCGGCAGGTGCAGGTAGGGCATCAGCGCATCGAGGTCGCGATGCATCTCGATCAGCTCGTCGGTCATGTCGAGCGGGTGCGAGGTGGTGTAGCGGATACGGGCGATGCCGGGGATCAGCGACAGGCGGTAGCAGAGCTCGCCGAGGCCGACGGTGCGGCCGCGCGCATCGAGCCCGTGATAGGCGTTGACGTTCTGGCCGAGGAGCGTGAGTTCGCGCACGCCGCCTTCGGCCAGCGTCTCGGCCTCGCGCAGCACCTGCTCGAGCGGGCGCGAGGTTTCGCTGCCACGCGTGTAGGGCACGACGCAGAACGAACAGAACTTGTCGCAGCCTTCCTGCACGGTGAGGAAGGCGGTGAGGCCGCGCTTCAGCGTCACTTCCTTCTTTGCTGCCGGCAGGTGCTCGAACTTGTCTTCCTCGGGGAAGTCGGTGTCGACGACCCTGGCGCCATTATGGGCGCGGGCGAGGAGCTCGGGCAGGCGGTGGTAGCTCTGCGGGCCGAAAACGAGGTTCACCGCCGGGGCACGGCGGACGATCTCGTCGCCCTCGGCCTGCGCCACGCAGCCGGCGACCCCGATCATCAGGTCGCCACCGGTGAGCCGGCGCTCGTCGCGCATCTCGCGCAGGCGGCCGATTTCGGAAAACACCTTCTCGGAGGCCTTTTCGCGGATGTGGCAGGTGTTGAGCACGACGAGGTCGGCATCCTCGGCCGCCTGCACCGGCTCGTAGCCGTGCGGGGCCAAGGCATCGGCCATGCGATCGGAATCGTAGACGTTCATCTGGCACCCGTAGGTCTTGATGAACAGTTTTTTGGGCGCGGGTGCAGTCGTCGTATCGCTCATCCGGCCGAAATACACCGGATGGCGTGGGAAGGCAAAACGTAGCCTCATCATCGACAACCTGTGGTTGGGTCACCATTGTGCCCGACAAGAGGCGGAGGACCATCATGCCCGGATTGCTCAAGGAGATCGTGTTCGATTGCACCCGGGCCGCGCCGCTGGCGCGGTTCTGGGCCGGATTGCTCGAGGGCTATGCGGTGCGGGCCTATGATGACGAGGAGATCGCCCGGCTGGCGGGGCTAGGCCTTACGCCCGAAACCGATCCGGTGGTGATGGTGGACGGGCCGGGCCCGACGCTCTGCTTCCACGAGATCGAGCGCGGCCGCGTGCAGGGGCGCATCCACCTCGACGTGAAGGTAACGGACCGGATTGCCGAGCGCGCGAGGCTGCTGGCGCTCGGGGCTTCGGTGGTGCGCGAGGCCGAGGGCTACACGGTGATGGCTGACCCGGAGGGCAACCACTTCTGCCTCGTCGAGTGACTATTCCGCCGCGACCGGCAGCTGCGTGCCACGGTTCAGCGCGACCAGCATGCGGCGGACTTCGTTCTCGGTCTCCTTGGCGAGGAGCTTGCGGTCGGCGCCGGCCGAGAGCGGGCGCGGCGTGCCGAAGGCGAGGGTGACTTCGCGGGTGCCGCCGGTGAGGATCTCCCTGATGTTCTGCTTCACCGACTTGGACTTGATCCAGGCGATCAGCGAGCGGTCGGTGCGCCCGACGGGCAGGCCCTGGAGCTTGGTATAGGCGATGGTCAGCGGCTGGATCATCACCTCGCCGGCACCGGCTTCCTCCATCGCGTGCTGGGCGGCGCCGATCAGCGCCGAGCGGAAGGGGAGCACATGCGTGCCGAGGTCGGACTGGCCCTCGGCGAAGAGCAGCACCGCGCCGCCCGAGGCGATGCGCTTGCCCATTTCCTGGCTGACGCGCTTGGCATCGGAGCGCTTCTTGCGATCGACATAGAGCGTGCGCTGCAGCGAGGCCATGAAGCCGACGAAGAACCAGTTCCGGATCTCGGACTTGGCGACGAAGGTGACGTCGGCGCTGGAGCCAACGGCGATGATGTCGGTCCACGAGATGTGGTTGGAGACGATCAGCGTGGCGCGGTCATGCGAGGGCTCGCCGACCACCTTGACCTTCATGCCGAGGAACATGCGGCCCAGCGTGTGGAACAGCTTTACCGGAAAATACCAGTAGAACCCGAGCCGCGTGACGATGAACTGGATCGGCACGAACACCAGCATGATCGGGAAGTAGACGAAGACGAGGAACAGGAGGCGCAAGATCATCTGACGGTGCTCACTTCTTGTCTTCGGCCTTGAGCGGCACGGCATAGAGCTCGAGCCGGTGATCGACGAGGCGATAGCCCAGCCGCTTGGCGATCACTTCCTGGATAGCCTCGATTTCCTCGTTGCGGAACTCGATGACCTTGCCCGAGCGGATGTCGATCAGGTGGTCGTGGTGCTCGTCCGGGATCAGCTCGAAGCGGGCCCTGCCGTCCTTGAAATCGTGCTTGGTGACGAGCCCGGCTTCCTCGAAGAGGTTGAGCGTGCGGTAGACGGTGGACAGCGAGATGCGCGCGTCGATGGCGCTGGCGCGGCGGTAGAGCTCTTCGACATCGGGGTGGTCGACGGCCTGCTCGATGACCTGCGCGATGGTGCGGCGCTGGTCGGTCATGCGCATGCCCTTCTGGGCGCACTGTTCTTCGAGGGTCTGGACCTGGGGTCTGCTCATCGCGTGCCCGGTCTCCGTTAACGCTGGTTTCGGGTTAGCCAAGATCGCGCGCCATGACAATAGCCGTGGCCGGCGTGCCGTCGGGGCGCGGATAATAGCCCTTGCGCTCGCCGACCTTCTTGAACCCGAGCTTGCCGTAGAGCTTCAGCGCCGCCGTGTTGTCGTCGGCGACTTCGAGCAGCATGCGTTTGGCCGGGCTCCTCAGCAGCGCCTCGAACAGGGCGCGCATCAGCATCAGGCCGACGCCCTTTTTCCGCCACTTGCGATCGACCGCGATGGTGATGAGTTCGACGTCCTCGCCGAGATGCCGGAGCATGGCAAAGCCCGCGATGTTCCGCTTCGCGTCGCAGGCAACATAGACCGGCGTGCCCTCGCCGGTGATGTAGGCGGCGAACTCCTCGCGGGTCCAGCCGCGATAGAACCCCTCGGCATGGAGCCGGGCGATGGTTTCGGCATCGCTGGCGCGCGCCGGCTCGACATGGAGAGTTGCGGGGGACAGCCAGAAGTTCATGGTGTCACCCCCGGCGTCAGACGTGCGACACGGAACTTTTCCTGCGGCTTGGCATCGGCATCGCGGATATAGGCGGCTTCCGGCGGAAAGTTCGATGGATCGGCGGTGGCGGCGAAGCGGGCAAGCGCGGCGACATCGACCAGCGGACTGGTCAGTGTCTCGGTGCCCGGCGGAATACGGCGGCGCGCTTCGTCCATCGGCAGGATCGCGGCCGCGCCGACGGGGATGGCCGGGCCGGAAAAGAGCTGGAAATAGGCCTCGTCGCGCCGCGCATCGAGCAGCACGGCGGTCGCCTCGCACCGGGTCGCCAGCGACAGTGCAAGAAGGCTCGGCACGCCGATCACGGGAATGCCGAGCGCCAGCCCGAGGCCACGCGCGGCGCTGAGCCCGATGCGGAGCCCGGTGAAGGAACCGGGGCCGGTGGTGACGGCGATGCGGGTAAGGTCGGCATAGGCGATGCCGTTGCGGGCCAGCAGCTCGTCGATCGCGGGAAAGATGCGCTCAGCCTGGCCCTGCGCCATGTCCTCGACCAGCGTGTCGGCGTGCTCGCCGACGAGCAGCGCGAGCTGCAGGCGGGGCGCGGCGGTATCGATGGCGAGAAGCGCTGTGGGCATGGGGGAGAGATAGGGGTTTGGCGGTGGGTTGTCACGGGGTGATCCTCCCCTGCGAAGCGGGGGAGGGGGACGGAGAGGCCGGTGCCCAAAAACAAAACGCCCGACCAGTGGCCGGGCGTTCCGAAACTCATTCTGCCGCAGGTCAGACCTGTGCGACGGCCTCGACGCCGGGGACGAAATGGCGGAGGAGGTTCTCGATGCCCGACTTCAGCGTCGCGGTCGAGGACGGGCAGCCCGAGCAGGCGCCCTGCATGTGGAGGTACACCGTACCTTCCTTGAAGCCCTTGAAGGTGATGTCGCCGCCGTCCATCGCGACCGCCGGGCGGACGCGGGTGGCGAGCAGTTCCTTGATCACTTCGACGGTCTCGGAATCCTCGGCCTCGAAGAACTCATCGCCGGTCGAAACGGCGGCCGTGCCATCGTCGAGGACCGGCTTGCCGGACAGGAAGTGCTCCATGATCACGCCGAGGATGGCCGGCTTGATGTGGCTCCACTCGGCGCTGTCCTTGGTCACCGAGATGAAGTCGGACCCGAGGAACACGCCTTCGACGCCGGGCACCTCGAACAGGGCGGTCGCGAGAGGCGATATGGCAGCCGATTCGCGGGCGCGGAAATCGCGCGGCTCGCCCAGCAGCACATCGCGGCCGGGGAGGAACTTCAGGGTCGCCGGGTTGGGCGTCGCTTCGGTCTGGATGAACATGGCGCCGGAAATCTCGTGTTAGAACGGTTCCAAAGTAGTATGTCCGGCCCCACAATACAAGCGTTTCGCGACCACTGGCCGCATCCCGGCGCCGGTCACGATCCACTAGACCGGCAAATATGATCCGCACATTCAGATATATCGGCCTCGTCGAGGGGGTTACCACCCTCGCCCTGTTTCTCGTCGCCATGCCGGCAAAATACTGGTTCGGCATTCCCGGGCTCGTGCCGGTCGTCGGCGCACTGCACGGCGCAGCCTTCGTTGGCTATCTCGGCGCCATGATCGTCTGCCTGCCCGGCAAGGGATTTACCGCCTGGGAGTGGGCAAGGACGACGCTGGCCTCGTTCTTCCCGTTCGGCACGTTCCTCAACGACGGCCTGCTGAAGCGCAAGCAGCTGGCGGTAGCGACCTGATCACTCTATGTCCGGATCGAGACGGGCAACCCGAACTCGCCGCCAGATCTCCTCGGACATGGCGTTGCGCCAGACACCTTGCAGAGTGTCCCGGAAGCGCGCGTCCTGCCGCGCAAGCCGCTCAACGTCCCCGATGACAGCTGGTCCGTTGTAGGCGAGCACATCCTCGAGCGGTCCTGCGGCGAGGCTGAAGCGGGTGTCATCCGCGATCGGCCGCGCCAGCATGGCGACAATGAACGCCATTGCCTGCTCGGGGTGCTGGTACGCAAGGTGAGCCGCGACCTCCCAGGCCCAGAAGTGGGGCCGGTCGCCGTCCAGCGGCCTGTCTATCGGCGTTGCGCTGGTCGCCGCATTGTTGACGATCCAGCCGTCGACCAGCTCGTCCATAGTCGCCGGTATGTGATCCGGCGGCAGGACACCCCAGTCGATCTCCGCGAAGTCGCCTTCTCGGGGCATCACGTCACCGCGACGATCTGCTCGTCGGTCATGGCGCCGGGGATGATGGTGACGATCACCGGCAGGGCCAGTTGCCCGGCGCGGCTGGCAAAGGCGCTGACCAGCGGCCCGGGGCCTTCCTTGCCGGCCGAAGCGGCAAGGACGAGGATGGCGATGCCGGGATCCTGGCGGATCAGGTTCTCGATCTCGTTGACGAGGTCGCCTTCGCGGATCACCGTTTCGGTGCGGATGCCGGCGCCGATCTGGTCGATGCGGGCGCGCTTGGCATCGAGCAGCCGCTCGGCCTCCTCGCGGGCCTCCGCGCGCATCACCTCCTCGACGCCGAGGAACTGGGTGAAATCGGCATTGTCGATGACCGAGAGCAGCACCACCGTGCCGCCCGTGCGCTTGACGCGGTGCGCGGCGAAGGTGATGGCGCGATCCGCTTCCTTGCCCTCGTCGATGACGACGAGGAACTTGCGCTTGTACTCGTTCAGGATGTCAGCCAAGGCGCCGCCCTCTTTGGTTCTTCATTGTCCCAAATGGCGCGGGCGGCGTCCAGTCAGCGCACGAAGCCGACGATCTTGCGCACGTCGTCCATGATCGGCACCGCGATGGCGCGGGCGCGATCGGCGTTCTTCCTCAGGATGTTGTCCATCTCGCCCCGGTCGGCGACGAGCCGCTTCATCTCCGTGGCGATGGGGGACAGGACGGCGACGGCGAGGTCGGCCAGCGCCGGCTTGAACTTGCCCCAGCCGGCACCGCCGAACTCGGCGAGGACCGCATCGACCGGCTTGTCAGAGAGCGCCGCATAGATGGCGACGAGGTTCTCGGCTTCGGCCCGGCCGGCAAGGCCCGCGGCTTCGCTCGGCAGCGCGTCGGCATCGGTGGTGGCGCGCTTGATCTTCTTCGCGATCGTGTCGGCATCGTCCGTCATGTAGATGGTCGACATGTCGGACGCGTCCGACTTCGACATTTTCTTCTTGCCGTCCTTGAGCGACATCACCCGCATGGCCGGGCCGGTCGAAAGGGTCTCGGTCAAGGGGAAGAAGTCGTCCTTCACGCCCAGGCCTTTGATCTGCTTCCTGAAATCGTGGTTGAACTTCTTGGCGATGTCGCGCGTCAGCTCGAGATGCTGGCGCTGGTCGTCGCCCACCGGCACGGCGGTCGCCTTGTAGAGCAGGATGTCGGCCGCCATCAGCGAGGGATAGGCGAAGAGGCCGAGCGAGACCGCTTCGGAATTCTCGCCGCCTTCGGCGCCGGCCTTGTCCTTGAACTGGGTCATGCGCGTCATCCAGCCGACGCGCGCCACGCAGTTGAAGATCCAGGCGAGCTCGGCGTGCTCGACCACCTGGGACTGGTTGAAAATGATGGATTTGTTCGGATCGATGCCGGCCGCGATATAGGCGGCGGCGATCTCGTAGGTCCAGCGGCGCAGGTCCTCGGGGTCCTGCCACACCGTGATCGCGTGCATGTCGACGACGCAATAGATCGTCTCGTGCGTTTCCTGCAGCGGCACGAAGCGCCGGATGGCGCCGAGATAATTGCCCAGATGCAGGTCGCCGGACGGCTTGATGCCGGAAAAGACGCGCGGAGTGAAAGGCATTGTCGAACCTAACAGTTCTGAAAAGGCGGGTGACTGCCTCTACCCCCCTCCCAACCTCCCCCGCAAGGGGGGAGGTGCCACGCGGTGAACGGGACAGGGACCGAGGCTAGGCCTTGCCGCGCCGGAGCCGCCGCAGCAACCCGCCGAGCGGCTGCAGCCTGGTCACGTGGGCGAGGGCGAAGTAGAGCCCGGCGCCGACGAGGCAGAGCGCCAGCAGCGCCAGCGCCTGGGCGGGGAAGAAGTAGCCTGGATCGAAGACCGGGCCGAGCAATGCGACGGCGCCCCAGAGGACGGCGGCCATCACCAGGGTCAGCAGAAGGATCAGGCCCTGCTGCTTCCACTCGGCAGGGCTGATGGTGAAGTGGCCGCGGCGGGCGAGGAAGATCGCGAGCAGTGCCACATTCACCCAGGCGGCGATCGAGGTGGCGAGCGCGATGCCGACATGCTTCAGCGTGCCGAACAGGGCCAGCGACAGCACGATGTTGATGATCAGCGAGATGGCGGCGAACCAGGTCGGCGTCTTGGTGTCCTTGCGCGAGAAGAAGCCCGGCTGCAGCACGCGGATGAGAACGAAGGCCGGCAGCCCCACCGCAAACGCGATCAGCGCATGCGAGACGTTGACGCTGTCGTTCGGGCCGAAGGCGCCGCGCTCGAACAGGGTCCGCACCACCGGCAGGGCCAGCGCGATCAGCGCCCCGGCCGCCGGCATCGAGAGGAACATCGAGAGAAAGAGCCCATAGCTCTGCGATTGCCGCGCTTCGGCATCGCGCCCGGCGCTGAGATGGCGGCTGAGCTCGGGCAGCAGCACCGTGCCGATGGCGATGCCGATGATGCCGAGCGGCAGTTGGTAGAGCCGGTCGGCATTGTAGATGATCGACATCACCTCGTCGGCGCCCGAGGCGATGATGGTGCCGACGAAGATGTTGATCTGCGTGATGCCGCCCGCGATGATCGCCGGCACCGCGAGGAGCCAGAAGCGGCGGACATCGGCATCGAATTTCGGCCAGCGGATCTTCGGCACCATGCCGGTGCGGCGGATGGCCCAGTAGACCAGCGCCAGCTGCGCGATGCCGCCGAGCATGGTGGCGATCGCCACCCAGAAGGCCGTATCCGGCGCCTCGAGCGTCAGGATCGCCAGCGGCACCAGTGCGCCGATATTGACGATGTTGAGCACGATCGGCGCGAAGGCGGCGGCGAAGAACCGGCCCATCGAGTTGAGGATCGCCGCATAGGCCGCCATCAGCGACATGCAGGCGAGGTAGGGGAACATGATCCGGGTCAGAAAGACCGTGAGCTCGAACTTCTCGGCATCGCCGACAAAGCCCGGCACGAACGCCACCATGATCTGCGGCGTGAAGATCTCGACGAGAATGGTGACGACGAGGATCGCCGCCACCAGCCAGCTCATGATCCGGCTCGCCAGCTCCTTGGCCCCATCCGCCCCTTGCGTCTCCAGCGCGCCGGAGAACATCGGCACGAAAGCGGTGTTGAACGCCCCTTCGGCAAAGAGCCGGCGGAAGAGATTGGGGAAGCGGAAGGCGGCGTTGAAGGCGTCGGAAACGGGCGAAATGCCCAGCACCGCCGCCATCAGCGCATCGCGCACGAAGCCGAAGATGCGCGAGACGAGGGTCAGGGCGCCGACCGAGAGGAAGTTGCGGGTGAGGCTCATTTGTCGTTCTCGTCCGCCGGTGCGGGAAGAACAACCCCACCCCTGTCCCCTCCCCGCAGGGGGGAGTGAGACCCGACTGATGCATTCGAGCCGGTGTCAGCGACTGTTCCGATTTGGCGGTTCCTTCGTCTCCTCCCCCCTTGCGGGGGAGGGACAGGGTGGGGGGTGTTGCTGGTGCTCGTTATCGCCCCGAGTACCTCGGCTATTTCGGTGAAAACCCCATCAGGGTTGGTCAGCACATCATCGTTGGTGTAGCGCAGAACCTGGATGCCACGGCCGCGCATGTACTCGTCGCGGGCCACATCGCGCTCAGCATCGACGTGGGTTTCTCCATCGACCTCGATCACCAGCTTGGCATGCATGCAGGCAAAGTCGGCATAGTACGGTCCGATCGGCTGCTGGCGGCGGAAGTGCCAGCCATCCTCGCGGAACTGCCAGAGGATTGCCCACGTGGCGCGCTCGGGACCGGTCGGGTTGTGGCGGAGGGTGCGGGCACGGGCCGTGCTCAAAAGAGGACCCCCCACCCTGTCCCTCCCCCGCAAGGGGGGAGGTGACCTGCGCTCGTAAGTCTTCGAATCTCACCGGCAGATGCTCTGGCGTCTCCCTCCCCCTTGCGGGGAGGGGACAGGGGTGGGGGTATCTTTCCGCGCTGGGTCCTCAACGCGGCGACCTACCCATTGACCACCTTGGCGGGCTTGTCCTCGGCCGGCTGGAACACGGCCAGCAGCTCGTCGCGGATCTTCTTCTGGCGTTGCTTGGACTCGATCTTATGGCCGGTGAGGTCGGTGACGTAGAAGACGTCGACGGCCTTTTCGCCATAGGTGCCGATATGGGCCGAGCCGATGGTGAGGTTGAGGTCACTGATGGCGCGGGTAAGCTGGTGCAGGAGGCCCATGCGGTCGAGGCCCATGACCTCGATGACGGTGAATTTCTCGGAGATCGTGTTCGAGACCGAGACCTGCGACGGCAGCGAGAAGGGTTTGAGCCGCTTGTTGTGGCGGTCCTGCTTGCCGAGGTCGATCATCACCTGGCGCTTGCCCTGCAAGAGCTGCTTCACCGTGTCGATGATGCGGGTGGCGCGGACTTTTTCGTCCTCGTCGGAAGTGAAGGAGCGGCGCAGGCGGAAGGTGTCGACGGCGCGGCCGTCGCGCGTGCCGAAGATCTGCGCTCCGATGATCGAGGCGTCGCACATGGTGCATGCGCCGGCGATGAGCGACAGCAGGCGCGGGTGGTCCGGCGTGTAGAACGACACCTCGGTGATCGATTCGAACGCCTTGATTCGGATCGAGCCGGCGAACATCTGGCCGGCCTGGTCGGCGGCGCGGATCATCTTGGCGTGCTCGGACTGGAGCTCCGGCTCGGCGCGCAGCCAGTAGTGGTCGTAGTGGCGCCCGAGATAGGCATCGACCTCGGCCTGCGGCCAGCCCGAGAGCGCGGTGCGAAGCACCGATTTCGCCGCCTCGATGCGGTCGCGCTGGGTGACCTGGCTGTGGCCGCCAGAAAGCAATGGTTCGGTGGCGTAGTAGAGGGCGCGGAGCAGCGAGCCCTTCCAGCCGGTCCAGACACCTGGGCCGACGGCGCGGATATCGCAGGCGGTGAGGATCATCAGCAGTGCCAGCCGCTGCGGCGATTGCACCACGTCGGCGAAGGATTTTGCCGTCTCGGGATCCTGGATATCGCGCGACTGGGCGATCTCGCTCATCAGGAGGTGATGTTCGACCAGCCAGGCGACGGTGTCGGTCTCGGCCGGATCGAGCCCGAGCCGCGGGCAGAATTTCCGTGCGATGCGGGCACCTGCGATCGAGTGATCCTCCGGCCGGCCCTTGGCGATGTCGTGGATGAACAGCGCCACGTAGAGGAGGCGCGTGTCGTTGAGATGCGGCAACAGCTCATGGGTCAGCGGCAGCTGATCGCGGAGGCCCCCATTGGCGATGTCGGCCATGACGCCGACGGCGCGGATCAGGTGCTCGTCCACCGTGTAGTGGTGGTACATGTTGAACTGCATCAGCGCGACGATCTTGCCGAAATCCGGCACGAAGCGGCCGAGCACGCCCGCCTCGTTCATCTGGCGCAGGATGCGCTCGACATAGGTCGGGGCGGTGAGGATTTCGAGGAACCAGGCATTGGCCTGCCGGTCGGTGCGCAGCTCGTGCCCGATCAGCTTGAAGCCGCGGCGGATCGCCTTGATCGCATCGGGATGCAGGTGCAGGTCATGCCGGCCAGCCAGCATGAAGCCCTTGATGAGGTTCTTCGGGTCTTTCTGGAAGACATCCGGGTTGGCGACGTTGAGGCGGCCGGAATCGATGACGAAATCGGTCTCGCCCTTGATCGCCACCTTGCCACGCCTGAACGGTGCGAGCACACGCCCGACCATGTCGAGCGGCTTGGCGTGATCGAATTCCAGCGAGGTGCAGAAGATGCGGGTGAGGTCGCCCACATCCTTGGCGACGAGGAAATAGCGCTTCATGAAGCGCTCGACCCCGAGCATGCCGGCGCGGTCGTTGTAGCCGAGGCGCGCCGCGAGCTCGGGCTGGAGGTCGAAGGTCAGCTTCTCGTCGGGACGCCCGGTGAGGAAATGGAGGTTGCAGCGGATGGCCCAGAGGAAATCCTCGGCCCGCTGGAACAGCCGATACTCGTCGGCGCTGAGCACGCCCTTGCCGACCAGCTCGGCATTGGACTTCACGCGGTAGAAGTACTTCGAGATCCAGAACAGCGTGTGGAGGTCGCGCAGGCCCCCCTTGCCGTCCTTGATGTTGGGCTCGACGACATAGCGGGTATTGCCCATCTGCCGGTGGCGCTCGTCGCGCTCGGCCATCTTGGCGGCGATGAATTCCGGCCCGGTCTTGGGCATGATCTCGGTTTCGAACCGCTGTACCAGCTCGTTGAACAGCGCGCGGTCGCCGGTGAGGTAGCGGGCCTCGAGCGTCGCCGTGCGCACCGTCATGTCGGAGCGCGCCATGCGGATGCAGTCATCGACCGAACGGACGGCGTGGCCGACCTTCTGGCCGAGGTCCCACAGCATGTAGAGCACATATTCGGTGATCTGCTCGCCCCACGGCGTCTGCTTGTAGGGAAGGATGAAGAGCAGGTCGATGTCGGAGCCCGGCGCCAGCGTGCCGCGGCCGTAACCGCCCACCGCCGCCAACGATATCATTTCGGCGCCCGAGGGATTGTCGAGCGGATAGACGTCGCGGACTGCGAAGGCGTGGACGGCGCGGAGGATTTCGTCTTCGGCGGCGCTGAGGTTCATGGCGCAGCGCGTGCCCTTGCCGGTTGCCATGAGTTCCGCCTCGGCGCTCTTCCGGGCGGCGTCGAGGACGCTGCGCAGGTGCTGGAGGACGATGGCGCGGGAGCTGGCGGCCTTGGGGTCCTGTCCGGCGAGCAACCGGTGCAGGTCGGCGAGGATGGTCTCGGCCTGGGTCAGGTGGAAGGCCGGTTTTCGGGGCCGGGCGTCAATTTCGGCGAGATGCATCGCGGATTTTCTTGAGCTCGTAGATCAGGTCGATGGCCTGGCGCGGCGTGAGATCGTCGGGGCGCACCTGATCGAGCATGTCATGTATCGGGTTAATGACCGCCTTGGGCGCCGGCGGTTGATGCGCAAAGAGCGGTAAATCGTCTAGCACGACGGCCTTACCGCCGGAAGAGCGCTGTTCGAGCACGCCGAGCACCTGCCGCGCCCGGGCGAGCACGTTTTCGGGAAGTCCGGCGAGACGCGCCACCTGGATGCCGTAGCTGCGATCCGCGGCGCCGTCGGCGACTTCGTGCAGGAACACCACCTCACCCTCCCACTCGCGCACCTTCATGGTGTGGTTGGAAACACGCTTCAGCGTCTTTGCCAGAGCAGTCATCTCGTGGAAGTGCGTCGCGAACAGGGCACGGCAGCCGGTGTCGTTGTGCAGCGCCTCGACGGCGGCCCAGGCGATGGAGAGGCCATCGAAGGTGGCGGTGCCGCGCCCGATCTCGTCGAGGATGACGAGCGAGCGCTGCGTGGCCCGGTTGAGGATGGCGGCGGTTTCGACCATTTCGACCATGAAGGTCGACCGGCCCCCGCCGATATCGTCGCTGGCGCCGACGCGCGAGAAGACGCGGTCGACGACGCCGATATGGGCGGCGGAAGCCGGGACGTAGCTGCCCATCTGCGCGAGGATGGCGATGAGCGCGTTCTGGCGCAGGAAGGTGGACTTGCCGCCCATGTTCGGCCCGGTGACCAGCCACAGCGCGCCGCCGGTGAGATCGCACCCGTTCTCGACGAACACTTCGTGCTGGGCCCGGACGTTCGACTCGACCACCGGATGGCGGCCGCCTTCGATGTAGAAGGCGAGGCTGTCGTCGATGGTGGGCCGGCAGAAATTGCGGGTCATGGCGAGATGCGCCAGCGCGGTCGCGACATCGAGCTCGGCCAGCGCATCGGCGATGGCGCGGAGGCGTTCCTGCTCGGCCGCGACGGCTTCGCTGAGGCGAACGAAGACGGCGCCCTCGAGCGCCAGCGCCGCGTCATGCGCCTTGGCGATGCGGCCTTCGAGTTCGGCCAGTTCCGCCGTGGTGAAGCGCATAGCATTGGCCATGGTCTGGCGGTGGATGAAGGTATCGCGATGCGGCGCCTCGAGCAGCTTGCCGCCATGGCCGGCGGGAACCTCGACGAAATAGCCGAGGACGCCGTTGTGCTTGATCTTCAGCGAGCGGACGTCGGTCTCGTCGATCAGCCGCTGCTGCAGCGCCGCGACGACGCCGCGGGTTTCGGACGCCAGCGCGCGTTCGCCGTCGAGCGATCCGTCATAGCCCTTGCGCACGAAGCCGCCGTCGCGGGCCAGCAGTGGCGGCTCGTCGTCGATGGCCTCGCCCAGCTCCGAAGCAAGGGCCGCGGGCGCATCGGCGAGGCGGGTGGCGATGGTGGCGATCTCGGCCGGCGGGCTCGCGATGGTTGCGAGACGGTCGGAGAGTGCGATGGCACCGGAGATGGCGTTGCCGATGGCCTTCAAATCGCGCGGTCCGCCACGGCCGAGCGCAAGGCGGGTGACGGCGCGGGTGAGATCGGGCACGGCCTTGAGGTCGGCGCGGAGGCGCTGGTTGACGAGGCCGTCGGCGACGAAGCAGGCGACGGCATCGAGCCGGGCATTGATGCGGTTGGCATCGCAGAGCGGTGCGGCGAGGCGCCGGGCAAGGAGGCGCGAGCCGGGTGGGGTGACGGTGAGGTCGATCTCGTGGCGGAGCGAGCCCTTCTCGGCGCCGCGCTGGGTTTCGAGCAGTTCGAGCGAGACGCGCGTCGCCGCATCGATCGCCATGTGGGAGGACAGCCGCTCGGCATCGGGCGGCCGCAGCGCGACCGGCACGCCCTTCTGGCTGTCGCGCACATAATCGACGAGCGCTCCGAGGGCCGCCCGCCCGGCACGGGAATAGGCGGTGGGATCGACCTCGCCCGAAGGAAAGGCGGCGGCGATGCGGGCAGCGGCCTGCTCGCTGTCGAAGGCGGCGGGATCGAGGACGGTGACCGCCATGTCGGGCAGAGTGAGCCGGGCCTCGGCAATGCTCTGGCGCGCCGCTTCGGTGAGCAGCAGTTCGGCCGGTCCGATGCGGGCGAGTTCGTCGCCGAGGGCACTGGCCGAGAGATCGAGCACGGCGGTCTCGCCGGTCGAGACATCGGCCCAGGCCAGCGCGAAATCGGCCTCGCCATGCCGCACCATCGAGAGCGCCGCGAGCCAGGCCGAGCCGCGCGTCGGCAGCAGATCGTCCTCGGTGATCGTGCCGCGGGTGACGAGCCGAACGACGTCGCGCTTCACCGGCGATTTCGAGCCGCGCTTCTTGGCTTCCGCCGGGTCCTCGACCTGCTCGCAGATAGCGACGCGATGGCCGAGGCCGATGAGCTTCTTGAGGTAATCCTGCGCCGCGTGGATCGGCACGCCGCACATCGGGATGTCCTGTCCCTGGTGCTTGCCGCGCTTGGTGAGGACGATGCCGAGCGCCTGCGACGCGATCTCGGCGTCCTCGAAGAACATCTCGTAGAAGTCGCCCATCCGGTAGAACAGGATGTAGCCCGGGTTGACGGCCTTGATCTCGAGGAACTGGCTCATCATCGGAGTGATGGGCGAAGTCTCGGCTGCGCTCGGGGCGTTATAGGGCGCTTGGTCCATGTTCTCGCGGGACTGGAGGGAGACCCGCGAGGTTATGGGGTTTGGGGGGGCGCGGCAACTGGGGCGGGAAGGCTTTCCCCGGTCACTGGTCTATCCGCCGTCATCCCCGGGCGAAGACCGGGGACCCAGCGATATCAGCGGCATCCCATGGGTCCGCGGGTCAAGCCCGCGGATGACGACTGAGAGAAATGTGCGGGCTCATCAGTACCGGTCGCTCGGATCACGCACCGGCCGGTAGACGAAGTCCGAGAACACCGCTTCCCTGGCCGTGCCGTTGAGGTCGCTCGCCGCCATGCCGACGAAGGCGCCGGTGAAATTGCCGTGCTCGCCATGCGGGCCGCCTTCATCGGAGAGCAGCGACGCATCGAGTGCCGGACCGACCGGTTGCCAGTTGCCGGCGGCGCGCGCATCGCCGGCGGCATAGAAGAACTGCAGCCGTGGGCCGCGGATTTCGAGCTTGAGGCGAACCGGGCCGCTCTGCGGCAGCAGCACCGGCGCGGCGGGGAATGTCAGGTTGCCGTCGGGCTGGCTGGCGATCGAACTCATCAGCAGCAGCTCGCGCCTGCCGTCCGAATGGGCGGTGACCGTGAGGTAGTGGAAGTTGAAGCGGTTGTAATAGGCGGTCAGCCCGGCGAACTGGCGCTCGTCGACGGGAGTGAAGTCGAGCGTCACCTCGGCGTCGTAGGAGAAATGCGTCTGGCGGCGGGCGACCAGCGCCTGCTCGAACCACGAGCCGATCGACTCGCGGCCGATCAGCGTCAGCCTGTTGTCGCCGGTCCTGAAGATGCGCTCCGTCTCGGGCGTGCGCAGCCACTGGAAATCCCCGGGCAGCGTATCGAACGCGCAGCGCTGCTCGGCCCAGTAGCCGCTGTCGTCGCGGGTGCCGGGCACCTCCACCTCGAGCGAAGGAACCGGGCCGTTCTTGACCCAGAGCCAGTCGTCATCGCCCCAGTAGGCCTCCTGGATGCCGGTTTCGCGGCCGAGGACGCAGCGGCGGTTCTCGGTGGTGGGGCGACCCATCAGGTGGACGAGGAAGGTCTTGCCGTCCGGCGTCTCGACGATGTCGCCATGACCCGAACGCTGTACCGGGTTGGCAGGCGCGCCACCGGCAGTGAGGATGTGCTGTTGCGGGTGCGTCTCGTAGGGACCCTCGAGAGTGCGCGAGCGCGCGAAGGTGCAGGCATGGTCGTAGCCGGTGCCGCCTTCTGCGGTCAGCAGGTAGTACCAGGGGCGCCCGTCCTTGCCCTCGCGCTTGTAGAGATGGGGGCCCTCGACCAGCTTGAGGTCGGTGCCCTGGTAGATATTCCGGATCAGGCCGACGAGCTTCTTCTGGCTATGGTCGTATTCCTGCAGCGCGATGCCGGCGAAGAGCAGCGGGCGCACGCGGTGGTCCCAGATCATGTTGACCAGCCATTTCCGGCCATCGTCGTCGTGGAACAGCGAGGGGTCGAAGCCGGAGGAGTTGAGGTAGACCGGGTCGGACCACGGGCCTTCGATCGCGGGCGCGGTGACGAGGTAGTTGTGCGCGTCCTTGAACGAGCCCTCCTTGCGCTTCACGTCGGTGTAGATGAGCCAGAACTGCTCGCCATCATGGGTGAGGCACGGGGCCCAGACGCCGCACGAATCCGGATCGCCGCGCATGTCGAGCTGGCTCGCGCGGGTCAGCGGACGGGTCACCAGCTCCCAGTTGGCGAGATCCTTCGAATGATGGATCTGCACGCCCGGGTACCACTCGAAGGTCGAGGTGGCGATGTAGTAGTCGTCGCCGACGCGCAGGATCGAGGGATCCGGGTTGAAGCCGGGCAGGATGGGATTGCGGATGGTGGGCATGTTGCACTCGTGTCTCAGTCGGGAACACCTCCCCCTCGACGGGGGGAGGTAGCGAAGCTTGGCCGAAGGCCTAGCGCAGCTGGGTAGGGGTGCGAGGCGGACGGTGAGCGTGCGGCTCCCCCACCCCGGCTTCGCCGGGTCGCTGACGCTCCCGGCTGCACCACCCTCCCCGCGAGGGGGAGGGTGCAGAAAGGCTCACACGAACCGGTTGACCAGGTTCTCGAGATATTCCTGCTGGCCGGATTTGGGCTGCGGGTTGATGTTGTCCTTCTCGACCCGGGCGGCGATGTCGGCGAGGCTGTCGGACTTCAGCATCTTCTGCGCGGCCGGGCTGTTCCAGCCGGCATAGCGGGCTTCCTGCACCTTGTCGAAGGTGCCGTCCTCGATCAGCGCCGCCGCCCCCTTGAGGCCGCGAGCGAGGATGTCGAGGCCGCCGACATGGCCGTGCAGGAGGTCGGCCGGGTCGATCGACTGGCGGCGCACCTTGGCGTCGAAGTTGAAGCCGCCCTTGCCGAGGCCACCGGCCTTGAGGATCTGGTAGAAGGCCAGCGCCATTTCGCCCGGGTTGTTGGGGAACTGGTCGGTGTCCCAGCCCGACTGCAGGTCGTTGCGGTTCGCATCGACCGAACCGAGGATGCCGAGGCCCCCCGCGACCGCCAGTTCGTGCTCGAACGAATGGCCGGCGAGGAAGGCGTGGCCGACTTCGATGTTGACCTTCACATCCTTCTCGAAGCCGTAGGTCTTGAGGAAGCCGTACACCGTAGCGACGTCGTAGTCGTACTGGTGCTTGGTCGGCTCCTGCGGCTTGGGCTCGATCAGGATCTGGCCCTTGAAGCCGATCTTCTTCGCATGCTCGATGACGAGGCCGAGGAAGCGCGCGGCGTGATCCTGTTCGGTCTTGATGCGGGTATTGAGCAGCGTCTCATAACCCTCGCGACCGCCCCAGAGCACGTAGTTGGCGCCGCCGAGATCGTTGGTAATCTCGAGCATTTCCTTCACCTGTCCGGCGGCATAGGCGAAGACATCGGGATCGGGGTTGGTGGCGGCGCCGGCCATGAAGCGGCGGTTGGAAAAGAGGTTCGCCGTACCCCAGAGGAGCTTGGTGCGCGACTTCTGCATCTTCTTGGCGAAGATGTCGGTGATGGTGCGGAGGTTCTTGTTGCTCTCCTTGAGCGTCGCGCCCTCGGGGGCCACGTCCGCGTCATGGAAGCAGAAGAACGGCGCATCGAGCAGGTCGAACAGCTCGAAGGCGACGTCGGCCTTGATCTTGGCGCCCTCGAGGCCCTTGTCGTACCAGGGCCGATCAAAGGTACGGCCGCCGAACGGATCGCCGCCCTCCCAGGCGAAGGTGTGCCAGTAGGCGATGGCGGGGCGGATGTGATCCTCCATCCGCTTGCCCAGCACCAGCTCGTCCTTGTTGTAGTGGCGATAGGCGAGCGGGTTGGAGCTCTGCGGCCCCTCGAACTTGACGGGGCTGATCCCCTTGAAGAAATCGGTCAATTGCGAGCCTCCTCGGTGGCTGGGTCGAAAGCGCGTTAACGCGCGTCTTCAATTGCGGGGTAGAGGGCGCGGTAGCGCTCGTACTGGCGGGCATAGGCGTCGGCGAGCGCCGCGTCGGGTTCGATGACCCGCTGGATGGCGGGGCTGAGCATGATCTCGGCGGGATCGACCCCTTCGGCGGCGCAGAGGCCGAGCCGGGCGACGCCGAGCGCACCACCGAAATCGCCGTCAGCCGGGATGGCAATGGGCGTGTCGAGATTGGTGGCGATGAGCCTGAGCCAGAGCTCGGACTTCGACCCGCCGCCCACCGCGATGAGCTGGCCAAGCGTCGTGCCGGCATCGTTGAGCACGCGCTTGCAGTCGCGGAAGGCGAAGGTGACGCCCTCCATCACCGCCTGGGCGAGCTTGGCCGGATCGGAAGAATGGCTGAGCCCGGTGAAGCTGCCGCGGGCATTGGCATTGTTGTGCGGCGTGCGCTCGCCCGAGAGATAGGGGAGGAAGATCTCCTCGCCCGGCCCGGTGAACTGCGCCTCGGCGGCGCCGGCGAGTTTGGCCGGATCCTGCCCGGTGATCTTTGCCAGCCAGTTGAGGCTGTCGGTGGCCGAAAGGATCACGCCCATCTGGTGCCAGGTGTCGGGGATGGCGTGGCAGAAGGCGTGGACGGCCCCCTTCGTGTTGGGGCGGAAACGGTCGTTCGAGACGAACAGCACGCCCGAGGTACCGAGGGAGACGAAGCCCTCGCCCGGCCGGATGGCACCGATGCCGCAGGCAGCCGCCGCGTTGTCGCCGGCGCCGCCGGCGACGATCACTTCGCCGCTCATGCCCCAGCGGTTGACGAACTCGCGCTTCAGATGCCCCGAGGGCGCCGAGCCTTCGACGAGGCGCGGCATGTGCGAGCGGTTGAGACCGGTGACCGCGAGCAGCGCATCGGACCAGTCGCGCTTGCCGACATCGAGCCAGAGCGTGCCGGCGGCGTCGGACATTTCCTCGACATGCTCGCCGGTGAGCAGCAGGCGGATATAGGCCTTGGGCAGCAGCACCTTGGCGATGCGCGCGTAGATGTCGGGCTCGTTCTTGCGGATCCAGGCGATCTTGGGCGCGGTGAAGCCGGGCATGGCGATGTTGCCGGCAATGTCGCGCAGGCTCGGCAGCGCCGCTTCCATCTCGGCGCATTCGGCGGCCGAGCGCCCGTCGTTCCAGAGGATGGAGGGGCGGAGGACGTGGTTGTCCTTATCGATCAGCACGGCGCCATGCATGTGCCCCGCAAGGCCGATGCCGCGCACCGCCGCCACTTCCGAGGGATGCGCTGCGGCCAGCTTGTCCACCGCCTCGAGCGTGGCACCCCACCAGTCGGCCGGATTCTGTTCGGACCAGCCCGGATGCGGGCGCACCGGTTCGACCGATTTGGCCGTGGCCTCGCCGATGGCGTTGCCCTCGCGGTCGATGAGCAGGGCCTTCACCCCGGACGTACCGATATCGATGCCGAGATAAGTCATGAGGCACGTACCTCACGACGCGTCGCGCAACTCATCCGAATGTCCTCCCCGGGCAGGCGATGTTCTGGTTATGTGGTGGTCAGCCCTTGGGTAGATTGTCGCGCAGATAGAGGCCGATTTCAATGGGGGCCGGCTGCCGGTCGGCGGCCTGTCCGAGCGCCAGGGTTTGGGCGATGCCGAGCGCAGCGGCGATTTCCCCATCCGGGTTCTGGTCGATGACCACGTCGATGGCGCCGCTGGTGAGTCCGGCCCGGGTGGCGGGCGTCAGCTCGTGGGCGACGACCCGCACCTTGCCATGGCCGGTCTTCTGCAGCGCCCGGATCAGGCCGGCATTGCCGGCGCCCATGTTGTAGATGCCGGCGAGCGGGCGCTTCAGCAGTTCGAGCGCCGCCGCCTCGGTTTTCGCATCGTCGTCGAACCCCTCAATCGGTCCGACGATCTGGTGGCCGGGGAATTCCGCCGCCAGCACCGCCTCGAAGCCTTCGCGGCGCTGGTGGTGGTCGGCGAGGCTCAGCGAGCCGGCGATCAGCCCGATGGCGCCCGGCTTGGCGAACCGGCCCATCAGCGACGCGGCGGTGCGGCCGGCGGCGTGGTTGTCGATGCCCACGAAGGCGCGGCGCGCCGAATCCGGCAGGTCGGAGACGAGCGTGATCACCGAGATGCCGCGGCGCGTGGCGCTGTCGATGGCGCGGCGCACCTTGTCGTTCTCGGTGGCGACGACCACGGCGCAGTCGCAGGTCTTGGGGTCGAGTTCACCGAGCGCGGTGGCGAGCGCCGTCGGATCGAAGGCATGGACGAGGCGGGTGGTGATCGACACCCGCTCACCCTGGCTGGCGCTGGCGCGGCGCTGGATGGCGGCGCCGAGCGCGAACATGAATTCGTTGCGGCCGTCGGGGATGAGGAAGCTGACGCCGAGATCGCGCGAGCGGGCGAGGAGCGATGCGGAAAGGTCGCGCCGGAAATCCAGCGCCTTGATCGCCTCGGCCACCTTCTCCGCCGTCTCGCTGCGCACGCCCGGACGGCCATTGAGCACGCGGTCGACCGTTGCCAGCGAAACACCGGCCTCGCGGGCGACGTCGTGCACGGTGGCGCGCCGCTTGATCTCGTCCATTTGTCCTCCCCCGCTTCCGCCCGGCGCCGAATACGGCTATCAACCCGTCGCACGAAGAGGAGAGATCGGCAATGAGCGTCACGGCTGAAAAGTTCGGCGAATACGAGGGAAAAAGCGTCGAGCAGTTCAAGCTCCGGAGCGATACCGGCGTCGAAGTCGACATCATCTCCTGGGGCGTGCTGGTGCGCGACTGGCGCGTACCGGTCGCCGGCGGCAAGCGCTCGGTCGTGCTCGGGTTCGACCAGTTCGACTCCTACCCCAAGGCCTCGCCCTATTTCGGCTCGCTCGCCGGCCGCGTCGCCAACCGCATCAAGGACGGCAGCTTCACCCTCGACGGCAAGACCTACTCGGTGGCGAAGAACTTTGGCGAACACACGCTGCATGGCGGGCCCGAGGGCATCGGCCGGCTGGTGTGGAACGGCGAGGCCGACAGCGCCAACAATGCCGTGCGTTTCACGCTCGATTCCCCCGATGGCGCCATGGGCTTTCCGGGCAATGTGAAGTTCACCGCCACCTACACGCTCACCGGCAACCGCCTGCGCCTCGATATCGCCGCCAAGGCCGACCGCCGCACCCCGATCAACGTGGTGCAGCACCAGTATTTCAATCTCGGCACCGGTACGGACGTGCTCGACCATACCTACCAGGTCAACGCCAGCGCCTATACCGAACTCGGCGGCCCGCTGATCCCGACCGGCGCCATCCTGCCGGTCGAGGGCACGGTGTGGGACTTCCGCAATGGCCGCACCATGCGCGACGCCGCCGGCAAGCCGATCGACTATGACGGCAACGTCGTGCTGGCGACCGACCGCAAGTTCGAGGATCCGGTGGCGGTCGTCACCGGCCCGGACAAGGCGCTGACGCTGAAGCTCTATACCGACCAGCCGGGCCTGCAGATCTACAACTCGGTGACCACCGAGGCTTCGGCCGAGGGCAAGCACTTCGGGCACCACTGTGGCTTCTGCCTCGAGGACCAGGGCCTGCCGGATTCGGTCAACAACCCGCACTTTCCCTCCACCATCTACGGCCCCGACCGCGACTACTCCCACCGGGTCGACATCGAGATCGCCTGATGGCCGTCTATGTCGGGCTGATCCGCGCGATCGGCCCGGTGACGCATGCAAAAATGAAGATGGCGGCGCTGCGCGAGGCCTGCGAAGAGGCGGGGCTCGCCGACGCTGCGACGGTGGGCAATACCGGCAACGTGATCTTCCGGATGAAGGGCAGCGCCGAAGCTGCCCGGAAGGCGCTGCAGGCGGTGGTCGACGGCTTCGGCCTGGGCCCCGCCAACGAGGTTTTCATCCGCACGCCCGCAGAGATGGCCGAAGTGGTCGCGGCCAACCCCTTCCCTGAGGCGGCCGCCGAACGGCCGAGCGAGATCGGCGTCTCCTCGTTTCATGTCGCTCCAGCGGACTGGACGCCGATTACCCGTGACTACCGGGGGCCGGAAGAAATCGCAGCGGTAGGGGCCCATCTCGTCGTCGCCTATGTTCCGGGTGCCGCGCCCGCCTCGAAGCTGCAGATCGAAAAGGCGCTCGGCGCGCGCATGACGCAGCGCAACTGGAAGGTATTCGCCGGCCTGGCGGAAAAGGCAGCGAGCCTGGCCAAGGGCTGACCCTACGCTGCTGACAGAAACTGGCGGCATCGTCGTGCATTGATCCCCGCGAACCCAACGCGGAGAGCGAGCATGAAGCCCTTTACCATCGCCATCACCGATGCAGACATTGCCGACCTCAGGAGCCGGCTGCGGCTGGCGCGCTTTCCCGACGAAGTCGCGGATGCCGGCTGGGACTACGGCACCAGCGTGCCGTTCATCCGGCGTTTCGTCGCGTATTGGGCTGAAGAGTTCGACTGGCGCGCCGCCGAGGCCCGGCTCAACCGCCTCCCCCAGTTCACCACCGAGGTCGATGGCGAACTGGTGCATTTCGTCCATGTCCGCGGTCGCGGCAGCGCTGCCGTGCCGGTGCTCCTCGCCAATGGCTGGCCGAGCAACTTCGTCGAACTGCTGCCGCTAGTCGATCGGCTGACGGCCGAGCGCGATGGCGTTTCCTACGACGTGATCATCCCCTCGCTGCCCGGCTACGGTTTTTCCGGCCGGCCCCGCAAGAAGGGCATGAACCTGACGCAGGTCGGGCACCTCTGGGCCGGGCTGATGGGGCAGCTGGGCTATGCCCGTTTCCTCGCCTCGGGCTCCGACCTCGGCGGTGGCGCCCTGCTGGGTCTTGTCCGCCACCATCCGGAGAAGCTGCTCGGCGTGCACTACTGCAACGTCTTCTCGGGATATCCCCGGCCGGAAGAGCTGACGCAGGAGGAGATCGAGTACTTCAAGAAGGTCGACTACTCCCGTTTTGCCGAGGGTGCCTATGCCATGGTGCATGGGACCAAGCCGACCACGCTGGCGGTGGGGCTCAACGATTCGCCCGCCGGCCTGGCGTCCTGGATCCTCGAGAAATTCCATCGCTGGGGCGATACCGGCGGCGACATCGAGAGCGTCTTTTCGTTCGAGACGCTGGCGACGCTGCTGTCGGTGTACTGGTTCACCGAAACGATCGGCTCCTCGGTGCGGCTCTACAAGGAGGCCTTTGCCGATCCCGAGCTCACCGCGCCGCAGCCGAGACACGATGTGCCGCAGGGTGTGCTGGTGCCGGCCGAGAGCGACCTGCCGGCGCCCCGCGCCTGGGGCGAGCGCAACCTGCAGAACCTCATCCACTGGAACGACGCTGGCAAGGGCGGACACTTCCCGGCACTGGAAGTGCCCGACCTGCTGGCCGAGGACATCCGGGTCTTTCATCGCGAGATCGGGAGAGGTTAGTGTCCGCGGCATGGACAAGACCGAACGCCTGTTCTCAGTCATGGACGCGCTCCGGCGCCACCGCCGCCCGGTCACGGCGGCGCAGCTGGCCGAGGAGCAGGGCGTTTCCGTCCGCACCCTCTATCGCGACGTGCAGACGCTCATCGGGCTCGGCGCGCCGATCGATGGCGAGGCCGGGGTCGGCTACATGCTGAGGCCCGGCTTCTTCCTCCCGCCGCTGATGTTTTCGCCCGAGGAACTCGAGGCGCTGGTGCTCGGCGCCCGCTGGGTGCAGGCGCAGCCGGATGCGGGCCTTGCAGATGCGGCGAAGAACGCCCTGGGCAAGATCGCCACCGCCTCGCCCGACGACCTGCGCGACCGGATCAGGGATACGGGGCTGTGGCCGGTGCTGATGCGCGGCAGGGGCGAGCCGCAGCCGGTGCTGGGAATGGTGCGCGCGGCGATGCGGACGGAGAAGGCGCTCCATATCGGCTATGCCGACGAAAGCGGCCGGGAGAGCGAGCGCGACATCTGGCCGGTGCAGCTCGCCTACTACGAGGGCAAGCAGATCGTCGTCGGCTGGTGCTGCATGCGAGAGGCCTTCCGCAACTTCCGCACCGACCGGATCGTGCGGGTCGAGGCGACCGAAAACCGCTATGGCCGCCGACGCCTGCAGCTGGCCAAGGAATGGCGCGAGGAGTGGGCGCGGTTGCACCCGGAGTGGAACACGCCGGGGAGCTGAGGCTCCTGCCACGGCCTGTCAGCAGGGGCGGCGCAAGGTCTTCTCAGACGCCGGGCCATCCTGCACGGCGCGACAGAGGAGCCGAAAAATGCCCGTTCTCGATCGTCGCCAGGTTCTCGTTGCTGCTGCCGCGGCCGCCATCGGGCCAATGCTCGGCGCCTCCGCAGCCAATGGAGAGAGCACGATGCCCGCCGTCACCCCGTTCCGGGTCGCCGTTTCCGACGAAGACCTCGCCGACCTCAAGGAGCGCCTGACCATGGCGCGCTTCCCGCATCCGACCACCACCGACTGGAGCCACGGGCAGCCGGTGTCGTTCATCCGGGACCTCGCCGACCAGTGGCTCAACCGCTTCGACTGGCGCAAGTGGGAAGAGCGGCTCAACGCCTATCCGCAGTTCACCACGGAGATCGACGGGCAGACCATCCACTTCCTCCATATCCGCTCGAAGGAGCCGAACGCCTTTCCGCTGATCCTGACCCATGGCTGGCCCTCGAGCGTGCTCGAGTTCCTCGAGGTGATCGGGCCGCTCAGCGATCCGCGCGCCCACGGGCTCGACCCCAGCCTCGCCTTCGACCTCGTGATCCCCTCGCTGCCCGGCTACGGCTGGTCGACGCCGCTCAACGAAGCCGGCTGGGACACGGCGCGCGTCGCCAAGGCCTGGGACGTGCTGATGAAGCGGCTCGGCTATACGCGCTACGGCGCGCAGGGCGGCGATGTCGGCGCGCTGGTCGGCAAGGAACTCGGCATTCTCGCGCCCGGGGGGCTGGTCGGCACGCACCTGCAGCAGATCTTCGCCTTCCCCAACGGAACGCCCGGCGAGATGGAGAAGCTGACCCCGTTCGAGATGGAGGGCTTTGCCAATCTCGACATGTACCAGAAGTATAGCGGCTACCAGGAGATCCAGTCGAAGCGCCCCGGCACGCTCGGCTACGGCCTGGTGGATTCGCCGATCGGCCAGCTGGCCTGGAACACCGAGCTGTTCTTCGGCTTCGAGGGCGAGGCGGTGGAGTTCATCGACCGCGATCTCTATCTCGCCCATGCCTCGATCTACTGGTTCACCGCCTCGGGCGGCTCGGCCGCCTACATCTATCTCGAGGACGCGCGCTCCGGCTCGGGCTATCGCGAGGAACGCAACAACACGCCGACCGGCGTCGCCGTGTTCCCGTGGGACTTCCGCTCGGTCCGCAGCTTCGCCGAACGCGCCAACAACATCGTCCACTGGACCGAGATGCCAAGCGGCGGCCACTTCGCCGCGACCGACTCGCCTGACCTGCTGGTCGAGGATGTCAGGGCGTTCTTCGGCAAGCTGATCTGACTGGGCACAGCGGGCGGTCAAGCGCCGCCCGCTACGTCAACCGAACCACAGCGCCTCGGGAAGTGGCCACAGGCCGATGATCACGAGGGCAAGGCCGGCCAGATGGAGAGCGGCGGTCGCCCATGACACCAACGCGAACCCCGGCTTTCGTACCTTGTGTCGCAGCAATGCCTGGGCGACGAGGCCGCCAGCAATGCCGCCGATGAGGTCCACGAACTGCAGTGCGTTCTCACTGGTGCGCCACTCTCCGTTCTCTGCCGCCCGCTTGTCCCGCCAGTAGTACCAGATGCTGACGATGCCCATCACCAGATAGGCGATCAGCACCCAACTGGGTGCGAGGCGCAACTGGGTCGCGACGATTGCCGCGAGGATGATCGCGATCGCCACGGCAATCCGGATCGCGGCTCCGGGCATGCCGACTCCGTAACGTCGGGACGACGTTGCATCGCGCCGCGGAGTAGGTGCCACTCCCATCAGCACGGCCGACTTCGCGACCGGGCGGCCGTCGGGACCGTCCGCAGGATCGAAGGTCAGCCGGTCGCCCGGCTGCGGACGGCTTTCCGCTCGCCTGATGTCGGAGATGTGGACGAAATGGCGCTTGCCGTCATTGTCGCGGATGAAACCGAAACCGCGCTCGTCGTTCCACTGAACCAGCTCACCAGTCCTGCGCACCACTATCTCCCCAGATCCGCTTCGTTCCAGCCGAGCGCCGCCATGTCGTCGAGGCGGTCGCGGAAATCGCTGGCGGTGAGGAACTCGTCGAGTTGCGGTGGTTGCACCGATGTGCCGGCGAGCATGGCGTGTACCTGCCCGCGATGGTGGGTCTGGTGCATCAGGAGGTGGAGCAGCAGGTCGTCGGTGCGCTCGACCTGGATGCGCCCGGTGCGGTGGACGCGGGTTTCGGCGGCGAGGCCCTCGTCGGTGAGCGTCGCGACGAAGGCGAGGAGCCGCTCGTCGACGGCGACCTGCGCGGCAGTAAGCGGGGCCAGCGCGTCGAACGGCTCCTCCGGCTCCCAGGCCCTCGGTCCGAGCGTGCCGCCTTCGAGCGCGTCGACATAGAACCAGTCGATGGTGAGGATGTGGTTGAGCGTCTCCTTGATCGAGGGGAAGAAGCTCGTCCGCTCCGCCTCGAACTCGCCGGGTCCGAGCCCGGCACAGGCGGCGTGCAACCTGTGGTTCGCGAGCCGGTTGTTCTGCGCCAGCTTGCGGATGATGCGGACGGCGAGACTCATCGGATCACTCCCCCTGTCCGCACTCGATAGCATGCGATTTGCTGGCTGTCGGCCCTCCGTGCCCCGCCGATCGGCCAGCAGCCTCATGCACTTGCAAGAGGGCGCCGGACGGCGGTAGAATTTTGCTTAGGATCATACCTATCTCCGGAGAAGGTCATGAGTACCGGACCGAAAGCCTATTTCACCGGCATCCTGAAGGACGCCGGGATCGAGCTCGGTGGCAGCCGCCCCTTCGACGTCACCGTGCATGACGACCGGCTGTGGGGCCGGGTCATCAGCCACGGCACGCTCGGCTTCGGCGAAGCCTATATGGACGGCTGGTTCGACACCGAGGCGCTCGACGAGTTCGTCTACCGGCTGCTCGAATACGACATCTACGCCCACCTGAAGCCCGACCTCGGCCTCGCCCTGAGTTTTCTGCGCGGGCGGCTGTTCAACCGGCAGCGCAGCCATGTCGCCGAAGTCGGCGAGAAGCACTACGACATCGGCAACGACCTCTATGCCGCGATGCTCGACCGGCGGATGATCTACTCCTGCGGCTACTGGGCCGAGGCGACGACGCTCGACGAGGCGCAGGAAGCCAAGCTCGACCTCATCTGCCGCAAGGCGGGGCTAAAGCCGGGGATGAAGGTGCTCGATATCGGCTCGGGCTGGGGCGGGTTCCTGAAATTCGCCGCCGAGCGCTATGGCGTCGAGGGCGTCGGTGTCACCATCTCGAAGGAGCAGGCCGCCTTCGCCGAGGCCGGCAAGGGGAACCTGCCGATCGAGACACGGCTGATGGACTACATGGCGCTGGAGGGCCGCTTCGACCGGGTGATCTCGATCGGCATGTTCGAGCATGTCGGCTACAAGAACTACGGCGCCTACTTCGCCAAGGTGAAATCGCTGCTGCAGCCGGACGGGCTCTTCGTGCTGCACACGATCGGCAACAACTTCACCACCACCCACGGCGACCCGTGGTCGGAAAAGTACATCTTCCCCAATGGCCAGTTGCCGTCCGCGCGGCAGATCACCACCGCCCTCGAAGGCAGGTTCGTGCTGGAGGACTGGCACAGTTTCGGCGCCGACTACGACAAGACGCTGATGGCCTGGTGGGCCAATTTCGATGCTTCTTGGCCGACCTTGCGCGAAAAGTATGGCGATCGTTTCCACCGCATGTGGCGCTTCTACCTGCAGGTGTTTGCGGCGATGTTCCGGGCCCGGAATATCCAGCTCTGGCAACTGGTTCTGAGCCCGGACGGCATCCGCGGCGGCTACCGGCGCGTGTCCTAGCGGAGGCCGATCCGCGCGCCACGCGGAATAAACGAGTCCCCCGGGTGTTCTCCCTCCTGCCGACCGTTGCGGCGGCGCGAGGGGGCATGGCCAAAGGGAGACCCAGATGCCAAGTACACGCTTGAACAACTCGCTGAAGCTTCTCTTCGGGGCGATCGCCATATCCGGAATGGTGTTGGCCGCGCCTGTCTACGCCGTCGATGGTGGCGGAGGCGGCGGTGGCGGAGGGGGCGGCGGAGGTGGTGGTGGCGGTAGCAGCAGCGGCGGCGGCGGCGGTTCGTCGTCCTCGCAGCAGAGCGCCATCCCCTCGCTCGACGATGCGCGCGCCCTGATCCGCGCCAGGAAGTGGAAGACCGCGGTGACGATGCTGAAGACCATCGTCCGCGCCGAGCCGAACAATGCCGAGGCCAACAACCTGCTGGGCTATTCGCTGCGCAAGTCCGGCGACTACAAGAACGCCCAGGGTTTCTACCTCAAGGCGCTGAAGCTCTCGCCCCGCCACAAGGGCGCGCACGAATATCTCGGCGAGCTGTATGTCGAGATCGGCCAGATGGCGAAGGCCAAGCAGATGCTCGGCCAGCTCGAAAAGCTGTGCGGCAACAAGACCTGCGAGGAATACGAAGACCTCGCCAAGTTCATCGCCGCCAAGAGCTGAGCCTCGGCCCTCGTGATACACACGGGAGATGGCCAGCCGCCATCTCCCGCATCTGCCATTCGGATCGTTTACTCCGCCTACCGGCTGGCACCGTCCTTGAAAGTTAAGGCCGCTGCCGACAGAATTTCCGGCGGTAGCAGGCGTGCGTTGATGCCGTGCATGCTCCTGCCGGGGGCACGGGGCGCCCACAGGACCACGCAGCCGCATTTGGCGCAGCGGTGGAAATCGACGTTCTTGCGACCCCATGCATAGGTGTCGGTGAGCCCTTCCAGCGGAAGTCCTTCGATATCGCCGGCTTCATAATAGGCCCACAGGACACCGTAGCGCCGACAGAGGCTGCAGTTGCACTCGGTGACTTCGTCGGGGGCGTGGCTGAGCGAGAGCCGGACAGCTCCGCAGTGGCAGCTTGCTTCAGTGCGCATCGCTCAACCTTCTCTGTCGATCGCCTTGCCGGAGAGGCATCAGCCTAGTTGTCGAAGACCTTGTCGGCAAAGTTCCGGATCGCCTGGGCCGTTGCCGCGGGTTGCTCCTCGGACAGCCAATGGCCGGAATCCTTGATGACAAGCGTTTCGAGATTAGCCACGCCGCGGTCGGCAAAGGACTGGGCCATCACCGGCAACACTGCTGCGGTTGAGAACTCGGCGCCGACAACCAGCGTCGGAACCGCGAACGCCTCAACCCGGCTGTTGAAGAACACTGCGTCCTCATCGAAGGCCCGGTATAGCTCGAAGCCTGCCCGCAGCGCGTCACGAGAGCCATAGGCCTTTGCGTAGACCGCGATTTCTTCTGGCGAGACTGCCGCCGGATTGGCAGAGTTCTTGCCGATGAAATAGCTGAAATAGTCGGCTTGCTGGCCATCGACCAGAGTTTCAGCCAATCCGACCTGCTTGTGGAAATCATAGTGCCAGGCATAGGGGCTGATGGCGATGTCGTCAGCCGGGGCCAGGCCGGGAACTGGCACGTCGAGAATGGCGACGCCAGCCAGATCTTCCGGGTATTGCCGGGCATAGGCATAGGCAACCATGCCGCCGATATCGTGACCGACAACAAGGGGATCCTCCAGTCCCAATTGGTCTGCAAAGGCCTTCACGTCGGAAGCGAGAGCCGCCTTGTCCCACCGCTGACTGGGCGCGGTGCTGCCTCCGATGCCGCTGAGATCGGGCGCATAGATCGAGTAGTATTTGGCCAGTTCAGGCATGATCTCACGGAACTCATCGGCGGTTTGCGGCCAGCCATGGAGCAGGATGATTGCCGGACCTTCGGTTCCGGAGGACAGGTAGCGGACCGTCTGCGAGCCAACTTCGATCGACTGGTCGACGATCTGCGCTGCAGCCGGAGTTGGAAGCGATAGGGCTGCGATGGCAATCAGCATCGCACCTGCCGCAGTCTTGAGTTGCGTCATTTTCAGTTCTCCGATTGTCGAGATGGGCTAGAGGCGTTCGATAGCCACGATGGCGTCGAGGACTTCGGCCCGGGCTCCGTTCGGGCCATTCGCGATGCGCGGTTCTGACCCCACAAACACCTCCCGCCAGGCCTTGGGGTCCAGTACGAGATCCGCCAGTTCGGCCTTGGCGGTGGGATATCCGGTATTGGAGCCACGCCATGACCAGGGAGCGGCCGATCCGTGTGCGGCGAGAAGGAGCATACCTCCCGGCGCTACGGCCTCGGCAGCGCGCCGCAGGACTTTCGTCCGCCCGAAGGTGACCGGCGAATGCAGAAACATCGCTGTCACGAGGTCGTACGTGCCCTCTGGAAAAGTCTCCGCCAGATCCTGCTGCGCGAAGCGCGTGCGCTCGTGCAGGCCGGCGGCAGCGGCGGCCTTCGTGGCGGCCCTTATTGCGGTTGGCGATACGTCGACGGCGGTTACAGTCCAGCCTTGTCGCGCGAGCCAGATCGCATCGTCGCCGCGCGCGCACCCAAGCTCCAGTGCCTGTCCCGGCGTGCGACCCGTGACGAAGCGCGTCAGAACCGACGATGCGCGACCGCTCGAAGGTTCGGTTTTTGCCACATAGACACGCTCCCAGAACGTCTCGGAACTCTCCGCGTGTTTGGCATTCTGCATGATGAGGGTGGACCCTTCCCGGCTAATCATGTAGCAACAAATGCATCATGAGTTGCCGAGAGTCAATGTCATGATACTTCGTTTGTTTCATGATGAGGCCTCATGCGTAACGACAGTCGCTTGCCACGCGTTCTCCACGCCCTGCTGCATCTGGGGGAGATGACCACACCGGCTACATCGGGCCTCATCGCGCAGATGTTGGGCACAAATCCTTCGGTGGTGCGCCGAACCATGGCCGGGTTGCGCGATGCAGGCATTCTCGTATCGGTGAAGGGCCACGGCGGGGGATGGTCGCTGGCCAAGCCATTGAACGAGATTACGTTGCTGGAAATCTATGCCGCGCTTGGATCGCCAACGCTTTTCGCCATCGGGAATGACGACGAGCAAGTGACCTGCATGCTGGCCCGTGCAGCCAGTGAGGCAACAGACAGCGCTCTCAAGTCAGCGCAACAGCATTTTGAACGGCAAATCATGGCTGTTTCCGTCGCGGACCTGGCCAGGAACTGGAATCCGTCAATGGCGAGGTGCGACGACAACATACACCAGACCTGACTGGGATGACCTGGCAGGTACACTCCGGCCATTGCGCTCGCTCATCATCCCGTCGCGAAGTTGATCCGGTAGCTCAGTGCCTCGGCGACATGCGGGCGCGAAACCTTATCGACGCCCGCGAGGTCGGCCAGCGTGCGCGCCACCTTCAGCACCCGGTGGTAGGCCCGGGCCGAGAGGTTGAAGCGCTCCGCCGCCTGCAGCAGCAGGGCCTGGCTCTCCTTGTCGGGATCGACCAGTTTTTCGATCAGCGTCGAACCCGCCGTGGCATTGGTGAAGATCCCGGGGTGCCCGGCATCGGCGTAGCGCTGCCGCTGCCGTTCGCGCGCCACCTCGACGCGCTCGGCGACCTTGGCCGAGGGTTCGGCGTTCGAGGTTCCGATCATGTCGGCGGCGGACACCGCGGGCACGTCGATCCTGAGGTCGATGCGGTCGAGGAAGGGGCCCGAAACGCGGGCCTGGTAATCCGAGGCGCAGCGGTCGCCGCGCTTGCAGGTATGGCCCGGCGTACCGGCCATGCCGCATTTGCAGGGGTTCATCGCCGCGACCAGCTGGAAGCGGGCTGGAAAGTTCACATGGGCGTTGGCGCGGGCGATCACCGCCTCGCCGGACTCCAGCGGTTGCCTGAGACTGTCGAGCACCTGCGGCTGGAATTCGGGCAGTTCGTCGAGGAACAGCACGCCGTTATGGGCAAGGCTCGCCTCGCCCGGACGGACGCGCAGCCCGCCGCCGACCAGGGCCGCCATCGAGGCGGAATGGTGGGGCGCGCGGAACGGACGGCGGTCGCTGAGGGCGCCGCCGGCCAGTTCGCCCGCGATCGACTGGATCATCGAGACATCGAGCAGTTCGCGTGGGTTGAGCGGCGGCAGGATCGAGGGCAGCCGCGCCGCCAGCATGGATTTGCCGGCGCCGGGTGGGCCGACCATCAGGAATTTCGGCAGGCCGGGCGCGATCTGCACCTGCACATCGACCGGCACCGCCTCGATGCCCTGAAACGCCACGGTCGCGACCCGCGTGACCATCCGCCTGCCCCCAGTTGCCCGAAAGGACGCTATCAGGACATTTACGAATGTGGCAAGAACATTTGGAGAACACCGGCGGCGTTGCGGGACTCTTGTAAACAACGCCGCCGCGGGCGTTAACCATGCTGGAATTCCAATGGGTTAGCGCAAGGTTTCATTAAGCGCCGCATGTTGATTCAAAGGCTTTCAGACCTGAAGAAGGCCTTGGTCCCGCATGCCTGTTGCCGCCCGCTCCGCGCTCCCCGTCCTGAGGTCCGCACTTGCCGTGGGGCTCATGCTGCTGCTCGCCGCCTGCGGGCGCTCGCCGACCAACTACACCGGCATTCCCGGCGATAACGACCCGCATGACGGGGTGCGCAAGGCGTGGGGCCTGCCGATCCAGGGGCTCGACGTGGCGCGCTACCAGGGCCGCATCGACTTCAACACGGCCCGCGCCGGGGGCGTGCACTTCGTCTACATCAAGTCGACCGAGGGCAAGGACTACATCGACCCCAATTTCTACGACAACTGGAACGGGGCGCGCGCCTCGGGCATGGCGCGCGGCGCCTACCACTTCATGACCTGGTGCAGCCTCGCTTCCGAGCAGGCCGACTGGTTCGTGCGCAAGGTACCGAACGATGCCGACGCCCTGCCGCCGGTGCTCGACCTCGAGTGGAACAACCATTCGAGCTGCAAGAACAAGCACAACCGCGCCGACATCCTCGAGAAGGTGCGCGTCATGCTGGCCGCCATGGAGCGGCACACCGGCAAGGTGCCGGTGATCTACACCGACATGAACTTTTACCGCGACATCCTCGCGGGCGAGCATTTCGACTCCTCGTTCTGGCTGCGCTCCACCGCCGCCGAGCCGCACCTCAGGTATGGCGACCGTCCGTGGCTGTTCTGGCAGTGGACCCAGACCGGCACCATGTCCGGCGTCCGCACCGAGGTCGACCGCAACGCCTTTTACGGCAGCGAGACCGAATGGGTGCAGTTCCTGCTCACCGGCTGCGATCCGCGCCTGCTGCAGGTGCTGGGCCCGCAGGGCCGCTGCGGTAGCCTGAAATAGCGTCGCTTTGCCATCAACTTGTCACGACTCGCGGCAAGTATTAGTTTTCACAGGGTGATTTACCGGTGCGGACCGGGACACCCGCGAGGAGGAGAGCAAGTATGGCCAAGGGTCAGTTGCGTAAGAACAAGGAAGCCAAGAAGCCGAAGAAGGACAAGGCTGCAAAGCCTGCTGCCGGCGTCACTTCGACGATCGCGGCGGCCACCAAGAAGTAGTTCTTCGGCCGATCGAGATTATCCAGGGCCGTGGCGCACGCCGCGGCCCTGTGCTTTTCGCCGCAGGTTACGCGGCGACCCCCGGAATGAGCCCGCTGGCCTTGAGGCCATCGATCAGGAACTGCACGGCGAGCGCCGCGAGCAGGATGCCGACCATGCGCGACACCACGGCAAGCCCGGTGATGCCGAGCAGGCGCTGGATCGGGATGGCCAGCAGCAGGGTCACCCACGCCGCCAGCATGATCAGCAGCAGCGCGACGAAGACGAGACCGTATTCGAAGCCGTCATTCGCCCCGGTCGAGAGCAGCACCATGGCGCTGATCGCGCCGGGGCCGGAGAGCAGCGGCATGGCGAGCGGGAACACGGCGATATCCTCGCGCTGGCGTGCCTCGACCTCTTCCTCGGTGGTGGTGGAACTGGCGCCCGAGTGGCGCGCGAACACCATGTCGATGGCGATCAGGAGCAGCAGCACGCCGCCCGCGATGCGCAGCGCAGGGATGGTGATGCCGAAGAGATCGAGCACCGCATTGCCGATCAGCCCGAAGACGAAGAGGATCGCCGTGGCGATGGTCACGCCGCGGGTGGCAATGGCAAAGCGCTCGGTCGGCGTATTGTCCTTGGTCAGCGCGGCGAAGATGAAGGCGATGTCGGCGACACCGACGGTCGCGAACAAGGTCGCCAGGGCCGCAAGAAAGCTGTTCAGCATCAAATCCCCCGGGCGATGCGCGGCATCGTCCCCATGCGCGAGCTTAGCGGCACCGCCGCGCAGTGGCTAGCTTCGCCGCACCGCCGCCGCAATGACAGCGGCGAAGTCGTGCCGAGTCCCGCCATTGCCACGAGGTCCCTGGCGCGCCTAAGTGTCGTTGCTCTCTCGAACAATGCCGGGCAGAACTGCACAATCGCAATGGTAAAGGCTGAGCCATGAGCGACGTCACGCCGCCCGAGCCAAAGCTCCGCGAGCCGCAGAGGCGTGATCCATGGACCATCTGGGGCGCCATGGCGTCAGCAATGCTGCATGTGGGCGTGCTGGTGTTCCTCCTCTGGCAGCCGGCGCCTGACAGCGCCGAAGCCGCACCTCCGCCGGCCATCGAGGTGGAGCTGGTGCCGCCGCCCGAGGCCACCAGCGCCAGCGAGCCGCCCGTGGAGGAGCCCAAGGAGGAGGTTGCGGCCGCGACCGAGCCACCGGCCAAGCCGACCCCGGCCGAGCCGCCAGAGGAGCAAGCAGCCGCTTCAGCTCCGGAGATACCTCCACCCGAAATGCCATCCCAACCGGAGGCGCCAAAGCCCGCATCCGAGGCCGCCCCCGCCCCTGCAGCAGCGGACACGACGGGGGGTGTCGAGAGCGCAGCGGAGGCGCCGCCGATACCGCTATCGCGCCCAAGGGTAAGAGGGCTGTCTGCTCCGGCCAGGGCACCGGATCAAGGCGTCTCCGCGATGACGGCGGACACGGGGGAGATCACGGAGGGAACAGCCCCGCCCGCGCCGTCGGCGGAGCCCGATGTCGCGACCCTCGCGCTGGGCCCGCAGCACAGCGCCGAGCGCTTCTTTCTCGAGGCGATGCTGGGTGCTCCCGGCATGGCGCAGGCGCGTGCGATGCTCGAAACGTTGCCGCCGGAAAAGCGGCTGGCTCAAACCTGCAACATCGAGGCCCTGGCCCAGGTCGGCAATGCCGGGGAGGGTTTCGCGCCCGATGTGGTGATGGCGGAAGCCTATGCCATCTCGGAGGTGGCAGGCACGCATCTCGCTGCCCCCGGCGCGATCTTCCGCTCCGGAAAAAGGTGGTACGGCCTCGCCTTCGACTGCACGCTCAGCGACGACCTGACCAGCGTCACCGCCTTCTCCTATCGGCTCGGCGCCGACGTGACCGATGCGGTGCTGGCTCGACTGGGCCGGACCTAGCGACGCTCGCGACTCGACCGCCGCCGCAGTCAGTTCGGCTTGAGTCTGTCCATCAGTCCGTCGACGAGTGCGTTGGTGCTGTCCTGATCGCTGGACCACGAGAAGGCCGCGACGCTGATTCCCAGTGCAGGACAGCGCACGGCCTTGGCGGTAGCGCCGGGCCAGCGGCCGCCGTGGATGAAGAACGGCCGATTGCGGAACTCCCGCAATCCGATGCCCCAGCCATAGTCGGTTGCCGTGCCATCGCGCAGCCGTCCCGGTTGCTGCACCAGCGCCTCAAGCCGCAGCGTGTCGCGGTTCTGGTGGTCGAGCCAATCGGCGAAGGCGGAGGACGTGGTCCAGATTCCGCCATCGCCAAGCGACAGTGGCAGTATCTCTCCCATACCGGCAAGCTGGGCGGAGTCGGGTATGGCGGTGAAATCGAGGTCGGAGAGGCCGAGCGGTTCGAACAACTGGGCTCGCACGAAGCGGGGGAAGGATTGTCCCGAGACCCGCTCGACGATCCCTTCGAGGCAGATATAGCCCGAGTTGGAATAGCGGTAGGCCGTGCCCGGCACGGTGGCGAGACCGGGGCTTTCGCGCAAGCGTTCGAGGGCGAGCGAACTGGTCCAGTGCCCGGGGCCCGCCATGCAATCGGGCTCGACCATGCCACCGAGATGGTGCAGCAGGTGCCGGCTGGTCACCTCATTCCGCCAGGCCGGAAGATCCGACAAGAACTCCCCGATGGGGGCGTCCACATCCAGCAGTTCGCGCTGCACCAGCAGCGCGACGGCGGCAGCTGTCACCTGCTTGCTGAGGCTCGCGGCGTAGAAGCGCTCTGCAGGAGCGCAACCTTGCTGCCAGTCGACCTGGCCTCCCGGATAGCGGACCGACACCGCAACGACCGCCCGGCCGAGGCCGGAGGAGGCCGCAAGCGACGCGACATCGTCGGCGTGGATCACATCCGCCGCCGCTCGATCGCGTCGATGATCAGCACGGCGATGTCGGGGCCGCCGAATCGCTTGATCTCGCGGATGCCGGTGGGGGAGGTGACGTTGATCTCGGTGAGGTAGTCGCCGATGACGTCGATGCCGACGAAGATCATGTCGCGCGCCTTGAGCGCCGGGCCGATGGCGGCGCAGATCTCGCGCTCGCGTGGCGTGAGGTCGCTGAGTTCGGGGCGACCGCCGACATGCATGTTGGAACGCGCTTCGCCGTCGGCGGGGATGCGGTTGAGCCCGGCGACGGGCTCGCCGTCGACGAGGATGATGCGCTTGTCGCCCTTGCGCACGTCGGGCAGGTACTTCTGCACCATGAACGGCTCGCGAAAGCTCTGCTCGAACAGTTCGACCAGCGAGGCGAGGTTCTGGTCGCCCTCCTGGATCAGGAACACGCCGGCGCCGCCATTGCCGTAGAGCGGCTTGACGATGATGTTGCCGTGCTCGCGGCGGAATTCCTGGATGAGCTGGCGGTCACGCGTCACCAGCGTCGGCGGCATCAGCTCGGGGAACTCGGTGACGAGGATCTTTTCGGGCGCGTTGCGCACCGCCGCCGGCGGGTTGACGACGAATGTATGCGGATGGATGCGCTCGAGCAGGTGCGTGAGCGTGATGTAGTTCATGTCGAACGGCGGATCCTGCCGCATCAGCACGACGTCGTAGCTCGCAAGGTCGGCCCGCGCGAACTCGCCGAGGGCAAAATGCTCGCCCTTGGGCTTGTCGAACACGGTGACGGGCGCGAGGTCGGCCGAGACCTTGTTGTCGCGCAGGGCCAGCGTGCCGGGCACGTAGTAGTCGACCCGATGGCCCCGCGCCTGCGCTTCGAGCATCAGCGCGAAGGTCGAATCCCCTCGCGGATTGATGGTCTCGATGGGGTCCATCTGCACGGCGATCTTCAGGGGCATCGTCATACTCTGTCTGAGCGGTCGCGCGATCGAACCGGAAAAGTCTGCGACTCTTCCTGATCACGCTCCTAGCTGGCGTCGAAGGCGCCCTTCACATGGCGCGGCCACATCATGGGCGCAAGGAAAATCACGTCGAAGCGGAGCGCGGTGGCGGCGAGGGCCGGATGGCGGGCAACATAGTGCTCGGCGGCGCGGGAAATGCGGCGCGTGTTTACCGCTTCGAGCGCCATGCCCAGCTCGCGACGCGATATGCGCGACTTCACCTCGACGAAGGCGGTGACCCCGAAGCGCCGGGCGACGAGGTCGATCTCCCCGCCCGGCGTTTTCACGCGCTTTTCGACGATGCGATAGCCCTTGAGGCGCAGGTACCAGGCGGCGAGATCTTCGCCACGCCGGCCGAATAGCTCTGCGCCCAGCCGGGCCGAGCGCGTCTGGTAGTTGCGGCTATTCCTGCGACTTGAGGGCGAGGGCGGCATCGTAGACGTCCTTGCGCTTGAGCCCGTAGCGGGCGGTGATCTCGTCGACGGCGGCGCGCAGCGGTTGACCGGTAAGCGATTCCGCGAGGGCAGCCTGCCAGTCCGCCGCCTCGACCACGACGCCCTCGGCGCCGCCGACGACGATGACGGCCTCGCCCTTGGTGTCTCCCTCGCCAAAACGGGCGGCAAGCTCGGACAACGAACCGCGTTCGACCCGCTCGAACCGCTTGGTGAGTTCGAGTGCCACGGCGGCAGGCCTTTCCCCGAAGGCCTCGGCCATGGCCGCGAGGGTGTCGCCGAGGCGGCGGGGAGACTCGTAGAACACCAGAGTATCGGCTCGTGCCTTCAGTGCCGAAAGGGCGTTGGCGCGGGCGCCGGATTTTGCCGGCAGGAAGCCGATGAAGCCAAATGCATCGGTGGGGAGGCCCGCCGTCGCGAGCGCTGCGAGAAGCGCCGAAGGACCGGGGAGAGCGAAGACCGGCAGCCCGGCTTCGCGCACGGCCCGGACCAGCGGAAAGCCGGGATCGGAAAGGAGCGGCGTGCCGGCATCGGAAATCTGGGCGATAGCCTTCCCGGCAGCGATGTCGGCGACGACCTCGTGGGCCCGCGCGCGCTCATTGTGCTCGTGCAGCGACCGGCGCTGGGTGCGGATGCCGTAGTGATCGAGCAGTGTTGCCGAATGGCGGGTGTCCTCGCAGAGGATCTGGTCGGCTGCCGCCAGCGTCTCGAGGGCGCGAAGCGTGATATCCTTGAGGTTGCCGATCGGCGTCGCGACGACGTAGAGCCCCGGCGCCAGCGGCGGCGCGGCAAAGGCAGTGCCGGAGATGAAGTAGCTGTGCGGCCGCTCGTCCAAACCAAGCCTCGGGAAGCAAATGCAAAGTCAAGGCCGGGCTTTATGCAGCCCCACCGATTCGGTATAGACGCCGCAGGGAACAGGGCGCCTGGCGCAGAGTGCGGGACTTCATGAAGCGAGGGCAAGTGCGAACTGCGGGTGGATGGCGGTTGCTGGGGCTGGGGGTGCTCGCCGCGGGCTTCCTCGCCGGCTGCTCGGCGGGCAACTTCAACTTCGGCCCGGGTTCGACCGGCGGCGGGGGTTCGACCATGCCCACCGCGTCCGGCAAGAGTTTTGGCAAGGGCCCGGTGAAGGTGGCGCTGCTGCTGCCGCTCTCGGGCGATGCCAACATTACCGCCGTCGGCCAGTCGCTGGCCAATGCATCGGAACTGGCGATCCAGTTCGTCGAGACCAATCCCAATATCGGCGAGAACATCACCGTCACGCTGAAAGACACCGGCACCTCGGCCTCGGGCGCGACGCTCGCCGCGCAGGCGGCGCTGAGCGAGGGGGCTAGCCTCATCCTCGGGCCGCTGCGTGCCGACCAGGTGACGGCGGCGGGGCAGGTAGCCAAGGCCGCCGGCGTGCCGGTGATCGGCTTTTCCAACAATTCGGGCGCTGCCAGCCCCGGCGTCTACCTGCTGAACGTCCTGCCCGAGAGCGAGGTCCGGCGGTCGATGGGCTATGCCAAGAAGCTCGGCAAGAAGGCCTATGCCGGCGTGTTCCCGACCACCGATTTCGGCCGCATCCAGGAAGGCGCCTTCCGCCAGGCGACGGCCGATCTCGGGCTGAATGCGCGCGCCGTCTACAATTTCTCCTCCGAAGCCGAGGCCCGCAGCGTCGTCACCCAGCTGGTGCCGATGCTGCAGGCGGGCCAGGTCGATGCGCTGTTCATCCCGGACCGGGCGACGGCGCCATCCATTGCGAACCTTCTGAACGAGGCGGGCATCGCGCCCGGAACCGTACAGCTGATCGGCTCGGCCGACTGGGACGGTGACCCGGCGATCCTCAATACGACGACGCTGGCGGGCGCGGTGTTCCCGGCGGTCGACGATGCCGGCTACCGGGCCCTGCTGCCCGAGTACCAGGCGAAATTCGGCTCCGCGCCGCACAAGCTCGCGACCATCGCCTATACGGCGACCATCCTCGCCAATGCCGGCACGCTGGCCAACGGCACGCCGAAATACGACCGGGCCCAGCTGACGCTGCCGGCCGGCTTCAACGGCCGCGACGGCGTGTTCCGCTTCCTTCCCGACGGGCGCAGCGAATACGCGCTGGTCATCAAGCAGGTGGCGATCGGCACGGCCAGCGTGGCCGAAGCGGCGAAGCTCTAGGTCAGCAGTAGACCGCGTTGTCGCGCACGACGCAGAGGTTGTCGTCGGTGACGACCAGCTTGCCCTTGCCGCCATCGATGGGCGTCACGACGGTGAACGAGCCGGCCGAATAGGCGCTGGCGCTTGCCCACTTGCCGTTGCCCCAGAGCCAGAGCATCGGCGACGGCGCCACGGCCTTGGGCTCCTTGACGATGCCGGGATACTGGACATTGGGGCTCGCGAGCCCGTCGCTGGAATAGACCCCGCTCTCGGTTTCCATGATGGAAACGAAGGTGGTCCTGCCATACCCGATCTTGCGGATGGTGTTCTCGGCGATCGGCTCGATGGAGATGCCGGGCTGGGTGTAATAATCCCACTTCACCAGCTTCGAGGGATCGAGTGTCGACGGCCAGAGGTCGTTTGCCGATTTCAGCAAGGTCTTCATCGGCTCGTCGTCCGCCATGGCGGGCGGCAGCAGGCTGGGAACTGCCATCAGGACTGCAGCCCCGAGGCCGATGAAGCCCCCGAGCATCAAGGCGCGTGACGTCTCCACGATTTACCTCCGGTTAACCGTTCTCGTTAACCCAAGATCAACCATGCTGTTAAAAAGCGTGTCAAAATGAAACACGCGTTAAGGTTAACTTAACCACGTCTAGAGGGTGGCGGAGAGCGTCTCCACGACTTCGACGAAGCGATCATAGGCCTCGCGGGTCGGCCAGGGGCGGATCAGTTTCTCGAAGGGCTCGAACTCGAATACCGGAAAGCTCGGCTCGCCGAAGAATTTCCGCGCTTCGTCGGTCTCGAAGCCAGCCAGATGCGTGGCCTCGAGGAAGGCGGCTTCGCGGTCGGCCCGCTTGATCAGCTTGCCGAGCGCCGCCGACGGCACAGCAGGCAGCGAGAAACGCAGGTGCACCGCGCCGAGGAGGCGGTTCTCGACCTCCTTGTAATTGCCGCCCATCGCCGCCTTGAAGGGGGAGATGATGTCGCCCATCACGTATTCGGGCGCATCGTGCAGCACGGCATAGAGCAGCGCCTTGGGGTCGGCGTCGCGATTGGCGGCGCGGAACAGTTCGAGGACGAGAATCGAGTGCTGAGCGACGGTGAACGGGTAGTCGCCCGTGGTCTGGCCGTTCCAGCGGGCAACGCGGGCGAGCCCATGCGCGATGTCGCTGAGCTCGACGTCGAGCGGTGACGGATCGAGGATATCGAGCCGCCTGCCCGACAGCATGCGCTGCCACGCCCGCTCCTTGCCCCGCGCCATCGTTTCGCTCCGTCATCGAGAAGGATGGGAACGTAGTGGGAACGAGGGTGATTCGCCAATTTCGGTGTGAGGTGCGCGAGAGGAAGAGCACCGTGATCCCGCACCCCGCCGGGTGTCATCCCTGCGAAGGCAGGGATCCATTTCACCGTTTGCGCCGGCTGATGCCTGGATCCCAGCCTGCGCTGGGATGACACCGAGGGTAGTTCAGTCCTCGACGACCACTTCCCCGAACTGATAGGTCGCATACGCCGGCAGCTCCAGCGTGACCGGCTTGCCGTCGACGGTGACGGCCGAGAGGTCGGTGATGCGATCGAGCCGGAGGATGGCGACGGCCTTGCCGTCGACCACTTCACCGATCGTCCCCGCTTCACGGGTGCCGGCGAGAACGGGGGTGCCGGCGGGGGCTTCGACGCCGGAGACGATCACCGGGCGACGGCGGGCGGTGCCGCGGTGCTTCATGCGGGAGACGACTTCCTGGCCGATATAGCAGCCCTTCACGAAGTCGATCCCGTCGAGCAGGTCGAGGCCGATATCGTGGGCAAAGACGTCGTCGATGCCGAAATCCGGTCCCTGCTCGGGGATGCCGGCGGCGATGCGGTGGCGTGCGAACGTGTCGTCCGGCGGCAGCCAGCCGGTGGTCGCGGCATTCTCGGCGATGACCCGTTCGCCCAGGCCCCGCGGGTCGGCATGGCAGACGCCTTCGGTCCAGCCATCAAACGTCCAGCCGACCGAGTGGGTCAAGCGCAGGTCGTCGATCTCGACCTTGGCGCGCAGGCGGTAGAGCTTCATCTTCCTGAGGAATGCGTCGGCGATGGAGGCGTCGACATCGAGCCAGAACGCGTCGTCGGCCCAGCCGCTCAGCCCCTCGGCCTGCACCTTGCCTTGTGGCGACAGCAGCGCCCACCACACGGCGGGACCCGGTTCGGCGAGCAGGCGCCCGGTCACCACGTCGAACAGCAGTTTCTGCGCCTCGGGTCCAGAAAAGCGGAAGGCGGCACGGGACGGACGGAGGATTGTGGGCATGGGTGGCTTTCCGCTACACCCGGCGACACGCGAATGGCCGGGAACTAGAGACATGGCGCAGTATCAGACGATCTTCAAGAACGGCACCCTCGCCAACCACGATGGCATCCGTCGCGCCGACATCGCGGTGAACGATGGCCGCATCGTCGCGCTGGGCGAACTCGACGCGGGCACGGCGACCGAGGTGGTCGACTGCACCGGCCTCCACATCCTGCCGGGCGTCATCGACACCCAGGTACATTTTCGCGAGCCGGGGCTGACGCACAAGGAAGACCTCGAATCGGGCTCGCTCTCGGCCGTGATGGGCGGCGTGACGGGCGTGTTCGAGATGCCCAACACCAACCCGCTGACCACGACGCGCGAGACATTCGAGGCAAAGATCGCGGCCGGCACGCGCCGCATGCATTGCGACTTCGCCTTCTATATCGGCGGCACGCACGACAACGTGGCGCAGTTGCCCGAACTCGAACGCCTACCCGGCTGTGCCGGCGTAAAAGTGTTCATGGGCTCGTCCACCGGCTCGCTGCTGGTGCCGGACGATGATGGCGTCGAGGCGATCCTCCGCGCCATTTCCCGCCGCGCCGCCTTCCATTCCGAGGACGAGTACCGGCTCGAGGAGCGGAAGCCCCTGCGCGTGCCGGGCGATCCGTCTTCCCATCCGGTGTGGCGCGACCCCGAGGCGGCGCTGCGCTCGACCCGGCGGCTGGTGTCGCTGGCGCGAAAGACCGGCAAGCGCATCCACGTGCTCCACATCTCGACCGCCGAGGAGATGGTGTTCCTCGCCGCCCACAAGGACGTCGCCAGCGTCGAGGTGACGCCGCACCACCTGACGCTCGACGAGACGGCCTATACCCGCCTCGGCACCTATGCGCAGATGAACCCGCCGGTCCGCGACAAGGCGCATCGCGAAGGCATCTGGGCGGGGGTGAAGAACGGCGTCGCCGACATCCTCGGCTCGGATCACGCGCCACATACCCGCGAGGAAAAGGACCATCCCTATCCGGAGTCGCATTCGGGGATGACGGGCGTGCAGACCCTGGTGCCGATCATGCTCGATCACGTCAATGCCGGCCGCATGAGCCTCGAGCGCTTCGTCGACATGACGAGCCACGGCCCGAACCGGCTGTTCGGCATTGCCAACAAGGGCCGGATCGCGGTGGGCTACGATGCGGACCTCACCATCGTCGACCTGAAGCGCACCGAAACGATCACCAACGAATGGGTGAAGAGCCGCGCCGGCTGGACGCCCTATGAAGGGGTGAGCGTAACCGGCTGGCCGGTGGGGACGATCGTCCGCGGCAACACGGTGATGTGGCAGGGTGAGCTGGTGACGCCGGCAATCGGGCAGCCGATGCGGTTCCTCGAGGCGCTTTAGGCTCGCGAGCCAACCCCACACTCAGCTGGTGATTGAGGCGAGGGGCTTCGCCCCTACTGCAGCGAGCGGCCCAGCGTGTAGTCGCCGGACTGGATGCGTTCGGGCAGGCTTGCGATCAGTTCGGCCACGGCGTTCTCACCGTGGTGATCGACCAGCGAGGTGATGGCGGCGAACAGCGAGGCATGGGCGAGCGCCAGCGCGGCGATGCCGTCGTCCTCGGCGTCGTTCCAGGCGCTGGCGACGTATTCGAGCGCCACCTGGCGCTCTTCGCGATCGGCATCTGCCATCGGCTCGAGGCTGGCCCGGGCCTTGAGGGTCTTGGTGAGTTTCATGCTCTTCGCCTAGCACGCGGTTGCGCGCTTGCGCGCCCCACTCGTCGCCAAACGGTTAATTTGCACTCTTCAATTATTCTTAACGCGCGAACGGGCCGGGAACGGAGCTATTCCGCGTAGCGGGAGTGGATGTCGCGGGCGGTTTTCTCGGCTTCGACCAGCAGGCGCGTCAGCGCCTCGTCGGCTGAGGTGGTGCAGAGCCGGTAGAGTCGGGCATAGGCCTCGTAGCCGGAATTGAAGGCGCCGCTCAGCCGCTGCCGGCGATCCTCGTCGGGTTCGTCGAGATTGATGAGGTCGGCCATCTGGCTGCGCCAGTCGGTGCCGGTTTCGGGCCGGCACAGCGGCCCGAGGAAATACAGGCTGCCGAGAATCTCGCTGAGCCGCTCCATTTCTGCCTGGTAGGGCGGATCGATGGCCCGCGCCGGTCCGGCCGTGAGGCAGGCGATGGCGAGGGCAAGGGCGAGCGGGCGGAAGCGCATGCGGCATCCTTATGGGAAAGGCCGAACCGCCTCAACTGCGATCGAAGATACGGAAGGCGCCGGCCACCACTTCCTCGAGGGCGGGCGTCGTGTGCATCAGGCCGATGTCGTCGAGCCGCGCCCAGCGATGGGCGGTGATCTCTTCGGCGGCGATGACGATCTCGCCCTCGAAGGCTTCGGTGGCAAAGACCTGCAGCACGAACCTGCCTTCGCCGAGGAACATGCGGCGCAGCGGCCGCAGTGCGAAGACGCGGAGGCCGACCTCCTCGAGGATTTCGCGCTCGGCCGCCTGCTCCGCCGTTTCGCCAGCCTCGAGCCGGCCGCCCGGCAGGCTCCACATGCCGAAATAGGGTGCGCGGGCCCGCTGGATCAGCAGCACCCGGTCGCGGTCGACGAGGGCGACGGAGGCGGCATTGGGAGGGCGTCGCGAGTCGGGCATGCCTCGAATGTTCGGGGTTTGCCCTTCGGGCGGCAAGGCCCTAACTAAAGCTGGAACTGGAGTTGATCGAAAATGTGCGGACGCTATGCGGCCACCCTGCCGCCGGAAATGATGGTCGAGCTGTTCAACCTGCTCAACCAGATCGATTTTCCGCCCCGCTACAACATCACCCCGACCCAGCCGATCGCCGCGATCTGGGAGCAGCAGGGTCGCCGTACCATCCAGCTGGTGCGGTGGGGGTTCGTCCCCGGCTGGGTGAAGGACCCGCGCGAGTTCTCGCTGCTGATCAACGCCCGCGCCGAAACCATGGCGGAAAAGCCGTCCTTCCGCGATGCGGTCCGGCACGGCCGCTGCATCATCCCGGCATCGGGCTACTACGAGTGGATGAAAGGCAAGGACGGTACGCGCCGCCCCTACTACATCACCATGGCCGACGGGTCGCCCATGGTGTTTGCCGGGCTCTACTCGAACTGGTCGGGTCCGGAAGGCGAGGAAGTCGATACCGCCTGCATCGTCACGGTGGAACCAAACCTCGAGATTTCCTCGATCTACGACCGCATGCCGGCGATGCTCCAGGGCGAGAATGTCGATCTCTGGCTCAACACGCGCGAGATCGACGTGAAGGCGGCAACGCAGCTGGCCCTACCGCTGCCCGCGGGCTCGCTGAAATACCACCCGGTCGGCAAGGCGATCGGCCGGACCGATTCGGACGGGCCGGACCTGATCCGGCCGCTGACGGAGGCGGAACTTGCCGCGGAGGAGGTGAAGCCCGTGAAGCCGAAGAAGGTTGCGGGCGGCGGCGGGCAACTGGATTTGTTCTGAGCGTCCTTGGCCGTGTGCGAACCCAACACAGGTTGTCATCCCTGCGCAGGCAGGGATCCATCTCTCCCTCCGCGCGGGCTGCGCGTTGGATCCCAGCCTTCGCTGGGATGACAGCCAGCGAGTAGCGACGAACGGCTACAGCACCTTGCCGGGGTTCAGAATCCCGTTCGGGTCGAGGGCGGCCTTGATGGCGTGCATCATTTCGAGCGCCACCGGGTCCTTCACCTGTCGCAGCAGTTCGCGCTTCAGCTGGCCGATGCCGTGCTCGGCCGAGACCGAGCCGCCGAGCCGTTTCACCACCGCATAGATCGCGGCATTGGCATCGGCTTCGCGCGCCATGAACGCCTTTGGATCGGCGCCTTCGGGCTGGCTCAGGTTGAAGTGGATATTGCCGTCGCCCATGTGGCCGAACGGGCAGGGCCGGACGCCGGGGATGACCTTTTCGACAGCCGCGATACCTTCGGCGATCAGTTCCGGTACGGCGCCGATCGGCACCGAGACGTCGTGCTTGATCGAGGCGCCTTCCTTCGACTGCACCTCGCTCATCTGCTCGCGCGCCGCCCACATCAGGGTGCGGTCGGCCTCGGACTCGGCGACCACCGCATCGGCGACGAGGCCCGAGCCGAGCGCCTCCTCGAGCGCCGATTGCAGCGCGCCGGGCACGCCGCCCTTCATGCGGTTGACCTCGACGAGCGCATACCAAGGGGAAACGCTGGCGGTCGGATCGCGCGGCAGCAACCCGTATTTGAGCTGCAGGTCGACGCCGAAGCGGTTCATCAGCTCGAAGGCGGTGAGGCGCGAGCCGGTGCGCTCGCGCAGCAGGTAGAACAGTTTTAGCGCCACGCCCGGATCGGCAACGTTGACGATGGCCGTCTCCTGCGCCTCGGGGATCGGGAAGAGCTTCACCGTCGCGGCGGTGATGAAGCCGAGCGTGCCCTCGGCGCCCACGAGGAGATCCTTGAGGTCGTAGCCGGTATTGTCCTTCTTCAGCGCGTTGAGGCCGTTATAGAGCCGGCCATCGGCCAGCACCGCTTCGACGCCGACCGTGAGTTCACGAGCATTGCCAAAGGCCAGCACCTGCACGCCGCCGGCATTGGAGCTCAGCACCCCGCCGATGCGGGCCGAACCCTGCGAGGCGAGCCAGAGCGGGAACATTGCCCCGGCGTCTTCAGCGGCCTTGTGGGCTTCCTCGAGGATCACCCCGGCCTCGACCGTCATGTGCCCGGCCGCAGCATTGACCTCGCGCACCTTGTTGAGTCGCGAGGTGTTGACGATCACCTCGTTGCCGCTGAGCGGCACCTGCCCGCCGACGAGCCCGGTATTGCCGCTCTGCGGAATGAGCGGCACCCGGTGCTGATTGGCCCAGCGGCAGAGCGCCTGCAGCGCCGGCACATCGGCCGGCAGCGCCACCGCCACCGCCGGCACGGTGAAGCGCTTGCGCGGCTCGGTGAGATAGCGGGTCATCGGCACCGGGTCGACGACGACGCCGGCGTCCCCCAGCATGGCCCTGAGGGCGCGGACGATCTCTTTGGGGGTCAGCACGTTCATGGCGCGGGAAGATAATCCCGGACAAGCCGGGCGCAAGGGCGAACTTGCCCCCCTCATGGCGCTATGCGACAAGCGGCGCCAACGAGACCTACCAATACGGAGCACGACGATGGCGAACGGGCTGATGGCCGGCAAGAAGGGCCTGATCATGGGCGTGGCGAACAATCGCTCGATCGCCTGGGGCATCGCCAAGGCCCTCGCCGACCAAGGCGCCGAGATCGCCTTCTCCTACCAGGGCGAAGCGCTGAAGAAGCGCGTCGAGCCGCTGGCCGCTGAAATCGGTGTCACCACCCTCGTCGAGTGCGACGTTTCCTCGGACGAGGCGATGGACGAGACCTTCCGCGTGCTCAAGGAGAAGTGGGGGACGATGGATTTCCTCGTCCACGCCATCGGCTTCTCCAACAAGGAAGAGCTGGAAGGCCGCTATATCAACACCAGCGCCGACAACTTCGCGCTGACCATGAACATCTCGGTCTACTCGTTCACCGCCGTGGCGAAGCGCGCTGAAGCCATGCTGAACCCCGGCGGTTCGCTGCTGACGCTGACCTATTACGGCGCCGAGAAATACGTGCCGAACTACAACGTCATGGGCGTTGCCAAGGCCGCGCTCGAAGCATCGGTGCGCTACCTCGCGCATGACCTCGGGCCGCAGAACATCCGCGTCAACGCCATCTCGGCCGGCGCCATCAAGACGCTCGCGGCCTCGGGCATTTCCGGCCTCCGCACCATGCTGCACTTCCAGGAGAAGGCGGCGCCGCTGAAGCGCAACGTCACCCAGGAGGAAGTCGGCTCGGCCGCGCTCTACCTCCTCAGCGACCTCGCTTCAGGCGTCACAGGGCAGGTGCAGTATGTCGACTGCGGCTTCAACATCATCGGCATGCATGTCGACGACGAAGCCGAAGCGAGCGCCTGATTCTTCAAGGGCTGCCGCAGGGCGGCCCTTTCGTTTTTTCGAGACCGAGAATGTCCCTGAACTGGCCTGAACTCTATTTCATCCGCCACGGCGAGACCGACTGGAACGCCGAGGGGCGCTATCAGGGGTCGAAGGACATTCCGCTCAACGACATCGGCCGCGGCCAGGCCGACCTCAACGGGCGGTCGCTGGTGCAGATCCTCGCGCGCGCCGGGCGCAAGCCTTCGGACTTCACCTGGCACTGCTCGCCGCTCGGCCGCACCCGCGAAACCATGCAGCGCGTCCGCGCCGGTTTTGACGAGGCGCTGCCGGACGTGGCTTTCGACGACCGCCTCGTCGAGGTGTCGTTCGGGGTCTACGAGGGCCGGCTCCACACCGAACTGACGTCCTCGGAAATGGCGATCGCCGGTGAACGCGACGCCGATTTCTGGTTCTTCCGCCCGCCCTCGGGCGAGAGCTACGAGGATGTCGCCGGGCGCGTCCGGAGCTTTGCCGCCGACAAGCTCACCGGGCCGGCGATCATCGTTGCCCATGGCGGTATCCTTCGCATCCTCCGCCGCCTGATCGAGGATTTTCCGGCCGAGCGCGCCGTGAACTGGTTCCCGCCGCAGGATTCGGTGGTGCATTTCGTCGACGGCAAGAGCCAGGTCTATCCGGCCGGGCATAGCTGGGACGATTGACCCGGGCGCTCCGTCTCCCCTAGAACGCCGACAACCTCGGGGCGCAACCGCATGTCGTTCAACACCTTCGGCCATCTCTTCCGTTTCACCACCTGGGGCGAAAGCCACGGTCCGGCACTGGGCGTGGTGGTCGACGGCTGCCCGCCGGGCCTGCCGATCTCGGCCGAAGTGATCCAGCGCGATCTCGATCGCCGCAAGCCCGGCCAGTCCCGCTTCACTACGCAACGCCGCGAGGACGACCAGGTCCGCATCCTGTCCGGCGCCTTCGAGGACGAGCGCGACGGCCAGCTCAAGACCACCGGCACGCCGATCTCGCTGCTGATCGAAAACACCGATCAGCGCTCCAAGGACTATTCCGAGATCAAGGACAAGTACCGGCCGGGCCACGCCGATTTCACCTACCAGCAGAAATACGGCATCCGCGACTACAAGGGTTCGGGCCGCGCCTCGGCGCGCGAGACCGCCGCCCGCGTCGCTGCCGGCGCCGTCGCCCGCCTCGTCATCCCCAATGTCACGGTGCGCGCCAGCCTCGTGCAGGTCGGCCCGCACAAGATCGACTATTCGCGCTTCGACTGGGACCAGGTCGACCAGAAC
>JAEWLC010000055.1 GCA_023393475.1 Pseudomonadota bacterium
CGGCGGTTCCGGCCCGCGCGGAGGCGATAGTCGGTCTGTCGAATTCAGCCATTTCAGATTCCCTTCCTGGCAACACGTAGCGCCTGACAAAGCAGGTGCGCTTCGAGCGTTAATATGGCGGCCTCCCCTCGACAATACAAGGGAAAGCGGTGCCGCTCACCGAACCGTAATGTCGCAGTGTGGCGAGGGGTTTAGCGACGTTTTTATGATCGGCCATTCACCTTGCCCGGGGAAACCTGCCCGAGCCGCCATTGCCGGGTGGAACTGATGCGGTCTACGGTCGTCACGCGGGTGTCACGAATCGCGTTCTTAAAACGCGGGAAGAGAGGAGGGTCGATATGCCCAGACTCTTTACCGGTCTCGAAATCCCCTCTGAGGTGGGTTTCATGCTCTCGCTCAAGCGTGGAGGCCTCTCGGGCGCACGCTGGATCGATCCCGAAAACTACCACATCACGCTGCGCTTTATCGGCGATGTCGATCATCCGACCGCCAACGAGGTCGTCGATGCCCTCGACCGGCTGGCCGAGAGCGAGGCTTTCACCATCCGGCTCAATCACCTCGGCGCCTTTGGCGGCGACAAGCCCCGTGCGCTCTACGCGGGCGTCGAGAGCAACGCGGCCCTGGCCCACCTGCAATCGAGCCAGGAGCGCGTGCTGCAGCGCCTCGGCCTCAGCCCTGACGGCCGCAAGTTCGTGCCGCATGTGTCGCTGGCGCGGCTGCGCGGCTGCAGTGCGGGCGAGCTCGCCGGCTTCCTGGCCATGGCCGGCCGCTTCGAACCGCTGGAGTTCCCGGTGCGCCGCTTTGTGCTCTATTCGAGCCGCGACTCCGTCGGCGGCGGCCCGTACCGCATCGAGGAGACCTACCCGCTGGCGGCGTGAACAACTGATCGGCGGGCGCATTAACCTCTCCTTCACCATCCGCGGGCAAACAGAAAACCGGCCGTCGTGACGCGCCAAATTGCCGTCACGATTGCCGCTATGGTCGTGATTAATTCAAATGCGTCCGCCTGAAACCGCTTGGTAACCATAAACCAGCACACTGACGGCGCGGATGCCCGAGAGGGGCGACCTTCGGAAATAGGGATGCTTCGGCGATGACTTCGATTACCCGCACGCTCCTGGCCGGGCTGCTGGCCGGTGGACTTCTTGTAACTCAGTTCTCCGGGCTGGCTTTCGCGCAGGCCGCCGCAGATGCGACGCAGCTGGGCACCTTCAAGGCCTGGACCGCCTGGAAGGGCACCGATACGACCGGTCCGGTCTGCTACATCTCCAGCCAGCCGCAGAAGTCCGAGCCGGGTAACGTCAACCGCAGCCCGATCCATTTCCTCATCATCCACCGCAAGGGCATGGGCACCAAGAACGAGGTGCAGACGCTCATCGGCTACCCGTTCAACACCACCAATTCCAACGCCTCGGCCACCATCGACGGCAAGAGCTTCGCGATGGTCACCGACGGTGAAGGCGCCTGGCTCGCCGATACCTCCGGCGAGGCCGGCTTCGTGGCGGCGATGAAGGCGGGCTCCAACCTCGTGGTCAAGGGCACCAGCCAGCGCGGCACCAACACCACCGACACCTATTCGCTCGGCGGCGTCACCGCTGCCATGCAGGAAATCGACAAGGCCTGCGCCTGACCGAAGCCGCCCGGGGGGACCGGTTCAGGAACCCTTGGGCTGGCAACGTTGTTCCAGCGGTGGAAATGCCACATTTGCCCTGCTAAGCATGCCGGCATGACGAGGCCCTCAATGATCCTTCGCGCTGCCGCGCTTGCCGCCCTTCTCACCCTCTCCGTCCTGCCCGCGTCCGCCCAGTCGGTCCGCTCGCTCGGCGATTTCCGCGACTGGGCGGCCTATTCGGCCTCCGAAGGCGCCGGTTCGGTCTGCTTTGCGCTGAGCAAGCCGCACGAGGTCACCCCGACGCCGGACGGCTATACCGAGGCATTCCTCTACCTTACCCACCGCCCGGCTGAATCGGTGCGCAACGAGATCAACCTCGTCGCCGGCTTCAATTTTGCCCCCGATACGCCCGCGACGCTGACCATTTCGGGCCAGAGCTTCGACCTCTTCACCGAAGGCGATGCGGCCTGGCTGCTCGACCCGGCCCGCAACGACGATCTGGCCGGCAGCATCCGCGCCGGCAGCACGCTGACCATCGAGGGCACCTCCGACAAGGGCATCCGCGTCGTCGAAAGCTTCTCCCTCTCCGGCGCCACCGCCGCCAGCCGCGCCATCGAAAGCTGCTGAGGACTTGCGAGCTCGGACCTCGTGGTTCGACAAGCTCACCATGAGGTCCTCAGAGAATTCTCAGTAGCCCTCATCCTGAGCCTGTCGAAGGGCGAGGGCATGGCTGCGTCCAAATACCCATCCAGCCCGCTGGCTGGCCATTCACCGAACGCAGGGCTCGTGACTTTCGCGTGAGCGCTGCTTGTGATAGGTGGGCGCCATCCTATCTTACCGCCACACGCCATCCCGCCGGAGCCGGGCCTTATGAGCATTGCCCTCAATCTCGACCATGCCGCCAACGAGGCGCGCACGCGCACGGCCGGGCGGCAGTCGCTGGTCGGGCTGACCAAGCCGCAGCTCCGCGACACCCTGATGGGCACCGGCCTCGATGAGCGTGAGGCCAAGATGCGATCGAGCCAGCTCTGGAACTGGATCTATGTGAACGGGGTCACCGACTTCGACCGCATGACC
>JAEWLC010000069.1 GCA_023393475.1 Pseudomonadota bacterium
GGATGAACGCCCGTCAGCGGCCTCGTGGTTCTCCCGGCGATGCGAAGCATCGTCCGGAGACGGCGCAAGAGTCCGCTTACCATGAGCGTCAGAAAGCTACGCCGCTCTCGATTGCCGCTGGCTAAAGTCGTTCAGCAGCGCCTCGATCTCGCCGGCCGGCCGCGCCGCACTGAACAAAAAGCCCTGCACCTCGTTGCAACCTTCGGCGCGCAGCCAGTCGAGTTGGTCGGTGGTCTCGACACCTTCGGCCGTGGTCGTGATGTTGAGGCTGCGGCCCAGCCCCGAGATGGCGCGGACGATCGCCACACAATCGCTGCGCTTCACCAAATCCTTGACGAAGGAGCGGTCGATCTTGATCTTGTCGAAGGGAAAGCTGCGCAGATAGCTGAGGCTGGAATAGCCTGTGCCGAAATCGTCCATGGAGATGCCAACGCCGAGCCCGCGCAGCTGATGCAGGATCGCAAGATTGGCCTCGGTCTCCGCCAAGAAAACCGTCTCGGTGATTTCCAGTTCGAGCCGTTTCGGCGACAGACCGGAATGCGCCAGCGCCGAGATGACGGCCTGCACCAGATTGCGGCTGCGGAACTGCATCGGCGACAGGTTGACGGCGACCTTGATCTCGGACGGCCATTTCGCCGCCTCCGCGCATGCCTCGCGCAACACCCATTCGCCGATCGCCACGATCAGCCCGATATCCTCGGCCACTGGAATGAACTCGGCCGGCGACACCATGCCTTTGTCCGGATGGCGCCAGCGCAGCAGCGACTCGAAGCCGCTGATCCGGTTGGCGGCGATATCGACTAGCGGCTGATAGTGCAACTCGAACTCGCCATTGGCAAAGGCTGCGCGCAGATCCCGTTCCATGTCGCGCCGCTTCTGCGCCTGGCGGTCCATCTCGCGCTCGAAGAAGCGGTGCACGCCGCCGCCGTCGGACTTGGCACGGTACAGCGCCATGTCGGCGTTGCGCATCAATTCTTCCGAGGTCACGCCGTCGCCGGGCGACAGCGCGATGCCGATGCTGGCGCCGACCACAGCCTCGATGCCGTCGATCTCGTAGCGCGCACTCAACACCTTGATGATCCGGTCGGCGAAATCACTGGCTTCCTTGGGCGACACTCCGGAAGCAAGCACGATGGCGAACTCGTCGCCGCCAAGCCGGGCCGCGAGATTGTCGCCGCGCGCCTCGCTGCGCAGCCGCTCGGCCACCTGCTTCAGCAACCGGTCGCCCATGGGATGACCGAAGGAGTCGTTGTCATTCTTGAAGAGATCGAGGTCGACGCACAGCACCGCCACATGCTTGCCGCCGTCGGCGCGCTCCAGCGCCTGGCGCAGTCGCTCCCGATAATATTCGCGGTTCGGCAGGTTGGTCAGGCCATCGTGATGCGCCATATGCGCGATGCGCTCCTCGGCCTTGCGGCGCTCGGTGATGTCGACCACCGCGACGAGATAGCCGTCGCGGCCGTCGAAAGCGACCCTGCGTCCGAAGGTCAGCACCTGGATTTCGCTGCCGTCGGCCCTGATGTGCCGCCAGTCGCGCTCTGAACTATAGACGTCGCCGACCTGCTGCAGCGCCTGGGTGTGGGTCACCCATTCGTCCTCCGGCCAGATTTCGTGCAGCTTCATGCGCAGGAAGGCGGCGCGGCTGTAGCCGTAATGCTGGACCGCAGCGTCGTTGACGCCGAGAAACTCCGTGGTCCTGGCGTCGAACACCCACATCGGCATCGGATTGTTGTCGAACAGAAGCCGAAACGATGCCTCGCGCCGCTTGATCGCGGTGACGTCGGATACCGTCAGCGACAGCATGTCGCCGCAGGCAGTTACACCCAAGCGCAGGCTGCGATCGCCGCTGTCGATCTCGACCTGATCGCCCTTGCCGCTCATGACAACATCGCGCAGGCGATCGATCACATCGTTCGCGCCGAGCACGCTGTCGCCAGTCGCCAGCCGCCGCCACATCAACTCCGCCGCATCCTGCCGCAGCAGGCGCGCCGCGCCCTGGTTGAGATGGACGATCTGAAAATCGTGCGGACGTCCGCCGGCATCGCGAATGGTCGCGAGCGACAGCACGCCGTCTTCGGTGGCGGAAAAGATCGTATCGAGCAGGTTGTACTGCGCGCCGCGTTCGTTGACATAGGCGCCGACCAGCGTGCCGCCCCACCGCGAGGTGGTCGGCAGCGCCAGCACGTCAAAGGTCCGCACCAACCCATCGCGCACGCAATGCGCCGCAGCCAGATAAGGCTGTCCATTTTGCAGCGCGTTCGCGGCGGCTTCGCCCAGCGCGGTCGCACAATCCGGCGGCAGCGCGCTCAGGGAAATGTCCCAGCGCTCGTCGCCGATCCATTGCTGAAAGTAACGGCCGGTGCGCGACACTGCGAAGGCGCCGCCGCAGTCCTTCAGCAGTGCAATATGGTCGGCAAGGCGCCCGAGGCTGCCGAGCATCACGTCTTCATAGCGCGGCAGCCTTTCGCCCGGACGCACCGCCGCTTGCCACTTACGCTTCAACACCGGCACGTCGCCGAACATCTCGATGCCTGACTTCGCCGGCGATTTCTTCGACGGTTGGCTGGCCGCACGCATAACTTTCCCCGTACCACAAAGGTTCTTCCTGCGACGGCGATCCAAGGCAGCTCGGCTTAAGGCGATGTAAAGATCGCGGACGCAGTAAGCCCATCCGGCGATTATGACAGTTTTAAGTGATGCGATGGTTAGTGCGCGTTAGAGACTATGACAGCGATCAGCTTCACCCGGCGATTGGCGAGGACCAGCCCCCACGCGCGACACCGTCCGACGTCGTGATGCGCGTCAAGGCGCCGTCCGGCCGATTGACGGACAGGTCTCCCCCGGTTTTGATCGGAGCGCGTCGGGGGAGAGAAACCGGCATGAAGGGCCTGCAGGTCATTTTCGTCGCCATGGCGATTTTCGCCACGCCCTCGACCGGCGCAATCGGGCAAGGCCGCAATGCGGATGTCCCCGCCCCTGCACCGGACAAGCTGGAGCTGATCACCGCTTTCTTCGCCAACGAGGTCGCAACCGGCAAAATCCCGGGCGCCGTGATCCTGGTCCAGCAGCACGGCCGGCCGCTCTATCT
>JAEWLC010000009.1 GCA_023393475.1 Pseudomonadota bacterium
GACAGCGGCATCAAGATCGTCAACCCGATCATGGGCGTGCCGTTCTCGAAGGACGAAGAGCCGGTCAAGGCCGAGAAGGTCGTGGTGCGCTTCGAGGAGGGCCAGCCGACGGCGCTGAACGGCAAGACCTTCCCTGATCCGGTCGCGCTGTTCCTCGAAGCCAACGCCATCGGCGGCCGTCACGGCCTCGGCATGAGCGACCAGATCGAGAACCGTATCATCGAAGCCAAGAGCCGCGGTATCTACGAGGCGCCGGGCATGGCGCTGCTGCACATCGCCTACGAGCGCCTGGTGACCGGCATCCACAACGAGGACACCATCGAGCAGTACCGCATCAACGGGCTGAAGCTCGGCCGCCTGCTGTACCAGGGCCGCTGGTTCGACAGCCAGGCGCTGATGCTGCGCGAAACCGCCCAGCGCTGGGTGGCTGCCGCCATCACCGGCGAGGTGACGCTCGAGCTGCGCCGCGGCAACGACTACTCGATCATGAAGACCGAGAGCCCGAACCTCACCTACGCGCCCGAGCGGCTGAGCATGGAAAAGGTGGAGGATGCCCCGTTCAGCCCGGCGGATCGCATTGGACAGTTGACGATGCGCAACCTCGACATCGCCGATACGCGGGCGAAGCTGGACCTCTACTCGAAGACGGGCTTGATCTCGAGCAGCGACGGCGGCGAGATGTTCCGGCTGGAAAGCGACAAGGAATAAGCGGGCAATCACGGCTACAGTGACAAGGGGCCCTACCGATGAGGTGGGGCCCCTTCTGCTTTGCGTGGCTTCACGGCAGGCCGACCCGGAACTAACGCCGGTGCTGGTTCTCATGTACCTTCGCGCAATAGCGGTGGGGATTAGGGAGCAAGCGGGTGCGCGGACTGGATTTTTCGTCGTGGGAAAGCCTGCTCGCCACGGTGATCGGGCTCGCGCTCTTCACCCTCATCGGCATCGGCATCCGGCTGGTCATGATGATGACGATCCAGCAGCGCCAGCAGCGTCTCAACCGCCAGATCAACGAACGCCTCAAGACCCTCATCGCCGCCTACAAGGTGCTCGGCGGCTCGTTCACCGGCACCATGACGGTCGACCCCGCCCACAAGCGCGACCTCAGGGCTGCCGCCGCGGGTGAGGATGAGCCACCGCCAAACGAGACGGCAGCCGAGCGCCGTCGCCGCATCCGCGACGCCGTCGAAGCCGCCCTCTCGGACATCCTCCTGCTCGGCACCGAGGAACAGGTCCGCCTCGCCGACCGCGCCGCCCGCGACCTCGTCGCCGGCCACGAAATCCGCACCGACGAACTGGTCGTCTCCCTCCGCAACTACATCCGCAAGGCCCTCGACCTCGAGCCGACCCCCGCCGACCTCGCCATCCCGCCGCAGGGCCCGACGCGACCAAGCGCCGGAGGTGGCGGAGGGCGTGGCAAGGGCGGCGAAGGTGGCGGCGGGTCTGGCGGCGGCGGAATGGGCGGCATGGGCGGCGGCGGGATGGGGATGGGTATGGGCGGCGGAGCCGAGGACACGCCGACGCCCGGCAGGAGATCGATCTAGGAAGGGCACGACGCCGGCTCGCGGACACCCCACCACCCGTACGGTCCTTCACCAACCGGTAGCGTTCCAGTCGCCTCTGCGGCTAGCGTGTTGCTATCGACCGGCATGGAGGCGCGGCATGGATAGTGACATTGTCTATCAATACACCAAGCTTTTCATCGAGAACGCCTGGGCTGTCGCGGGCATTGCAGCTGCGGTCTGGCTGCTGACACGACCGAACTTCCTTGACCGAATAACCAGCTTCGAGGTGATGAACTTCAAGGTGCAGCTACGTGCACTCGAAGAGAAGCTGGAGGCGGCACAGGTTGAGATAGACCGCGTGCAGTCGCGAAATGCAGAGCTCTCCGCTGTCGTTTCAAGCCTCGACGCAGATGCTCCGGTGGCCGAGCTTCAAACGGCCAGGGCCCAGTTGAAGCAGGTCGCGCGAACTTTGGACGAACGTGACCTTGAACAGGTGCTGGATGGTCTCCAGCCCGGTGCTAGCCCGGAGCAGGTATACGCCGCGGCGGTCATAGTGAGGGCCCGCAGGGATCCCGCGCTCTTTGACTCGCTGATCTCGTGCCTCGATCAACTCGCAGGAGACAAGAACCTGCTCGGCGTGAGGCTTCACACCGTCTGGACACTAACCAGCGCCCTACACTTGACGCTGGTGTCGGACTCGCAGGCGGAGACGGCTGTCCTTACGCAAAAGCAGCTCGCCGACGCCCGGTCAATGCTCGCGAAGCTGATCGAGAATCCTCGTGTCCTGAACGACAGACCGGACGCCCCAAGTAAGGGCGTCAGAGGGCCGGCGATGAATGCCATGAAGCAGATCGACAAAGCCCTGAAGCTCCGCACCTAAGGCCGGGCCCACGGACTCGGCTTCTGGTGCGTGACAGCCCGTCGGTCGGTGCCTAGCTAGCCGCAGGCCATTTCCGGCTGCCCTCTCTAGCGCTTGACCTCGATCAACACTCTCCGCCCCTGTCGGCGCATTCTGGGGACAGCAAGCCGAAGGAGAGTTGGCGATGTCGTTGACCCGGGGACTGCTCATCTGCGGCGTGGTGGCGGCAGTGCTGTTCATCCTCGCCGACATTGTCGCCGCCAAACTGATCTACCCCGGCTACGACTACACAGCCCAGCAGGTCAGTGAACTGTCGGCGATCGGCGCACCGTCCCGCCCGTTCTGGATGGCGATGACCTACCCCTATGCCCTGCTCACCGCAGCCTTCGCCGTCGGTGTCTGGCGGCAAGCCGCCGGCAGGTTCGGCCTCAGGCTCGCCGCCGTGCTGATCGTGCTGTTTGCCATCAATAGCTTCGCCTGGGGGCTGGTGGCACCGATGCACATGCGCGGCACCGAGTTCACCGATACCGACACCATGCACCTTGCCTTCGCAGTGTCGGCCATCGTGCTGATGGTGGGCTTCATCGCCAGTGGCGCAATCGCACTGGGCGGCGGCTTCCGGTTCTATTCGGCTCTCACCGTTCTCGCCATGCTGGCCGCGGGTGGCGTGGTCAGCACCCAGATCGCCGCCATCGCCGCCGGCGAACCGACTCCGTGGATGGGGCTGGTCGAGCGCATCAGCGTCTACGGCCCCATCGTCTGGATGGCCGTATTCGCCGTCACACTCCTGCGCCGCGAGCGGGCCCTCGGCGCACCGGCGTCCGCCGATTGACGCGCCAAGTGCAATGCGGTTGCAACGGGCAGATGCACTCTCCGGCGTGACGCCGGAAAGTCATCCGCCCGACATTTTCGCCTACCGCGTCAGCTTCTTGTACGTGACCTTGTGGTTGTTCACGCTATCCGGGCCGAGGCGGCGGATCTTGTCCTGCTCGTAGTCCGCGAAGTTGCCTTCGAACCACTCGAAGTGGCTGTCGCCTTCATAGGCCAGCATGTGCGTGGCGAGGCGGTCGAGGAACATGCGGTCGTGGCTGATGATCACGGCGCAACCGGCGAATTCCTCCAGCGCCTCTTCGAGCGCGGCGAGGGTTTCGGTGTCGAGATCGTTGGTCGGCTCGTCGAGGAGGAGCACGTTCGCGCCCGACTTCAGCATCTTGGCGAGGTGCACGCGGTTGCGCTGGCCGCCCGACAGGTTGCCCACCTTCTGCTGCTGGTCGGCGCCCTTGAAGTTGAACGTCGAGGTGTAGGCGCGCGCGTTCATCTCGCGCTTGCCGAGCAGCAGGATCTCGTTGCCCCCCGAGATTTCCTCGTACACCGTCTTGTTCGGCGCGAGCGTGTCGCGGCTCTGGTCGACATAGCCGAGGTTGACGTTGTCGGCGATGGTGATGGTGCCGGAATCCGGCTTCTCCTGCCCGGTGATCATGCGGAACAGCGTCGACTTGCCGACGCCGTTCGGGCCGATGACGCCGACGATGCCGCCCGGCGGCAGCTTGAAGGTCAGGTTGTCGATCAGCACGCGGTCGCCGTAGGACTTGGTGACGCCCTCGATGTTGATGACGTTCTGGCCCAGGCGCTCGCCCGGCGGGATGATGATCTGCGCCGTGTTCGACATGGTGCGGGCCTCGTTGACCTTCACCAGCTCGTCATAGGCGCGGATACGTGCCTTGGACTTGGCCATGCGCGCCTGCGGGCTCTGGCCCATCCATTCCTTTTCGCGCTCGAGCACCTTGGCACGGGCTGCGTCTTCCGACTGCTCCTGGGCGAAGCGCTTCGCCTTGGCGCCGAGATAGGCCGAGTAGTTGCCCTCGTACGGGATGCCGCGGCCACGATCGAGTTCGAGGATCCAGCCGGTGACGTTGTCGAGGAAGTAGCGGTCGTGGGTGATGATCAGCACCGCGCCCGGGAACTCGCGCAGGTGGTTTTCGAGCCACGCGGTCGTCTCGGCGTCGAGATGGTTGGTCGGTTCGTCGAGCAGCAGCAGGTCGGGCTGGCTCAGGAGGAGGGCACAAAGCGCAACACGCCGCTTCTCACCGCCCGAGAGGTTGTCGACGGAGGCGTCGCCCGGCGGGCAGCCCAGCGCTTCCATGGCGACTTCCACCTGGCTGTCGAGATCCCACAGGTTCTGGCTGTCGATGATGTCCTGGAGCTTGGTTGCCTCGTCGGCGGTCTCATCGGAGTAGTTCATCATCAGCTCGTTGTAGCGATTGATGATGTCGGCCTTCTCCTTGACGCCGGTCATGACGTTGCCCTTGACGTCGAGCGCCGGATCGAGCTGCGGCTCCTGCGCGAGGTAGCCGACCCGGGCGCCCTCGGCGACCCAGCCCTCGCCGGTGAAATCGGTGTCGATGCCGGCCATGATGCGCAGAAGGGTCGATTTACCCGAGCCGTTCGGGCCCAGCACGCCGATCTTGGCATCCGGGTAGAAGCTCAGGTGGATGTTATCCAGCACCTTCTTGCCGTTGGAGTAAGCCTTGTTGAGGCCATGCATGTGGTAGATGAACTGGCGCGCCATGAAGCGTACGTGTCCTGCCGCTCTAGTGATCAGGGAATTGAAGGCCGTATGTAGGGGAAGAGCACGCAGCGGGCAACCCGCCCGGCCCTTCCCGCTCGTGGTTCGACACGAATTCGCCAAACACGCGAGATGGTGTAGGGTGAACTTGGAACTGCGACTGATTTGCCGAGCCGGGGAACCAGCCAAATGAAGACGCTTGCCGCCGCTTTCTCGATTTCGCTGCTCATGCTGGCCCCTGCCGCGGCAGCGGAGCCGGTCTATGACTGGACCGGCGCCTATATCGGGCTCAGCGTCGGCGGCCTTGTCCTTGGCGGCGAAGCAACCACCGAAGTGCCCGAGATCCCCGAGGCCACCTATCCGCTCGAGGGCGAACTGACGCCGCAGCTCGGCGTGAGCGCCGGCTACAACTGGATGCTCAACGATTTCCTCCTGCTCGGTGTCGAAGCCGATTCCACCGTTCCCCTGCCGGGCGCAACCAACTAGGCTGCCCGCACCAGCCCCGTACCGCCACCTGCCTCGCTGACGGAATCGGCATCCCCTCGCGGGAACTTTCGAGTCCCCCGCTGCGTTCAACCGCAGGTTGGGGACATCCATCGTGACAGAACAAACGACCTATTCCACGGAGCCGCATCGGTTCTCCGTGTTCGAACGTCTCGCCACCTTCTTCATCGGCGCCCTGCTCCTCTACCTCGGTGCAGGAATACTGGTTCCCCTCACCCTCGCCATTCTGCTGGCTTTCGCGCTCGCGCCGCTGGTCAGCTGGCTGAACCGGCGGCTGCACCTGCCCGATCCGCTGGCCGTGATCCTCTCCGTCGTCCTCGCCGTAGGGGCGCTCGGTGGCTTCGCCTACCTGGCCGGCACGCAGGTGCTCAAGCTCGCCGAGGAACTGCCCGGCTACCAGCAGACCATTTCAACCAAGCTCGATGGCCTGCAGTCGCAATTCGGCGGCGGCATGTTCGAGCAGCTCAACAACACGATCTCGAGCCTGGGCGAGAAACTGTCGGGCGACGACGACGCAGCACCGCGCTCCGGTGCCCCGGTCCCCGTGACGATTTCCAACGAGATCGGCCCGCTCGGCCTCCTTACTTCCCTGCTCGGCTCGATCATCGGCCCGGTCGCGACGGTTGCCATCGTCATCGTGTTCCTGATCTTCCTGCTCATGGGACGCTCCGACCTGACGGATCGCTTCATCCGGCTGATCGGCGCCGGACGCTACTCCAAGGCCAACATCGCCATCGCCGACGCGAGCAAGCGCGTCGGCCGCTACCTGTTGATCCAGCTCGGCGTGAACATCGTCTACGGCGTCCTCTTCGGGCTTGGCCTGTGGTTGATCGGCGTGCCCAGCGCGATGCTCTGGGGACTGCTCATCATCCTCTTCCGCTATATCCCGTTCGTCGGCGGCCTGATCATCGCGGTCGTGCCGTTCATGCTCGCCTTTGCCGTCGATCCCGGCTGGAACATGCTGCTGCTCTCGGTCGGGCTCTACCTCGCCATCGACCTGACGACGGCCAACGTCGTCGAGCCTCGCCTCTACGGTTCCTCGACCGGCGTCTCCGCCATCGCGATCCTGCTGTCCGCCATGTTCTGGGGCACACTCTGGGGCCCCGTGGGCCTGATCCTCGCGACGCCGATGACGGTGTGCCTCGTCGTCATCGGCCGGCATCTGCCGCAGTTCCAGTTCCTCGAGATGCTGCTCGGCAGCGAACCGGTCCTCTCGCCGGCGGAGCGGCTCTACCAGCGCATGCTCAAGGGCGACACCGAGGACGCCATCGAACTTACCGAGGAGTACATCGAGGAGCAGGATCGCGAGCGCTACCTGAACGATGTGATGATCCCGGCCCTGCGCCTCGCCAACAGCGAGTTGTCGGACGGGCCGGAAGCCCTGCCGCAGCGGCGCCAGCTCGTGCAGTCCTTCGAGGCTGTCGTCGACGAGATCGTCGAGGTCGCGCAGCCGGAGCAGAGCGACATCCTGCTGATCGCCGGGCGGACCGAAATCGACGAGTGCGCGGCCGACCTGATCGCCCTGGCTCTCCACGACGACAATCTCCAAAGCAGGGTCCTGCCGCCTGCGGCGGTGCGTCAGGAGGCCATCGGCCGGCTCGATCTCGACGGCGTGGATGTGGTCGTTCTGGTCTTCATGGGCAGCAACATCCGCGCGCAGGCGCGCTACGTCGCCCGGCGCATCCGCCGCTCGTCGCCCGGTGTTCGGGTCGTGGTCTGCGCGCTGAACGAGGAGACTGCCGACGAAACCACCGAGACGCTGCATGTCGACGGGCTCTATCGCAGCATCGAGGACGCCGCCGCAGGTGCGGCCGGCAACCTGAGGCGGCAGCTTCGCAAGGACAGCGACAAGCCGCAGGCCTTCGCTGGAGCAGGCCGCGGCGACGACGCGCTGGGCCAGGCCCTGCAGCAGGTCGCCGAATCCTTCGACATGCCGATCGCCGCCATCAATCTCCTCGACGACGAGCGCCATATCGAGGAGGAGGACGCGTTCCGCCTCACGCGGCACGTCGTAGACACCGGCGAGACGCTGGTGATCCAGCCGGGCGCCCCCAACCCGGAGATCGGCGAGAACGCCTACCTGCAGACCAACGGCATCGACGTCTATGCCGCAACCCCGCTCGTCCTGCCCGATGGACAGGCAGTTGGCGCCCTCGCCCTGATCGACTACGAGCCGCGTGAGTTCTCCGAGGCAGATGTCGCCCGGCTGAAACTCGCGGCCGAGGACCTCGTCACCCGCTTCGCCGCGGCGCCGAAGCCTAGGGCTCGATCCAGATCGGCACGGACTTGAAGGCGGGCGTACGCGAGCGCGGATCGACGGCGGTGCCGCAGAGCACGTTCGCCTCCGGATAGTAGGCCAGCGCCGAACCGCGCGGCAGGTCGAACGCCGTCGCCCTACCCTCCATTCGCCCGGCATCGGAGGCGATTGTGATGCGCTGCCCGTCACTTACGCCGAACTCGAGCATGTCGGTCCGGTTGAGGAAGATGGCATCGCGGCCGGCCTTCAGCCGGTAGCTGTCCTGCTCCTCGTAGATGATGGTGTTGAACTGCCCCTCGGATCGGACCGTCGCCAGGGTGAGCTTGCCCTGCTGCTTTGGCAGTGGCGTCACGACGAAGTGGGCCTTGCGGTCGGGTGTCGAAAAGTCCGGCGCGTGCATCACCCGGTTGCGGACGTGGAACTCGCGCTTGGCGACGTCGATATCCGCCAGCTGCTCGAGGCCCGGCACGATTTTCGCAATGGCGGCACGGACTTGTCGGTGTTCCTTGAATCGCTCGAACGGCACCGGGCTATCGGGGATAAGTTGCGCCGCGAGGTCGCAGAGGATCACCGTCTCCGGGCGCACGTTGTCCAGCCGCTCGATGCCGCCATCGGAGAGGCGGACGTAGTTGAACATCGACTCCTGGGTGGTCGGCGACCACTCCTCGTCGCGTGCCGTGACGGGGAGGATCAGCACCTCGCCATCCCCTAACCCATTGACATGTCCGCGGTTTAGCGTGGTCGTCAGGAACAGCTTGAAGCCTATCGCTTCCATGGCGCGGGTGGCAAAGGCGGTGTCGGGGGTGGCGCCCCAGAGGTTGCCGCCCATGATCACGGCGGCATCAACCTCGCCGCGGGCGGCGGATTCGAGGCAGGACATCGTATCCAACCCCTTGTTCCGGCTGAGTTTTATGTCGAACGCCTGCTCCATTGCCGAGAACACCTGCTCGGAGACCACCGGCTTCACGCCGATGGTGCCGATGCCCTGCACGTTCGAGTGGCCGCGCAGCGGTAGGAGGCCCGAAAAGCGCTTGCCGATCATGCCTCTAAGCAGCGCGAGATTGGCGATGGCCTCGACATTCTCGACGCCGTGGACATGGTGCGTCATGCCCATGCCCCAGGCGAACACGACGTTCTGGCGGTTGGCATAGGCGGTCGCCACGCGCTCGAGATCCGCGATGGAAATCGAAGTCTTCGCTGCCACCTCTTCCATGCTCAGCCCGGCGAGATCCGCCTCGAGTTCATGGAAGTTCGCAGAGTGGGCTTCGATGAAGGCCCGATCCTCCGATCCCATGGCGAGAATCGCCTTCATCAGCCCCTTGAACAGCCACAGGTCGGTGCCGATCCGCGGCTGCAGGTACTCGGACGCGATCTCGGTGCCCCCTGACAGCATCGAGGATGGCGACTTCGGCACCGCGAACTTCACCAGCCCCGGCTCCTTCGCCGGATTGATGACGATCACGTCCCCGCCCCGGTCGCGGCAGCGCTTCAGCATGTGGATGAAGCGGGGATGGTTCGAGGATGGGTTGGCCCCGATGACGAAGATCAGGTCGGCGCCGGTCAGGTCCTCGAGCTCGACGGTCGACGTCCCCTTGCCGATGGTGGTCGCCAGCCCCTCGCTGGTCGCCTGGTGGCAGTAGTACGAGCAGTTGTTGACGTTGTTGGTGCCCCAGGCCCGCGCCAGCAGCTGGAACACGAACCCGGCCTCGTTCGACGAGCGCCCGGACGAGTAGAAGAAGCTGCGCTCCGGCGCGGTGGTCTTCAACTGCGCCGCGGCGTGGGCGATGGCGAAATCCCAGTTCACCGGCTCGAACCGGTCGGCGCCCGCTGCCTTGAACAGCGGCGTGTTGAGCCGGCCGAGCTTTTCCATCTCGCGACCGGTCAGTTGCCGGAGGTCGTTCAGCGGATGGAGGAAGGCCTCGTTGGGAATCGCCGGCTGGATATCGGTCGACTGCGCCTGCACCGACTTGTTGCAGACCGACGGGAACTCGCCAAGTTCGTTGGTCATGCCGCCTTTCTGGCCGCCCATGCCGTAGGCGCAGGCCTTGCAGGCATTGTGCGCGGTCAGCGCCTTGGCCGCCTTGCCGACGCCCATGCGGCGGATCGTGTCGACCGTGTAGAGCAACTTCTTTGGCCCGCCGCCAACGATGCGGGGCTTGTCGTCGATAGTCATGCGAACTCCTCGTGGCGGGAGGGTAGCATTGGCGCGCACGAGTTGGGAACGGATGGCGCGGTGATCCACCCCCGTTCACGGGGGAGGGGG